>URSD01000069.1 GCA_900550395.1 uncultured Porphyromonadaceae bacterium | reverse complement strand
GTTAAAACACAACTCAGACTGATTTTTTAACACTTTTCGCTTGCGCGACTCCTAGATTTCCGCGAGTTAAGGAGCGAGCGGTAGGGAGCGACATACTCGCGGTAAAAGCGTCACAAACGCATCTACCCGCCGGATGGCGGGTTGCACCACGCTCAGGAACTGACTTGTTACTGTCTATAATGGGCCGTGCAACCCGCCATCCGGCGGGTAGATGCGCCCTCCTGTTCCTACCGCGGATACGGCGCTGCACGCCTTAATCCGCGGAACCAGATTTTACCCGCCATGCGGCGGGTAATGACAGGACTGAAATATTTTTTGTAACCATAAAAATGTAGCGCGACACGCTCCGTGATGAACCGGAGCATGTCGCGCCTTATTATTCGTCAGAGCGTGAGTCTCACTTGCCGCAGCCGCAACCGCCGTCCGAGCAGTCGCCGCCATCGCAGCCGCACGAGTCGCCGCATTCGCCGTCGTGGCAGCCGCCGTGACAGCCGCAGCCGCCGTGGGCGGGAGCCAGTTCTTCGGGAGTGGCGTCGCGCACCGTCTTGATTTCGCCGTCGAAGCGCACCGTGCGGTCCACCAGCGGGTGGTTGAAGTCCATCTTCACATGCTCGGGAGTTACCTCCGTCACGAGGCCGTCGATGCGGTAGCCGTCGGCGGTCATCATGGGCAGGCGGTTGCCGGCCTTGATGGCTTCCTCGTCAAACTTGCCGTCGACCATGAACACGTCGCGGTCCAGCGTCACCACCTGCTCGGGGTCGTGGTGGCCGAACGCCTCGTCAGGGCCGGCCGTCACGGCAAACTTCTCTCCGGCGGCGAGGCCGTCGAGGGCTTTCTCAAGCACGGGCAGCACGCCGCGCGTCACGCCGAAAACCAGCTTCTCGGGCTCCTCCGCGTCGCTTTCGTAGATGAGTTCCTCCTTGCCGTCGGGTTCCACGGCGTAGAGCTTGTATATGAGTTCGGTGTACTTGCCGGGCTTGATGATTTCTTTGTTTTCCATTTCTTTATTTATTTGTTGATATATAGGCTACAACAAAAACCGTGCCAAAAAAGTTGGCAGCCCCGCCGTCCTGATGGGAGAATGGCGGGGCTGCTTGATAGAGCTGTCTTATACCGTATTACTTAACGGGGATGATTTCGATGCTGCTGATGTGCACCTGGCCGCGCTTGCTTGCGCCGTCGCTGCCCAGGGTGGCGTCATGGCCTACGGTGAAGGTCACGCTGGTGGCGTTGCCGGTCCAGGTGATGCTGCTGTCGTCGCTTGCCTGCGCGGGATTCAGAGCGCCCGTGCTGGGTGTGAACGTGGTGTAGCGCTTCGCACCGGTGGCGGTGTTGAGCGTGAACACTATCTTCGCCATTGCGCCGCCGCTGATGGTGACGGTATTGTCAGCGTACAGACGCAGCGTGCCGACGCCGTTGTAGACGTTGACGGCGGGAGCCGTTGCGCCGCCGTTCTTGGCCGTAGCTATGGTGTAGCCGCCTTCGGTCAGGTCGCCGCTGACGTCGCCCGTAGCCGTCGGGGTGTCGCCGTGAGGTATGCTGATGGCCGAAATCGTCACGGCGTCGCCGGGAGTCGGGTCAGGCGTGGGATCGGGATCCGGGTCGGGGTCAGGAGTCGGATCGGGGTCGGGAGTTACGGAACCTACCACCTCAACCTTGCCGTTGCCCTTGATGCTGAAGTCCTGAAGTTCCCACGCACGGCTCGTGGCGCCGTCGTTGACGTAGCGGAATGCCACCTGCACGGTCTTGCCGGCGTATGCGGCGATATCCCATGTATTCTCGGCGAAAGCGGAGCTCCAGTTGCCGGAACCCTTGGTCGGGAAGTTTGTGAGGGTGAGCTGTGTCCAGTTTGTTGCGGATACCTCCTTGATGAGCACGGTGTAGAATTCGTCCTGCGCGGTGGGGAAGTAGAAGCCGAGACCCTGCTTCACGCTCATGGTGAGGTCGGTGCCGTCAAGCTTCAACTGCGGCGAGATGAGCCAGCTGTCGGCCGCCTGATTGGTGCCGTTCTTGTAGCTGTTGGCGATGACGCAGGCAGGGTTGCTCGATTTGGCATACCAGCCGCTGTCGCCGACCTTATTCTCGACGGTGAAGCCGCCGGTGGTGCCGTCCTGGAAGCCTACGGAATACAGCGCCGTAGCGGGGGTGGGAGGCGTAACGCCGCCCTCCAGCTCGTAAGCCTTGATGTTCTTGATGCCGGGACCGCCGCAGTATTTCATGATGTCACCCTGCACGGCCAGCCATTTGCCCAGATTGCCGGGATTATCGACGAGGTTAAGGGCGGCACGGATAGAGGTGTTGAGCTGAACGCCCACACACTTCGAGGCGTCGGTGCAGTCGGCTGTCGGAGCGATGACGAGGTTGAGGTTCTGACCGTCGGCGGGCAGACCGAAGACTGCCTTGTCCAGATAGGTGCTTTCGGCGGGCATTGTGCCCACGATGTAGCCCTTTACCCACACGCCGCTTTCCACGGCCTCCGAGGTGCTCGTCGGATTCTTGCCGATGACCTGTCCGGGGTTGTAGGGCGAAGCCTGGGTGCCGTCGCCGGAAGGGATAGAGCCGCCTATCTCCACGCCTTCAAGCTTGAACTCGGAGGCTGTGCCGCGGTTGCCGGTGACGCCGTAAGTGCCCATGTACTTCTCAAGGTTGCCGCGCACGTCGAGCAGCTTGCCCACGTTCTCGGGATGCTGCTTGATGTTGACGTACTCGCGCATGGGGCTGCCTTCGGGCAGAGCGAGCACGAGGGCGTTGGCAAGGTTCTGGCCCTCCGGGTCGGAAGATATGACTACGGTGTTGGCAAGCGTCGGGTCGGTGCCCCACTCTATGTCGCCGTTGCCCGTGACGGTCTCGACCTCGGGAGCCACGGTGCCCACGATGTAGCCACGCACCCATACGTTGCTTGCCGTCTTGCCTGCCTCTTCGAGAGCTACGGCCTCGGCCACGCTGTAGGGATTGGCCTCGTTGCCGGGAGCCACGGTGGGCTTGCCTATGTTGAGGCTGTTGTTGCCGTCGAGAAGCACGAGCTGCCACGCCGAGCCGTAGTAGCCGAGGATGGCGACTACGTCGCACTGGCCCTCGGGCAGCGTCTCGTTCCAGAAGTTGGAGTAGCCGCTTGTGCGCGCTGCCAGCGTGGCGCCGTTGATGTCCACGATGTTCTGGCTAACGCCGCTGCTGTGGTAGGTGGAGTAGGTGTCCACGCCGCCGTTCTGCCAGTGCACGTTGTTGAAGCGCACCAGGCGTCCCTGCCAGGTCTGGAGACCGGTGGGAGTGGCGGGAATCTGGTCGAAGCTGTTCACCACGAGGGTGTCTACGGCAGCCAGATTGGGCAGGCCGTTGAGCTCGACACCGGCAGTAAAGGTCTGCGGCGACATGAAGCTCACCTCCCACTCGTCGTTGTAGGCCTCCTTCTGGCCCACCTGCATGTAGCCGTTGTACATACCTATGTACATGCCCGTCAGGTCAATCACGAGCTCCTGACCGCGGCGGTAGTTCTGATAGAGGTTGTAGCGGTCGATACTGAAGGGCAGCGCTGCCGTGCCGTCGTCGATGACGAGATTCTTGAACACGTTGCCGGCCTCGTCGCTGCTGATGACGGTACCGTGCACGATGTAGTGGCTGCCGTCCTCGCGTGGCTCGATCTTGGTGGCATAGTTGGCCTGGCCTTCCTGCCAGAATTCGGCCTTGAGCTCGGCCAGGGTAATGTTCGGCTGGTTCTTCGCCACAGGCACATCCACAGCCGGGTCGTCGAAGTCGTCCTGGCAGGAGGTGAAGCCGCCGGCGGCTACGGCCGCCAGAGCAAGAACCTTTGCGTATTGCTTGATATTGAACATATTCTGTATGTATGAAGCTTTTTTACTTTACGGAGTAGATTTCGATGCTGCTGATGTGCACCTGGCCGCGCTTGCTTGCGCCGTCGCTGCCCAGGGTGGCGTCATGGCCTACGG
>URSD01000068.1 GCA_900550395.1 uncultured Porphyromonadaceae bacterium | reverse complement strand
GTTAACGGAGATCTCGACTGCAAAGGTAAAAGCTAACCACATTCAACCCGCGACGAGCGCGGGTTGTTCCCGTTTTACCGGACAACAATAATTTGAGCCGTGCGTCCCTGCAATCGGAGGTTCTGCAACATACTCGCATTCCACCCCTCCGTCCATCAGGCGATTACCCGCCGTGCTATTCTCTAAGCCTTAGACCCAAGACCAAAGACCAAAAACCGTCCGGCGCCGCCTCGGCTGCAAGAATCATGAAGCTCTTCGTGCCTCCTCCCGGACGCACGACAGTAGCTTCTTTTTTTGTGAGGTCAAGCGGAAGGCGTATGTCGCGCCGGAAGTCAAGCCCCGGCGTCAGCGCCGCCTTGTAGAGCGCCTCCTTCAGCGTCCAGGCCCTCAGCAGCCCGTCCGTGGTGGTGCCGTAGACCCTGAGCTCGTCGGCGCTCAGCACCCGAGGCGCCACGGCGCGCAGCTGTGCGCGCGGAGTCTCGATGTCGATGCCCAGAGGAGCCTCGCCCCCGATGGCTATTGCTATGTGCGTGCGCGAGTGCGAGATGGAGATGGCCTCGTCCGATCCTTCCACCGACGGCGCCCCGTCGGCATTGTGCCGTATCGTGAGGCCGGGCAGCAGCATGCGCTCCGCCTCCAGCTCAGCCTCGCGGCGCGTGGGCGCCGCGGGCAACGGAGCCAGCAGCACGCGCACGTCGCCATAATGGCGCTCTTCTATGCCTGTGGGGAATTGCGTCATGGCGCTTGCAGATGGCTCAGCATGTGGACGATGTCGCGGCGCAGCGTCGCCACTATGGGGCTGATGGAGTCATATGGCGCGTCGGCGGCCACGTCTATGCGCGCGGCGCCGCTTACCACATACCCCGCGCCGTCGGTAGCCACGAACTGCAGGGGCGTGCCGGCGCCCGGCGCCTCCACCAGCGCGGCCTCGAAGCCGCCGTCGGCCGAGGCGATGTGCGTGGTCTCGCCCGCTATGCCCCCGAGGTTGAGGCCTATGCGCTCGCGGCGGTTGGCGAGGATGTCCTTGAGTTCGTCGGCCGACGCCGCCGTGCTTACCGTTATATATATATATGAGGAATGTCGCGGGTAGCTCACCGTCAGCCAGCGTCCGGCGTTGCTGTCGGTCACGCATGCCGCGGTGTTCAGCTCCAGGTGCAGCAGCGCCCGCGGCGCGGCCGCGTAGGCGCTGTCGTATTCCGGCAGGCGCGGATAGCCGCGTCGCCGCGGGGTGGCGTCGGAGGGCGCCGCGGCATCGCCGCAGGCGCTTGCCGCCAGGGTCAGCAGCAGGACTGTCAGCAGCGGCAGCAGGCGTGTCATTGCTCCTCGGATTCCGGCATCACCATCACGCGCACGGAGGTGATGCGATGGTCCGTGACGTCCAGCACCAGGAAGCGGCAGCGGCCGTAGACCAGCGGCTCCTTGTCGCGCGGGAAGTCGCCCTTGATGGCGAGTATCATGCCGGCCAACGTCTCGGCGTCGTCCGTCACCTCGGCGTAGTCGTCGGCGTTGAGGCCCGTGATGCGGAAGAAGTCGGTGAGCAGCGTGCGGCCCTCGAACACGAAAGTGTTGTCGCGCAGGCGCTTGTAGGTGCTCTCCTGGTCGTCGTACTCGTCGTTGATGTCGCCCACTATCTCTTCGAGCACATCCTCCATCGTCACGATGCCCTGCGTGCCGCCGAACTCGTCCACCACTATAGCCATGTGTATCTTCAGCTTGCGGAAATCCTCGAAAATATCGTCGATCATGCGGCTTTCCGGCACGAAGTAAGGCTCGCGCAGCAGCTTCTGCCACTGGAAGTCCTCGGCCGTGCGCCCCACGTAGGGCAACAGGTCGCGCGAATACAGTACGCCGCAGATATTGTCCTGCGAGCCGTCGCACACGGGCAGACGCGAATAGCCGCTTTCCACCACAACCTTCATCACCTCCCCGAAGCTGAGGGAGACGTCCAGGTCGGTGATGTCGATGCGCGGCGTCATTATCTCCGAGGCCGACGTGTCGCCGAAGTGGATGATGCCTTGCAGGATGTCTTTGTCGCCTCCGGCCTTGACGTCGGTGATGTCGAGCGCCGTCGACAGCTCGTCGGTGGTGACGCTGTCCGTGCGCTTGCTCACCACGCGCTTGACGATGGACGACGACCGCACCAGCAGCCCCGACAGCGGGGAGAACAGCTTCTCGAAAAAGGTGATGCCGCCCACGGCCGAGCGAGCCCAGCGCACAGGGTAGTTGTTGGCGTAGATTTTAGGCAGTATCTCGCCGAAAAGCAGAATCAGGAACGTGAGGATGACGGTCTGGAGCACGAAGCTCAGAATCTCCGGCATATTGTCGAACACCGGGCCCAGGGCGAAGTTACAGAGGATTACGATGGTGACGTTCACCAGATTGTTGGCTATCAGGATGGTGGCAAGCAGTCGCTCGGGGCGTGCGAGCAGCGACCGCACGGCCGGTCCGCAGGGCGTGTCGTCAAGTTCGTCGCACTGCGCCGAAGTCAGGGAGAAAAACGCTATCTCGCTGCCGCTTACAAAGCCCGAGATGACAAGACACAGCAGCGCCACCGTCAGCGCTATGGCCTGCGCCGCGCTGAAGCCCGAAGGCAGCGCGCACAGCAGCGCCGGGATAAGGTCGGCCGGCAACATGGCCGGAAAAGGGTCTAAATCCAAAATCAGGTAGGTTTATTGTTATTTCTTTACTACGCCGGCGCCTACGAGCAGGTGGCCGTCATATTCGTTATCAAACCACGATGCGTCATAGTCCACTGGCACATTCCATCGCAGGATGCCGCCGAACGCTCCGCGCATGTACAGCGTGAATTCAATGTTGGTGTAGGTGGAGAACGAGGGCGACGTGGAGTACATGATTATGCGCCGCAGCTTCTTGGGCGTATCCTCCTCGCCGAACACGCGCGTCTGTCCGATGGGCGCCTTCATCTCGTCCCTTGTGTAGCGCGGATTGTCGAGCCCGTCCTCTTCAAGGGTATGGATGTAGCCCTTGTTGCCGTCGTATCTCCTCATGTCGCCGTCGCGGGTCAGCGCGCCGCCCAGCGGTGTGGTGCGGAAATAAAGCGTCTCATAGTCCTCCCGCAGCTCGCTGCCGCTGGCATACTTCATAGGCGGCATGTACACAGCCCCGTGAGGCGGTATCATCAGGAAGCGGTCCTCGGTGGTGGTGACTGTCGCTGCCTTCGACGAGCCGCCGCCTACGCCAATGCCGCTTGCCAGCGTACCCACGGCGCCGCCTATGCCCAGCGCGCCGGCGGCCGCGCCGAGGTTCATCGACGCGCCGTGGCCGCCCGTGCGGCCTTCGGTAAACACAGAGTTCGTGTAGAAAGGCTTGGCCGTTCCGTTCGCCGCGAATTTGAAACTGTTGGCGAGGTCGATGTACAGCGGCTTGTCCGTCTTGTTGGTGATCTTGACCTTGAGCTGCGGCAGGAGCCTTACCTTCTTGCCCTGAGGCATTTCCATCTCGAAATCGATGGCGATGTTGTCGTCAGCCAGCACCGAGGCCGACGTCACGCCCCACAACGACAGGAATTCCGAGCAGAAATCGTCGGCATGTTTTTCGTTGAATTTCTCGTCCTTCGGCTTCTTAAGCTTCAGCTCCGGACGGTTGTACGACGCAATTCTCTCGCTGTTGTCGGCCGACGGCCTGGCTTCAAGCATCGTCGGACCGTCCTCCGCCTGCGTCTGCGCCGTTTCAGCCTTCACATTCGCGTTGTCGGTCGGAGCCCCGCCGATTGTCTTCAGCTCGCCGTCGCCTACCTTGATTGCGAACACCTTGTCCGCCGCTATGCGCTGCAACGGCGCGTCGGCGTCAGCCTGTTCAGTATACAGAATCCACTTGCCGGCTTCCTCCACATTGTAGACGTCCATCCGTGTGGCGTCCTTAAGTACAATCGTATCGGCCACGGCCGGTAGCGCAAGGAGGCCGAGAAGAGAAAATACAAATGCTGTCCGTTTGTTCATTGTCTGGTAGTAATCTGGTAGTAATAAAGTCGGCCCGCGGCCGACGTGCAAAGGTAGTAATTTTTTAGTGAATCGGGCAAATATTCTCCGCCCCTGCCGCGGCGCATAAGTCCGACAGGTCCGACGAGTCAGCCCATCTCACCTATCCTCCACCAAATAAAATTCACTTCTGTTATTTTTGTCCTTTTCTGTTTTTTTGTTTTGATAACACCCTCAGGGACTCGATAACACCCTCAGCTATTTCAGCACGGACACAAACGTCGGTATGAACTGAATGCCGAGCACCGCCGCAATGCGGAAGAAACTTGACAATTGAATGTCCGCTTTCCCACGTTCCACACGCGCAATGTAGCTTTGTTCACGCCCGAGCTTTTCAGCCAATTCTTTTTGGGTCATTTTAAGTTCTCGCCTGCGGTTGCGGAGCAACTGACCGTAATACCACGAGAGAACTTCCTCGTGAAACTCCTCACGTCCCGGCGTACCGGGCTTTCCATACTCCTCATCCAGTTGCTGGTTAAAGGTCGGCAAATTCGCTATTTTTTCAGAATTAAGCTGTCTCATTGTTTTAAGTCGTTTAGTATTGATTGTTATTGTTGTCCGGTAAAGCAAAGTAAATAATTGGTTATTAAGTATTAGCAGGTGTACAACCCCCATTTATCGTTGATTAGAGGGTGTTGCAAAACCTCCATTGTCAAAGCTTCTGAGAATTGAATATTTCAGATAAAATCGGAATTTTTAGGG
>URSD01000067.1 GCA_900550395.1 uncultured Porphyromonadaceae bacterium | reverse complement strand
CGGCTCCCCCCCCCCCACTCACCCCCCCCCCCCCGGCCCGGTTCCCCGGCGGCCGCGGTTCCGCACCCGCCCTCCCTCACCGGCCCCGGGGAGGCGTTGTTGTGCAACCCGCCATCCGGCGGGTAGATGCTTTTTTGCGGACTTACCACGGGTACGGCGCATTGCGCCTTAACCCGTGGCTAATCATATTTTACCCGCCATGCGGCGGGTAAACAACTGATATACTTTGTTTAGGCTCGGACGCACGAGCCGTGCGTACATACAAGTGGGGGTGCAATGGATTGTTGCGGGTGGTCGGACATGTCGGACGAGTCGGACTTGTCTGACGTGGAGGATGGTGTGGGGCAACCCGGTATGCGGCGAGTAATCAGCTGATAGACTTTGTTTTAGACTCGGACGCACGGGCCGTGCGTCCCTACATGTGGGGGGCGGCTGCACCGGGGTGCAGCCCTACAAGCGTGGCGCGGAGAGGCGGGGGAGCCCCTCTTACCTATATACTATCAATAAACTATATTCAGACGTACATCGCCTCTATCTGGTCGGCGTAGAGGGCGTTGATGATGGCGCGGCGGATTTTGAGGGTGTTGGTGAGTTCGCCGGCCTCGATGGTGAATTCGTGGGGAAGAAGGGTGAATTTCTTCACTTTCTCGAATCCTGCGAGGCCTTTCTGGAGGCGCTCGATGCGCTCGGCGATGAAGCGGCGTATCTCGCTGTTCTGGACGAGGTCCTCGATGTCGCTGAATTTTATGCGCTTGCTGCGGGCGTACTCTTTCAGGGCCTCGAAGGCGGGAACGATGATGGCGCTGACGTATTTGCGCCTGTCGCCGATGACGGCCACCTGCTCGATGTAGCGGTCCTCGCCGAGGCGGCTCTCGATGGCCTGGGGGGCGATGTACTTGCCGTTGCTGGTCTTGAAGAGGTCCTTGATGCGCTCGGTGAGCACGAGGGCGCCGCTGTCGTCGATGCGGCCGGCGTCGCCGGTGCGGAACCAGCCGTCGGGGGTGAAGGCTTCGGCGGTCTCCTTGGGGCGGTTGTAGTAACCGCGCATGACGGTGGGACCCTTGACGAGGATTTCGTCGTTGTCGCCTATCTTCATCTGTATGCCGGGGAGCACGGTGCCGACGGTGCCGAACTCGAAGCCTACCTGCGGGTAGCAGGTGACGGTGGCGGTGGTCTCGCTGAGGCCGTAGCCTATGACGATGTCGATGCCGCAGGCGTGGAGGAATTCGGTAATCTTGTCGCTCAGGGGGGCGCCGGCGGTGGGGAATATGTTGCCGTGGGGTATGCCTATGACGTGGCGCAGGGCGGCGAATATCTTCTTGTCGAAGAACTTATACTGTTGCTCCAGGAGCCACGGGGCCTTGAGGCCGAGACGGGCGTACCGGTTGTTGCGCTCGGCGCCTACTTTCAGGGCGCGCTGCACCATCCAGCGTTGGAAGCCTTTCATGCGTCCGAGGCGCTCCTCGATGGCGGCGTAGACCTTCTCCCAGAAGCGTGGCACGGAGCACATGCACGTGGGCTTGACCTGGCGCAGCGACTGCTGCACGGCGTGGGGGTCGCGGTTGATGGCGACGCGTATGCCCACGTGGAGGCAGAAGTAGGTCCAGGCCTTCTCGAAGATGTGGCTGAGGGGCAGGAAGCAGAGCGAGCTGTCGGCGTCGCTGAGCATGGTGAGGCGCTCGTCGTGGATGCGCACTGCGGCGTTCATGCAGCTGTGGGGCAGCACGGCGCCCTTGGGCTCGCCGGTGGTGCCGGAGGTGTATATCAGCGTGAAGATGTCGTCCGGCGAGGCGGCTGCGGTGCGGGCCTCGACGGCCGCGCGGCACATGGGCGAGGCGGCCTGCCCGAGGGTCAGGAAGTCGGCCCAGCGCATGGTGGTGGTGTCGTCGGGGTCGAGCTTCACCTCGGGATTGTAGACGACGATGCGCTCCAGCGAGGGGCAGCCGGCGGCTATGCTGCGGGCTGCATCGTAGTGGCGCTGGTCGCCGGTGAAGAGGATGCGGGCGCCTGCGTCGCGCACGATGTAGGCCACCTGCTCGGGGCTGCTTGTGGCGTATATCGACACCGGCACGGCGCGGTTGGCGTATGCGCCGAAGTCGGTGATAAGAATTTCGGGGCAGTTGGGAGCGAAAATAGCCAGCATGTCCTGCGGCTCGATGCCGAGTATCTCCATGGCGCACGCAGCGGCCTGTGTCCGGCTCTCAAGTTCATTCCAGGATGTGGGCACCCAGTCTTCGCTGCCCGCATACTGGCAACTGAAGGCTTCGCGGTCGCCGTAACGCCGCGCATTTGTGGCCACAAGACCTGTGAGAATATTAGTCATAAATAGTCTTCTTGTTCACAAATCGGCAGCAAAGTTACGCCCTTTGCTTTTAATTTCAACAATTCAGGGGATGTAATCGGCCCGGCGTTAAGATTCGTTTGCAAAATACCCCGTAAATTAACTTCAGTTAACACTTATCCGAAAACTGAAAAACTGAAATTTGCCTGTTCGGCGGATTTTCCGTATATTTGCATGCTAAAACCGCATACACACACTTCTCCCCTATCCGCGACAATGGGAAAGATAAAGGAACTACGCCTGAAAATAGCTCACAGCGACTCGCTGCTGTTCTCGTTTCTGCGCTCCGGCGCGTCATCGCAGGCAGCATCGTGGGTTGACCTGAGCCTGGGCTTCGCGCTGTTCGCGTGGCTCGGGCTGGCTCCGTGGCTGTCGACGGCCGTGGGCGCGCTGGTGGGAGGAGCCGTCAACTGCATGCTGTGCTACCGCTTCACTTTCCATGCGCAGGGCTGCCCCTGGAAAGCCGTCATCGTGAAATACATCATGGTGTGGCTCGGCAGCATGGTCCTCAACTCGGGCGGCACGCAGGTGTGCTACCTGCTGATGCAGAACTGGGAATACCTGGAGGAGCTGGGCTTCCGGCCTGACGGCTACTATGCCGCCGCGCGCCTGGGCGTGTCGCTGCTCGTGGGCTGGTTCTGGAACTTCTGCCTCCAGCGCTACTTCGTGTTCCGCCACCGCGGTTTCGATGCCTACGCCATACGGTTTGTCGACGCGCTGTTCCCGCACCACCGCCGCATCGAGGAGGCATGACACCGCCATCCACACTGACAATTCCTACCACACTCCGCCAAAATGCCTAAGAAGCCTGCCGACTCGCCGCTGATGAAACAGTACTTCGAGATGAAGAACGTGCATCCCGACGCCGTGCTGCTCTTCCGCGTGGGCGACTTCTACGAGACCTACGGCGACGATGCCGTGACGGCCTCGCAGATACTGGGCATCACGCTGACACGGCGCTCCAACGGAGGCGCCGAAACCAAGATAGCCATGGCCGGCTTTCCGCACCACGCCGTGGACACATACCTGCCGCGCCTGATACGCGCGGGCAAACGCGTGGCAATATGCGAGCAGCTGGAGGACCCGAAGCTGACGAAAAAACTCGTGAAGCGCGGCATAACGGAGCTGGTGACGCCAGGCGTCACCACATCGGACAACGTGCTGGAGCGCTCTCAGAACAACTTTCTGGCAGCCCTGCACTTCGGCCGCAACGCCACGGGCGTGGCGTTTCTGGACATCAGCACCGGCGAATTTCTAGCCGCCGAGGGCGACACGGCCTACATAGACAAGCTGATGGGCAGCATGGCGCCCAAGGAGGTGCTCGTGATGCGCGGATGCCGCCGGCGCCTGGAGGAGGAAATGACGACGCGCTACCTCTGCTTCGAGCTCGACGACTGGGTCTTCACGCTCGACGCCGCCGACGAGCGCCTGCGCAGGCAGTTCTCCACGGCGTCGCTGAAGGGATTCGGCATCGACGCCATGCACGAAGCCATCGTGGCCGCCGGCGCCATACTCCACTACCTGGACATCACGCAGCACACCCACACGGCCCACATCAACGCCATAGCGCGCCTGGAGGCCGAACGCTACGTGCGCATGGACCCCTTCACGGTGCGCAACCTGGAGCTGCTGGAGCCGCTGGGGAGCGAAGGCCGCAGCCTGCTGGGAGTGCTGGACCGCACGGCCACGCCCATGGGAGCGCGCCTGCTGCGCCGCTGGCTGCTCTTCCCGCTGAAGGACACGCACGAGATAAACGACCGCCTGGACATCGTGGAGCACTTCTTCCGCGACACCGCCGCGCGCGACCGCCTGCTGGAGCTGCTGACACGCATCGGCGACCTGGAGCGCCTCTGCTCCAAGATAGCCAACGAGCGCATCACGCCGCGCGAGATGCAGCAGCTGCGCGCGGCCCTGCTCGCCATCGGCCCCGTGCGCGCCGTGTGCGAGAACTCAGGCCTGGAAGCGTTGCTTGCAATAGGGCGGCAGCTCAACGACTGCGCGGCTGTGGCGGCACGCATAGGCCGCGAGATAGAGGAGAACGCGCCCTCGCTGCTGAACCGCGGCGGCGACATCATACGCAGCGGAGTGGACAGCGAGCTCGACCGCCTGCGCGAGATATCGCACGGCGGACGCGAGTACCTGCGCCGCATGCAGGAGCGCGAGAGCGCCGCAACGGGCATCGCGTCGCTGAAGATAGGCTACAACAACGTCTTCGGCTACTACATAGAGGTGACGCACACCCACCGCGACAAGGTGCCGCAGGACTGGATACGCAAGCAGACACTCGTCAACGCCGAGCGATACATCACGCCGGAGCTGAAGGAGTACGAGCAGCAGATCATCACCGCACAGGAGAACATAGAGTCCATACAGATGCGCCTCTACGCCGCCCTCGTGGCCGACGTGGCGGCATACATACCGGCCATGCAGCTGGACGCGGCTATGCTCGCACGGCTGGACGTGCTGCTCGGCTTCACCCGCGCCGCCGCGGAAGGGCGTTACTGCCGTCCCGTGGTGGACGATTCGCTGGTGCTCAGCCTGACGGAGGCGCGCCACCCCGTGATAGAGCGCGAGCTGCCGCCTGGCGAGCCGTACATCGCCAACAGCCTGACGCTCGACAACGAGAAGACGCAGATAATGATGATAACCGGCCCGAACATGAGCGGCAAGTCGGCACTGCTGCGCCAGACGGCCCTGAACGTAATCATGGCGCAGTGCGGCAGCTTCGTGGCCGCGGACGCCGCCCGCATAGGCATCGTGGACAAGGTGTTCACCCGCGTGGGAGCGAGCGACAACATAGCCCTGGGCGAGAGCACTTTCATGGTGGAGATGAACGAGGCGGCAAGCATCCTCAACAACATGAGCGAGCGCTCGCTGATACTCTTCGACGAGCTGGGACGCGGCACAAGCACCTACGACGGCATCTCCATCGCATGGGCCATCGTGGAGTACATCCACGAGCACCGCGGACTGCACCCCAAGACGCTCTTCGCCACGCACTACCACGAGCTCAACGACATGGAGAAGCAGTACGCGCGCATAGCCAACTACAACGTGAGCGTGCGCGAGATAGACGGCAAGGTGGTGTTCCTGCGCAAACTCGCTCCCGGCGGCTCGGAGCACAGCTTCGGCATACATGTGGCGCGCCTGGCGGGCATGCCGCGCAGCATCACCGACCGCGCGGACGAGGTGCTGCGCAGCCTGGAGGCCGGCGCGCGGCGCGCGGAGGCTCCGGCCGTGCCGCAGACGGCTCCGGCAGGCATGCAGCTGTCGTTCTTCCAGCTGGACGACCCTGTACTGGCGCAGGTGCGCGACGAGCTCCTCGGCATCGACATCGACCGCCTGACGCCTCTGCAGGCGCTCACCAAGCTGAACGATATCCGGGCGATACTTACGGGGAAGTAGGTTTATGGTCTTAGGGTCTTGGGTCTGAGGCTTAGATAATAGCAAGTTAACTTCCCAACCTTACTGCGGGCGCGATTTATCGCGCCCCTACTTGCTATAAACTAACTATTACTGTCCGATAAAACGGGAACAACCCGCGCTCGTCGCGGGTTGAATCCGGTTAGCCGGTGGTTAAGGAACGACCACAGGGAGCTACATACCACCGGTAACGCCACAAAAGCATCAACCCGCCGCATGGCGGGTTGCACCACGTCCGGGTTTATTATCGGATTTTCAGAAGGATGCGCGGCCGCAAGTCGTGCAACCCGCCATGCGGCAGGTTGATTCCCTTTGCTGAACTTACCGCGGATACGGCGCTATGCGCCTAAATCCGCGGCTAACCGGATTTTACCCGCCATGCGGCGGGTAATCACCGATGAATAAGGCTTGTATGGAGGTTAATACCTAATATATTGTATCTTATGATGTTTTACAGGACGACAATAACTTGCTATAAACTACTAACCACTAAACTTTAAATGGAAAAGCCAAGTGTGATTGACCCTCTGCGGCAAAGCGCGATTGACCCCTGAAAACAATTGATTTTTGACCCCATG
>URSD01000066.1 GCA_900550395.1 uncultured Porphyromonadaceae bacterium | reverse complement strand
GTTCCTTGGATGAGTGGCTTAGTCAGCGGTCTGCAAAACCGTGTACGGCGGTTCGAATCCGCCAGGAACCTCCAAAATTGGGAAGGATTAGAAGGTAATTTCTAGTCCTTCTTTGTTTTTTTAAGTATTCAAGGTCTTTTGCATCCAAAAATTAGTCAGACTTAATTTATTAGCCTGTCGTTTCTGCTCCTTTTCCACAGTATACCCTTGTCTTTTGAAGAATGGGCGGGCAGTTAAACTCACTTCTGATGTAATTCGTTCCATTCCCTGTTCAATAGCATATCGTTCTATTTCTTTCAAAAGTATAGTCGCAATGCCTTTACCTTGAAAGTCTTTGTGAACGAACATTGAATGTAGATATCCTTGCGAAGTGATAGAAGAGAAACCTACGATTTGTAATTGCTGGTCGACGGCAACAATAAAGTAATGGGTTTCTATCATTTTCTCTATTTTAGAAAGATCATTTCCGCATGAAGCCCAGTCTTCAACTTCTTCCTGTGAATAATCACGTCTGTTTATTATAAGTACGGTATTTTTGTACAAATCTCTTAGCTCAACACTGTCGGATTGTCGGGCTGTTCTGATCGTAAAGTTCGTTTTCATATTGCATCTTAAGTTCATTTTTCCTATATTAGTCGTCGCAAATATAGGAAAATAAACAATACTGTCTATCATGCCATCAAGAAGAAAATAAAGTCAATCTTTCCATTTTATCTTTGCACTTAAAGAAATATCAGTCTATCTTTGTAGTTGTAAATAAACGATTAAAACAGAATAGTTAAAAACCTCATGAATCGCATAAAAGGTATACTCTATGCGGCAGTATCTTCCTCCACTTTTGGGCTAGCTCCGTTCTTTTCCGTCACTTTGTTAATGATTGGATTTTCAGCTTTTGAAGTACTTTCCTATCGTTGGGGGGTAGCGTCAATTGTGCTGACTGTGTTAGGCTTATTTTCCGGGTGTAACTTCCGCTTATCCGTAAAAGACTTCAAAGTTGTCTTTGGCTTAAGCCTATTGCGGGCGATCACTTCATTCAGTCTGATTATTGCCTATCAGAATATAGCCAGTGGTGTGGCTTCCACCATTCATTTTATGTATCCGTTGGTGGTTGCTCTTGCAATGATGTTTTTCTTTCGGGAGAAGAAGTCGCTTTGGGCGCTATTTGCTGTTTTGATATCTTTGTTAGGTGCGGCTCTGCTTTCGTTGGGAGAGTTGGCCGCAAATAATGGTAATGCGATGGTTGGCTTAGTGGCAGCTTGTGTTTCTGTATTCTCATATGCGGGGTATATAATCGGAGTGCGGACCACACGAGCTGTGAGAATTAATTCTACTGTATTGACTTGCTATGTCATGGGGCTGGGAACTCTTTTTTATCTGATAGGTGCTTTTACCACTTCCGGTTTTCGTTTGGTAACAGACGGATATATATGGCTGATTATTCTAGGACTTGCATTACCGGCTACGGCTATTTCCAATATCACTTTAGTACAGGCAATAAAGTATGCAGGGCCTACTTTGACATCTATTTTGGGTGCTATGGAACCGTTGACAGCCGTCGTGATCGGTGTTTTTGTATTTGAGGAGTTTTTCACTGTCAACAGTGCTATTGGGATTATCCTGATTTTGATAGCTGTTAGCTTGGTTGTATTCCGAAAGCCAAAAAACTAGAAAAGAATTTTCTTTAATTGAAAGAAGCTGCTTACCGGTATGATAAACAGCTTTTTACTTTGAAGAGCCTCTTGTCGGATTCGAACCAACGACCCCGAGATTACAAATCACGTGCTCTGGCCAACTGAGCTAAAGAGGCAGGTTTCAAATTTCTCGCGCCTGGCCGGGATATTTCCCGTTTGCGGTTGCAAAGTTATATCATTTTTTTGAACTGACAAAACTTTTACAGATTATTTTTGCACTGCGAATCGTTAAAATTCCATATTTATTGAATGTCAACGCCTTGTATTTCGATTTTTTTGTACCTTTGCTGTCACGTTACGCACGCACATACGTATTATATAAGTAAAGTGAACCATTCATTACTTTCAAGATAATGTTCAGACACATCATTTCCTTCATTTCTCTCGCCGCCTGCGCCCTGCTGGTATCGCCGGCGGCCGAAGCCGGCAAGTACGCCTACGACAGCGTCCCCGGCGACCCGCTTCACACCAAGGCATACACGCTGCCCAACGGCCTGAAGATTTTCATGACCGTGAACCGCGACGAGCCTCGCATCCAGACTTACATCGCTGTGCGCGTGGGCGGCAAGAACGACCCCGCAGAGACCACCGGCCTCGCCCACTACTTCGAGCACCTCATGTTCAAAGGCACCGAGCAGTTCGGCACTCAGGACTATGCCGCCGAGAAGCCCATGCTCGACCGCATAGAACAGCTGTTCGAGACCTACCGCCACACCACGGACAGCATCGAGCGCAAACGTATCTACCACGAGATTGACTCCGTGAGCTACCAGGCGTCGCTCCTGGCCATACCCAACGAGTACGACAAACTGATGGCCGCAATCGGCGCCGACGGCACCAACGCCTACACCAGCACGGACGTCACATGCTACGTGGAGGACATTCCCTCCAACCAGATCGAGAACTGGGCCCGCATCCAGGCCGACCGCTTCGAGCATCCCGTCATCCGCGGATTCCACACCGAGCTGGAGACCATCTACGAGGAGAAGAACATGAGCCTCACCAAGGACGGCCGCAAGCTCAACGAGGCCATGCTCGCCGCCCTCTTCCCCACCCACCCCTACGGCACGCAGACCGTACTCGGCACGCAGGAGCACCTTAAGAATCCCTCTATCACCAATGTCAAGAACTACCACAAACAGTGGTACGTGCCCAACAACATGGCGATATGCGTCAGCGGCGACTTCGACCCCGACCACATGGTCGACGTCATCAGCAAGTACTTCGGCCATCTGAAGCCCAACCCCGAGCTGCCCGTGCTCAACTTCAAGGCCGAGGAACCAATCACCTCGCCCATAGAGCGCGAGGTGCTGGGTCAGGAGGCGGAGCGCATCTACCTGGCATGGCGCATGCCAGCCGCAGCCCATAAGGACATGGCGCTGCTGGAGGCCGCCGCCGAAGTGCTCAACAACGGCGACTGCGGCCTCATCGACATCGACATCAACCTGGCCCAGACAATGCTCGGCGCCGGTGCCGGGCTCTACTCCATGGCCGACGGCGGAGCGTTCCTGATGATAGGCATGCCTAAGCCCGGACAGAGCCTCGACGACGTGCGCGCCCTGCTGCTCAAGGAAATGGACAAGCTGCGTGCCGGTGACTTTGACGAAGAACTCGTGAAAGCCATCGCCGCCAACCGCAAGCTCTACCTCCAGCGCGCACTCGAGGACAACGACAGCCGCGCCGACTTCTATGTGAACGCATTCGTCAACGGTCAGTCGCTCGCCGACATGGTAGAGGAATTCCACGCCATTGACAACATCACCAAGGCCGACATCGTAGCCGCCGCACAGCGCTACCTCGGCCCGCGGAACTACGCCGCCGTCTACAAGCGTCAGGGCACCGACTCTTCCGTCGTAAAGATGCCCAAACCCGAACTGACGCCCATCGCCACCAACCGCGACGCCTCCAGTGCATTCCTGCGCGAGATACAGGCCAGCGTGCCCGCACCCATCGAGCCGGTATTCGTCGACTTCGACAAGGACCTCACCCGCCTCAGCGCCAAGCAGGGCATCGAAGTGCTGTACACGCCCAACACGTCGAACGACATCTTCACCCTTACATATATATATGATAAAGGCAGCGGCCACGACCTCGCACTGGACTATGCGGCCGAAATGCTGCCGCTGGCCGGCACGGCCGACATGACTCCGGAACAGATAAGCCGCGCCTTCTACGATCTGGCTTGCAGCTACAGCGTCAACCCCGGCACGCGCCGCACCTACGTCACCATCAGCGGCCTCGCCGAGAACATGCCCGCCGCAATGGCTCTCTACGAGAAACTGCTCGACCAGGCCACCGTCGCACCCGAAGCATGGAGCAAATGGGTGGACCGTGTGCAGCAGAGCCGCGAGAACAACAAGACCAACCAGAGCCAGAACTTCTCCCGCCTGACCAACTATGCGGTATATGGTCCCAAGAACCCCGCCAACGCGCTTATCTCCGTCGACTCGCTCCGCGTCATGGGTCCGCAGCCGGTGCTTGACGCACTGCGCGACCTGCGCAAGCTGCGCCACAGCGTGATCTACTACGGCAAAGCTCCGGCCAATGACGTCATCGCCGCCATCAATTCCCTGCACCGCACCGAGCCCGGCGCTCTGGCCGACGCGCCCAAAGAGGAGCCCTACAAGATGCAGCGCACCGACGAGACCGTCATCTACCTCGCCCCGTACGATGCCAAGCAGCTCTACATGCGGCAGTACAGCAACCGCTGCGACGGCTTCGACCCCGCATCGGAGCCCGCCCGCGCACTCTACAACGAATACTTCGGCGGCTCCATGAACTCTATCGTATTTCAGGAGATGCGCGAAAGCCGTTCGCTGGCCTATTCCGCATGGGCCAGCATGCAGAAGCCGTCGCGCCTGAGCGAGCCCTATACCTACAACGCCTTCATCGCCACACAGAACGACAAGATGACCGACGCCATCGGCGCCTTCGACGAAATCATCAACAACATGCCGCGCAGCCAGGCCGCCCTCGACCTCGCCAAGCAGGGCATCGACAGCCGCATGCGCACACAGCGCACCATCAAGGACGCCATAGCCTGGGCCT
Source organism: uncultured Porphyromonadaceae bacterium (assembly GCA_900550395.1). GTDB lineage: Bacteria > Bacteroidota > Bacteroidia > Bacteroidales > Muribaculaceae > CAG-873. Next base: position 2,079 of record URSD01000066.1, on the reverse strand, counting down.
ACATCCGCGCCCGCGAGCTGGGACAGAGCAGCGATCCCGCGCGCGCAATCTACGAGGCGATACCCGCCCTCACGCTCGCCGACGTAGAGGCCTACCAGCACGACAACGTGGCCGGCCGCCACTACAGCTATGCCATCCTCGCCGACCTTGACGACATCGACATCGAGGCCCTGCGCCGCATCGGCCGTGTGGTAATCCTCACGCCCGAGGAAATCTTCGGATACTGATTCCGACACAAATGGCATGCCCCGGTAAAAAAATCCATGCCGACTGACAGATTGTCAGCAGGCGGACAGAAGGGCTAAATAATTAACATTCAGACAACAATCCCGTGTCAAACCTTTTTGGCACGGGATTTGTTATTTATACAGTGAAACAAAAATCAAGAATCACAAACAACACAATAAAATCATATACAACTATGGGAAAAATCATAGGCATCGACCTTGGCACCACCAACTCGTGCGTAGCAGTTCTCGAGGGCAACGACCCCGTCGTGATCCCCAACAGCGAAGGACGCAACACCACCCCCTCCGTCGTAGCATTTGTTGACGGCGGCGAGCGCAAAGTGGGCGAGCCCGCCAAGCGTCAGGCCATCACCAACCCCAAGCGCACCATCTACTCCATCAAGCGCTTCATGGGCGAGACATACGACCAGGTCAAGAACGAAATAGAGCGCGTGCCCTACCGTGTGGTACGCGGCGACAACAACACACCCCGCATCGACATCGACGGACGCGAATACACCCCGCAGGAAATCTCCGCCATGATTCTTCAGAAGATGAAGAAGACAGCAGAAGATTACCTCGGCCAGAGCGTCACTGAAGCCGTCATCACCGTGCCCGCCTACTTCAACGATTCGCAGCGCCAGGCCACCAAGGAAGCCGGCGAAATCGCAGGCCTCACCGTCAAGCGTATCGTCAACGAGCCTACCGCAGCAGCACTGGCCTACGGCCTTGACAAGGCCGACAAGGACCAGAAGATAGCCGTGTTCGACCTCGGCGGCGGCACATTCGATATTTCCATCCTCGAGCTCGGCGACGGCGTATTCGAAGTAAAGAGCACCAACGGTGACACCCACCTCGGCGGCGACGACTTCGACCACGTCATCATCGACTGGCTCGCCGAAGAGTTCCTCAAGGACGAAGGCATCGACCTCCGCAAGGACCCCATGGCCCTCCAGCGCCTCAAGGAAGCTGCCGAGAAGGCCAAGATCGAGCTCTCCAGCACCACCAGCACCGAAATCAACCTGCCGTACATCATGCCCGTCAACGGTGTGCCCAAGCACCTCGTAAAGACTCTGACGCGCGCCAAGTTCGAGCAGCTCGCCGACAAACTCATCCACGCAACCATCAAGCCCTGCGAGGACGCACTGCGCGACGCCGGCCTCACAGCCCGCGACATCGACGAAGTAATCCTCGTCGGCGGTTCGACCCGTATCCCGGCCGTTCAGAAGACCGTGGCCGACTTCTTCGGCAAGCAGCCCAACAAGAGCGTCAACCCCGACGAAGTTGTAGCCGTAGGCGCTGCCATTCAGGGCGGTGTGCTCAGCGGCGACGTCAAGGACGTGCTGCTGCTCGACGTAGTGCCTCTGAGCGTAGGCATCGAGACCCTCGGCGGCGTCATGACGAAGCTTATCGAGGCCAACACCACCATTCCTACCCGCAAGAGCGAGACATTCTCCACGGCAGCCGACAACCAGCCCAGCGTGGAAATCAACGTTCTTCAGGGCGAGCGCCCCATGGCGAAGGACGACAAGCTCCTCGGCAAATTCCACCTCGACGGCATCGCCCCCGCACCGCGCGGCATACCTCAGATTGAGGTAACCTTCGAAATCGACGCAAACGGCATCCTCAACGTCAGCGCCAAGGATAAGGCAACGGGCAAGGAGCAGAGCATCCGCATCGAGGCTTCCAGCGGCCTGACCGACGCCGAAATCAAGCGTATGAAGGAAGAGGCCGAGGCCAATGCAGCCGCCGACGCCAAGGAGAAAGAGCGCGTGGACAAACTCAACCAGGCCGACGCCATCATCTTCCAGACCGAGAAGCAGCTCAACGAACTCGGCGACAAGATTCCCGC
>URSD01000065.1 GCA_900550395.1 uncultured Porphyromonadaceae bacterium | reverse complement strand
TAGTCGGCGATTTTCGGGCGGGCGGCCGAGACTGCCGACAGCAGTGTCGACTTGCCGGCGTTCGGGAAACCCACAAGGCCCACGTCGGCCAGGAGCTTCAGCTCCAGGATGATGCTCTTCTCGATGGCGGGCTCGCCGGGCTGGGCATAGCGCGGCGTGCGGTTGGTGCTGCTCTTGAAGTGCCAGTTGCCGAGGCCTCCGCGTCCGCCGCGCAGCAGGCGCACGAGCTGGCCGTCGTCGGTGACTTCAGCCAGGTAGTCGCCTGTCTCGGCGTCGTAGACCACCGTGCCGCAGGGCACGTCCACGATGATGTCCTCGCCGTCCTTGCCGAAGCTTCGGCCCGCGCCTCCGCTTTGGCCGTTGCCGGCGAAGATGTGGCGGCGGTACTTGAGGGGCAGCAACGTCCACATGTTGCGGTTGCCGCGCAGTATGATGTGGCCGCCGCGTCCGCCGTCGCCGCCGTCGGGTCCGCCCTTCGGCACGTACTTGGCGCGGTGGAAGTGGCGCGAACCCGCGCCGCCTTTGCCCGAACGGCAAAGTATCTTTACGTAGTCAATGAAATTGGATTCAGCCATGGTGTGGTTATGAGAGAGTTGAAAGATTCTGGTGATGGCGCATGAGCTCGGAGGCCTGACGGAAGTCGGTGGGCGAGCCTATGTCGATCCATGTGCCGCGTATGGGATAGTAGGTGACGCGTCCGCCGTCGGCTATGCAGCGCTCTATAAGGTCGGTGGCGTCGGTGCGCGTTGCGGCGGGGACGGTACGCAGTACCTCGTTGCGCATGATGTATATGCCGGCGTTGGCGTAGTGGCTGTAGCTGGGCTTCTCCTCTATGCCGGTGACGCGGGCGGTGCCGTCGGTGGTGAGTATGGCGTAGGGCACGCTGACGGTATAGGGTATGGCGGCGATGGTGATGTCGGCGTTCTCGTCGCGGTGGTGGAGGTACATCTCCTCGAAGCTGATGGTGGTGAGCAGGTCGGAGTTCATCACCAGGGTGTCGCCCCCGGCGGACCACTCTATGAGTGACGCCGCGCCTATGGTGCCGAGGGGCTCCTCCTCGCGCACGGTGCGCACGCTTACGCCTGCCACCGGCTGCGCGAAGTGCGCGTCGACGGCGTCGGCCAGGTAGCGCGTCGACACCGTGATGTCGCGCACGCCTGCGGCGGCCAGGGCCTCCACGTTGTAGTCTATGATGGCCTTGCCGCCTATTTGAAGCAGCGGCTTGGGGGTGGTGAGCGTCATGGGGCGCAGGCGCTCGCCTTTGCCTCCGGCCATGAGCAGCGCGCGCAGGGGGAGCTCGGTGGGTGTGAGGTTGAGGTCGACGATGCGCTCCAGCGTGCCGTCCTCGCGGAGCACGGGCAGCAGGGCGATGCCCGCCATGCGGCATTCGCGCATGGTGCGGACGTCGGGGCGGGGTGCGCGCAGACTGCGGAAGTCGCGGCGTGCGGCGTCCTCCACGCGGCTGTCGAGCGTGCCGCCGGCCAGCAGGGCGCGGCGCACGTCGCCGTCGGTAAGGGTGCCGCACACGCGGCCGTCGTCGTCCACGGCAAAGAGGGTCATGGTGCTGCCGCTGAGCTCGTTGAGGCGCCGCAGGGCGTCGAGCAGGGTGGCATGTCGGTGTATGAGGTGACGTTCCATACTTCTATTATAACGCCCTGTCGGGCGCAAGTGTTGACATTATGGCTTCGGCCACGGCCCAGTCGCGCGGCGTGTCGAGGTCGATGCTGCGTTCGGCGGGCATGGGCGACGGCACGCGGCGGCCGAAGCTGCCCATGGGCATGGCCCGGAGCGACTGCGGATTGATGACGTAGACGGCGCCGTTGTAGGTCCACGCCGGCGGGGCGTCCTGGCGGCGTGTGAGCTGGCCGTCGCCCTTGCTGATGTGCAGGAAGCCGTCGGCGTCGGTCTCGAAGCAGTTGTAGTAGGGGTTGCAGGCGGCGGGCTCCACGCTCACCACCATGTCGATCTGCGGCGTGTACAGTTCCAGGGCGGCTCGCACGTCGTCGGCGGTGCGCAGCGGCGAGGTGGGCTGGAGCAGCACCACGCAGTCGTAGGCGATGCCATGCGCGTCGGCCCAGTCCATCGCGTCGAGTATCACCTCGCGGCTGCCTGAGCTGTCGGTGGCGAGGGCGGCGGGGCGCATGTAGTCCACCGTCAGGCCCAGGCCACGCGCCGTGTCGGCAATCTCGGGGTCGTCGGTGCTGAGGATTATGCGGTTCTGCTCGGGGCAGAGCTCGCGGGCCACGTCGATGGAGTAGGCTATGAGGGGCCGTCCGGCCAGCGGCTTTATGTTCTTGTGCGGAATGCCCTTGCTGCCTCCGCGCGCCGGAATGATGTACAGTGGGCGATGTGTCATAGAGTGCAAAATTAACAATTATTTCCGTGCGACACAAATTGTGGAGGTTTCAAGCCCTGCGTTGGATGAAAGTGCCGAAAGATAACATATAAGGATGTATTTAGTAAAAATTAACATCAAATCGACATTCTTGATGCTCTATTTTTGTAAATTTGTGCGATTTTACTAAAGATTCCAATCGTTAATTCACATTTTTAATGAAAAAACTTCTACTTGCTTCCTCTTTTCTCCTCGGCGGCATGCTCAGTGCCGGCGCCGTGGTATGGCTTCCCGATCCTGTAGTGACAAGCGAAACCGTAGGCGACAACGGCGTGACTATCAACTGGACTTTCGATGAAACCGTCGAGGGTCCGTGCGACCACTTCCAGGTCATCGTCTATAAGAAACACAAGGCATCCGCTGCCGAGACTTTCGTCCTCGCCGAAACCGACTTCAGCGATATAGAGTCAACCGGCACCATGACGAAGCCCGAGGAGCGCGGCGCTATCTGGGACTTCATTCCCGGCTGTCCCGGCTGGTGGGTCAAGTTCCCCATGTACATGAACGGCGCTCTCGGCATCGACACTTTCCAGTACTTCACGGGCAGCGACAACGCCGACATCTTCGGCGGCTCGTACCTCGTGTCGCCCGACTATGACCTCACCGGCCTCACCAACCCGACGGTCAACGTAGAGGCCAATCTCGCCAACGAGACCACGAGCGTGACCGGCGGTTTCGTTCTCTGGGCATGGAACACCAACTGGTTCGATCCCAAGAACATCGACTACAAGCCCGTGTACGGCTGCGACATGCACTACACCGACCTGGCGAACACCTCCTGGAGCCATAAGGCCGAAGCGCTTGCATTTCCCAAGGTTTCTGACTATACCGACCCCGACCAGATAGAGGAAATCGAGGCCATAGACAAGTCGCGCAGCCGCGTGATGTTCTACGGCAGCGGCTACAGCAGCTACTGGATCGACGACTTCAAGGTGACCGTGGACATGGCTCCCGGCGATGAGGTGGACTACGGCGCAGCCATCCACGAGGTCAAGGGCAATACCTTCACCATCGACACCACCGGCGACACCGCCAATGACTACGTCTATGCCTACGAGGTGCGTCCCGTGCGTCTCGACTATGACGACTACCGCAACCTCACCACCGTTCGTTTCGTCAACTACGCTTACGCGTCGCCCCGCCATATCGTCGGCCACTTCGCAGGCATCAACGATGTTGTGACGGACGGCTCCGATGTGGAGATAAGCACAGCCGGAGGCATGATCGTGGTTCGTGGCGCAGTTGCCGCCAAGGTGTTCAACATCGCAGGCCAGTGCGTCTACGACGGCCCGGCCGAGGCACCCATCGCCCTCGAGCACGGCGTGTATATCGTCAAGGCCGGCGAGGCTACCGCCAAGGTCGCTCTTTGAATTCAGTGAGATATTTAGCCCGGAAGTCGGTTCCGGCTTCCGGGCTTTTCCATAAACCATATTACTCATTATGCTTATGAAGAAAATTTTACTTTTTGCAGCGGCGTTGGGCTGCGCTTTCGCATCGAAGGCCGCGGACTATACCCTGCCGTTCTCCTTCACCGCGTCGGAGGAGACTTTCAGTCAGTGCACCGTTATTGATGTTGCCGAGAATGGTGAAACCGGTTACGGTGGCGCCGTAAGCGGCAAATGGTTTTATTATGGTGAAACCAAAAATGCGTTCAAGTACACTTATCTTATGTCTGCCCCGGCCGATGACTGGCTTATACTTCCTGCCGTCGACTTCGGAGACTGCAAGAAAGTCAAGGTGTCGTTTCAGATTGAGACGTATTCCGACAAGGAAGACCTTGCCGTATGCCTCGGACACGAAGCTACAGCGGCCGGAATGACGGAGAATGTCATGACGCTGACTGATTTTTCGAAATCCTCGTTCACGGAGATGTCGGCAGAGGTGACGGTGCCTGATGACGGAAATACAGTATGGCATCTTGGATTTCATGCCACAAGTCCGGCTTTCAGAGGCTGGATCTACCTCAAGGATTTTAAAATTGAGAGCGCAGACGGCGGGGTGACAGTCGCTGCACCTGCGGCACCCGTTGTTAAGTCGTCGACGATTAAGGACCTGGATTATTCGGCCGTGGTGACGATGCCCTCTGTCGATACCGACGGACAGGCCATCGACGGTACGCTTGATCTGCGCGTGCTTGTGGACGGTACTCTCACCGACACTAAAACCGGCTGCACGCCCGGCGCCGATGTGGATGTGAACCTCACGCTGCTCGCCGGCACCCATACGATTTCGTTCGTAGCCGTGCAGGGAAGCGCGGAGAGCGCGGCGGCCACCGACAATGTCGAGGCCAAGGAGCATGTAGCCGTGCCCGCAAAGCCTGTAATCAACAGCTGCACTGTCAACTTCCTCAGCCTCTCCGCTTCAGTCACCGCGCCTTCGCTTGATACTGACGGCAATGAACTTTCGGGGTATGTCAGTCTGCAATGCCTCGTGGACGGTACCGTTGTCGATACCAAGAATTATCTGTCGGCAGGCGCTTCTGTTACTTTCGCGCGTACTCTTACAGCCGGCAGCCACACCGTTGGCTTCATTGCCGTTTGCGACGGTCAGAAGAGCGAGATAGCAAGCACCGAGGTTGAGGCTAAGGAACAGATATTCGACCTGCCTTTCACAATGACCGCCTCGGCCGAGACTTTCGCCATGTGCGAAAAAATCGATGCCAACTATGACGGCTCCGAGTACGGCGACAACGGTAAGTGGGTATATAAGGATGACGCATTTGTGTACACATACAGTAGTATCAGTTCCAATGGCGGCGACGACTGGGTAATACTTCCCAAAGTTGACTTCGGAAGCGTCCGCAAAGTCAAAGTATCGGTTTCTGTCAGCACAGGTTCTTATCCCGAGGGTCTTGAAGTCAAACTTGGTTCTGCACGAACCGTCAGCGCAATGACGATTCCCGTCCTGAAACAGGAGAATTACAAGCATACGGACGGCTATGAAACTCTCTCCGCAACGGTTGAACTTGCCGAGGGCGTGCCTTCTATATTGTGCCTCGGACTTCACGCAATCAGTGAACCCGACCAGCACATGCTGAAAATCAGCGAAATCAAGATTGAGAGCGCTGAAATTCCCGAAGTTGTTCCGGGTGTTCCCGTTATCAAGGAAAGCACCGTCAAGAATCTGAACTATACGGCAGTGGTGACTATGCCGGCGGTCGACACCGAGGGCAATGCGCTGACGACAGCAATGAACCTCGAAGTCCTCGTTGACGACGTCGTTGTTGAAACCAAGACCGACTGTGCTGCAGGCGCCGACGTTGACATCGCTCTGACTCTCGCCGACGGCGAACACACCGTGGCTTACCGCGCCGTTCTCGGCGAGAACACCGGTGAGGCTGTCAGCGAAACTGTTACCGCTACGGCACTCTCTACGGGCGGCTTGCCTTTTGCATTCGATGCTACGGAGGCCAATTTCGGTGAATGCGAAATAATCGATATTGACGGCTCTGTTGAAAACTATGGTAATATTCAGGGCTGCTGGCAATATGCAACCGACGGCAGCTTCAAATATGTCTACAATCCGAATTCCGATGCCGACGACTGGCTGATCCTGCCTTTTGTCGACTTTGCCAAGTGCATGAAGGTGAAGGTGTCGGTAGACGTCAAGACTGAAAATTACACCGAGAGTTTTGAGATTTTCCTCGGACAGGAACGCACCGTCGAGGGAATGACAATCCCCGTGCTGTCTAAGACAGGTTTCACCTCGAAAACATGGACCACCCTCACTGCCGAGGTGAATACTCCCTATGGCGTAGCCCGTGCCGCCAACCGTCTCTTTGCCCTCGGCATCCATGCCACCAGCCCTCAGAACCACTACAATATGTATTTCAAGAACTTCCGGATTGAGGCTCTTGTGCTGTCGGGCATCGATGACGTCGAGGCCGACGAGGATGCGGAGGCTGAATATTACAACCTTCAGGGCATACGTGTAGCCAATCCCACGCATGGCATCTATATCATGCGCCGCGGCTCCGTGATTTCAAAGGTTGTGCTCTGACGCGATACCATTCCTTTTAGTTAGCAAAACACTCCGCGCAGTCCGCGGAGTGTTTTGTGTTTCGGGGGAACGGAAAATTTTGTAATTTTGTGCCATAAATTCCAACACAAATAATTTTACAGATATGAAGAAGATTCTGCTTACCGCTGCCGTGGCTCTTGCCATCTCGCTGGCAGCATGCGGTACCAAGAGCCCCACGGGCGACATGGATGCCGATGCCCGTTACCTTGTGGAAGAGTGCGTGAAGGCACAGAAGGGCGGCGATGAGGATGCTGCGAAGGCACTCACCGAGGAGTACATGAACTATTACAAGGAAAAGGGTACTAAGGAAGCGGCCGAGTTTGCCTTTACGGTGCTCTCCGAGATGGGCAAGCTGCCCGCCGAGGATCAGAAGGCCATCATCGGCCTGAATTGATTACCCGCCATCCGGCGGAATAATCCGCGTTGAATCAATGTGATAGCGGGTGGACGCACGGGTCGTGTAATGCGGTTAAAATAACAATACCCCATCAGTTAGCAGCGTATAAAACGCATACCCGCCGCATGGCGGGTAAAATCCGGATAGCCCCGGGTTAAGGCGCGCAGCGCCGTACCCGGGGTATGCCCGCAAAAATT
>URSD01000064.1 GCA_900550395.1 uncultured Porphyromonadaceae bacterium | reverse complement strand
GAAACGGAGAGAAGCCGGCATCTCTCCGGCAGGATGCGCACGTCCGTTGTGTTAGGTGATAGTCCCCGACGTCAGGGTTGCCTTGTGACCCGCATCGAGCCAAGCTCGGCCAGCACGCGACGCGCACAAACACATACAGCCGCATGCCCCGTCCGTCAGCATGCGGCTGTTTTTGCATAGAGCCATTATCTAAACCTTAAACCCTAAACCCTAAACCGCGGCCACAGGCCGCTCGCCCTCTCCCTCTTACCTATCCCCTGCGCTCTTACCTATCCCCTATAAACTATAAACTTTATTAAAAAAACATTTTGGTAATTAGAAATTTATCCGTACCTTTGCGCCGTATTTTGAGAACCAATATAAAGTCTCACCCATTAATTAAACCCTATTTATTAACCCTTAAATGGCAGAAACTACCAACAGCCCTATCGAAGAATTCGACTGGGAAGCCTTTGAAAAAGGCGAAACCGCGGGCGAAAAGACTCGTGAAGAGCTTACCCGCACCTACGACGAAAGCCTCAACACCGTCAAGGACAACGAAGTGATTGAAGGCACCATCATCGCTCTCAACAAGCGTGAGGCCGTTGTCAACATCGGCTACAAGAGCGATGGCATCATCCCCATGAATGAGTTCCGCTACAACCCCGACCTCAAGGTCGGCGACGTGGTAGAGGTATTCATTGAAAACCAGGAGGACAAGAAAGGACAGCTTATCCTCAGCCACAAGAAAGCCCGCGCAGCCCGCAGCTGGGACCGCATCAACGCAGCCCTCGCCAACGACGAGGTTATCAAGGGCTTCATCAAGTGCCGCACCAAAGGCGGCATGATTGTCGACGTATTCGGCATCGAGGCATTCCTCCCCGGATCGCAGATCGACGTCAAGCCCATCCGCGACTACGACATGTTCGTCGGCAAGACCATGGAATTCAAGGTCGTTAAGATCAACGAGGAATTCAAGAACGTGGTTGTCAGCCACAAGGCCCTCATCGAGGCCGAACTCGAGGCTCAGAAGCGCGAGATCATCAGCAAGCTCGAAAAGGGTCAGGTACTCGAAGGTACCGTCAAGAACATCACCAGCTACGGTGTATTCATCGACCTCGGCGGCGTGGACGGTCTCATCCACATCACCGACCTCAGCTGGGGCCGCGTCAGCCATCCCAGCGAAGTCGTTGCCCTCGACCAGAAGCTCAATGTCGTTATTCTCGACTTCGACGACGAGAAGAAGCGCATCGCCCTCGGCCTCAAGCAGCTCCAGCCCCATCCCTGGGACGCTCTGGACCCCAACCTCAAGGTCGGCGACCATGTCAAGGGCCGCGTAGTTGTTCTGCCCGACTACGGCGCATTCGTAGAAATCGCCCCCGGCGTGGAAGGTCTTATCCACGTCAGCGAAATGAGCTGGAGTCAGCACCTCCGCGCCGCACAGGACTTCCTGAAGGTCGGCGACGAGGTAGAAGCCGTTATTCTGACCCTCGACCGCGAGGAGCGCAAGATGAGCCTCGGCCTCAAGCAGCTCAAGAAAGATCCCTGGGAGGACATCGAGGTGCGCTATCCCATCGGAAGCCGCCACACCGCCAAGGTGCGCAACTTCACCAACTTCGGCGTATTCGTCGAGATTGAGGAAGGCGTCGACGGTCTTATCCACATCAGCGACCTCAGCTGGACCAAGAAGATCAAGCACCCCAGCGAGTTCACCAGCATCGGCGAGAACATCGACGTGGAAGTACTTGCCATCGACAAGGACAACCGTCGTCTCAGCCTCGGCCACAAGCAGCTCGAGGAGAACCCCTGGGAAGTGTTCGAGAACATCTTCACCGTGGGCAGCATCCACGAGGGCACCATCACCGAGATGCTCGACAAGGGCGCTATCATCGCTCTGCCCTACGGCGTGGAAGGCTTCGCTACTCCGAAGCACCTCGTTAAGCAGGACGGCACTCAGGCCCAGGTGGACGAAAAACTCAACTTCAAGGTAATCGAATTCAACAAGGACGGCAAGCGTATCTTCCTCAGCCACAGCCGCATCTATGAGGATGAAGCCCGTGCTGAAAAGAACGCAGAGCGTCGCGCAAAACGTGCCGCACGTCCCGCCAAGCAGGAAGAGGCTCCTCTGGCAACTCCCTCGATCGAGAAGACCACTCTCGGCGACATCGAGGCTCTTGCAGCTCTCAAAGAGAAGCTCTCCAAGTAATACGAGCCTGTAAATCTTAAAAGTCTGTGCCGTAACGCAATGCTACGGCACAGATTTTTTTATACTAACCTTAAATTTTCAAACATGAGCCTTTCCGATGATTTTCACGCCATGCTGACCGGGCATGAGGACGACGCATCGGTCCATAAACAGATTGCCTCCATGGTGCTTGCGGCTCCGGAAACACCCGAAAGCAACGGACTGCTCGCCCTGATGTACCACGAAGGGATAGGGGTGGCTCCGGACTGTGACCGGTGCTTCGCGCTTGCCGAGAAAGCCGCAGTCAAGGACGACGGTCTGGGATGCTTCCTTATGGGCTATATGTGCGACAGCGGCGAGGTGCCGGATGGCCGGACGGCCGAGTACGGCCCGGATGATGCCGAGCGATTCTATCTGAAGTGCGCCGCAGCCGACAGCCGCTGGGCCGAGCATGCGCATCTGTGGCTCGGCGACTACTACATGGACCCCTCGGACGACGGCGACCCGGCCGAGGCTGTGCGCCACTATGAGGCCATCGGGAGGCATAATGCCGAAGCGGCCGGAAGGCTGAGCGATTACTATTGGGAACAGCTCACGGTGGATGCCATAATACCTGAGGAGTTCCGCACACCGGACCTGAAGAACAAGGTATTTGAGTGGACCCACGAGGCCGTGCGGCTCAATCCGCACGACTATTCCTACCGCATGGGATGGTGCTATGCCGACGGGATAGGCTGCGACGCACAGGGCGGCTTCCGCCTCGCCAGGAAGTACTGGGAGGACGCCTACGAGTTCGGCGACTGGCGCGCCGCCGAGGCTATTGCAACCCTCTACGAGGAGCGCCTGGCGGCTCTTGCCGACCGACCGGCCGATGACTGGGACCGCCGGCGCTGCGAGAGGGAAATTGAATCGTGGCGCCGCCTTGCCGCCCTCACCCGCGAGCGTCAGCAGAAACTGGACGAGGAGGCTTCGGAATCCTGATTATATCCTGCCCAGCTTTGGAAATGAGGCATATTTGGGCTAACTTTGCGGCAGGAAAAACACAATGCACTTATGGCAACAGAAGCAATTCCTTTAGGCTCAAAACCGAGATTTGAAATTCTCGACGGACTCCGCGGCGTGGCGGCTATGATAGTCGTCGCGTTCCATCTGTTTGAAACATATTCGGCCGGACCGCGTGAACAGATTCTGAATCACGGCTATCTTGCCGTCGATTTCTTTTTCGTACTTTCTGGCTTCGTCATAGGTTACGCCTACGACGACCGCTGGGGACGCATGACGACGTGGGATTTCTTCAAGCGGCGCCTCATACGCTTGCAGCCCATGGTGATATTGGGTACGCTGATAGGTGCTTTCTGGTACTATTTCAGCGATGCGCCGGCCTTCGGCCTGGTGATGCAGACGCCATGGTGGAAGTTGCTGCTGATAATGATTTTAGGCTGCCTGATGTTCCCTACGCCTCCTTCGATGGACATAAGAGGCTGGAAGGAAATAAATTCGCTCAACGGCGCGCAGTGGTCGCTGCTTTGGGAGTATATCGCCAACATATTCTACGCCCTGATAGTGAGGCGTTTCAATAAGGTGGTGCTGGGCGTGTTCGTGTTCCTCTCGGCCTTCCTCACCATTGACCTGGCGATGAATATCGACGCCACAGGACTGTTGACTGTAAGGGAATATGCCAAATACACCGTGATAGGCGGTTTCGGGCTTACCCCCGACCAGATTTATATAGGCATCTGCCGCTTGCTGTATCCCTTCTTCTGCGGTCTGTTGGTATACCGGCTCGGCAAGCTGCGCATCAACCTGAAGCACGGAGCCATGACGTGGTGCTCGCTGGCCGTGGCGGTGACGCTTGTGGTGCCGAACATCGGCGGGGAGTCGCATCAGTGGCTCAACGGCCTGTACTGCGCGGCTGTCATACTGTTTGTCTACCCGGCTATTGTTGCCGCCGGAGCCGGCAGTCCGCTGACGGGACGCCGCACCACGGCCGTATGCAAATTCCTCGGCCTTATCTCGTATCCACTTTACATCACGCACTATCCGATGATTTATGTGCAGATGAACTGGGCGGCACGGCATCCCGATGCCCCCTTAGGCACTCACATATGGGTGGCTGTGAGCATATTTATCGCCTCTATAGCCGTGGCCTACGCATGCGTGAAAGTTTACGACTTGCCTGTGCGCGCCTGGCTCTCGGAACGGTTCATTCATAGGTGCCCTAAGGCCTGACGGTAGAGGGTAAGGTACTCGTCGGCTTTGGTGGCGTCGGGGAGCACTCCTATGCCGTGGCGGTACAGCTCGGCAAGGCGGAGAGCCGCGGCATATCTGTCTTTGGCGAGGGCTTCCTTCAGGCACGCTACGCCCTCGATCTCGTTGGAGTAGGGGCGTGAGGTGTCGGTCAGGGCGCAACCGTAGAGGTAGGAGCAATCGGGGTCGCCGTAGCGGGCGCCGCGTTTCAGTGCGGCGAGGGCCTGCTGTTCGTCTTTTTCTATGCCCTCTGCGCAGACGGGGCGGATGTCGCCGCCGTCGCCATCGGGGAAGCCGCGGGTGAAGTCGTCCGGGGCGTACAGCCGATAGAGCAGCAGTGCGCTCCGGGCCGAACCGGCGCCTCCGAAGAAGAGTGCGTTTTTCAGGTGCTCGATGCCTTCCTGCCGTGTGTGGCCGTCGGGTGCGTTGCCGTCGAGGCACATGCGTCCGAGCAGATACTCTCCGCTGTTGCCGCCGAGCAGGGCGCTGCGTTCGGCCCACGCCCACGCCTCGGCGTAGTTGCCTTCGGCGAGCAGGGCTTCCGCTACTTTGTCTATGGCGTTACGGTCGCCGAGTTCGGCGGCACGCATGCGCCATTTCTGCACGAGAGCCGGGTCGATGTTCTCGCCGTTGCGGTAGCGGCGCTCGTAGCTGTTGGCAAGCGTGCTGATACATTCCGGGTTGTTGTGGTCCTCGTCGATTCCTTCGTCGATGTAGCGGAATCCTTTTTCGGGTGTGTCGGAGCAGTCTATGTAATATTTGGCGAGCGCATTCAGCGCCGAAGGATATCCGGCATCCATAGCGCTTTCTATGAGCCTGAGGCCACGGGAAATGTCGCGGGTGCAGATGTCGCCGCGCGTCAGCTGCACGCCCAGTTCGCACATGCACTCCGGATAGCCCAGCTCCGTTCCTTCCTCCAGGAGCCGCAGTCCGCGGCGCGGATTCTTGCGTATGCTGAAACCGTAGATGTATTCTCTTGCGAGAAACCACATGGCCGGCGCGAATTTTTTGCGCGCGAGGAGCGTGGCTTCCTCAAGAAAGCGGTCCGGGTCGCGCTCCACTCCCGCGCCGAAGCTGTAAAGCATGGCAAGTTCCATGCGTCCGAACATGTTGCCCTGTCTCGCAGAACGCGCCGCGTACTCGTAGGCAAGGTTGTGGTCTATGTCCATGAATCCGTAGTAGCGCGACATCATGCACTGGGCGAAGGCGTTGTCCTCCTCGTCGGCAGCCTGACGCACACGCCGCCAGAACGATTCCCGGGCGAGGCGTATGAAGCTGGCCTTCAGCAGCCAGCGCAGGTGCGAACGGGCATCGCCGTAGCCTGCGAGGGCCGGCTCCAGAAGAAAGCTCATCGCGTCGCCGTACTCCATGTGGCGCAGCGCGTCCATGCCGTCCTCGAGGTCGTTGCCGTATAGCTCGTCGGCTTCGTCGCCGAAAGCGATTATTTCGCAAGCCTCGGGCGGAAGCTGCATGGGTGGCAGCTGTCTCGGCCTTTTCTCGAACGTGCTGCTGTCCCGGAGGATATTGCGGACATCGTCAAGCAGGGCGCCGAACACTTTTTCGGGCTCCGGAAAGGCGTCGATCCAGTTGAGCGATTCAAAATAATATGATTTCGAGGCCTCGAACGGCGTGTCGGACAGTCGGAAGGGCAGGATCGGCATCCGCGATTTGTCGGCGATACTCAGTTCGCGGTCCACCTGTACGGAATTGTTGTAGTTCTGAGAGAAAATAGCCACCATGACGGCGCTGTTGCGTATTGCATCGGGCAGAACGCGCGCCCACCATGCTCCGTGCGGTATGTCGCGGTAGTCGATAAAACAGCGCAGTTTGTCGGATTCCAGATAGCCGCAGACGCCCTCGGCCACTTTGCGGTCGGTGCTTGAATAGCTGATGAATACGTCGTATTTGTATTTCCTGATGTCAGTCATGGCATTATATTTCACTTCTCTGCAAAAATAAGCATAATTATCCTGAAAACAAAGCGGGCCTGATGCTTGTTGAAAATATAAGTTCTGAAACATCGCATCATGTCTAACGCGCAAAATACATCACCGGACAAGAGAGGGCTACATGACCTCGTACGCGACACCGTAAGCCTGCTGCACATGGCTGTGGTGGTATTGTCGCTGTTGCTGATCATATCCATCTCGATGGATACTTTTCAGAACATACAGTACAGCCATGAGCCCCGCTTCCTGAAGTTTGAGTTCTGGGTGTGCATGCTGTTCATCGCTGACTTTTTAGCACAGATGCTACGTTCGCCGCACAAGCTGCGGTTTTTCTTCACGAATATTCTTTTCTTTCTGATATCCATTCCTTACTTGCCGCTGCTGCATCATTTCGACGTGTCGGTGGGGCCGATAGCCGCCTATGTGCTGCGGTTCGTGCCGCTGATACGCGGCGGCTACGCGCTGGCTCTCGTGGTGGGGTGGTGTACGTCGAACCGCGCCACAAGCATGTTCGTCACTTACCTGGCTACGCTGGCTTCGGGAGTGTATTTCTCAAGTCTTATCTTCTACGTTTTCGAGCACGGCCCCAATCCTATGGTTCATGACTACTGGGACGCTCTGTGGTGGGCGCTGATGAACTGCACCACGGTGGGATGCAACATTGTGGCATCCACGGCAGTAGGCAAAGTGTTGACCGTGCTTGTGGCGGCTCTCGGCACGATGATGTTCCCCGTATTCACCGTCTACATCACCAACCTCATCACCCGCGTGCATCAGGCTAATGTGCAGCAGCGGTGAGGAGAGCTCTATTAGTTGATAGTTGAGAGGGGATAGGTAAGAGGGGGGCTGAGGCCGCAGTGAGGAGTTATAGCCCGCCGCTCCGGGGCTCTGTCGTGGATGATGCTCTCTGCGACGCGGTTCGGTGGGCTTCGCGCGGGGAGGGTCTTGGGATCGGGAGTCGCGCGCGTTGCTTT
>URSD01000063.1 GCA_900550395.1 uncultured Porphyromonadaceae bacterium | reverse complement strand
AAAACACAACTCAGACTGATTTTTTAACACTTTTCGCTTGCGCGACTCCTAGATTTCCGCGAGTTAAGGAGCGACCGTAGGGAGCGACATACTCGCGGTAGGAGCGATACAAACGCATCAACCCGCCATCCGGCGGGTAATCATCGACAAATAGGGGTTGTACACCTGTTAATACTTAATAACCAATTATTTACTTTGCTTTACCGGACAGTAATATTAGAGGATAGCCAATCCCCGCCGCATAGCGGGATGCGCCGGTCGCGCCCTCAAGTCCTCGAAGAGGACGCGTCTGTTGTTAACCCCATGATAAGCAGTGCCTTGCGCTGCGTTCATGGGGTAGGGAACTCCTCTCAGTCTCGGCAAGCTCGGAGAGCTTGCGTCCATGAAATCCACACAAACCCGTTGCGGCGTTCCGAGACTGTTGCACTTATAGGTGCCTGTGGTGCAACCCGCCATTCGGCAGGTTGGAAATAATGTGCTTACCGTTCGTAGCCCACGGGATTGTTGAGCATCGGCACGACGCCCTCTTTCAGGCCCAGAAGCGCGGCGATGCCGTCGTGGTCCATAGACATGCGCGGGCGTGTCGCCAGACCGTTGCCCGCGCAGAACAGGCATATATTCTCGCTCACATAGCCGGCATCGCAGGCCGCCGTGGAGTATTGCATCGCCGGCGCGATGGGCAGCTTGTTTGTATCGGCCACGATAACCACCGACACCGGCGCGTCCAGCACAAAATCCTGCGTGAAGTTGCTGTCGCCGGCCACGAGAGCCCTGTGGTCGCCCTGAGCCTTGAGCTCCAGCTTGTGCGTGGCGCAGTCGTAGCGGTAAACGGCCTTTTTGGTGAACAGATACAGGTCTATCTCCTGCGAGTTCAGCGCCGTGGGGTTGGTGCGGAGGCCCTCGTCCGGGCGGTTGATGCCCGCGCCGGCCCAGAGCAGGTTGGCTATCTGCTGCATGGTGAGGTCGCGGCCCGTGTCATATTCCTTGATGCTGCGGCGCCTGTTCAGCGCTTCATTTATGGACAGACCGCCGCTGGTCGAGGGTGCCGGCAGTTTTATGTCTTGTGCGTTCACTGTAATCATTGTGGCGATTGCTGTAAGAAAAAAGATGAATACTCTTTTCATAACGCTTTTCCGGCTGATTGGTTCTTAGCTTTTTCTATCATGTCCAGCGTGGCCGCGTCCAGGGGCATCGCTATGTCCGGCACGGTAAAGTCTTTCGGCTTGTCCGGCTTGTCCTCGATTTCGCGCGCCTCGTCGACACTGAGATAAGTCAGCTCTACCGGGTATATCTCGAAGAAACAGCGCATGCGCACAGGATTCTTGCTGCCGAAGCTTTTCTTTATCCACTTGCCGCGGCCAGTGGCTTCCATCGTGAAAGTACGCATCAGCAGGTCCTCGGGCCGCAGCTCGCCGCGCGGATTCACGCGGTAGGCATCATTGGCGCTAAGCTCGTTGAAATCGATTGTCAGGCCGAACAGCTTGAAGAACCATGGGCTGCACCGGTGTTCTTTGGTCTCGGCAAGCGGGTCTATGAAAACGCTTATGCGCTCGGGCGTCAGTCTCATTATCTTCACGGGACCGCTTTTGCCCCACACGGTGTCCGTCACGGTGCGTCCCCGCAGGCTGTCGGGTATGACAGTCGGCTTGCCGTCCTTGCCTTCCGGCACGTCGGCCAGCTGAAGCCACGACACCTCGCTCACGTCGGCATTCACCGTCAGGCTGTCGGGATGGCCTGCCCGCACTGTCTTCATGATGTTGCGGCTGAGGAGAGCCCGCGGAATTGTCCGCCCCTTGAATTTTTTGAGCTTTTTCAGCGGCAGCATGTAGTCTACCATATACTCCCCGAACGCGGCCTGGGAAACCGTGTCGGCAGAACAGCCGCAGAACTCGCGCACGTAGCATACCATCCGCATCACGTCTTTGTCGGCCGGGCGCACCGCCAGCTCGTCCAGCTCGTAGGGCAGGGGAGTCATGCGCAGCGTGTCCGTGCTTGCCGTCACTGCGGCCGGCATGTAGCCCATGCAGCGGACTGATGCGGCCTGCGGCGTCGAGAACGCCCCGTCGGCATCGGTAAGGTCAATCATTACGCCTCCGGCGTCGAAAACGGATGCTGCCGCCAGCGGCGAGCCGTCTGTGCCGTCCACCACTACGGTGCGCGCCTCTGCGAGGCATGCGGCCGAAAGCATGAGCAGCAGGGAATAGAACTTAGTCATAATGTGAGAAATTTTGTCGGTGCAAATATAGCGGTTTTCGCCTGCAAAACGGAA
Organism: uncultured Porphyromonadaceae bacterium; assembly: GCA_900550395.1. Taxonomy (GTDB): domain Bacteria; phylum Bacteroidota; class Bacteroidia; order Bacteroidales; family Muribaculaceae; genus CAG-873. Next base: position 5,553 of record URSD01000063.1, on the reverse strand, counting down.
CTTGCTTTGTTAAAAAGTTTTATTTTCAGCCAAAAATTGCTACCTTTGCACCGAATAACGGAGGCCATCACCCTCCGAAGCGCTTGTAAGCGCCTAAGGTACACTTCTAAACGCTTTGTTGCACACAAGGAATTAGAAACCCGCCACGTGTCTGGCGATGAGCGATTTTCAACTCCCCGGGGAGTACTCCTCTTTTTCCATTATGCGCAGGTATAATGGGAAAAATTGCCCGTAGACATCCAATCATTCATTATTCATATTTCTAATCCAAGCAACAAAGGTATGAAGAGACTATTTCTCTTAACTTGTGCAATCTGGATCTCGTGCATGGCCGCCTTGAGCGCAAGCGCGGCGGTGAAAATCACCGGCCAGGTTGTCGACGACCAGGATGAGCCGATTATCGGCGCCTCAGTAACAGTGCCCGGAACCAATGTCGCCACAGTCACCGACTACGACGGCAAATTCACTTTCTCCGTGCCTGACAACGCCAAGGCTGTGAAAATCAGCTACATCGGTTTCAAGAGCGTTGAGAACCCCGTCAAGAAGGACATGGGCGTCATCAAGCTCGCCACCGACACCCAGGTGCTCAACGACGTCATCGTCACGCAGGCCATCGGTAAGACCCGTGTCACTCCCGTGGCTATGAGCAATGTCGACCAGTCCACCATCGACCTCAAGCTCGGCCAGCAGGAATTTCCCGAAATCCTGAAGACCACCCCCGGCATCTACACTAACAAGCAGGGCGGCGGCTACGGCGATGCCGAGACCCGTATGCGCGGCTTCAAGAGCCAGTGGGTGGCCGTCACCGTCAACGGCGTTCCCGTCAACGACATGGAGAACGGCAATGTCTACTGGAGCAACTGGGCCGGACTCAGCGACGTCACCAGCAACATCCAGACACAGCGCGGCCTCGGTGCAAGCATCCTCTCCACACCCTCTATCGGCGGTACCATCGCCATCACCACCCGCACCCTCGACGTTGACCGCGGCGGCAGCATCTGGTACGGCTTCGGCAACGACGGCATGAACCAGTACGGCTTCAAGCTCTCCACAGGCGTCATGAAGAACGGCTGGGCCGTCACCATCCTCGGCGCGCACCGCTGGGGCGACGGCTACATCCAGGGCACAGCCTACAGCGGCTACAACTGGTTCTTCAACGTGTCGAAGCGCATCAACGACCGTCACGAAATCTCGCTCACCGGCATGGGCGCTCCCCAGGAACACGACCAGCGCAACAAGACCTACGGCGGCCTCAACGTGGAAGGCTGGCAGGGCGTACGCAACATCATGGGCGACGAAAGCCCCTATCGCTTCAACCCCGTCTACGGCTTCGATAACGAAGGACGCCAGCGCACCAGCAACCGCAACGTCTACCACAAGCCTCAGTTCACTCTGCGCCATATGTGGCAGATCGACAACACCTCGTCCTGGGCCACCAGCATCTACGCCTCCATCTCCTCCGGCTACGGACTCAGCGGCCAGGGCCGTACTTCCGACTATCGTTCGGCTTGGAACGGCGTCAGCACCACCGGCGTTCTCAGCTGGAATTACCGCCGTCCTGACGGCACTTTCGACTACGGCAAGGTTCAGGATATGAACGCTGCCAGCACCACAGGCTCCAACATGGTGATGAGCAAGAGCAACAACAGCCACCAGTGGTACGGACTCGTATCGAACTACAAGAAGTTCTGGGACCTTAAGAACAGCGACCGTCTGGCCGTCACCGGCGGTATCGACCTCCGCTACTATGTAGGCGACCATAACAACAAGATTACCGACCTCTACAGCGGCGCATACTTCATGGACGACGCCGACCGTAAGAGCGTAAGCCCCGTCAACAATGCCGCAGCAGCCGACCCCAACTGGAAGTACGAGCACCTCGGAGTAGGCGATATCGTCTACCGTAACTTCAAGGGCTACACCATGCAGGAGGGCATCTACGGCCAGGTTGAATACACCACGCTCGAGAAGAAGCTCAATCTCGTTCTCTCCGGCGCGCTTTCTTATACTACCTACTGGCGCGACGACCATTTCTACTATGACGACGCTCACAGCAAGTCCGACAAGGTCAACTTCTTCGGCGGACAGATCAAGGGCGGCGCTAACTACAACATCGACCGACACAACAACGTGTTCTTCAACGCCGGCTACATCAGCCGCGCTCCGTTCTTCTCCAACGCTTTCGCAGCCTACAACACCAGCAACATCATCAACGATAACGCTGTCAACGAGAAGACCTACTCGTTCGAGGTCGGCTACGGCTTCTCCAGCCGCATCTTCGCTCTGACCCTCAACGCTTACTACACCAAGTGGCTCGACCGTGCCATCATGCGCTCCGGCGCCATCTCCGGCACCGACGACCGCTTCATGCTCAACCTCCAGGGCATCAACGCACGCCACATGGGCGTCGAGCTCGACTTCACCGTCAAACCCACCAACTGGTTTGAACTCAACGGTATGCTCTCGATGGGCAACTGGGAGTGGGTGAGCAACGCCACCGGCTACTACTACAACTCTCTCGGTCAGCCCCTTGCCAACGTAAAGGGCAACATCACCGGCGCTCTCGCTTCGGGCATCTACGCCGAGGACCACGCCAGCTCGACTCTTAACTACAAGAACATCAAGGTCGACGGTTCGCCTCAGACCACAGGCGCTCTCGGCGTCACCTTCAAGCCCTTCCCCGGCATGCGCATCGGCGCCGACTGGGTGTTCGAGGCACGCAACTACGCCGACCAGTACATGAACAGCAACAACCTGACCCTCAACAAGTCGCTCGACGTGGCCCAGCCCTGGAAGATGCCCTGGGGACACACCACCGACCTCAACGCCAGCTACCGCTTCAAGATGGCCGGCTTCGACGCCGTCATCTCCGGCAGCGTGAACAACCTCTTCGACTACAACTACATCACGCACGGTCAGAGTCCTCTCACCAAGGACGGCACATGGGAGAACGCCGAGTTCGTATTCTACAGCTTCGGCCGCACCTACTCCATGAAGTTACGTCTCAATTTCTAATTTTCAATCCGACTACTTAAATGAAACAGTATATTTCCAAAACCCTGTTTGTAGCCGCTGCCGCCGTCCTCGCACTCACCGCTTGCGATGACAACAGCTGGAACAAAGACTATCTCGACGGTTTTGAGGACGCTATGCCGGACATCAACAAGGACGTGCAGACTGTCGAGTACACGCTTACCGACAACGACTACGCCACCCTTGCAGGCCTCAGCGCAAACAAGGCTCTCGCCGGCGACGAACTGAAGGACGAGCTGGCCAACGTGGGCAAGCTCAAGCGCTTCACCGACGCCATCAGCGCCGAAAAGTACATGCCTGCCTTCCTCGCGTCTTCCGATTTCGCCTACTTCGCCCTCAACGACGGCTCGGCAGTGAAGGTAACCTTCAATCAGGCCGACGCACTGCCCGAGGAGCTTGAGAAGCTCAATGCCGCAGGTAGCTATACTCTCAGCGCCGACGACTACAAGACGGTCTGGGGCAGCGAAGAGGATTATGCCGAGGCCCTCAGCCCCGCCCACGCTCCCAAGCAGGCCATCCCCGCCCTGCTCAAGGCTCTCAAGCCCGAAGCCGTCCTCGGCGACTATATGGTCGTGAACTACAACTACAGCGCCACTGACCCTGTCTTCGACACGCCCGACATCCCTGCCCGTGACCCGCAGACCATCGCGTTCGATGCCAGCGCCGACCGCAACGACGAGGAGCTGAAAGCCTTCTGGCAGGCCATCGTCGACTGGGTGTTCGAGACTCAGGACGTTCCCCTTGGTTCCACCGGAATCACCAGTGGTGAGGGCTATGTCACCAGCTATGGCAACAACGAGTATTGGAGTGGTGCCTCCGCCTATCAGGTCAATGCCGACCTGCGCGGCAGCAAGGCCATCGCACAGTATGCCGCCGGCTATGAGGGCATGACCGAGGAGCAGGTGAGCGAACTCATGTTCACACGCTTCAAGGAGCAGTCGCTGCCCTATGCTCTCGGCAAGAAGTACACCGACCTGGTCGACGGCGACGTCTTCAAGGTAACTTACAAGACCTACACCGGCGTCACCGCCTCCTACATCGCCACCTACGAGGTGAAGGACGGCGCCATCACGTTTGTCAGCAACGTCAGCGCCGATGCCGCCGCAGCTCCTGCCAAGGCTCCCGCCCGCGTGGCCGAGGTCGCTTCCGTCAAGAGCACCGACGTCTTCTACTTCGACGGCAGCAAGTGGTCCGTACCCGACAACGTCATCGCCATCAGCGACGCGCAGTGCATCGAAATCACCGGCCGCTACAACACCCTTACTGCTGCACAGGCCGACGCCAATCTGCCCATCTTCCTGAAGGTTAATTATCCCTACGCTACGGCCGACACGCAGAAGTACGTCGTCTACAACGAGTACAAGACCGGCTATGTAGCCCGCCAGTACATCTACGATGGCTCCGAATGGGCCGAGAACGACGGCATAGAGCAGACCACTCTCCAGTTCGTTCGTAAGGACGGCCGGTGGCTTGCCGACCCCAGCGTCGTAATCACGCTCCCCATCGGCAAGAACCAGGAACTCAGCATGCAGTACTATCAGGCATGCTGCGACTGGGTCTACGAGAACATCGACGTGCCTCTGGGCTCCACCAGCATCACCAGCGGTTTCGGTTATGTCACCAGCTTCGGCAACAACGAGTACTACACCGGCGCATCCGCCTATCAGGGCAATGTCGACCTGCGCGCCGACAAAGCCGTGGCACAGTACCCCGACGGCTATGCCGGCATGTCCGATGCCGAGGTCGTAGCCCTCATGAAGAAACGCTTCGAGGAAGAGGTAATGCCCGCCGTTCTCGCCAAGCTGCATCCCGACCTCGCTCCCATGGACGGCGTACAGGTTACTCTCACACTCGTATTCGGCACCTACGACGGCAGCAACCGCACCGAGACCGCCCGTTGGGAAGTCGTAGCTCCCGGCGAGTTCAAGTTCCTCGACTGCACCTGGAACAAAGCTGAATAATCCCCCTTTACACTATACCCGCAAAGAGCGCGCCATCCCGGCGCGCTCTTTCTGCATCCATACTCCCCGCTATTACCACTTATTCCTGTCCCATAAAGCAGAAGCAACCCGCGCCCGCCTCCACATAAGCCCCCACCGCGCCCTCTTACCTATCCCCTATAAACTATCAACTCAAGAAGAAGATAAAGCCCGCGGAGCGTGGCGGGCAATTTTCAGCCCATGTGTGAGGAGGCGAAGCCGACGAGCCATGGGAAAGGAGTCAACCATCCACCACGCGCCGAGCTCCGGTAGGGAGCGACAGCGCGTGCTTCCGGACCTTGGTCCCGGTCCGTACATGACGTTCTCTGATATAAATTCCCTCTGTTATTTTTGTTATCTATGTATTTTTGTATCGATAACACCCTCCTGGTAACTTTTCCACCAAACTAAAAATTTTTCTAACGAAAATGCAATTTTTTTCTCGCTATCCCACAGCGAGTTACTCTCGATTTTAACATTTATTAGCTATGAAATGAACCGGGGGGTGGTTCATTTCATAGTTCCAAGGGGTATTTCGTGT
>URSD01000062.1 GCA_900550395.1 uncultured Porphyromonadaceae bacterium | reverse complement strand
AATTCCGATTTTATCTGAAATATTCAATTCTCAGAAGCTTTGACAATGGAGGTTTTGCAACACCCTCTAAAATCCGGATAGCCCCGGGTTAAGGCGCGCAGCGCCGTACCCGGGGTATGCCAGTAAAAATCCATCAACCTGCCGGATGGCGGGTTGCGCGACCCATTATAGACGACAACCGGTTAGTGTCTGAGCGTGGTGCAACCCGCCATTCGGCAGGTTGATTTCTTTGGGGGCATCAACCGAGGGTACGTCGCTCCCTTCGGTCGCTCCTTAACCCTCGGCTATCCACATTTAACCCGCGACGAGCGCGGGTTATCCCGTTTTATCGGACAGCAATATTTCAGAATAAACGGAGCTGAGCCGCCCGGCCGGCGGGAACCAAATGCCCCGGAGTCGTGTTTTAACAGGGAAGAGTATCAATAATCCATCACTTTGTGCTTTCAGAATGAATTTTTTATGTTTTTCAGCATATTTTTGTAACATATTGTGTATCAAGAGCTACAAGTGCGCAAAGTGTTAATTTTAAAGAATATCACACTATCAAAGTGCTAATCTGAAAGAAAAAAACATACAAAAATATAAAGATTATTAAAATTTATTGTTACCTTTGCACACTCTTGTATAGCTATAGGAGGCTCCAATAGGCCGGGCAGTGCGCGCCGGCGGTTCGTTCCGAAAATAATTCTATAACATATATGTCTAATTTCTAATTAAGTATGAAAAAGCTGTTTCTATTACTTCTCGCAGTATTTGCGATGGCCGTATGTGCGTCGGCGCAGACGCGCACGGTCACGGGTACTGTCGTGGATGCCGACAACGACGAGCCCCTGACGGGCGCCTCCGTATCGGCAGGCCATGGAGTAGGAGTTGTTACTGACGTGGATGGCAACTTCACCATCCAGGTGGCAGCTAACACTACTCATCTCACTATTTCCTATGTGGGCTACACACAGCAGACCGTCGCCATAGGCAAGGGCAAGCTTGAGGTGAAGCTCCAACCTTCCACCACCCAGCTCGACGAGGTCATCGCCGTGGCCTACGGCACCGTGAAGCGCTCGGAGTACACCGGTTCGGCCGGCGTCGTTGCAGCCGACCAGCTCGAGAACGCCCAGGTCAGCAACGTCACCAAGGCCCTCTCCGGCAAGATGGCCGGCGTGCAGACCGTCAGCAACAACGGCCAGCCCGGCTCGGCAGCCACCGTATACGTGCGCGGTGTAGGCTCTATCAACACCACCGCACAGCCTCTCTACGTTGTGGACGGCATGCCCTACGACGGCGACATCAGCAACATCGCAGCCAGCGACATCGAGCAGCTCACCGTCATGAAGGACGCCGCATCCACGGCTCTGTACGGTGCGCGCGGTGCCAACGGCGTCATCATCATCACCACCAAGCGCGGCTCCGAGGGCAACGCCAAGGTGACCCTCGACGCATCGTGGGGCGCCAACGGTCGCTCGCTGCCCACCTACGACATCATCAAGAGCCCCGAGCAGTACCTCGAGGTGCTCTACCAGACGATGTACATGCAGCAGCGCGGCCTCGGCGCAAGCCCCGCAGCAGCCAACGCCTACGCCAACGAGAACCTCTGGCTCGGCGCCATGCAGACATTCAGCGTGCCCGCAGGACAGAGCTTCATCGGCATGAACGGCAAGCTCAACCCCGCCGCCACCCGCGGCTACAGCGACGGCACATACTACTATACGCCCGACAACTGGATTGACAACACCTTCCGCAACGGTCTGCGCCAGGAGTACGCCCTGACCGTCACCGGCGGCACGCAGAAGCTGAACTACTACGTCAGCGGCAGCTACCTGAACGACGAGGGTATCCTGGAGGGTTCGCACTTCAAGCGCTTCAGCTCGCGCGTAAGTGTCGACTATCAGGCCAAGCCCTGGCTGAAGGTAGGCACCAGCACCAGCTACGTCTACACCGACAGCGGCTATCCCGCAGGCCAGACCGGCAGCGACGACAACTACACCGGCAACGCCTTCGCCGTCGCCTACCAGATGGCCCCCATCTATCCCTTCTTCGCCCGCGGCGCCGACGGCGCTGTCCTGCGCGACCCCGCCACCGGCAAGCCCATCTACGACTACGGTATGGGCCAGGAGTTCAACGGCCTCGGCAAGAACATGATGGCACGCCCCTCCGGCGCATGGGCCACAGCCAACCCCGCAGGCGACCTCGTCTATAACAAGACCAGCTACCTGGCCGACGTGCTCGACGCCAAGTGGTACGCCGTGCTGACGCCCGTCGAGGGCCTCACCATCAGCGGCACCGCAGGCCTCTTCATCGACAACACCCGCTACCACGACTACAACAACAACCTCTACGGCCAGCTTGCAGCCACCGGCGGCAGCATCGATCACCGTCAGTTCCGCACCAGCACCCTCAACCTCCAGGCGCTGGCAAGCTACAACCGCACCTTCAACGACGTCCACAACTTCGACATCATGGTCGGTGCCGAAAGCCAGGACTACGCATCCGAATCGCTCTCCGGCTCCGGCACATACATCTACATGCCCGGCAACTGGTTCCTGAGCAACACCATCAACGACTGGACCGTGGGCGGCGGCCGCAAGGAACTCGTACACCGCAGCTTCTTCGGACGCCTGAAATATAACTTCAACGACCGCTACTATGCAACGGCCAGCGTCCGCACCGACGCCTCCTCACGCTTCCATCCCGACCACCGCTGGGGCACATTCTGGAGCGCATCGTTCGGCTGGGACGTAAACAAGGAGAACTTCCTGAAGGATCAGACCTGGATCGACATCCTCAAGTTCAAGGCCTCTTTCGGCCAGAACGGTAACGACAACCTCTCGTCGACCTACCTCATCAACTACACCGACTTCTACAGCATCAGCGGCGGCAACAGCGTATGGAGCGACTCGCAGCTCGCCTACAAGGGCAACCCGGACATCACCTGGGAGAAATCGAACAACTTCAACGTAGGCTTCGACTTCAGCTTCTGGCAGGGCAAGCTCGCCGGTACGGCCGAGTACTATCTGCGCCAGACCTCCGACATGCTCTTCAGCCTGCCCGTGGCTCCCTCGCTGGGCTACAGCAGCATCCCGAGCAACATCGGCAGCATGCGCAACAGCGGCTTAGAGCTCTCGCTCAACTACCGCGCCGTCAACACCAAGGACATCACCCTCGAGGTGTTCGCCAACGCCACCTTCCCCAAGAACCGCGTCATAAAGCTTTCCAAGAGCATCCTCAACGAGAACGGCGCATGGGAAGCAGCCAGCAACCGCCTCGTGGAAGAGGGCGAGAGCTACTACCGCCTCTGGGTAGTGCACTACGCCGGCCTTGACGAGAACGGTTCCGCACAGTACGTGGCACGCCGCAACGTCCTCGACGACATGGGCGAACCCGTGCTCGACGCCAACGGCAAGAACGTCACCGAGGAGTACCTGACGAGCGACTACAACACCGCACGCTCCACCAACCGTCAGTGCACCAAGGACATTTTCCCCAACGTCTACGGCGGCTTCGGCTTCAACATGGAGGCCTACGGCTTCGACCTCAGCGTCGGCCTGAGCTACCAGCTCGGCGGCAGCATCTACGACACAGGTTACGCCAGCTATATGAATCCCGGCCTCACCTCCAGCCTCGGCAAGACCTGGCACAAGGACATCCTCAAGGCCTGGACCTACGAGAACACCAACACGGACGTGCCCCGCATGGGCAACTCCGGCGAGCTCGTGGACTATGCCGCAAGCTACAGCGACCGATTCATCACCAGCAGCGACTACCTCTCGCTCAACAACATCACCCTGGGCTACACCATCCCCGACCGCCTCACCCAGAAGATGGGCCTCAGCGCTCTGCGCGTCTACTTCGCCGCCGAGAACATCGCCCTCATCAGCGCACGCCAGGGCCTCGACCCCCGTCAGGGATTCATCAGCTCCAACAACGCCACATACTCGCCCATCCGTACCCTCACCGGCGGTGTGCGCGTAAGCTTCTAATCTCTCCACTTTCCCAAACAAAGACACAATAATGAAATTCACCAAAATAATCCTCGGCACCCTCGCCGCAGCCTCCCTCGGAGCCTGCGCCGACCTCGACACGGAGATCCTGGACAGCATCGTGTCGACCGACCAGAAGCAGGATGTGCTCGAGCTTGACCCCGCCAAGGCATCGGCATCGGTGATGGGCGTCTACTCGCAGTTCTCAACCATTTTCTCGGTCAACACCGATCACTACGACTTCGGCTATCCCGCAGCCATGATAGGCTTTGACTCCCAGGGCGTGGACTACATCTCCAAGAACTCAGGCTACAACTGGTTCTCGATGTACAACTCGCTCTCGAGCAACGCTCCCACCAGCATCCGTTCGGGCATGCTCTGGTACTACCAGTACTCCCAGATCAACACCGTCAACACCCTCGTAGGCTCCATCCCCGCCGACACGGACAACGACGAGCTGAAGTTCTTCCGCGCACAGGGCCTGGCAACGCGTTCGTTCGACTACTGGACCCTCGCACAGGTCTACGCCTTCAACTACGCCGACCACAAGACAGCCCTCTGCGTGCCCGTCATCACCGACGAGAACAGCCAGGACGCAGCCCTCAACGGCGCACCCCGCGCAACGGTGGAGGAAGTGTACGTGCAGATAATGAAGGACATCAACGAGGCCATCACCCTGCTTGAAGAAAGCAACACCAAGGCCTCCGACGTAGTCTCCAACAAGCCCAAGCGTTGCGTCAGCCTCGCAACCGCTTACGGCCTGCGCGCCCGCTACAACCTCACCATGGGCCTCTACGCCGACGCCGCCAACGACGCCGAAAAGGCCATCGCAGCCTTCTCCGGCAAGCCATACAGCATGGAGGACGTGAGCAAGCCCACCTTCACCAGCATCAACGACGACGCATGGATGTGGGGTATCGCAATCGACGAGAACCAGGACGGCATAGCCGGCGGCTCCATCGTCAACTTCCCCGCCATGACCTGCTCCTTCAGCCACGGCTACTGCGACCAGGGCGGCGCATGGCGCTGGTGCTCCAAGGTGCTCTACGACTGGATTCCGAACACCGACGTCCGCAAGGGATGGTTCCTCGACGCCAACCGCAAGAGCCGCAACCTCTCCAAGGAGCAGCAGAAATACCTCGACGGCTTCGCCACCGGAGCTCCCACCTACGGCCAGGACGCATCGACCAACCTCATGCCCTACACCAACGTGAAGTTCGACTCCTATCAGGGCGTGCTCGGGCAGAGCCTCAACGCCAGCGACGTGCCCCTGATGCGCATCGAGGAAATGTACCTCATCAAGGCCGAAGGCCTCGGCATGAGCAGCAACCTCGAGGGCGGCAAGCAGGTGCTCACCGACTTCGTCCGCACCTACCGCGACCCCAGCTACGCATGCCTCGCAAACAGCCCCGCCGACTTCCAGGACGAAGTGTGGCGCCAGCGCCGCCTCGAACTCTGGGGCGAGGGCCTGAGCTACTTCGACATCATGCGCCTCAAGAAACCCATCGACCGCCGCGGAGCTATGTATCCCGCAGCATGGCGCTACAACGTAGCCTACGAGACACCCATCATGCTCTTCCTCGTGCCCGACACCGAGATGACCGCCAACAAGGCCATCACCGAGAACAACGAGTTAGGCCAGCAGCCCACTCCGGCCGAGTGATAAACCCAACGTCAAACAATATTTCATAAACGCACAAAATGAAATTCTTCAGATACAGCGTCCTCGCCATCGCGCTCGCCGCAGGCTTCGCCTCCTGCTCCGACGATGACGACCCCGTGCTCGGACCGCAGTCGCCCGGTGTCTACTTCCCCACCGACGACGCTCTCGAAGTCACGCTCGACCGCAAGGCCAACACCTTTGAAGTAGCGGTGTCGCGTCTCGGCGAGACCCCGGAGGCCACCTACAGCCTCGTGGGCGAAGCCGACAGCGAGGTGTTCACCCTCCCCACCTCCGTCAAGTTCGCCGAAGGTGAGACCACAACCACCGTCAGCATCGCCTACAATCAGGATGCCATGGGCCTCGACAAGCCCTACGACGTGTTCCTCGGCTTCGCCGAAGGCACCGTCATCAGCGACTACGGCTATCCCGAACTTGAAATGGCCGTAACCCTGCCCGCACCCTGGAAAACCATCGGCACGGGCACCTACAACGACCTCCTTGTGCTGCCTTGTTATGTAGACCTCGAAGAGCCTGCGACATGGGAATGCGAACTGCAGCAGCATGAGATTGACCCCACACGCTTCCGCTGGGTTCATCCTTATGGCGAAAACTTTGCCAAATACTGCGCTTCGGCCGGTTTAGGCACGCTTGAACCTAATGAGTACGACAGCAAGAACGAGCACTATATCGAGTTCTATATCGTCAAGAACAAGGTGATCATCCGTTACCAGTTTACCGGAACCGAAATCGGAAACGACGGCCCGCTTTATATCTGCAACCGCGGTGGCCGCTACAGCGGCAACACGCCTCTGGAAATTGCCGAAAACGCACCCGACGAGTGCGGCGATGCTGAATTTGAAACCATTGAAGATGAAGACGGTAAGGAGTTTGAAACCATACGCACCATCTTCCAGGGCCCGAATCTGCTCCTGCTCGCATTTGAACCCGACCCCGACGGTTATTACTCGCTCACCAACGACCCGGGCGGCTACAACTGGTGGCGCGAAGGAGTCGAAATCAAAGACTACGACATCGACATCAACTACAAGGGCGTACTCAACACTCCCGATGAAGAAAGCCTCGTACTGGCCGACATCACCCTCGGTGCCGACATCGTCAAGGCCAAGGCCGGCCTCGTAAAGACAGCCGAGCCTGAGGAAGCCATCGCAGCCGTTATCGCCGGCGAAGTAGAAGTGCAGGAACTTGAAGAAGAAAAGAATCCCGGCCTCACCTTCGCCTACGACGGCAGCGGCGACTACACTCTCGCCGTGGTTGCCCTCAACGAGAAGGACGAGGAGGTAAGCAATCAGGTTCTGACATTCTTTGTAGCCGATACTTCCGCACCCAAGGAATGGGGCGCAGCTCAGACCGGCGCAATGATCGACGGATGGGTAATCCCGGCATTCTCCTACAACGACGGAAGCGGCCGCCTGAATCCGGAAGACTTCGCATTCGAACTGCCCATTGAGGAGAATATCGAGAACCCCGGTGTTTACCGCCTCATCAAGCCCTGGACTTCCGAAGCATTCCCCCTCTACGCCAACAACGGCAACAAGACCACCGGTTACAATCTGGTGATCGATGCCCGTAACCCGCAGTGGGTAACAATGGTGGCGCAGAACACCGGCTTCATGCTCTCCAACGGCAAATACATCGTGGCCGGAACATTGGCCGATTACTTCGTATCGCAGGGTTATTCGCAGGCACAAGTTACCGGTGCCGGCTATAACAACACGCTGGCTGAAGGCATAATCACCATACCTGTCCCCACCGTCAATCTTATTGCCGAGGGTGATGCCGTTCCGGAAGTAGTAGCCGGAAGCTTCTACGAGGAAGGCGAGGAAGAATATGCCACACTCATTGCTCTTCCGTCAGCCTCTCAGGAAGCCGTTGCACGTGCCAAGATGAACCGCACAGCCAACAAGCTCCTTGGCGTACGCGCCAACAGCTTCATCCGCAAGCACTCACTGCCCAACATACCGAAGTTCGGCAAACCCGAATTCCGCGGCAAAAAGGCCAAAGTGAACGTGCACTCCCTCTAAGCACATAGAATAGCTATCATACTACCCGGCACGGCGGTGAACTTGGTGTTCATCGCCGTGCATTCTTTTTTATTGCTGTCCGATAAAAACGGGAACAACCCGCGCTCGTCGCGGGTTGAATGTGGTTAGCCGCGAGTTAAGGAGCGACCGCAGGGAGCGACATACTCGCGGT
>URSD01000061.1 GCA_900550395.1 uncultured Porphyromonadaceae bacterium | reverse complement strand
CGCCGGGCCAGGCGCTTATTGTTGAAGGTGATCTCGGAGGTGGAGTCGGTGTCCAGCGCGTTCAGCAGCTCGGAATAGCTGAGAAACATGACTGTCTTATCCTCTTTCGAGGCGATGGCGTAGTTGATGTCGCTAATACGGAGTGTTTTAGATTACTTGCTGCCAAATTGAAAGACCCCATCCGGCCAGATGCGGCGGATGGGGATGATGTCCTGTACAGATTTCGGGACCGTAAATCTTTCTTTGTCCTGCTTCAGTGTATTTTGCAGTGTTTTAATCAAGTTTGAGAGCCTCCTTTATCGTTGAATTTTCCAGAGCTTTGGCGTATATGTTGTCCGATTTGAACACGAGCCTGCGGGGAAACAGGAATTCCGAGCGGATATACGCGAGCAGAAAGCGTTCCAGCGTCATGCCGTTATACTGAAAAAAGCCGCCCAGGGCAAAGGGAAAGGCTGCAAGCACGCAGACCCAGCCGATCTCCCCATTCCCCAGCACAGGGCGCAGGCCGAAATATACGCCCACTGCCACGGCGACCGCCAGCAGTGCGAACAGCAACTGCCGCAGGGACAGCCCGAAGAATAGACTCTCCTGGTAATTTCGTACTTCTTTGTTGATGCGGACCTCCAATGGATCACCTCCGAGTTTTTTCTGAGTTTTGCTGCACAGACTCTTGCTTTGTCTGTGCAGTCATGGTACTATGCCACAAACCCGATGAAGGAGGTCGTGACATATGATCGCTTTTCTGATGATCGCCGGGCTTGGCGTCCTGGCGCTTCTCTCCCGGCTGGCCGCGCTGACGCGGATGACCATCCCGCTGCTGTACACCGTGTCCATGCTGACGGTGTTCCACGGCTGGTATCGCGCCCATACCGTGCTGGCAGACCGCATCCTGTTCGCTCTTGTAGGGCTGGTGGTGCTGTCCTGGCTGCTTTCGCTGATCCGCTTTGTCTGCGATCTTGTTATGCAGGCACGGGATGACGCTGCCGCTATGGAGTATTTCTCCTACCGTGTTCGCAAAGCACGGGAGAACGGCGAAGACACCGTCAGCACAGAGGGTCTGTGGCGCTGAATCAGCCAAGGCCCATCAGCTCCCGGATGATGCGGTCGCTCATCTTGATCGCGCCCACCAGCACCAGCATATTGAAGATTACCTCGCCCAAAACGCCCCATACCTGCGTAACCACCGAGCCGCCGCCCAACACCACCGTCACCCCTCTGAAGGTTGCCATGGACGACTCCAACCCCGGCGGCGACAAGGAAATCTTCTCGATGTACTACACCGACCTGCTTCCCTTTGCCGAGGCATGGGCAGCACAGCATGGCGGCAAGCAGTACACCAGCTACGTGGAGATGCAGCCGTTCCAGAGCAAGGACAATGTAGGCGACTACTACATTCTGCCTGAAACAGGTGCTCCCTGGTACTCGCCCATCACCGGCGAGTTGATGCAGACCAACCGTTTCCTCTGCTATGCCGACTGGGATGTAGCAGAAACTTATTTCCAGGCTGCTCCCGGCCAGAAGCACAACGTAAGTCTTGAGGGCCAAAGCGGCAAGACCAACTACCGCGTAAGCTTCGGCTACGACAGCAAGGAGGGCCTCTATAAGTTCAATCCCGACAAGATGCACCGCTACATGGCAAATGCCAGCATCGACACCGAGATTTTCAGCTTCCTGCGCGCCGGCGCACGCTTCAGTTTCAGCGACCGCGAGTACACGAGCCCGAACCTTTATTATAATGCGAACAATTACCGCGACTCCTATCAGTATCTTTGGCGTTTCCCCTCGTTCTTCGAAATGCCCGGCTACGTTCTTGACGCAGAAGGTCAGCCCAAGAGCTTCCGCAACGACGTCACTGTTCGCCTCAACGGCCACAATGACGAGACAGTGACTACCCAAACCCGCATGCAGGCATGGATGCGCGCAACACTGCTGCCAGGACTCACCCTGCAGGCCGACTTCACCTACGACCTTCGTAACCAGAACAGCGATGCGGCCTTAGTACCCTATACGGCCTGGAACAACTGGACCCCCGGCACAAAAGGTCTCGGTGTGTATGCTCCTATTTCACAGGCAACGTCTCAGACTGCACAGAGCAATTATCGTAACGCTATGTGGACGGCCAACGTCTTTGCTACATATCAGAAGACCTTCGCCGAGGCACATAACCTTAAGGTTATGGCCGGCTGGAGCGCCGATCATAATGAGTACCGCTACTTCTACGCTCGCCGCACCGGTCTTACGGACTATAATCTGCCCAACATAGATCTGACCGACGGCACAACCTATCAGACAAGTGGCACACACACGCACCGCGCCACCACAGGCTTCTTCGGCCGTATCAACTACGACTACAAGGGCATCTATCTTCTGGAGGTGAACGGCCGTTACGACGGTTCGAGCCGATTCCCCGCAGCCGACCAGTGGGCTTTCTTCCCCAGCTTCTCCGCTGGCTACCGCTTCACCGAAGAAAATTACTGGAAGAGCCTGAAGATTGACAATATCATCAGCAACGGTAAGATTCGCGGCAGCTACGGCCACATCGGCAATGAGGCAGTCGGCACAAACCGATTCCTCTCTACCGTCGGTCAGGTAACTCAGGGAAGTGTACACTGGATTGCCAACGGTCAGAAGATTACCGAATACAGCATGCCCGCACTCGTGTCCAGCTCTCTCACCTGGGAGCGCATCGTGACCACCGACCTTGGCTTTGACCTCGGATTCCTCGACAACAGCATCAACCTTAACTTCGACTGGTATCAGCGTAGCACAAAGGACATGCTTGGCCCCGGCCAGACTCTGCCCGGCGTACTCGGCGGACGTGCACCTTATCAAAACAACGGAGAACTCCGCACACGCGGCTGGGAACTCGGTCTGAACTGGAACCACAGTTTCGGCGACGCAGACATATATGCAACGTTCAGCATCGGCGACGCACGCACCAAGATTTCGAAATGGAACGATGATTCAGGCGTCATCTACAACTACAATCCTGATGGCTCAGACTACACCCAAGGTCTCTACTACGGCGATATATGGGGCTTCGAGACCGAACGCTACTTCACAGAGGACGACTTCCACTTCGTGCCCGGCGAGAACGGCAAGCCCGGCAAATACGTGCCCAATGATGGTGTGCCCAGTCAGGCAGCTCTCGAAGGCGTAGGAACTTTCACATACGGCCCCGGTGACGTGAAATTCAAGGACCTCAACGGCGACGGTGTCATCAATTTCGGCGACCCCAACATGAAGGACGAAAACGGCAATCCTATTCCCGTACGTTCCGTGCGCAATCATGGTGACCTAAAAGTCATCGGCAATGCAATGCCACGCTACGAGTACAGCTTCCGTATCGGCGGTGCGTGGAAGGGCTTCGACATCGACATGTTCTTCCAGGGTGTCGGAAAACGCGACGTATGGGCTACCGGTTCGACAATTGTCCCCATGGTACAGAGCGCCCTCGGCACATTCACCAACCAGCTCGACAACTACAACCTCGTAAAGTATGATCCCGCAACCGGCATGCTCACGCAGTGCGAAGTAAATCAGGACAATGTATATCCCCGCATGTACAGCGGTTCCGACGGCGCCGGTAAAGTCGGTACAGTCTATAACTTCGGCAACGGCCATAACAACTTCTATCCGCAGAGCCGCTATCTCACCAGTTTGGCTTACCTGCGCCTGAAGAACCTCACCGTGGGCTACACTCTTCCTGCCGACATCACCAAGAAGGCTCTCATTCAGAAGGCACGCATATACTTCAGCGCCGACAATCTCTGCTTCCTGCACAACGGCGCCGGCAAATATCAGCTTGACCCCGAACAGACATCTTCCGCCAACAATCACGCACAAGGCGCCAACGGCGGTCAGGGAACATTCGGCCGTGTAACTCCTCTGCAGCGCGTACTCTCCTTCGGCCTTCAGGTAACTTTCTAACCCCAACTGAAAGAACAATATGAAAAACAGATATATCATAGGTGCAGTAGCCGTGATGTCGGTCATCGCAACTACCTCGTGCGACGACTTCCTGAACGACAACCGCTTCCCGCTGTCGCAGCAGATAGCGAACCCCGAGTTCTGGAGCAACAGTGTCAATGTCCAGAACCAGATCAACTACTTCTATGAGGATTACTCCGGCTATGGCAACGGCGGCGGCAGTGGCACGTTCTACTGGAGCACCCTCTCTGATGATCAGGTAGGCCGCACGGCTTACACCAACTGGACATTTACATCGGTTCCGGCGTCTTCAGCATCTTACACAGCTCCATATGTCGAAATCCGTCGTGCCAACCTCGTGATTGAAGGCGTAGAAAGTTCCACGCTGCCGGAAGCAACCAAGGCTAACTTCATCGGTCTCGCACGCCTGCACCGCGCGCGCAGCTACACCGACCTCATCCATCGCTACAGCGATGTTCCTCTGATCAAACATGTTGTCGACCCCAACGACAACGAGGCATTGTACGGTCCGCGCACTCCGCGCAACGAAGTTGCCGACTTCATATTTGAGGACTTCGACTATGCCACCAAGAATATTGCCACGCAGAGCAGCAAGACCGAACTCAGTGCCGACCTTGCCTATGCTCAGATGATGGAATTCTGCCTCTTTGAGGGCTCGTGGGCACGCTACCATCAGAAAGATGAGGTACGCGCCAAGAAGTTCTTTGAGGAAGCCGTGAAAGCAGGTGAGGCTATCGCCGACCGCTACCCCATCGGTTCTAACTATTCAGCCCTCTATAAAGCCGCAGACAAAGAGCTCGGAGGCATAGCGCCTCTCTCCAGCAACCCGGAGGTGATCTTCATGAAGAACTATGCCGAAGGCGTATTCATGAACTCCATCACCGACTACAGCTGCGCTTCGGACGGCGTCGCCGGCCTGACAAAGAGTGCATTCGACGCATTCCTCTTCATCGACGGAAAGCCGGCAGCAACCACAAGCTGCGACAAAACCGATCTGGGCGTTCCCAGCGAAAGCAGTGTTGACATCAGCAATCTGCTTGCCGTACGCGACCAGCGTCTGGCTCAGATCACACAGCCCGCTATCATGTTCCCTGCCCTTCCGTGGGCTGCAAGCAACACTGTTGGCATGTGGTCGCGTTCGGGTTATGGCGTTAGTAAGTTCCTCAACCCCGCAATGCCCTCTACCGCAGTCAACGAGATCAACAAGGGTTATCTCTGCGCTCCCCTCTACTGGGGCGCCCGCCTCTATCTCGGCATCGCCGAGGCCAAGGCCGAACTCAATTCGCTGTCCGACGCTGACGTAGCCAAGTATATCAAGCCCCTTTGGGATCGTGCCGGCATTGACACCAGTAATCTCAACAAGGCTTATCTCGAAAACATGAATGACCCCGCCAACAACATGGAGGGCAACATATCCAGTCTGCTGTGGGAAATCCGTCGCTGCCGTCGCTGCGAACTCATGCTCGACGACAATATCCGTTACTGGGATCTCGTACGCTGGCATCAGCTCCAGCTCCTCGACTTCACAAAGAATCCGGACATCGCCCTCGGTGCAAACGTCAGCAACGCTCCCGTGCAGCCTGAATACGGCACCACGAACGGTTACATCAACGCCAACTGGGATCAGACCCGTACGTTCAACGAGAAGTATTATCTCTATCCCCTGCCTCTCGACCAGCTCAGCCTCAACCCGAAACTGGCTCCCAACAACCCCGGCTGGTAAACCCTGAACCGAAACACACATCAATAGCGAGCCGCAGCCCCCGTGCAGGGAGCTGCGGCTCTTCTTTTTCAGGGAGGCGGCGGCGATGCGATTTGCCTATGCTGTTTTTTATTTCTACCTTTGCATCAGAACACAAGCATCACCGACATATGAAATCCATCTACCGTATTCTGTTCCTTATACTACTGGCCTGCGCATGCGCTCCCACGGACGCCTCGGCACAGGCATTCGCCGTGACCCACAAGCCCTACATGGAAACATCAGGCACGGCCGCAGGCTCGCCCTCCAGGGCCGAACTCATGAGCCGCCTGCGCCTGTGGGTGGCGCTGACGTTCGACCGTTCGGACGTGATAGACATGACCGACGAGCGCATGGGCACAATGGTGCTGAAATGGAGCGCACCCGTGCCCCAGGCGTCGAAGTGGCTGACGGCCGCCATGAGCGAGACGTGCGTCATAGACGTGGCCGACGGCGGCGCATTCCGCCTGCGGGTGTATGCCCCGCGCGTAACGTTCGCCACCACTGAGCGAGCCGACATGCTAAACGAGCTGGGCATGATGAACGCGGAGGCGGAGGCCGACCGCAACCTTATCACTGGCCTGGGACAGCGCGTCTACGGCGGGGCGGCGGAGTGGCCCGTGGACGAGCGCCTGGACGACATAGTGAACGCGTATCTGGAGCAGTTGCAGGCCACACAGCAGTTCCGCAACGACCGCGACCGTGAGCGCGGACGCGCCACTGACGAGTACCGCGCCGTGGAGCATGCCTGGCGCATAGTGCACGATGTCCGCCAGGGTGTGCAGCAGTACCACGCCACGCTCGTACAGTCCCTCGCCACCGGCCTTAACTAAAAGTTACTTCACCATGGCGAGATACAGAAGGACAGAGGGCGATAAAGATACAAAAATACACAAATATCAAAAATAACATATTGGATATTAATCCATACCTATGTCGTTTGTAAAAAGGATATTGCTTTGCGCGGCGGCGCTGTGGATGCTGCCGGCGCTGGCGGCAGAGAGGGCCGACACGGCGGTTAGCTTCGTAATCTGCGACGCCGGCCACGACGTCTACGAGCTGGAAGGGCATGCCGCGCTGCACGTGACGCTGCCCGACGGGCACGATGCGGCAGTGCACTGGGGCCTGTTCGACTTCGACGCACCGGGCTTCGTGTGGCGTTTTGCGCTCGGCGAGACCGACTATCTGTGCGGCGCCACGCCCTGGGACCGGTTTCTGGAGAGCTACCGACGCCAGGGACGGCGCGTCACGGAGTATCCGCTGCTGCTCGACAGCGCCGAAAAGCATCGCCTGCTGCAACTGCTTCAGGACAACCTGCTGCCCTGGAACGTCACTTACCGCTACAACTACGTGAAGGACAACTGCTCCACGCGCCCGCTGCGCATGGTGGAGGAGGCCATCGGCGACACGCTGACGCTCGACCGTCCGACGGCCCATGCCGGCGACACGTTCCGCGGGATGATGCGCGCCTACCACCGTAACTATCCGTGGTATCAGTTCGGCATCGACCTGGCTCTCGGCTCCGGCATAGACTACCGTCTGAGCAACCGCGAGAAAGCATTCTCCCCCATAGCTCTCGAAGTGCAGCTCGCAAAGGCGACGCGCACCGACGGACGCCCCATTGCCGGCGACGCCGTCGTGGCGGTAGCGGCGCCCGCAGGCGCCGCCGTGGCAGGAGCCACGCCGTGGTGGGCCACGCCTATGGCCGCAGCCCTCGTCGTGCTGGCCGCTGCAGTGGCCGTCACCGTGCGCGACCGGCGCCGGCGCCGGGTGTGCCGCGTCTTCGACGCCGCGCTCTACGGCGTGCTGGGCGTGGCCGGCTGCCTGGTGTTCTTCCTGACCGTATTTTCCTCCCACGAGGCCACGTCGCCCAATTATCTGCTGGCGTGGGTGAACCCTTTGTGCCTCTTGCCCGTTATTTTTATCTGGATAAAAAAGGCACAACACCTTGTATTATGCTATCAAATTGCTAACTTTGCAGTGATTTTCGCAATGTGCGCCGCGTGGCCGCTGCTTCCTCAAAGCGCCAACATCGCATTCTGGCCCCTCATAGCCGCCGATGCGCTGCGTGCTGCCAACTACATCACAATCACGGCTACGGCCGCAAAACATACACGGAACTAAGAGGCTGTTTAAAAACGGATGTTAACTCAGGGGTTGCAGATTTTGGAGGGTATTTCATCCTGCGGGAGCAGGAGCG
>URSD01000060.1 GCA_900550395.1 uncultured Porphyromonadaceae bacterium | reverse complement strand
ATACCCCTTGGAACTATGAAATGAACCACCCCCCGGTTCATTTCATAGCTAATAAATGTTAAAATCGAGGATAACTCATTGTGGGATAGGGAGAAAAAATTTTGCCTGACGGCAAATTTTTTTTAAGGAGACGGATTTTTTGGGAGGGGAGGGTAAGTCTTATAAATCTTATAAATCTTATAAATTTTATAAGTCTTATAAATTAATTCTTGGCGATGATGGAGGGGATGTCGGCGGGGGAGGGATTGTGGGCGAGGATGCGGCCGTCGGGGTTGACGAGGAGGGTGCCGTACTGGCCGGGATGGAGGTTGTAGTCGCGCATTAGATGCTCTGTGGCTTTCTCGCTGAGGCGGAACTGGAGCGACTGGTTAAGGCCGTCGCGCTTCACGATCTCGCGGAAGAGTGGCTCCTCGCGGTCGGTGTTGAATGCTATCATGCCAACATTGCCTGCGCTTTGCGAGCGCAACCAGCTGCTGTAGTCGCCGACGGCCTGCCGCGAGGGGGCATTGGTGGCCGACCAGAAGCTTATAAGTACGTATTTGCCGCGCAATGCGCGGAGGGCATCGTTCGGGGCGCTTTCAAAAGTCAGCGCCGGAGCTATGTCGCCTATACGCGTCCGTTCGTGCCCCGAGTGATAGGCCACGGACACGATGAGCAGGCTAATGAACAGTGCCGCGAGCATCAGTGTGCGTGATGTCTGTTTCATGCCCGTATAACGTCCGCGGGGCCCCGGGGGTTCAAAAAAAGTTGAACTCAGGACATAAAAAAAGAGATGTTTCACAACATCTCTTTCCAGACCTTTATCCTTAATCTAATACTATAAAAAACACACATGCAAAGGTAATATAATATTTTGAACTGACATAATTTTATCTCAATATTTTAATTTAAAATAGCGTGATTTTGGTAAAAAATATTTAAAATCGCATTCCGCGAGGGATATTGAGAGCTATAAACTATAAGAAAACGTGGCATTAAGGTTCCGAAAAGGCAATTGACGCGTGATTGACTTTTTTTGTAGGAAAAAGTATCAGTGGGCTAATACTATAAAAACTCTCCGGTAAATGCTTTGCGATGCCGTCGGGATGGTTTTCGCGCGTCAGTGCAGCTCGGTGCGGAGGTCGTAGCGGTTGCGCAGTTGCTCGAAAAGGGCGGGCATCATCTTGAGAACGGGGGTGTCGGCAAGCAGCGGATTGTAGCTCGCGGCGGCCTGCGCCTCGGTGATGGCGTCCGGCACGGGCAGGGGTGCCGGCTCGCGCAACTGAAGCCGCGGCAGGCCGAAGTGGGCAGTGACGGCGTCGAGGGCCATCTGTGAGGCGCGCCATTTGCCCTCGCGGGAGTAGCCAGCGATGTGGGGTGTGGCTACGGCGGCACGGGCGAGCAGCGCCGTGGATATGTCCGGCTCGTTCTCCCAGCAGTCTATGACGGCGGCGCCGACAAGACCGCCGTCGAGAGCTTTTACGATTGCGGGAGTGTCCACCACGGGGCCACGGGCGGCGTTGATGATGACGGGACGGCGGCGCAGGGAGGCGAAGAAGGCTTCGTCGGCCATGTGGAAGGTGGCGTCAGTGCCGGAAAGGGTCAGAGGTGTGTGGAAAGTGATGGCGTCGGCCTCGCGGGCTATCTCGGCGAGTGTGTGCCATCCGGAGCCTCCCTCGGCGCGCTGCCGCGGCGGGTCGCAGCGCAGCACGCGCATGCCCAGTGAGCGCGCCCAGCGCTCCACTATGACGCCTACGTGGCCCACGCCCACGATGCCGAGGGTGAGGTCGCGCAGCGGGCGCGAGGAAACGGCGGCGAGGCTGCCGAAGACATACTGACCGACGGCCGGCGCGTTGCAGCCCGGCGCGTTGGCTACCTCGATGCCGCGGGAGGCACACCATGGCAGGTCGATGTGGTCGGTGCCGATGGTGGCCGTGGCTACCATGGAACAGCGGGAGGCGCCGAGGAGGGCCTCGTTCGCGCGCGTGCGCGTACGTATGATAATGGCGTCGACATCGCGCACCGCGTCGGGGGTAATGTCGGCCGGGGCGGCGTAGACGACGCTGCCACAGGTTTCGAGCATGCCGCGTACGAACGGAACATTGCTCTCTACAAGAAATTTCAGGCCAGAATGTTGCATACGGAGAGAATCATGTAGGCGCAGAGCAGCGCGAGGATGCCTATCCACGAGCGCTCCGTGCGGTGAATGATGAAGAACTGCGCGCCCTGGAGGGCGGCAAGCATGTTGAGCAGGGGGACGTAGGAGGCGACGTTGTTGTAGTCCACGGCCATGGCTATGGCCGTGACAATGCCGGTGAGGACTATCGTGCCGTTGTAGCTGCGCGACCGGGCGTTGTAGGCGATGGTGCGGAACAGGTCGAACACGACGGCGGCGGCCAGAACGCCTACCGTGAGCAGCAGGGTGGCGGCAAGCAGGGCGCCGTCGGTGAAGCTGAACACCGAGAGCAGACGTGACAGATGCGGCACGTGGAGCATGTCGGGGCTTATGATGCCGAGGCCGAAAAGGAGCCACCAGGGGGTAATGAGGCCAAGGGCCACGGCCACGAGCGTGCGGCCCGACATGATGCGCATCTGCCAGCAGCACACGAGCATGACGGGAATGTAGACGGCGAAGGAGTACTGCGTGGACACGCCGGCCGAGAGGATAAAGAAAGCGAGGAACACCCGCTGCCGGCGCCACGGATTGCCGTAGCAGCTGAACAGCAGTGCGAAGCAAGCGGCCACGGCAAGAGCCAGGAGCTGGCCGGTGTAGAGCTGCGCCGTGAGCATGGGTGTGGCGGCCTGCATGGCCGCGAATATGGTGCAGCCTATGACGGAGAGGTCGCGCAGCAGGTTGAAGCGGCGGTTGAGAAAGAGCATCATGCCCATGATGAGCAGCGTGGAGCCGATGCCGGCCAGCGCCGACACCAGCGGCGTACGGGGCCAGAGGTTGGCCGAGGGCAGGGCAATGCCTCGGTCGCCGGCTATGACGGTGCCGTCGCCGGAGGCGAAGACCTGCCACGCGGCGAGAATCATGAGCAGCGTCGCCAGAATCATGGCGGCGCGCGAGTGCATGAATTTGTTGGGATTCACGGGATTATTTCTTCTTCCAGCCGCGTGAGCGCATGGTGGGGCCTTCGGCGGGCGGGAGCGAGGGTTTGCGTCCTACGAGGCTCTTGAGGGCGCCGGGATTGCGGCGCACGGCCAGCGGGTTGTCGCTGGGCTTCTCCGGCTCGGACTCGGGAGCCGCCGCCGTGCCGAAGGGCTTGCGGCGGGGATTGTCGTCGCGTTCGAAGCGTCGGCGGGGGCCGGAAGCGTTGTCGCGGTCGAAGCGGCGGCGTGGCGCGTCGGCCTCACGGGCGGGCTTGTTCTTCAGCTTGCCGCCTGCGGCGAGGAAGCTTTTCTTGTCGCCTTCGAAGATGACGTACTCGCGCAGCTCGCACTCCAGGGAGCCGTTGAGCAGGGCTATCTTCTCGCTGGCGGCGAGGCCGATATTGCGGAAATACTCGTCGCGGTAGCCTATGATCCATGCTTCCCAGCCGCGGAACACGTGCTTCAGCACCGAGCCGATGCTGGTGTAAAGGCCCTCCATGTCCGGGGCGGAGATGCGCTCGCCGTAAGGCGGATTGGTGACGAGTACGCCCGGGGTGGCGGGCACATCCTCGGCAGTCCATCTGGCAATGGGGCGCACGTGCAGCTGCACGTACTTAGCCACGCCGGCACCCTTGAGGTTGGCCTCGGCTATGCTGACAGCCTTGGGGGAGATGTCGGCGCCGATGATGGGTACGGCCACGGCACGCTCGGCGCTGTCGTCGTTGTAAATCCTGTCGAAAAGTTCGGCGTCGAAGTCGGGCCACGCCTCGAAGGCGAAGTGCTTGCGGAAGATGCCGGGAGCGATGCCGGCGGCAATGAGGGCTGCCTCGCAGAGGAAGGTGCCGCTGCCGCACATGGGGTCGACGAAGGGCTTCTCGCCGTGCCATCCGCTGAGGAGGATGATGCCTGCGGCGAGCACCTCGTTGATGGGCGCCTCGGTCTGCGCCTCGCGGTAGCCTCGCTTGTGGAGCGACTCGCCGCTGCTGTCGAGGCTGAGGGTGACGTCGGTGCCGGAGATGTGGACGTTGATCATGACGTCGGCGTCCTGGAGGCGTACCTTGGGGCGTTTGTCCTCGCCGTAGCGGTCCTTGAACCAGTCGACGATGGCATCCTTGATGCGGTATGTGACGAAGCGTGAGTGTGAGAACTCGTCGCTATATGCTACGGTGTCGATGCTGAAAGTCTTGCTGAGGGAGAGGAGGCGGTTCCAGTCGAAGGCCTTGGCCTTGTCGTAGAGCTCGTCGGCGTCGTGTGCGCTGAAACTGTAGAACGGTTTGAGAATGCGCAGGGCCGTGCGGCAGCAGAAGTTGGCCCGATAGAGCAGTTCGAGGTCGCCGCGGAAAGCCACCATGCGTCGTCCGGGACGCACATCCTGGGCTCCGAGTGAGCGGAGCTCGTCGGCCAGCACTCCTTCCAGTCCCTGAAAGGTCTTGGCCACCATTTCAAAAGTGTCGTTCATAAAACAAGAATTTCAACGAAGATATCGAGGCGCCGTGCCATCGTCGGTGCAAAATTACGGAAAAAAACCGACAAGAGGGAGAGTTGGATTGAAAAAGTTAGGAGTGAGTCGCGCTTCGCGCAGTTAGGAGTTAGGAGTTAGGAGTTAGGAGTCCCTCTTACTTATTCCCTATCAATAAATACCGGATATGGTGAGATACATAGGGACATAAGGTCATAAGTGACATAAAAGTTAATATTCAGTATATTTAATATTCATCAAAAAGATCTGTTTCTTTTGACCTTATGTTCTTATGTTTCTCGCCCTCCGAGGTAACTCCCTCTTATCTATACTATCAACTCTTTCGGGCGGAGTCGAGGGCCTGCCAGAGGGGGTCGGCGGGGACGGGAGCCTCGACGTGGACGGGCTTGCCGCTGACGGGGTGGATGAAGTCGATGCTGCGGGCGAGCAGGGAGATGCTGCCGTCGGTGTTGCTGCGCTTGTCGCCGTACTTGAGGTCGCCGCGGATGGGGCAGCCTATGGCGGCGAGCTGGACGCGTATCTGGTGCTTGCGGCCGGTGAGGAGCTCGACTTCGAGGAGGCGGTAGCGGTCGCCCTCGGCTATGAGTGTGTAGCGCAGGCGGGCCTCCTTGGCGCCTGGGCGCGGCGCCAGGGAGGCGTAGCTTTTGTTGTTGCGCTCCGTGGTGGTGATGTAGTGGGTGCGCTCGGCCTGCGGCTCGGGCGGCACTCCGCGGGTGATGGCCCAGTAGCGCTTGTGGACGGCGCCGGTGCGGAACATCTCGTTGAGGCGCGCCAGGGCCTTGGATGTCTTGGCGAAAACCACAATGCCGCCGACGGGTCGGTCGAGGCGATGGCACACGCCGACGAAGACGTTGCCGGGTTTGGCGTATTTCTCCTTGAGCCAGGCTGCAACGGTCTCGCTGAGGGGCGTGTCGCCGGTCTTGTCGCCCTGCACTATCTCGCCGGGAGCCTTGTTGACGATGATGATGTGGTTGTCTTCGTACAGTACTTCCATAGTCTTATTTTTAACCCCAAAGTTACGTATTTTTCAAAAAAATATCGTTAATTTTGCTCAATTAACAAACAGAACGGAACATGCTGTACTCGATGACAGGCTTCGGCAAAGCAGCCGCCGAAGCCGATGGTGCAAAGGTAACATTTGAAATAAAGACACTTAACAGCAAGCAGCTGGATCTGGTGACGCGTCTGCCGCAGGCATTCAGAAACCTGGAGAGCGACGTGCGCGAGATTATCGCCGGCACGCTGGAACGGGGCAAGGTGGAGGTGACAGCCACGGTGGAGCACACCGGGGCAGCCGCCGGGGCTCCCGTAGAGGTGGATGTGGCCGTAATGGCGGCCTACAAGCGGCAGCTCGAGGCCGCGGCCGAGGAATTAGGCATCCCGCAGCCCGACAACTGGCTGAACCTGCTGATGCGTCTGCCGGAGGTGTGCCGCAGCGTAGCGCCTGCCGAGAGCAGCGAGGCCGAGGTCTCGCTGATGCGCAAGGCGCTCGCGGCCGCCGCCGAGGCCTGCATGGCCCACCGCCGCGCCGAGGGCGAACGCCTGGAGGCTTTTTTCGATGCGCGCATCGGTGCCATCGCCGGTCTGCTGGCACGCGTGGACGAGTATGAGACGGCGCGTGTGGCCCATATCCGCGGGCGCATAGAGGAGGGCCTGGCGAAAATCGCCGGCGTTGAATACGACCGCGGACGCCTGGAGCAGGAGATGATTTTCTACATAGAAAAGCTCGACGTGAACGAGGAAAAGCAGCGCCTGGCGCAGCATCTGCGCTACTTCCGCGAGACGATGGCGGCTCCCGGCGTGTCGCACGGCAAGAAGCTCGGCTTCATCGCGCAGGAGATGGGCCGCGAAATCAATACCCTCGGCTCCAAGAGCAACCAGGCCGACATGCAGCGCCTGGTGGTGGAGATGAAAGATATACTGGAACAGATTAAGGAGCAAGTTCTTAACGTACTATAACCCATGGGAAAACAAGGCAAGATAATCGTGCTGTCGGCGCCCTCGGGGTGCGGCAAGAGCACCATCATTCACAAACTGCTGGAAGGCGAGGATGCTCTGCCTCTGGAATTCTCCGTGTCGGCAACCAACCGTGCGCCGCGCACGGGCGAGACCGACGGAGTGAGCTATCACTTCATGAGCACCGAGGACTTCCGCGACGCCGTGGCCGCCGGCCGCTTCATCGAATGGGAGGAAGTGTACCCGGGCCGCTACTACGGCACGCTGCGCAGCGAGATAGACAACAAGATAGCCGCCGGGCGCGACGTGGTTCTTGACATCGACGTCAAGGGTGCGCTGAACGTCAAGCGCATCTACGGCGACAAGGCGGTGACTATCTTCATACTGCCGCCCGACGTGGAGGAGCTGCGCCGGCGCCTCGTGGGCCGCGCCACCGACTCGCCCGAGGTGATAGAGCAGCGTGTGGCGAAGGCCGACTATGAGCTGGGTTTCGCGCCGCAGTTCGACTTCCGCGTCGTCAACGACGACCTGGACGAGGCCGTGGACGAGGCACGCCGCATCATCACGCAACACATCGCTTCCGCAGAATAATGGCCGCCACAGAGACGATAGGCCTGCTGGGGGGAAGCTTCAACCCCGTGCACTGCGGCCACATGATGCTGGCGGCATACCTGACGCAGTGGGATATCGTGGACAGGGTGTGGCTGATGCTCTCGCCTCGCAATCCGCTGAAGAATCCGCTGGGGCTGATACCCGACACGCGGCGCCTGGCAATGCTGTCGATAGCCACCCGCGGGGTGGAGCGCGTGGATACCTGCGACATAGAGCTGTCGATGCCCCTGCCGAGCTATACCATCAATACGCTGGATCTGCTGGCGTCGCGCTATCCGGGGCGCCGCTTCAAGCTCGTTATAGGGAGCGACAACTGGCAGGTGTTCGACCAGTGGCGCGACTGGCAGCGCATCCTGGACGAATACGGCGTGATAGTGTATCCGCGTCCGGGCTATCCGGTGGAGGGTCATGTGGACGGCATGGAGACGATAACGCCAATCACCGTGAACCTGAGCAGCACGCAGGTGCGCGACGCGATAGCCCGCGGCCGCGACATGAGCTGTTTTCTGCCGCCGGGCGTTTATAAATATATTGTCGACAACAAACTTTACACCAAATGAACACCACACTCCAGCCCAACGAGCTCGCTTTTCTGGCCCTCGCCAATGAATACTGCTCGGCCATGGAGAGCGCGCGGGAGACCGAACGCGCCGACTTCCTGGCCGCCATGCTGCGCCTGCTGCCGCGGCTGTACATCGCCGCGTCCGACCTGCGCCGCGACGACACCGAGGCCATGGGGGACGCTTACGTGAACGGCGCCCTTGAAGAAGATTATTACGAGGCCGTGCGCCGGCGCGTGGCCGCGCTGCTGGGCGAGGATGACGCGTATCTGGAGGTGTTCGAGGAGGACATGAAGTACAGCGACACGCCCATAGGCGCAAGCATATCGGAGGGGCTGGCCGACCTCTTTCAGGTGTTCTACAACATAGTGCAGACAGCGCGCGACGCCACTCCGGAATTCATATCGGAAATGATGCCGGGCCTGCGCGAAGACTTCGCGGGCTACTGGAGCCAGACGCTGTGCAATGTGCTGCGCGCCATTAATAAAATCTACTACAATGATTGACGACCTTCTTCACTTCCTGAACGCCTCGCCGGTGAATTTCCTGGCTGTGGCCGAACTGCGGCGCCGCCTGGAGGCTGCCGGATTCACAGAGCTGCGCGCCGCCGACTCATGGACCGTCAGCGCGGGCGACAAGCGTTATGTGTGCGCGAACTCGTCGGCCATCTTCGCGTTCGTGGCAGGCGATGGGGCGCCGAGCGAGGGCGTGCGCATCATCTGCGCGCACAGCGACTCGCCGTGCTTCCGCGCGAAGCCGCACTGCGAGATGCTCTGCGAGGGCAACATCGTAAAGCTCAACACCGAAGTGTACGGAGGTCCGATACTCTACACGTGGTTCGACCGCCCGCTTGGACTGGCGGGACGCGCCATACTGCGCGGCGACGACCCGCTGCAGCCGCGGCAGGTGGCCGTGCGCCTGGAGGGTGCGCGGCTGGTGATTCCGCACCTTGCCATCCACTTCAACCGCGGAGTGAACGACGGCAATCCGCTGAGCCGGCAGAAGGATATGTTGCCGGTGCTGGGACGGGTGGACGACCCGGCCGAGGCCACGGACCTGGTGGGCCGCATGCTTGCGCGCCAGCTTGGTGTGCCGCGCGAGGAGCTGCTGGACTATGACCTGTCGCTGTACACGCTGGAACATGCCGAGCGCATAGGGCTGAACGGTGAGTTCGTGAGCTCGGGGCGTATCGACGACCTGAGCATGGTGCATGCGGCGCTCTCGGCGCTGCTTGCGACGGCGGACGAGTCTTCGCGGCATACGCGCGTGATGGCTATCTTCGACAACGAGGAGACGGGCTCAGGGACGAAGCAGGGCGCGGCGGCGCCGGTGCTGAAGCAGACGCTGCAGCGCCTGTGCGCGGCTCTGGGCGGCTCGGAGGAGGATTATTTCCGCAGCATGGCGCAGTCGTTCATGATCTCGGCTGACAACGGCCACGGTGTGCATCCCAACTACGTGGAGAAGCAGGACCCGACGAACCATCCGGTGCTGGGCGGCGGTCCGGTCATCAAGATCAACGCCAACTGCAAGTATATGACGGACGCCGACTCGGCGGCTGTGTTCGCCACGCTGTGCGAGCGCGCCGGGGTGCCTGTGCAGCGCTTCGTGAATCACAGCGATGTGGCGGGCGGCTCGACGCTGGGCAATATCCTGACGTCGCAGATAGCGCTGCGGGGCGTGGATATGGGTGCGCCGGTGTGGGCTATGCATTCGGCCCGGGAGACAGCGGCCGCGGCCGACCATGTGGCAACGATAGGAGCCTTCACGGAGTTCTTCCGGGTTTAGTTTATAGTTGATGGGGGATAGGTAAGAGGGACGGACGTCCGAGCCGTGCAATGCGGTTTCAAATAATCATGCCCCATCAGTTAACAGTGTATCAAGCGGATACCCGCCGCATGGCGGGTGAAATCCGGTTAGCCGCGGATTTAGGCGCAAAGCGCCGTATCCGCGGTAGGTTCAGAAAAGTGCATCAACCCGCCGGATGGCGGGTTGCACAGCCTCCGGCAGCCACGAAACATTCTGAAAATCTGACAATAAACCCGGACGTCGTGCAACCCGCCATCCGGCAGGTTGATGCTTTTGTGACGCTTCTTCCGCGAGTATGTCGCTCCCTGCGGTCGCTCCTTAACTCGCGGAAATCTAGGAGTCGCGCAAGCGAAAAGTGTTAAAA
>URSD01000059.1 GCA_900550395.1 uncultured Porphyromonadaceae bacterium | reverse complement strand
CCCGACATTGGCTATTTTAAGGCGTGAGTAATCAGCATTTATCAGAATCTGGTTTCTGATACCGGCAGCCAAATCGAAATAATCCTCATAGGTTGACAAGTCTGTCGTGTGGAATATATTGACATTAATGATTGTCCATGAAGACCTGTCGTCCATATCCAGCATAAATCCATTTTTTCCATCGACATCATAGAGCTGTTTTCCGGTATTCATATCTATTGCTATGACATGGTTATCGGTGAATATATATAACGAACTATTATGTCCAATCATACTCTTTATCGCGACATCAGCCTTCCAGACAAGTTTTTTGGATCCAGTATTGATGTCTATCTCATAGACTCCCGATGGCTCAGCCTCGTTTGTCACCTTAGACTTAGACGCATACATGAAAAACTTGTTTCCATGAACAACGATGTTTGCAAGCTTCAGACTTGTACTTACCTGATCGGTAAAGGTCAATTCCAATACTTTCTTAATTGAAAATAGCTTTGCGTCTATTATATGAAAGCTTGTCTTGGTTATCCTATTATTGTTTTCATCTCTGCTAAGAACTCTACGGGTAAATGCTACAATCTGAGTTTCATCGAAACCGATAGATCCTTCCTCTCGAAAAGTAATTTCTTTTTCTTTCAGTTGAGGATTGGCCGCCGAGAACACATTTTCTGTCACAGTACCGAGATAATCGATGAAATGCATGTCATATTTGGCAACAAGAAGTGTGCCATAGAGATAAGGGTGGTGAACCACTATGGTCTTGGTATCGGTGGCAGTCTGGGTGGGGTCGATGACACGGAGGGCGACTTCGACATTGTCGAGCGCCGTTCCCTCGAACTCATAGTCAGGCTCGGTGCAGACGACCTTTCCGCCTACAATCCACTCGACGCTAACGTTACTGACGCGGTTGGCCTCGCCGTGGAGCATGATTTTCTGTCCCTGCGGGCAGCGGAAGCCATGTTTGGGTTCCTTGATGATGGCCGCAAGCTGAGGAACCTCGACGGTTATATCGATGTCCTCGGTCACATATTTTCCGTTTTTGTCAAGAGCCTTGAAGGTCAGGCGATGGGTTCCTTCTTTTTCGGCCTTGAATACATAGTAGAACTCCTTGGAGACACGCTCACCCTCGCGAATCCATTCAATTTCATAGTCCTCGCGGCTATAGACAATGCCGCGGAGAATGACGGAATCCAGATACTGATGGGTGGTTGACTTGTCGCCCACCACGGAGATGGCCACTTCGAGCGGAGCACGGGCCACGAGGACGGTTACGGCGTCGCTCGATGAGCCGTCGTCGATGCTGACGGTCAGCTTGCCGGTGTTGTTGCCCGGCTCCACGGCATTGAACTGCAGGACCGGCGACGTTGACTCCTTGATGTCGTAGACGTACCACTGATTATGTGGATTCTCGCCGGCGTTCTTGACGTCGGCCTTGTTTTCAAGAGTCCCTCCGATTTCAACGGTGAGCCCTTCCTCGGGGACCTGAATAGTTACTTCAGGCGAGAGGAAATACTCATTTTTCTCGCAGGCTGCCAGCCCTATCATAGCCAAGAGCATCAAGGCAAATCCTGCCACACGTTTGATTTTTTTCATTTAAAGATGAATATGATGTTGTTAAACTAAAAAAACTCCCGGTCGTGCTGTCGGTTTCGAGCGTCATGCACAATCGGGAACATCATTCATAGGCCCTTGAGGCCTGCCTACCTTAAGGAGAGAGCAAACGAATCTTAATCAAGCAGAAGCCATGTCTTTTTCCCGAGACAAACACTTTTATCGACAGCGAAAAAGCAGGTCTTCTGACTCGTCCCGGCCATTGCGCCTTCCCGGCAGGTCGCTGACGGACGACCTGTGCCAGTGGCTGTTGCAATGACTTTTTCAAGGGGGACTTACAGCTGCGGGTACTGTCGGGGATTCTCACCCCGTTCCCTCTTAGTGCTCCTTATGCCGCGACTCTTCGCGGCGGAGCAACCGTTTCGGCCGCAAAGTTACAAACTTTTGTTTATACGGCAAAGCGCGTTGCAAAAAAAAAAAAATGCCGCCTCTCCTACCTCACGCCCGTAACGACAGAATTTATAAGACTTATAAGATTTATAAGACTTATAGGATTTATAAGACTTATTGGGCCTGTCCCTCGAAACTAAAGATTTTTTTGGCAAAAATGCAAATTTTTTCTCCCTATCCCACAGCGAGTTATCCTCGATTTTAACATTTATTAGCTATGAAATGAACCGGGGGGTGGTTCATTTCATAGTTCCAAGGGGTATTTCGTGTTGTAACTTTGCAGCATCATGAAACATTCAAGCACATATCCCTTCCGCCGCTGGTACCGCAGGCCCCTCACGCCGCGCGAATCCGCCGTCATCGGCCTCCTCGAGCGCCGTCGCCGCCGCACAGGCCGCGTCAGCATCGTCCTCACCGTATCAGCCGCCGAGCACGCCGCCATCAGCCGCCTGCTCCTCCACTACGCCCTGTTCCTCAACAACCGCTGCACCCTGAACTGCATCATCCGGATTGCCACCACAAGCGCCCCGACAGTTGCCGCCGCAGGCGCAACTCCTCACTCCACACTCCCAACTTCACACTGCGCGCGGCGCAAGCCACGCGCACACCCCGCCCGCGCCGGCCCTAAACCATAAACCTTAAACCCTAAACTGCGGGCAAAGCCCGCACTATCAGCTGAGAACACACAGGCGCACGCCTCGGTACCAGCATGCGCCTGTATGTGTCTATCAGTCTCTGATTTTCAGTCTTTATTGCCTACGGCGGCGTGCTCGATGGCGAGGCCGCGTGTGTAGGCCTGGATGTAGCGGTCGAAACCTGCCGTGGCGGCGGGGTCGGGAGCTACTTCGGTGACTGACTGTCCGAGGAATATGCGCTCGTTGAGGTATTCCGGCAGCGACAGGCCGCCGGGATTACCTACGCGGTAGGCGGCGAGCAGGGCAATGCCCCATGCTCCGCCTTCGCCGGCTGTGGACATGACGGAGATGGATGTGCCGAGGGCGGCGGCGAGTATGCTCTGACCTACGCCCGGCGTCTTGAAAAGACCGCCGTGACCCGTGATGCGGAGCACCTGCACGTGCTCCTTGTTGAAAAGGATGTCGTTGCCGATTTTCAGTACGGCGACGGAGGCGTACAGGTTGGCGCGCATGAAGTTGGCGAGGTTGAAGCGGTCCTGCGCGGAGCGTACGAACAGAGGACGTCCTTCGGCAAGGCCGGTGACGGGCTCGCCGGATATGTAGTTGTAGGCGAGGAGACCGCCGCAGTCGGGGTCGCCGGCGAGTGCTGCGT
Organism: uncultured Porphyromonadaceae bacterium; assembly: GCA_900550395.1. Lineage (GTDB taxonomy): Bacteria > Bacteroidota > Bacteroidia > Bacteroidales > Muribaculaceae > CAG-873. Next base: position 6,612 of record URSD01000059.1, on the reverse strand, counting down.
TGTAGAGCTTGCCGAAGACTTCGTTCATGTCGACGGGTACGCCGAGCAGCTGCTGGTACTCGCGGAAGAGTCCCACCCACGCGTTGAGGTCGCTGGTGCAGTTGTTGCAGTGGACCATGGCGACGGGCTTGCCGTCGGGAGTGGTGACGATGTCGATCATCTCGTAGGGCTGCGAGAGATTCTTCTCGAGCACTATCATGGAGAACGACGAGGTGCCGGCGGAGACGTTGCCCGTGCGCGGCAGCACGGCGTTGGTGGCTACCATGCCCGTGCCGGCGTCGCCCTCCGGCGGACACAGCGGCGTGCCGGGCTTCAGGGTGCCGGTGGGGTCGAGGCGGAGCGCGCCTTCCTGGGTGAGGGTGCCGGCGTCGGCGCCTGCGGAGAGTACCTCGGGGAGGATGTCGGCGAGGTGCCAGGGTAGGTCGCGGGGAGCGACGAGGCGGTCGAAGGCTTCCATCATGCCCGCGTCGAAGAGTCCGGTGGCGGGGTCGACGGGCAGCATGCCCGAGGCATCGCCCACGCCGAGGACACGGCGGCCGGTGAGTTGCCAGTGGACGTAGCCGGCGAGGGTGGTGAGGTAGTCGATGTCGCGCACGTGGTGCTCGCCGTCGAGTATGCACTGATAGAGGTGGGATATGCTCCAGCGCAGCGGGATGTTGAAGTTGAAGAGCTTCGACAGCTCCGCGGCGGCAGCGGCGGTGTTGGTGTTGCGCCAGGTGCGGAAGGGAACGAGTATGCGCTGCTCCGAGTCGAAGGCGAGGTAGCCGTGCATCATGGCGCTGACGCCTATGGCCGCGAGGCGCTCTATGTCGGTGCCGAAGTCGCGGCGCACATTGGCCCGGAGGTCTGCGTAGCATTGCCGCAGTCCGGTCCAGATGTCGTCGATACTGTAGGTCCACAGGCCGTCGACAAGGCGGTTCTCCCATTCGTGGGCGCCTTGTGCCAGAGGAGTGCCGTCGGCGTCGATGAGCACGGCCTTTATGCGCGTGGAGCCGAGCTCAATGCCGAGTATGGCACGCCCCGTGAGTATGGTTTCTTTTGCGTCTGCTGCCATGAATCACTTGTTGAGCGAGTAGTAGACTTCGTTGTAGCGCAGTTCTTTCTTGAACTCGGGCAGGGTGGTGTCGCGGTTGATGTGTACCATCTCGATGCCTGCCATTTCGGCGTAGTCCTCCCAGTATTCGGGCGTGATGCCGTAGGCGAAGCAGCTGTGGTGTGTGCCTCCGGCCATGATCCACGCTGCGGCGCCGGTGGCGAAGTCGGGCTGCGGAATCCACAGGGCCGAGGCTACAGGAAGCTTGGGCAGGGGCTTGCTCTTGATGCACTCAACGTCGTTGACTATCAGGCGGAAGCGCGAGCCGAGGTCGATGACGGTGGCCGTGATGCCGTCGCCGGGACGGGATGTGAACACCAGGCGGGCCGTCTGGGCCTTGCGGATGCCGATGCCGAGGAAGTGGACTTCCAGGCGCGGCTTCTCCTCGGCGATCATGGGGCACACCTCCAGCATGTGGGCCTGAAGGATGGCGCTGCGGTCGCCGTCGAAGTTGAGCGTATAGTCTTCCAGGAAGGAGCAGCCGCCGAGACCCTGGTTCATCACCCACAGGGTGCGGTAGAGTGCGGCCGACTTCCAGTCGCCCTCGGCTCCGAAGCCGTAGCCCTCGGCCATGAGGCGCTGCGATGCGAGACCGGGAATCTGGTCGAAGCCGGTGAAGTGCGGGTCGTTGATGTCGTCGGTGCCGAGGTCGTCGAAGTTGGTGGTGAAGGCCTTGGCGCCATGGGCCTTGAGGCAGGCGCGGATGGCGATTTCGGCGCGGGCGGCGTTCCATACCGATTTGTAGGCTTCAGTGCCGGGTTTGCAGATGTCACCCTCGCAGACGTACTCGCTGTGGTAGGTGGCGACGAGTGCGGCGGTGTCCTCGTCGGTGACCTTCTTCCAGTATTCCATCAGTTCGCTGACGGGGCAGTAGTCGACATGGTAGCCGAGCTGCATTTCGGCGCTGACCTTGTCGCCGTCGGTTACGGCTACGTTGTTCATCTGGTCGCCGAAGCGGAGCACGAGCAGGTCCTGGGCGTCGGCCCATGCGGCAGCCACGCGGCTCCACACGGCTATGCGGCCGAGGGTCTTGGCGTCCTTCCAGTAGCCTACCACTACCTTGCGTCGCACGCCGAGGCGGGCGCAGATGTGGCCGAACTCACGGTCGCCGTGGGCGCTCTGGTTGAGGTTCATGAAGTCCATGTCCATGGTGTCCCATGGAATTTCGGCGTTGTACTGGGTGTGGAGGTGGAGCAGGGGCTTGCGGAGCTGCTGGAGGCCGTGGATCCACATTTTGGCCGGCGAGAAGGTGTGCATCCATGTGATGATGCCGACGCAGGCCTTGGAGGCGTTGGCGTCGAGCATTACCTTCTCGATGTCGCGGGAAGACATCACGGTGCCTTTGTAGACGACCTTTATGGGCAGGAGGCCGGTGGCGTTGATGCCGTCGACCATTTCTTTGGAGTGCGATTCGACTATGCGGACGGGTTCTTCACCGTAGAGCATCTGTGCGCCGGTGACCCACCATATTTCAAGGTTTTCAAACATATCTGTTGGTCTTTTGGTCTAAGGTTTGGGGCTTAGATATTAGTGATTTTTTTATTTCTTCTGGCCGTAGTAGGCGTTGGGGCCGTGTTTGCGCGAGAAGTGCTTCTCTATGAGCAGCGGGTTCATCGTCAGCGAGGGGTTGAGAGTCTCGGCGATGTAGGCCATGCGGGCCACCTGCTCGAGCACTACGGCGTTGTGGACGGCGTCGGCGGGTGAGGTGCCCCACGCGAAGGGTCCGTGGTTTTTGACGAGTACGCCGGGAGTGTGCATGGGGTTGATGCCGGCGTCGGCGAAGCGGCGGACGATGACGTTGCCGGTCTCCAGCTCGTAGTCGCCTTTCACTTCGGCCTCGGTCATGTCGGCTGTGCAGGGTACGGCGTCGTGGAAGTAGTCGGCGTGGGTGGTGCCGATGTTCGGGATGTCGAGCCCGGCCTGCGCCCATGCGGTGGCGTAGGTGGAGTGGGTGTGGACCACACCGCCTACTTCAGGCCACGCACGGTAGATGGCGAGGTGGGTGGGTGTGTCGCTGGAGGGGCGCAGGTCGCCCTCGACGACGCGTTCCGAGGCCAGGTCGACCACGACCATATCGGCCGGACGCATGTCGTCATAACTTACGCCGCTGGGCTTTATGACTACGAGACCGTGCTCGCGGTCTATGCCGGAGACGTTGCCCCAGGTGAATATCACGAGCCCGTGGCGCACAAGGTCGAGATTGGCCTTGCAGACTTTTTCTTTGAGTTCTTCGAGCATTTGTATTACCAGAAATAGATGTAGAAAGCTACTGTGATGGCGAGGATGATGCAGGTGTGGATGACATCCCACTTATCCCAGCTGGCACGGGTGACGGCGCGCTGCTCGGCCGTGGAGGTGCCGAACACGAGGCCCTGGATCTTCTGTTCGGACGGAGCTTTGGTGAATAGCGACACCACCACGCCGACAGCGAGACAGAACACCAGCATCCAGCCGCAGAAGAACAGCCAGTTCTCGTCGAAGAAAACGCGCTGGAAGAGGCTTGCGTCGGGATTGCTTCCGGCGGCGATGCCTGCCGAGGTGTAGTAGATCTTGGCACCGAGGCGCGTCAGGCCGACGATGAGACCGCTGAGGAGGGCCCACATGCCGCCGAGGGCCGATGCGCGCTTCCAGAGTATGCCTATGAGGAATGCGGCGGCGATGCCCGGGGCGAGAACCGACTGCACGTCCTGGAGGTAGAGATAGAGGACGTCGCCGATGGAGCGCATCACGGGAATCCAGAGGATGCCGAGCACGACGATTACGACCGTGGCGGCCTGGCCTATGCGCACGAGCTTCTTGGGGTCGGTGTCGGGACGGAAGCGCTGGTAGAAGTCGATGGTGAACAGCGCTGCCGACGAGTTGAACAGCGAAGCCAGCGAACTCATGAGGGCTGCGAGGATGCCGCATACTATGAGGCCTTTGACACCGGCGGGGAGCAGTTTGGCAACGAGGGTGGGGAAGGCGGCGTCGCTGTTGGGTGTGCCGTCGGGCAGCAACGGGAGGAAGTCGCCGGCGTTCTGATGGAGTGCGAAGGCTATCATGCCGGGAATGAGGAAGAGGAAGACGGGCAGCAGCTTGAGGTAGGCGCCGAAGATGGTGCCGCGGCGGCTCTCCTTCTCGTTCTTGCCGGAGAGTACGCGCTGGACGATGAACTGGTCGGTGCACCAGTACCAGAAGCCGATGACGGCGGAGCCTATGAGAGCGCCGAGCCAGGGATACTGCGGGTCGCCATTGTTGCGGATAAGGTTCGTCATGGTGTCGCCGTACTCATTCACCTCGACAGAGGAGCAGATGCGCATCATTTCGTCCCAGCCGCCGAGTTCCTTAAGGCCGAGCACAAGGATGATGAGCGAGCCGAGGAGCAGTATGGGGGTCTGGAGCACGGAGGTGTAGAGCACGGACTTCATGCCGCCGAAGACGGTATAGAGCGCGGTGATGACGACGAGTCCCACGGCCGCGATCCAGAAGAAGTCGATGCCCCACAGCGTGTCGATGCCGAATACCTGCTGGAAGACGAGACCGCCGGCGTAGACGGTGACTGCGACCTTGGTGAGTACGTAGCTGATAAGCGAGATGGTGGCGAGGATGGTGCGGGACTGCGGGTTGAAACGTTTCTCGAGGAACTCGGGCATGGTGTAGACCATAGAGCGCGAGTAGAAGGGAACGAAGACCCAGCCGAGTATGAGAATCATCCATCCCTGGATTTCCCAGTGGGCCATCGCCATGCCTGAGGATGCGCCGGAGCCTGCGAGGCCGATAAGATGTTCCGAGCCGATGTTTGAAGCGAAGATGGAGGCGCCTATGGCAATCCAGGTGGCGTCCTTGCCACCGAGAAAGTAGTCAGCGGCGTTGTTCTGTTTCTGCCGCATGACCCAGATTATGATTCCTATGAGCGCCGCGCAAAAGAGCGCTATGACAATCCAGTCGGGTAAAGCCATTTGGTTTTAGGGTTTAAAGTTTATGGTTTAAGGTTTAGGGTTTACTTTGTCGAGAATGCGAAAATGGTGTGGCTACGGTAGGTGTCGCCGGGACGCAGGAGTGTGGAGGGCCATTCAGGCTTGTTGGGAGAGTCGGGGTAGTGCTGCGTCTCGAGGCAGAGTCCTGCGTGCTGGACATAGTTTTTGTCCTGCTTGCCGCGAATGGTCCCGTCCAGGAAGTTGCCGCTGTAGAACTGTATGCCGGGCTCGTCGGTGTAGACCGTGAGTGTGATGCCGGTGGCGGGCGATGTGAGCACGGCGGCGGGCAGGGTGATGTCGCCGTCGGTGGCGAGCACCCAGTTGTGGTCGAAGCCGTTGCCGTTGGCAATCTGTTTGTAGTCGAACAGCTTCAGGTCGCGGCCTACGGCCTTGGGCGTGGTGAAGTCCATCGGAGTGCCGGCCACGGGAAGAATCTCGCCTGTCGTCATGTAGGTGCTGTCGACGGGAGTGAATGTGGCGGCGTTGATTTGCAGGACGTCGTCCTTGACTGTGCGCTCGGGGTCGCCGGATAGGCAGAAGTAGGCGTGGTTTGTCATGTTGATGACGGTGGGCGCGTCGGTGGTGGCTGCGTAGGTTATGTCAAGCCGGTTGTCGCCGGTGAGGGTATAGGTGACGGTGGCGGTGACGTTGCCCGGGAAATTGTTGTCGCCGTCGGGTGAGTGCATGGTGAGCACGAGGGTGCTGTCATTGGGCTGCTCGGCGTCGTAGACCTTGTATTGCCAGCCGTCGGGGCCGCCGTGGAGGCAGTGGCCGAAGTTGTTGACGGGCAGCTGTGTGGTGTCGCCGTCGATGACGAGGCGTCCGTGGTCGATACGGTTGGCGTATCGGCCTATGGCGGCGCAGAAGTCGGTCTGGTTGTTTTCGGGAAGGTAGGCCTGTATGCTGTCGAATCCGAGCACGACGTCCTGTGGCTTGCCGTCGCGGTCGGGCACGACGAGCGAGACGATGCGTCCGCCGTAGTTGGTGATGCAGGCTTCCATTCCGTTGTCGTTGGCAAGTACGTAGAGTGCGGTGGGCTTGCCGTCGACGGTGGCTGCGAATTTATCGGGGTCGAGTCCCGAGAGAGTCTGTTTGTGGGTCTCGCTTCCGGCGCATGCCGTGATGGCGGCTGCGAGTGCCAGGTAAGCGAAGGAGTATGGTCTCATGATTATTTAAGATTTTGGTTTGTCATAGTTAATGATACGTCCGAGGGTTTGGCCGCACTCATTTCCGATGCCCAAAATTAGGAATAATTCTGCAATCGGAGTTTTGCAAATCGTTCTTTTTTCATATGCAGATGTATCAGAAACGGAAAAACTCATAAAAAAAGGCCCTAAAACCGAACCATAAGCCCAGGTGTATTGTTAGCATATCAAAGAGAAGGCATTTTGCTGACGTTATTAAAAAGTCAAGGCTTGAACTCAGATTACCTTCTCTGCCCGCTATCTCTCCTCCGAGCTTTAGCGGGCTCTTTTATTATATGAAGTTACTACTGGTGCGATAAAATCGCGTTAGTTTAAAAATCATCAAATAAAGAGAGTTCTTTGACATTTTGATTTGACT
>URSD01000058.1 GCA_900550395.1 uncultured Porphyromonadaceae bacterium | reverse complement strand
CCTTTTCATGTTTCATGTTTTATACTTTTTTTTTATTTATCCATATATTTACTGATTTTAATTTTTTGTTATTCGCTGTTTGTTGTTTCGGCTTTGTTTTGCGGGGGTTCCGCGGCCTGCGGCCGCAGTGAGGAGTGAGGAGTGAGGAGTCGGACAAGTCGGACGGGTCAGACGGGTCAGACGAGTCAGACTACCACCGACCTACACTCCTCTTTGCGCGGAGCGCAACCTCAATCCTCTCACTATCAACTACAGAAATATGGCCGGAGGCCATGGATATTATTAGCCGGGCGCTTGCCTAATGCAGTAAAAAATAAGGTTTTTGGTACGCGGAGCCTACCTCTTACCTATCCCCTCTCAACTATCAACTAATCTCTAAGCCTCAGCCCCAAGACCTAAGACCCCCAGAATGCCCTCAGACGTCCCCTCTTACCTATACACTATCAACTATAAACTAATTAATTACCGTACAAACGGGTTGCCGAGGGTCTCCTCGCGGACGGTGGTGGAGGGGCCGTGGCCGGGCAGCACGAGCGTGTCGGGCGGCAGCGAGAGCAGCCGCGTGCGGACACTGTCGACGAGCGTCGGCGAGCTGCCGCCGGGCAGGTCGGTGCGGCCGATGGAACGGCGGAAAAGGCTGTCGCCGCTGAAGAGAACGCCGCCCTCGGCGCTATACAGGGCTATTCCGCCGGGGCTATGGCCCGGCACGGCCAGCACCGTCAGCGAGTCCGCGCCTACGGCCACGGTGTCGCCGTCGTGCAGCGGCGTGTCGATGCTGACGGCCTCGTCGCGGCCCATGCGCAGGCCGAAGCGGCGCGCCTGGTCGGCAAGGCTCGTGGAGAGGAACGCGTCGGCAGTCGAGGCCATTACGGGTGCGCCCGTCAGGCGGTGCAGCCGCATGGCGCCGAAGCAGTGGTCGAGGTGTATGTGGGTAAGCACTATGGCTTTGATGTTCAGATTGTTTTCCTTGACGTAGTCGTCGAATCGCCTGGCCTCGGCGTCGTTGTACATGCCGGGATCGATGACTATGGCGTCGTGGCCGCCCTCGGTGTCGGAGCTGACGAGGTAGGTGTTCTCGTCGAAGGGGTTGAATACGAATTGTTTGATGTGCAGCATGACCGTGTCAGTCAAAGGGGACGTAAATCAGTTTCTTGGTGTCGAAGCAGTCCTCGGGGATGAACTCCCGCAGGTCGTACTCCAGCACGGGGCGGCGCGTGGCGGCTATCTCGGCCGAGAGGTCGCCCCCCTTGAGGCAAACAAGTCCGTCGGCGTATCGGTTCACGCCGCGGCGTCCGCGCCGCACATTTTTTGTGATAAGGGGCACGAGGGCGTCCAGAGTCATGACGGCGCGGCTGACGACGTAGTCGTAGCGTTCGCGGCATTCGCCTATGTCGCCGTGCTGGAAGGTGACGTTGCGCAGCCCCAGCGCAGAGGCTATCTCCGTGGCTACGCGTATCTTCTTGCCTATGCGGTCGATGAGGTGGAAGCTGCACTCAGGGTAGGCTATAGCCAGCGGTATGCCCGGCAGGCCGCCGCCCGTGCCCATGTCGAGGAAGGTGGTGCCCGGCTCGAGTGGCCCCAGGAAAGCCGCGATGGCGAGGCTGTGGAGTATGTGGGCGGTGTAGAGGTTGTCTATGTCGCGGCGGGAGATGACGTTGATGCGTGCGTTCCATTCGCGGTAGAGGGCGTCGAGAGCCTCGATGCGGCTGCGCTGCTCTGCGTCCATCTGCGGAAAATATCGGAATATGATGTCGTGGTCGGCCATGATGTCGTGGTTTTGTCTGCAAAGATACATATAATATATGTATTACCGAAAAAGCATCCCCCCCTAAACCTTAAACCCTAAACATTAAACTAATATGGATCCACATCGTAGTGAATGATGGTGCCGCGCAGCCGTCCCGCCGCGCTCAGCTCGGCATACAGCTCCCGCAGTATCTCCTTCACGCGCGGCATCGACGCCCCGCACTCCACTCGCAGCATTATCCGGCGGATGTACAGATTCTGCACCCGCGCCACACCCGGCGGCTCCGGACCCGCCACACGCGTCCCGAACAGACGCCGCAGAGCCTCGGCATAGGCCCGTGCCTGCTCGTCCAGCACGCGGTCGTCGCGGTGGCGCAGCATTACGTATATCATCCTCGTGAACGGCGGATAATTGTACGCCCGCCGTTCCTCTATCTCGTTGGCATAGAATCCATTGAAGTCATGTTTCTGCACGAAGCGTATCACGGGATGCTCCGGCGTGTAGGTCTGCACCACCACCGTCCCGGGCTCGCCGCGGCGCCCTGCGCGCCCGGCCACCTGCTCCAGCATGTTGAACGCACGCTCGGCCGACCGGAAGTCGGGATAGAATATCACATTGTCGGCATTCACAACCGCCACCATTCCTACGTCGCTGAAGTCCAGACCCTTCGTCACCATCTGCGTGCCCACCAGGATGTCGGCCTTGTGCTGCGAGAACGCGTCGATGATGCGGTCGTAGCCGTCGCGGGCGCGCGTCGTGTCCAGGTCCATGCGCAGCGTGGCGTTGCCCGCGAACTCTGCGGCTATCGCGTCCTCCACGCGCTCCGTGCCGTAGCCGCTGACCTGTATCGACGGCTCGCCGCACTGCGGGCACACGCGCGGCACGGGGTAGGCGGTCCCGCAGTAGTGGCACACCAGCATGTCCTGGCTGCGGTGGTAGGTCAGCGCCACGTCGCAGTGCTCGCAGCGCGGCACATAGCTGCACAGCCGGCAGCGCACCCGCGGCGAGAATCCCCGCCGGTTGTGGAAGAATATCACCTGACGGCCCGCCTCCAGCTCGCGCCGCGCCAGCCCTATCGTGGAGTGGGCCAGCGTGCCGTCCACGCTGCGCCGTTCCTGCTCGCGGCGCATGTCGGTGACCTGTATGGCCGGCAGGCTCACGCCGCCGTAGCGCCGCGTCAGCTCCACCAGCCCGTACTTCCCGCCCTCCGTGGCCTTGTAGTAGCTTTCCACCGATGGCGTCGCGCTGCCCAGCAGCGTCTTCGCCCCATGCATGTGGGCCAGCATGATGGCCGCGTCGCGGGCGTTGTAGCGCGGCGCCGGGTCAAACTGCTTGTAGCTCTGCTCGTGCTCCTCGTCCACTATCACCAGCCCCAGCCGCGCGAAAGGCAGGAACACCGCCGAGCGCGCCCCGATGATGACGTACGGGTCGGACGTGCCCAGCAGATGCCGCCATATGTCCACGCGCTCGTTGTCGCTGAACTTTGAGTGGTAGATCACCACCCTCCGGCCGAACACGCGTTGCAGACGCCGCGTCAGCTGCGTTGTCAGCGCTATCTCCGGCACCAGCATCAGCGCCTGGCGCCCCTGACGCAGCACCTCGTCTATCAGGTGGATGTATATCTCTGTCTTGCCGCCGGACGTGACGCCGTGCAGCAGCACCACGCCGTGGTCGCGGAACCCGCTGCGCACCGCCGCCGCGGCCTCGGCCTGCGCCTCGCTCAGCACCGGCAGCGGCGCCGCCGGCTGCGAGGCGTCGTAGCTGAAACGGCCCACCTCGCGCACGCTCACCCGTGCCAGTCCCTTGCGCACGAGCTGCTGCACCGTGGTCCATGTGCCTCCCGTGCGCTCCAGCAGCGCCGTGCGCTCCACGGGCTCGGCCGGCTCGCCGGCGCGGTTGAAGCGGCTCATCTCCAGCAGCGCTGCCAGCATGCGCTCCTGCGGCAGCATGGCCTTGCTGCGTGTCACGGCCCGGAACGCCTCGGCCAAGGCCTCGGCGTCGCCGCGCGCGAATGCAGGCTCCACATACTGCCGCCGCACGGCGCGGTAGCGCTCGCCCACGCGCTCGCTCACCACCAGCACGCCTTTCTCCACCAGCGCCGCCACCGTGGCTTCGGCGCCTCGACCCGTGGCCTTGTGTATCTCGTCGGGCGTCAGGTGGCCTTTCTCCCGCAGCAGAGCCACGAGTTCAGCCTCCGCAGCCGTCAGGTCGGCCAGCACCTCCGGCGAGGCGTCGGCGGCCGGCTCCACCTGCGTCCGGCTCTCCACCTTGAGGCCCGCCGGCAGCGCCGCCTTCATCACCTCGCCGATGCCGCAGAGATAGTAGTCCGCCAGCCAGTGCCAGAACTGCAGCTGCGGACGGCGCACCACCGGCGCCGCGTCCAGCACAGCCGCTATCTCCTTCACCTGCGGCACCTCCGGCCGCGTGGTGTGCAGAGCCTCCACTATGCCCGTGTAGAGATGCCTCGTGCCGAAAGGCACCAGCACGCGGCTGCCCGCCCTGAGCGTCTCCGCCCCCGGCAGCTCCTCCGGCACCGCATACGTAAAGCTCGCATTCAGCGGCACCGGCACTATCACATCGGCAAACTTCCCGTTCATGCCCCAAAGTTACAAAAAACTCCGCAACCCATAAAACTTATAAGATTTATAAGACTTATAAGACTTATAAGACCGCCATCCATAAACTAAAATTTCTAAAAACCGCTTGCCGACTCCTGCAAAATGCGTATTTTTGCATTTCAAATGATACAGGCACGCGACATCTGCAAAAGCTTCGGCAACCTTCAGGTGCTGAAAGGCGTCGACATCTCAGTCGCCGCCGGTGAGATTGTCGCCCTCGTCGGAGCCAGCGGCGCAGGCAAGACCACACTCCTCCAGATACTCGGCACACTCTCCCGCCCCGACCGCGGCAGCGTGCTCTACGACGGCACCGACGTCCTCACTCTCGGCGACCGCGAGCTCTCGCGCTTTCGCAACGCCCACATCGGCTTCGTCTTCCAGCTCCACCGCCTTCTCCCCGAGTTCACCCTCGCCGAGAACGTCGCCATGCCCGCCCTCATTGCCGGCCGCACGCGCCGCGAGGCCTTCGCCCGCGCCAAGGAACTCCTCGGCTACCTCGGCCTCGCCGACCGGGCCGACCACCGCCCCGCGCAGCTCTCCGGCGGCGAGGCCCAGCGCGGAGCCGTGGCCCGCGCACTCGTCAACCGACCTTCCGTCATCCTCGCCGACGAGCCCTCGGGCAGCCTCGACTCGCACAACCGTTCCGAGCTGCACCGCCTCTTCTTCGACCTGCGCCGCGACCTCGGTGCCACTTTCCTCATTGTCACTCACGACGAATCTCTCGCGGCCGACTGCGACCGCACCATACGCATGGCCGACGGACGCATAGCCGCGCCGGCCGATTCCAATAACAGTACAATTATCATACAATGAACGCATTAAAAACTCTCCTGACTGCCTCGGCCGCTGTGCTTGCCGTCTTCGGCATCGCCTCCTGCGCCGACAGCGACAGCACACCCGTCAATCCGCCGCTGCCCACCGGCGCTTTCTACAACTTCGCCACCTACAACGGCTCCGATGCCTCGGCATGCAGCTTCACCGTGCAGCGCGAGGGCGACGCCGGCAGCGCCGTCATCACCTTCGCACAGACGTTCACCGACAAGCAGATAAAGACCGGCGACCGCGTCTTCATGGCCTACACCACCGAAAGCGGCAAGCAGTACGTCAGCGGTGCCGGCAAGCTCTACAACTTCGTCAACGTCACCGGCGGCAAGCCCGTCGAGGCCACCGCGGCCAACAGCGCACGCCTATCCACTCCCGTCAAGATGGAGGAGATGAAGCGCACCGGAGGCTACCTCAACATGGTCTTCCGCATACCCGTCAGCCGTAACCTCAAGAACCTCTGCCTCACAGAGGCAGCCAACCCCAAGGACCCCGCCTATCCCGTCCTCGCGCTCTTTATCGAGAGCGACGTGCAGGAGGGCGAGTACCGCCAGGGACGCGTCAGCTTCGACGTCACCGACGTCATCGCGCCCGCCGACGTCAAGGGCATACGCGTGGCCTACAAGGGCGACGCCGGCCTCGACACCCTCACCTTCAACAAGATAGACGCAGGCACCATCAAGCCTATTGAATAATATTTAAACGACATAAGACATGGAAAACAAAAAGGAACTAAAGATAGAAATCACTCCCGAAGTGGCCGCCGGACACTACAGCAACCTCGCCGTAATCAGCCACTCGCCCAACGAATTTTTCGTCGATTTCATCGCCATGGCTCCCAATATGCCTCAGGCCAAGGTGCAGAGCCGCATCATCATGACGCCCGAGAACGCCAAGAACCTCATGGCTGCACTCGCCGACAACCTCCGCAAGTACGAGGCCACTTTCGGCGAGATCAAGCCCCGTCAGTCCAAGGGCCCGCAGGGCGGACTCAAGGGCGACCTCCCCAATCCGTTCATGGCATAAATCTGTGGTTATGAGGGAGAACGAACTCGTCATCTACAACTCGCTGCGACGCATCAAGCAGCCCTTCGAGCCGCTGACTCCGGGGCGTGTGGGCATGTACGTGTGCGGTCCCACCGTCTACGGCGACGGCCATCTGGGTCACGCTCGTCCCGCCATCACCTTCGACGTCGTGGCCCGCTATCTGCGCTATCTCGGCTACAAGGTGCGCTACGTCCGCAACATCACCGACGTGGGTCATCTCGAGCACGATGCCGACGACGGCGAGGACAAGATTGCCAAGAAGGCGCGCCTGGAGCAGCTTGAGCCCATGGAGGTGGTGCAGCACTACCTCACGCGCTACCACCGCGCCATGGACGCCCTCAACGTGCTGCCCCCCGACATCGAACCCCATGCCTCGGGCCACATCATCGAGCAGATAGAGTACATAAAGAAGATTCTCGACGCCGGCTATGCCTACGTCAGCGACGGCTCCGTCTACTTCGACGTGCCCAAGTTCAACGCCGACCACGGCTACGGACGCCTCTCGGGACGCAACATCGACGAACTCCTCTCGGCCACACGCGAGCTGGACGGACAGAGCGAGAAACACAATCCCGCCGACTTCGCCCTCTGGAAGAAGGCCGCGCCGGAGCACATCATGCACTGGCCTTCGCCCTGGAGCGACGGCTTCCCCGGCTGGCACCTCGAGTGCTCCACCATGAGCGAGAAGTACCTCGGCACCGTCTTCGACATCCACGGCGGAGGCATGGACCTCAAGTTCCCCCACCATGAGTGCGAGATAGCCCAGAGCGTTGCCCACAACGGCGCCGACGCCGTCCGCTACTGGATGCACAACAACATGATTACCATCAACGGACAGAAGATGGGCAAGTCGCTCGGCAACTTCATCACCCTCGACGAGTTCTTCACCGGCTCGCACCCGCTGCTGGAGCAGGCCTACTCGCCCATGACTATCCGTTTCTTTATCCTTCAGGCCCATTACCGCGGCACCGTCGACTTCAGCAACGAGGCCCTGCAGGCTTCCGAGAAAGCCCTCGCGCGCCTCAACGAGGCTTACCGACGCCTCTGCGCACTGAAGCCGGCCGCCGACGCCGACGCCCTGGACCTCGCCGCCGTCGAGGCACGCCTGCAGCAGGCCATGGACGACGACTTCAATACGCCGCTGGTAATCGCCGGACTCTTCGACATCGCATCCACCGTCAACAAGGCTAACGACGGCTCGCTGCGCCTCAGCGCCGCCGACATCGAGGGCCTGCGCCGCATCGTCGACACCTACATGACCGACATCCTCGGCATCCTGCCCGAGGGAGCAGCCGCGCAGCAGGGAGCCGACACCAAGCCCCTCGAACAGGCCGTCGACTTCATTCTCGAAATGCGCGCCCAGGCCAAGAAGAACAAGGACTGGGCCACCAGCGACCTTATCCGCGACCGCCTCGCCGCCATCGGCTTCGACGTCAAGGACACCAAGGACGGCTGGGAATGGAGCGTCAGAAAGTGACACGATGACCTCGGAGGAGTTTGCGGCGGAGATAATCCGCAACCTGCCCTATGAGCCGAACCCGCAGCAGCGCGCCGTCATCGGCGCGCTGTCGCGTTTCTGCGCTCCAGGCGTGCCCGAGACAGCGGCATTCATACTCAACGGCTACGCCGGCACGGGCAAGACGTCGCTCACGGGCGCACTGGTGCGCGCTCTCCCGGCGGTGGGCATGAGCTGTGTGCTCATGGCTCCCACGGGTCGTGCGGCCAAGGTGTTCGGCACCTTTGCGCAGCGCCCGGCCTATACCATCCATCGCCGCATCTATCGCCACACCGCCGCCGCGCAGGCCGGCGACGGCCCCGCACTCGTGGAGAACCGTGCGGCCAACACCATCTTCATCGTCGACGAGGCGTCCATGATCGGAGGTGCCGACACCGGCGAGCGCTACAACCTCCTGGAGGACCTCGTGCAGTACGTCTACACCGGCGACAACTGCCGTCTGATACTCATTGGCGACACCGCCCAGCTCCCGCCCGTAGGCTCCGCCGAGTCGCCGGCCATGAATCCCGACGTGCTCCGCAGCATGGGGCTGCGCCCCTCGCGCGCCACCATGACGGCCACCATGCGTCAGGGCGCACGCTCGGGCATCCTCAGCAACGCCACGGCCCTGCGCCGCGCGCTCGCCGCAGGCGCCTCTGCCGTGCCGCAGCTGCGTGCCGACGGTTTTCCCGACGTCAGCATCGTCAGCGGCGAGGACCTCCCCGAAGTGCTCGATACGGCCTATGCCCGCGACGGCCTGGAGGAGACGCTGCTCATCTCGCGCAGCAACCGCCGCGCCACCGACTACAACCGTGCCATCCGCGGCGAGGTGCTCTACCGCGAGGAAATACTTACCCGCGACGAAATGCTCATCGTGGCGAAAAACAATTACTTCTGGGCGCGGCAGGTGCGCGGACTCGATTTCGTTGCCAACGGCGACATCGTGCGCGTCGTGCGCCTCTACGGCACGGAGTGGCGCTACGGCCTTCAGTTCGCCGACGTGCGTCTGGCCGTGGGCGGCAGCGGCGGCGAGGCCGAGTTCGACGCCAAGCTTATGCTCGACACCCTCGCCTCCGAGACGGCCGCCATGCCCTACGAGCGCATGCAGCAGCTCTGCTGTGAGCTGGCCCGCGAGGCCGGCATGGCAGGCGCCCCGGAGCAACTGATGCGTCAGCTGCGCGACAACCCCTACTGGAACGCCCTCCAGGTGAAGTACGCCTACTCCATGACATGCCACAAGGCTCAGGGCGGCCAGTGGAAAAACGTGTTCGTCGACCTCAGCTACATACCCGACGACGCCCTCGGCACCGAACTCTACCGCTGGCTCTACACCGCCGTCAGCCGCGCCCGCGAGCACCTCTACCTCATAGCACCACCCGACGCTCTCCTCGCCACCTGACCGTCCCATTACCCGCCGCATGGCGGGTAAAATCCGGATAGCCCCGGGTTAAGGCGCGCAGCGCCGTACCCGGGGAAAGCCCGCAAAAATGATACAACCCGCCGGATGGCGGGTTGCACGACTTTGCTGATAATATGAAATTTATGTTCCTTCTGACCTTATGTCGTTCTGTTTCTCTCCATCAGAGCTAACCGCTTATTCTTTCCAGTTGGGCGTCTCGGCGTCGTACAGCATATGCTGGTAAAATCCGTTTTCGCCCTGACCGATGTCCGCCGTGGCGTCGTTGTTGTGCCACTGCTTGCGTTCACCTCTTATCCACGCCGAGAAGCTGGTGTAGGCGTTTGCTATATTGACGCGTTCAAGACACCATCGCCAGCTGTAGTGGCACATGAGCATCTGCGGGGCTATGCTCTTGTTGTCGTTGATGGGAGCGTCCACACGATAGACACCGTCGCCCAGCGAGCCGCTGAATGGCTTGAAGGCATGCTGGGTCTCGGCCAGGCGGCGATGAAGCCGGTCGCCTACATATTCGTCCTCCAGCGGAGTTGGATCAAACTCCAGATTCAGCAGTTCGTGGTAGAGCTTGTCCTCCTTGTCTACGAGCACCCAGAATCCGCGCATCGTCTGGTTGTTGTCGCCCAGGTCCTGCGGCGGTGTAAGCGGGTCGAACGCAGGTGTGCCTTCCTTGGCAACGGGTATGCAGAAACTTACGGCGCGGCCGCGGTGGCCGTCGTCCTGGCCCGTGTTGAGCATCTTGCTCCAGTCCGGTTCGGATACCACTCCGCCATTGCCCAGCGAAATCTGGAAAATGGCGTCCGAGCAGTCGGTCAGACTGTTGTCCGTGCCGTTCACGCTGCCGAGTGATGCGAATATGAAGCGTCGGCCGTTTATTTCGGCAAAGACGTTTACCGCCGTGGGTCGGTCGGTCTTTACGGTGACTGCGCCCGAACGCGCCTCGCTCCAGGATTCGGCTTTGAATACTCCGAATTCCTTGACGAAATCGCGTGTTTACGGACCTTGGTCCCGGTCGACTATAAAAGGTCATTCGGATGGTATCCCAGAGACCATAATTCACCCATGGCCTTAAGCTCATCTACAAACGGGCGCTTTCTGTGATGCTCAGGCTGCGCGTTGATGTAATCGGTCACCTGTCCGATGGCGCTCGGCGATATGGTGGATGCATAGTAGCCCTGTCCCCAGGCTTTAAACTGAGGGCAATTGTCTTTTAGCCAATAATT
>URSD01000057.1 GCA_900550395.1 uncultured Porphyromonadaceae bacterium | reverse complement strand
CACAAAAAAAAATTACTCGTCGTCACGACGAATAATCTTCTTACCTTAAATCTAATACCATGAAAAACTGATGCAAAGGTAATGGTTTTATGTTATACAACATAATTATCCAACAAAAAAATGCATTTCGTTAACACTATTTATATTTTATCGGATGAATTTTAAATAAGTGTTAACGAAATGCGTTTTTCGGAGGGGTGCGATTACATCACGCCGGTCTCACGCAGATGCTGCTGCCAGCGCCATGCCGAGAGCATAGTGTCGGCCAGAGGCGTCTCGGCTTTCCAGCCCAGCACATTGTTGGCCTTCGTGGGGTCGGCCCACACCTGAATGATGTCGCCCTCGCGGCGCGGAGCGAACTTGTGGGGCACGGGCACGCCGGTAGCCTTCTCGAACGTGTTGATGAGTTCCAGCACGCTGACGCCCGAACCGGTGCCGAGGTTGAACACCTCCACCGGCTCCTCGCACTTGTCCTCGACGAGGCGCTGCACGGCCACCACGTGAGCTTTGGCGAGATCTACGACGTCAATGTAGTCGCGTATGCATGTGCCGTCGGGCGTGGGATAGTCGTTGCCGAACACGCTCAGCACCTCGCGGACGCCGATGGCTGTCTGCGTCAGATAGGGAATGAGGTTCTGGGGCACGCCGTTGGGCAGTTCGCCGATGAGGGCCGAGGGATGCGCGCCCACCGGGTTGAAGTAGCGCAGCAGGATGGCCTTGAACGGAGCGCCTGCGGCCACGGTGTCGCGGATGATGTCCTCGCTGATTTTCTTGGTGTTGCCGTAGGGCGACGTTGCGTCCTTGCGGGGTGTGGCCTCGGTCACGGGGTTCTGCTCGGGCTCGCCGTAGACGGTGCAAGACGACGAGAACACGATGCCTTTCACGCCGTTGGGGCCCATGAGTGAGAGCAGGTTGATGAGCGTGTTCAGGTTGTTGCGGTAGTAGAGCAGCGGCTTGTGCATGCTTTCACCCACAGCTTTGCTGGCAGCGAAGTTGATGATGCCCTTGATGTCGGGATACTCGGCGAAAAGAGCCGAGAGGGTATTGATGTCGGTGCAGTCGCCCTCCACGAATGCCGGACGGACGCCGGATATGGCCTCTATGCCGTCGAGCACCTCGCGCTTGCTGTTGCTGAGGTCGTCGATTATGACAACGTCGTAGCCGGCGTTGATAAGTTCCACGCAGGTGTGGCTGCCGATGTATCCGGTGCCACCGGTCACAAGAATACGGGTCTTTTTCATATATAAGTGTTTATCAGTTAGAGTTACAATATGTCAGAATGGCAGCGGACCGTCGGAGGCCGGTGCCAGGAAGTCGGCCGTGCCGCCCGCCATAGGTGCGGCGCCGGGCACCTGCGGCATCTGCGGCGCGTCGCCGCCGCCGGAGTTGAGCCGCGACGCATGCGTGCCGTGTTCTATCGCCACGGCCGTCTCGTTCCAGTTCTCGAAGCGGGCCACCGACGCGCGGAAGCGCATCTTGACGTCGTCCACGGCGCCCGAACGGTGCTTCGCCACGATGAACTCGGCCAGACCGCGTATGTCGTGTCCCGCCGCATCCTTGTCGCTGTGCAGGTAGTATTCAGGTCGGTGTATGAAGCAGACCATGTCGGCGTCCTGCTCTATGGCGCCCGACTCGCGCAGGTCGCTCAGCTGCGGGCGCTTGTTGTCGGTGCGCGACTCCACCGAGCGATTGAGCTGCGACAGAGCCACGATGGGTATGTTCAGTTCCTTTGCCAGCTGCTTGAGCGAGCGCGAAATCATGCTCACCTCCTGCTCGCGCGAGCCGAATTTCATGCCTGAGGCGTTCATCAGCTGCAGGTAGTCGATTATAATCATGCTCACGTGGTGCTCGCGCACGAGGCGGCGAGCCTTGGTGCGCAGCTCGAAGATGGAGAGCGAGGGCGTGTCGTCGATAAAGAGAGGCGCGCCCGTCAGGTGCTTGATGCGCGCCATGAGCTGGTTCCACTCTATGGGCGTGAGCTGGCCGCTTTTGATTTTGGAACCCTCAATCTCGCACACATTGGAAATCAGACGGTTGACGAGCTGCACCTTGCTCATCTCCAGCGAGAAGATGGCAACGGGCGTATTGAAGTTCACCGCCATGTTCTTGGCCATCGACAGCACGAAAGCCGTCTTGCCCATGGCCGGACGGGCAGCGATGATGATAAGGTCGGAATCCTGCCAGCCGGAGGTCAGCTTGTCGAGGTCGTGGTAACCGCTTTCCAGGCCCGAGAGGCCCGACGTGCGGTTGGCGGCCGCCTGTATCTGCTCTATGGCTTGCGAGATTATGGGGTCGATCTGCGTCACCTCCTTCTTCACGTTGCGCTGCGAAATCTCAAAGAGGTGTCCTTCGGCCTCGTTGAGTACGTCGTCCACGTCGATACTTTCGTCGAAAGCCTTGGTCTCAAGCTCGGCGGCAAAGGATATGAGCTGACGCGAGAGATACTTCTGGGCCACGATGCGGGCGTGGAACTCCACGTTGGCGGCAGAGGCCACCTCCATAGTCAGCTGTGCCACATAGGCCGTGCCGCCCACCTGCTCCAGGGTGCCGTTCAGACGCAGCTGCTCCACCACGGTAAGCATGTCGATAGGCGTCTGCGCGGCGCCGAGAGTCTGTATGGCGGCGTAGATAAGCTGATGCGCCGGCTCGTAGAAGCTCTCGGCCGTCAGCAGGTCGCACACCACCGTGTAGGCGTCCTTCTCAAGCATCAGGGCGCCCAGGACGGCCGCCTCCAGGCGCGTGTCACGCGGGGCGATGCGGCCACCCATGTCGGCCACGGCCGGAGCTGTGCGGTTCTGTTTCTTTGACTGGTATTCTGGCATGTTACTTTGTTTCTTCTATTTTAAGGTCGCGCAGCAGGGTGTCGGCGCCAGCATGGCTCATGGCCGCGACGATGCTGTCGTAGCAGGCCACCACGCCGGAGAAGCGCGCACTGAAATCCGGTACGAAATCGCTGACACCGGCGTTGTCGAGGCGCGACCACACGGTCGCCACCGTAAGCTCGTCGGTAGGCATGGCCGGATGATAGCCCGTGATGTCTCTCTTCTCGTCTATGATAACGCGGCTCACGATGCCGCACCGTTCCAGGCGGTCGAGGGCGTCAGTAGCCAGGCGCGCGGGTATGCCGTAGCCGGCTATCAGTTCCTGCACGGTGACGGCCGGGCGACCGGCATCGAAGCGCTGCACCACCACTGTGGCGATGGCAAGCACCACGCGGCGGCGGTACGACAGCGATATTTTCGACACCTCGTTGGCGAAATTGAACTGGAAGATATTCTGCGACGAATAGCACAGCACCGCGCCGGCCAGCGTAATCACCCACACAAGCTGGAGCCATATCAGCAGCAGAGGCAGGAAGGAGAAGCTGCCGTAGATGGCGTTGTAGCGCGACACGTACAGCTGTCCCGTCACGAAGAGCCACTGCAGAATCAGGAAGCCCGCCGCGGCGAATCCGCCCGCAGGCAGAGCGTTGACAAAGCGCACGCGGGTATTGGGAATCACCACATACGCCAGCGTGAAGAACAGCCACGTGAGCACCCACGAGGCCACCTCCATCGCAGCCGACACCAGCGGAGTCATGAAATCCCACTGCAGCAGCGACTGGAGGGTGTTGCTCACCAGTAGCGTGATGCCGCCCGAGCATATCAGCAGCACCGGCAGAATAATCAGCATGGCGGTATAGTCGGAGAGCTTGCGCCATATGCCGCGGCCTTCCTTCACGCCCCATACGATGTTGAACGTATCCTCCACGCTCATCAGCAGCGAGATAAGGGTCCACAGCAGGAATACGACACCCACGCCCACGAAAAGGCCTTCGGAAGTCTGGTTCAGATAATTGTCAACAAAGGCCATAGAGGCGTCGATGGCCGAGGTCTGTGCCGGGAATATGTGACGCAGCTCGTCCACCAACAGGTTCTGGATGTTGAAGCCGCGGCCGATGGCGAAGAGCAGAGCCAGCACAGGCACCACAGCCAGCAGCGTGCGGTAAGTCATGGCACACGCCTGCGACTGCAGGTTGCCGTCCATGAACGAGCGCACCGACAGATTCAGAGTCTTCACTATGGTTACGCCCCAGTTCTGGCGCCTGTCGGTCCAGACACCTTCCCTGACGTAGTTCCATACGCGCACGGCCTTGTCGGTCAGGCGCGACAGCCTCGATTCCGGTTTGTCGCTCATTGCAGGAGTATGTTTTCTTTTGACTTATGCCAAGATTTAGAGTGTTTTTCCGAGCATGTTTTGAGCTTGAGTGAAGGAGTTATGGGGTTCCATAACGACTGAGCGAAAGCTTGAAACTGGCCGGAAAGGCCTCTAAAACTTTCATAATGTCAAGAGCAAACATACTCCAATTTTGTTTTATGCTGCAAATTTCGCTAAATTTGCAGAAATATAAAAGGAATAGACGATTAAAATTCTATATCGATGATAATCTACCTCTTGGCAGCCATCACTGTAGCGGCGCTCGCATTAGCGGGCACGGTGTTCGCACACCTCAGGCGCACGGAGGCCGAGAACCGGCGCCTTGCCGTGGAGCTGGCCGAAGCCACCACCCGCGCCGAGCTCCTGGACCGGCGCGAGGCCGACGCCGCAGCCGCCGAGCAGCGCTTCAAGGCCATTGCCAACGAGGTGCTGCTTGCCAACTCACGTGCGCTCGGCAACGACAACCGGCGCACCATCGGCGAGGCCGTCACTCCCCTTGCCGAGCGAATGCGCGAGATGGAGAAGAACTTCCGCGAGATGTACTCCGCCGAGGCCCGCGAGCGCTTCTCGCTGGCCGACCGCATACGCGAACTCGTGGAGCTGAACCGCACCGTCGGAGCAGAGACCCGGCGCCTCACCGACGCCCTCAAGGGCAATACACGCATGCAGGGCGACTGGGGCGAAATCATCCTTGAGAACATACTGGAACGCTCCGGCCTTCAGCGCGGACGCGAGTACGAGGTGCAGCAGGTGGTCCACGGCCCCGACGGCAAGGCGCTGCGCCCCGACGTGGTGGTGAACTACCCCGACGGCCGCTGTGTCGTCGTGGACAGCAAAGTGTCCGTATCGGCCTATCTGACGATGCTCGACGCCGACACCGACGATGCCCGCCAGGTAGCCGCCAAGGCCCACCTCGCAAGTGTGCGCGGCCACATCAACGAGCTCCGCACCAAGAACTATCAGGACATCACCGGCAGCCGCCACTGCGACTTCGTGATGATGTTCATTCCCCACGAGGGCGCCTACATGGCTGCCATGCAGCTCGACCCCGCGCTGTGGCAGTACGCATTCGACTCGCGCGTGCTCATCGTCTCGCCCACCCATCTGATGGCCGTCATCAAACTCGTCGAGCAGCTGTGGCGCAACGACCGGCAGAGCCGCAACGCCATAGCCATAGCCGCCGAAGCCGGCAAGATGCTCGACAAGCTCAGCGGATTCCTCGCCGACATGGAGAAGATCGACTCCGGCCTCAACGCCGCACGCCGCGCATGGGACGCCGCGCACAACAAACTATGCTCCGGCACCGGCAACCTGGTGGGACGCGCCGAACGCCTGCGCGCCATGGGCGCCAAGGCAACCAAGGACCTGCCGGCATCATTCACCAACGAAGACAATGAGGACTAAGAGGCTGTTTAAAAACGGATGTTAACACAAGGGTTGCAGATTTTGGAGGGTATTTCATCCTGCGGGAGCAGGAGCGTACTGGATGTACGCGACTGTGACAAAGGATGAAAGACACCCAAAAGATGCAAAGCCGAAGTAACTTTTCATGATAAAATCAGCCTCCGGACAAAACGAAAGAAATATTAAAATAACAGTATGATAAACAAACAGATGATAAAAGTCAGCTCGCCTCGGTCCCTCTCCGGCGCTTTCCGCCGTCTTCTTCGGTCGAGTGGCTACGGCCACACTCCCTCATCAGACGACAAAATTCGCTCGGAGATTGACCGCCCCTGTGTTAACATCTGTTTTTAAACAGCCTCTGATGGACAGCCTTGACAAAAAATACTACAGCATAGCGGAAGTGTCGGATCTGACCGGTCTGCCGCACAGCACGCTCCGCTTCTGGGAAAGCGAGTTCCCCGACGTAGTCAAGCCGCGCCGCAACGCCGGCCGCACACGCTTCTACACCCCGCGCGACATCGAGGGCATACGCATGCTGCAATATCTGCTGAAGGAGCGCGGCCTCAAGCTCGACGCCGCCCGCGCCGAGCTGGCCCGCAACCGCAGCGGCGTGAGCCGCCGCTTCGAGGCCGTCGAGCGCCTACGCGCCATCCGTTCCACCCTTGTGGAACTGCGCGACGCCCTCGCCGACCGACAGAAAAAGGAATAACAGCCTTAACTGCGCGCAACGCGCGCACCTTAAACCTTAAACTAATCCATCACATGCCCGGCATTCTCCGCCTGGCGTATCATCTCCTCATACTCCTGCGGCGTCAGGTCATAATAATAGTAATGCACCGGGTTCTGCGGTTCGCCGTCCAGACGCACCTCATAGTGCAGATGCGGACCCGTACTCTTGCCCGTATTGCCCACACGCCCTATCAGGTCGCCGCGCCGCACCGTCTGGCCCGGACGCACCAGCATGTCGCTCAGATGTGCGTAACGCGTACGGTAGCGGTAGCCGTGGTCTATCTCTATCATCTTGCCGTAGCCGCTGTTCCAGTCGGCAGCCACCACCTTTCCGTCGCCCGTCGCATAGACCGGCGTACCTATGGGCGCCGAGAAATCCATGCCCTCGTGGAATTTGGCGGTGCCGTATATAGGGTCGCGCCTGTAGCCGTAGCCCGACGCCATGGCCCGCAGATTCTTCTCGCTCACGGGCTGTATCGCCGGAATGTGGCTGCTGCGCTCTTTCAGCGACGACGCCTGCTCCCGCAGATAGTCGAACGAGCGCGACTGCGTCGCCACCATCTGCTCCAGCAAGTCAAGCTTTCCGGAAAGCTCGCCCACCAGCTCCGGGTCAGCCAGCGAGTCGGCGCGCTCGTAGTTGCGCCTGCGCTCCAGGCCTGCGTTGCGACGCGCGGCACCCAGCGGCTCGGCCTGCATCACCACGCGGTAGAAGTTATCGTCGCGCGCGGCTATGTCAGAAATCACGGCTATCGCCTCGTCGGCGCGCCGGTCCAGCAGCCCCACGCTCAGCTTCAGCCTCTCGTTATCGCTGCGCAGCATGCGTTCTTTCGGGAAGTCCACCGCAGCATACAGCACCGTGAACACCGCCACAGCCAGTCCGAAGCCCAGTCCCACCTGACGCAGCGACGCCATAAGCCGCTGACGCGCCGACGGGTAGACGCGCTCGTAGCGGCCCGTCACAGGATTGATTCTGTAGTATACTTTTTGACTCACTGCGTGGAACTTGACTTGGTTTTCACTTGCAAAAGTACGAAATATGCTGTAATTTTGCAGACCGAAATAGAAAAAACATAAGCACATTATTATATACAAGTTGCACAAAATGCTTACCGCCAAAGAGATACGCGAATCCTACAAGGAGTTTTTTCGCAGCAAAGGCCACCACATCGTGCCCTCAGCGCCGATGGTAATCAAGGATGACCCCACGCTCATGTTCACCAACGCAGGCATGAACCAGTTCAAGGACATTATCCTCGGAGCTGTCGCGCCGAAATACCGTCGCGTGGCCGACTCGCAGAAGTGCCTGCGCGTCAGCGGCAAGCACAACGACCTCGAGGAAGTGGGCATGGACACTTACCACCACACCATGTTCGAGATGCTTGGCAACTGGAGCTTCGGCGATTACTTCAAGCATGAAGCCATCGACTGGGCCTGGGAGTACCTCGTGGACGTGCTCCATCTCGACCCCGCGCGCCTCTACGCCACCGTCTTCGAGGGCGCGCCCGACGAGGGCCTCACACGCGACGACGAGGCTGCCGGCTTCTGGCTGAAACATCTGCCCGCCGACCATATCATCAACGGCAACAAACACGACAACTTCTGGGAGATGGGCGACACCGGCCCCTGCGGCCCCTGCTCGGAGATTCACATCGACCTCCGCCCCGACGACGAGCGCGCCAAGACGCCCGGAGCCGAACTCGTCAACAAGGACAATCCCCTCGTCATCGAGATCTGGAACCTCGTGTTCATGCAGTTCAACCGCAAGGCCGACGGCACCCTTGAGCCGCTGCCCGCCAAGGTCATCGACACCGGCATGGGCTTCGAGCGCCTCTGCATGGCGCTCCAGGGCAAGCAGTCCAACTACGACACCGACGTCTTCACACCCCTCATCGACAAGATTTCGCAGCTCTCCGGCAAGAAGTACGGCGAGGACCACAAGGTGGACGTAGCCATGCGCGTCATCGCCGACCACGTCCGCACCATCGCATTCTCCATCGCCGACTCGCAGCTCCCCGGCAACGCCAAGGCTGGCTACGTCATCCGCCGCATCCTGCGCCGGGCCGTACGCTACGCCTATACGTTCCTGGAACAGAAGCAGGCGTTCATGTACCGCCTCGTCGACACGCTCATCGACAGCATGGGCGAGGCATACCCCGAGATAGCCACACAGCGCGACCTCATAATGAAGGTCATCAAGGAAGAAGAGGACGCCTTCCTCCGCACCCTCGCCAACGGCATCCACATGCTCGACGAGGCCATCGCCGCCGCCCGCAAGGAAGGACGCGACGAAATCTCCGGCAAGCAGGCATTCGTCCTCTACGACACCTACGGCTTCCCTCTCGACCTCACCCTGCTCATCCTCAAGGAACAGGGCATGACCCTCGACCAGGCCGGATTTGACGCCGAGATGGAGGCGCAGAAGCAGCGTGCGCGCAACGCCGCAGCCGTCGAGACCACCGACTGGGTCGAGCTCCGTCCCGGCGAGCAGGAATTCACCGGCTACGACGAAAGCGAGAACGGCTGCCACATCCTGCGCTACCGCCACGTGCGCCAGAAAGGACGCGAATACTATCAGATAATCCTCGACCGCACGCCCTTCTATGCCGAGATGGGCGGCCAGGTTGGCGACCGCGGCACCCTCACCGACAATGCCACCGGCGAAACCATAGAGATATACGACACCAAGCGCGAGAACGGCGTGGGCGTACACCTCACCAAGAAGCTCCCCGCCGACCCCGCCGCCGGATTCACCGCCGCCATCGACCGCGAGGCGCGCGCCGCCACCGAGCGCAACCACACGGCAACCCACCTGCTGCACCAGGCCCTGCGCGAAGTGCTCGGCACACACGTGGAGCAGCGCGGCAGCTACGTCAGCCCCGACTCACTGCGCTTCGACTTCAGCCACTTCCAGAAACTCACACCCGAGGAGATACGCCGCGTCGAGCGCCTTGCCAACCGCCGCATCCGCGAGGCACTCCCTCTGGAGGAGCACCGCCACATGCCCATCGCCGACGCCCGCGAGCTCGGCGCAATGGCCCTCTTCGGCGAGAAATACGGCGAAGACGTACGCGTGGTGCGCTACGGCGACTCCATAGAACTCTGCGGCGGCACACACGTCGCCAACACCGGCAACATCGGCATGGTACGCATCGTCAGCGAGAGCAGCATCGCCGCCGGCATACGCCGCATCGAGGCCATCACCGGCACAGCCGTCGAGGACGCCATCGACAAGTTCAGCGACACCATGCGCGACATCTCCGCCCTCTTCAACAACGTCCCCGACGTCGTCGCAGCCCTCCGCCGCAGCATCGAGGAGAACGCCGACCTCCGCCGCCAGGTAGAGGCAAGCCTCAAGGAGCGCGCCGAGTCCATGGCTAAAAACGCACTCGACAAAGCCAAGGTAGAGGGTTCGCTGCGCATTGCGTCGCTCTCCGGCCCCGGCATTCCCGACGTCGTCAAGAACGTCGCCTTCAGCGTCCGCGCCCTCGCCGGCACAGAGCCCGTTGCCTTTGCCGCCGCCACTTTCGACGCCGCAGGCAAACCGCTGCTCACCCTCATGCTCAACGACGCCGCAATTGCCGCCACCGGCAAAAACGCCTCGCAGATAATCCGCGAGGCCGCCAAGGCCATCAAGGGCGGCGGCGGTGGCCAACCCGGTTTCGCTCAGGCCGGAGGCAAGGACCGCGAAGGTCTTTCCGCCGCCATGGACAAGATGATGGAGCTGCTTAAAGCCTGAACTTGAAGCACATACTGAAAATACTATTTCTGCCGGTGCTCCTGGGAGTGGCTCTCGCCACTCCCGGCCGCGCATCGGCGGGTATTTTTCAGAAACTAAGCTCCGACTCCATCGCCACCTGGGGCAAGTTTCCACGCTTCTGCATGAAGATTTACGACTGGGGCGACGAGTTCTTCAACGGCTACGACTCGGTGTACGTATCCCGTACGCACACCAACTTCAACGTCCGGGTCAATGCCGACAGCTGGGCCGACCTCTACAACTTCGACCTGCCCGAAGACAAGCAGATACGCATGCGCACCGACCCCGCCACCTCCATGGGCTTCAGCCTCGGCTACCTCGCCGTATCCGTAGGCTACGACATGAACGTCTCCCGATACTTCGGCGGGCCCAACCGCACACGCAAGCGCTTCAACTTCGGCTTCACGTGCAGCCTGCTCTCATTCGAGTACTACGACATACACAACGACGGCGACGTACACATCACCCGTTTCGGCACAGGTGGCGAAGCCGCCAGGCTGCATTTGCCGTTCAAAGGCATCGACACACACACTCGCGGAGCCGACCTGTACATCTTCTTCAATCAGAAGCGATACTCCATGGCCGCCGCATTCAACTACGGACGCTATCAGTTGCGCAGCGCAGGATCGTTCTTCGCCGGATTCTCCTACTTCCACAACGCCTACCACTTCGATTTCAGCGAACTGCCCGAGGCAATGCGCGACGAACTGCCCACATCCTGGGAAGACTACAGCTACAACGTAAACACCAACAACTACTGCCTCAAACTCGGCTACGGCTACAACTGGGTACTCGGAAAACATTGGCTCATAGGCATATCCGAGTCGCCCGTCTTAGGCCTCCAGCAGGGGCGAATCACCGGCAACGCCAAACCGACATCCATGTCGCTTTCCAACCGCCTGCGCATCAGTTTCGTATGGAACAACAAGCACTGGTTTGCCGGCGTGATAGGACGCGCCGATCAGGGCCTCATCTACAACAAAAAACAGGCATTCATCAACAGCGACCTCAGCTTCAACGCCTGCTTCGGCTACCGCTTCAACCTCTGGTAGCAATCTATCCTACAATCAATTACAACACCCGCTTGTAGGGACGCACGGCTCGCGCAATGCAGTTCAAATAATGAAAATTATTACTGTCCGCTAAAACGGGAACAACCCGCGCTCGTAGCGGGTTGAATGTGGTTAGCTTTTACCTTTGCAGTCGAGATCTCCGTTAACATTTCAGCCGGAGATTGTTAATAAGT
>URSD01000056.1 GCA_900550395.1 uncultured Porphyromonadaceae bacterium | reverse complement strand
TGTTAACGGAGATCTCGACTGCAAAGGTAAAAGCTAACCACATTCAACCCGCGACGAGCGCGGGTTGTTCCCGTTTTTATCGGACAGTAATAATCCTCTAAACGTGTGACGCGCGGGACAAAGGAAGGCGGCTTGCCTGCGGTAAGGAACCGCGCCGGCAAGCCGCCTTTCGGATTTATAGAATAGCTATCGGAAACTCTTATTTAACCAGAATCTTGCTGACCTTGGAGCCCTGGCGACGGATTACGATCTGTCCGGCCTCGGGCTGCGACAGACGCATGCCCTGAAGGTTGAAGTACTCGACGGGAGCATTGTCGTCGTCGACGGTTACATCGCTGATGCCTGCCGAATCGGGAGTATCGGTCTTGCCGTTGAATGTCACGCCGATAGGAATACCGGCGTCGCTGTCGGGGTCGGTATCATATTCGGTAAGCCAGGTCACGGGAATATCGAATACGGCATTGCCATCATTGTCGGTGGTACCGTTTACATTGACATTGGCATGGATTTCATCTTCGCCCATCTTAAGGGTGAGATTTTTTACAAATCCTTTGTAGGTGTAGCCGCTGCGGTCGGCCTTGACAGTCTTATCAACATCGGGTACGATTATGTCGCCGATAGTCGCACCTTCACCGAGAGAGAAGTCGGGCAGCACAAGAGTGCATTTGGCAGGATTGTTTTCATCGGTGATGATATGCACTTTGGCGGGGATGGGTTCAAAGGCCTCTCCCATGAGGTCAACCACTACGCTGCCTTCGTAGACTGTGCCTCCGAAGCGGGGAGCTTCAACGAAAGTGAGGCGGTAGTTGTGGGCGGTCAGTCCGTCAGCGTCCTCGCCGTCCTGGTTGGTGACAGTGAGAGTGATTACCTTGGCGGCTTCGTCGACGGATGCCTCGATGTCAGCGCGCTCGCTCATCAGCTCGAAGCCCAGTTGTTCCATTTCGGGCAGCGGGCCGTTGATGGTGTATTCCAGGATGTCGCTGTCGAAGCCCTCGACCGGCGTGCCGGCTACGGAGAGGCTCTTGAGGCGGGAGTAGTAGACGAATTTCACGTTGTCGACGGTGAGGGAGTTTCCGCTGGTGATGTCCTGCGAGTTGAAGTAATCATTGGCCGAGAGCACCACGTTGATTTTTGTGGGAGTCGAGGTCGAGAGGTATTCGACGGGCAGTTCGTAAGCCGTCCAGTCAGCGGCCGCTGTCTCGATGTACTTGAGGCTTTTTGCGATGAGTTCGGCGTCGTCGCTGTGCGTCACTGCTCCGCCCTGATCGGTGTCCAGGCCGAGGATGTTGCGGTCGCGGTCGGTCATGGTCACCTTGACGGGCTCGCCCGACATAGTGTTGTTGGCGGGGACATCGGCCTGAGTCCATGTGCCTTTCCAGGCATACACGAGGGCGGTAGCTTTCTGAAGTGCGCCATCGGCAGGAGCCTCAAGCTTGTAGTCGAACGCTACGGCATCGGGACGGCCGGTGAACTCCATGCCGCCGAAGACGCCGCCATCTTTGTTCTCGGGGGAGAACGTAGACCAGTTAAGGGTATTGGTGGCCCAGCTTGTGCCCAGCGTTATATATGCCGGAACAATCTGTGTGGCCATAAACGGGTTGGGACTGTTGGTGAGCTTGACAGCACTTTCAGAGTCCTTGCCTGCCACACGTGTGCCTACGACGGTGGAACCCAGGCCTCCGTAGCCGCCTCCGTATTCAGGATCTCTCTCGCTGACAACGCCGAGTACATTGGATATAATCCATCCCTCGGGCTGATTGACACCGCCCTCGGGCTTGGTGCCCATGGCCTCCAGTGCGTCGTCCATGCTCAAGTCGGTGCCGCAGACGCTGTTCCAGGGGCGGGACTGCTCCCACTCTCCCTCAAAACCGGCATTGGGCAGCTGCTGTGCAGCCATCGAGAGGCCGGCGGCTGCAACGAGGCTGAATACTGTGTAAACTTTTTTCATATACGATAAGTTTGGTTTATTTCTTTGCTGATGTTCGATTGGGGAAATCGAAATTTGGGGACAAAGTTACAAAAATATTCCAATAATTATGCTTTCTTGCTCCCTTCCATGCTATTTTTA
The DNA here is from genome assembly GCA_900550395.1 of uncultured Porphyromonadaceae bacterium. Classification (GTDB taxonomy): domain Bacteria; phylum Bacteroidota; class Bacteroidia; order Bacteroidales; family Muribaculaceae; genus CAG-873. The sequence goes on along the minus strand of URSD01000056.1, from coordinate 9,687 downwards.
GGTAAAAAGCGCCAAAAATGAGCGTTAATTGCATAATTTTCGTAAATTTGCAGCCAGTAAACAAAACATACTCACATATGCACTACACAAAGCCTATAGCCGCGCTTGCTCTGGTCATGGCCGCAACCTCCTGCATCAAGGATGAGCCGCTGAACACAGAGTGCGACATACTCACCGCCGAGTTGCCCGGCATTGAGTTGATTGACGCGCCTGTGATAAAGAACACAAGTGTGGAATTCACTATCCGCTACGACCAGCCCGGGCCGGAGTTCGCACCGGTTTTCACGGTGACGGAGGGCGCGACAATCAGTCCCGCCAGCGGCACCATACGCGACTTCACGGAGCCGCAGATCTACACCGTGACTTCGCAGGACGGCGAATGGAGCAAAGATTACACAGTACGCGTCAAGCGGCAGTCAAGACCCGTCGACCCGGAAGTATATCTGACATATAACTTTGAGAATGTCTATACAAAGACAACCATAGGCCGCACCTACGATGTGTTCTTTGAGAAGAACGACGAGGGCGAGGAAGACTGGGCATGGGCCACGGCCAACTCGGCATTCGCTCTGACACTTCAGGGCAAGCAGCCCGAGGACTTCCCCACCTATCAGGGGGACAACGGAGTGGAAGGAAAATGCGCCGTGCTCGTGACACGCGGCACCGGCACATTCGGCGCCTCGGTCAAGAAGCCTATGGCCGCCGGCAATCTGTTCACAGGCAACTTCGACGGCACCAATGCCGTGCCGAAGCCCCTTGAAGCCACCGAATTCGGCCGAGGACACATCATCAGCGAGGTGCCGATATCGTTCAGCGGATTCTATAAATTCAAGGCCGGAGAAACGTATTGCCAGCTCGGCAGCAACGGCAAACTCGAGCCGGTGCCCGGCAAGACCGATATGTTCAACCTCTACGCGGTGCTCTTCGAGGCGACGGCCGACATGATGTGGCTCAACGGCGAGAATGTGCTGTCAGAAACCAATCCCAACATAGTGTCGTGGGCCCTGATACCCGACAGACACGAGAGCGACGAGTGGGTGGAGTTCTCGGTGCCGTTCGTCTACCGCCCCGGAAAGAGCGTCGACCGACAGAAATTGCAGGACGGCCGCTACCGCCTGGCAATAGTGATGAGCTCAAGCGAGAACGGCGATTACTTCAGCGGTGCCATCGGCAGCACGCTGCATGTGGACCAGCTCACAATAGTATGCAAACGTGAAATAACGGAGGAGGAAGAATAATCATGAGCATCAGAAGATATATAGCCACTGCTCTGTGCATGGCAATAACTCTCGGCGCGATGGCCGAGGTACCGGTCAAGAAAGAAAAATGGTACAAGTTTGAATATGAGGTGAACGCCGGCACCAACATCGGCGGCGCATCCCCCCTACCCCTGCCGGCCGAAATCCGCCATATCAGTTCATTCAGCCCCAACCTGAACCTACAGATAGGCGCTACCGTCACCAAATGGATAGACCCTCAGAAAAAATGGGGCGTGGCACTGGGCCTGCGTTTCGAGACCAAGGGAATGGATACGCGTGCGCGCGTGAAGAATTACGGAATGGAGATATGGCAGGACGGCGAAATGCTGCCGGGCCGCTGGACGGGCATGGTGAAAACCAAATACTCCACACAGCAGCTTGTGGTGCCCATCACAGGAGTTTGGCGCGCCAACCGTCGCCTTAAGGTGAACTTCGGAGCGTATCTTGCATTTGCATTCAAAAACACCTTTGACGGATATGTCTACGAAGGCTATCTCCGTGTAAGCGACCCGACGGGCGACAAGCAGGAGTTCTCCGGCGACAGCCGCGCCACCTACGACTTCAGCAGCGACCTGCGCAAATTCCAGTGGGGCCTGCAGGGCGGCGTCAGCTGGTCGGCCTACAAGCATCTGCTGGTGAACGCAAATCTGGCATGGGGATGCAACGGAATATTTCAGAAGTCGTTCAAGACGATAAGTTTCGCAATGTATCCCATCTATCTTAATTTCGGCTTCGGCTATCTGTTCTGACCTGCAAGACGCAACGCATACGGCGCCGCTACTTCTCCCGGGAAGTAGCGGCGCCGATTGTATTGCGTGGGGTCTGACGGATTATCCGCAGTGGAAATAGCGGGTGACAAGCGTCTGCATCAGGGCGTCGTCGCGCAGGGCATCGTGAGCTTCGGCGCTGTCGTAGGCACGCAGGCGGCGCATGGTGCTGTCGATCATGCCCGGAGAGAACACGCCGCCGCGCTCAAATACCTCTCGCGCGGCTTCCAGGCAGTCGGCCGACTGGGCGCAGTCGACGGGCAGGCATGCGAGGCGCGCAAGCTTGTCGGCATTCTCGGCGCTGTGGATGTTGACATCAACGTAAGTGCGTTCGGCCACTTCGAGCGCATCGGGCATCTCGAAGCCATGGCGGGCGGCTACGGCCAGGGCGGCAAGCAGGGTGTAGATGTTGGCCGAACCGTCGGCGCTGCGTATCTCGAATGTCTGCTTCTGCGTGGCGTCCACTCCGGAGGCATCGGATCCGGGATTCGCCACGGCGCACATGTCGGTGAGGGAGGTCCACCCGAGGGGGACGCGCACAAGCACGGAACGGTTGCGGTCGCCCCAGCAGACGTTGGTGGGCGCTTCCTGGTGCGGGACAAGGCGGAAGTAGCTCGTGGGGTTGGCGTTGCCGAAGGCCGTTATGGCCGGCGCAAGCGTCATCAGGCCGGCGATGGCGCGCCGGGCGGTGTCGCTGAGACGGCGGTCGGCATCGAGCACCATGTTGCGGCCGTCGAGCGTGATACGCATATGCACATGCAGACCGGAGCCGGCCTTGCCTGTGGTGATCTTCGGCGCGAAGGTCACGTTGTAGCCGTAGCGGGCGGCAAGATTGCGGATTACCCACTTGGCGAGCATCAGCTGGTCGGCGGCGTCTTCGGCCGCAACGGGCAGGAACTCGATTTCGTTCTGCTCATAGTTGAGGCCGTCGAGCGTAAAGTTTCCGACTTCGCTGTGGCCGTACTTTATGCGTCCGCCTGTGCGGGCTATATAGTTCATGCACAGGGTGCGGAAGTCGTTGTACTTGGCGAACGGCCCGCTTTCGTGGTATCCGCGCTGGTCGGTGGCGGGAAAGTCGTCCGAGGACGGCGATATTACATAATACTCCAGTTCGCCCATTGCCTCGAATTCCATGCCGGTGACGCGGCGGAACTCGTCGCAAGCCTTATGCAAAGTATGTTCCGGCGCGCTGTCGAGGGCGTTGCCGTCCTTGTCGAAGAACGAGCAAAGCATCGTCACGGTGGGGATTTCGGCAAACGGGTCGACGAAAGCCGTGCGAAATCGCGGCAGCACGTACAGGTCGGAACTACCGGCGCTAATGAACGGAAACAACGACGAGCCGTCGACACGTTCGCCCAAGGACAGTATCGTCTCCAGGTAATCAAGGTCGTTGATTACGAAATTGAGAGTCTTCAGGCGTCCGTCGTCGGCGGGGTACATGAAGTTGACCATCTCAATGCCGTTATCAATGATGAACCGGATAATATCATCTTTCGTGAATTCCGCGGCAGGCTTCTGCAAAGACGTCACAATCTGATTCTTACTCAGTGCTATATGTTTATCCATGATTTAGACAGTATCAATTTGGATTGCTAATATACGCACTTTCGGCGTGAAATCGGATTAATTAATATTCTTTAACAGCAAAATGCCACACACAACATTAATTATTGTTAATTATTTTGTGCTGACGCTCAAAAAATATATCTTTGCAAAATCTCGCGTCACACTAATAGCGCAGCAACATACGGGGATGACCGGTTTTGACAGCGTGTAGAGGTGGTGCGTAAGCGTGCAGAGCAATGATGGCTACGCTCTTTAATCTGGGACATCAGCAATTTCAAATGGCGAAAACAACTACGCTCTCGCTGCCTGATTGAAGCACAGTAGATCAGCTTTATCTCCGCAAAAGTTGCAGAGACGAGACATCGCCCGATTGCCCATTTTCCGAGGCTAATCGAACCGGCGGTGCAGGAATATCGGAAATAGGAAACCAAGGACCCCTCGCGGCTTCCGAAATCTTAAGGGGTTAAGGCGCCGGTTGGCGGTTCCATGCCTGCCGACACACGAAAACCAATTTGGAAATACGCACGTAGAAAGCGCATTAGTTCCACGTTTGGACGAGGGTTCGAATCCCTCCATCTCCACTAAATGTTCCGGATTCCTTCCGGACAATACAAGGCAAGCCGCAGAATATCAGCAAATTCTGCGGCTTTTTTTCGCACCCGAAATTGAGTCAAGCCGAAAAGCCGAGGAAAATCACGAATGGCTTGTTCAATCCAATATTTCTTATTAAATTTGCAATTCGCAAATTGCAAATAATATTGTATAAATGACTAAATCACATAATGGTATGCGTCCACAGGATATAGTGATTCTGTTGAAGAAAGTCACTTTGACAGGACGAGGTATGACCAATGCCCAGATTGCAAAAGAACTCGGCATAAGCGCATCGGAAGTGTCGGAAGCTCTGGAACGATGCCGGATTGCCCGTCTGATTGACAATCTGAAACAACGCGTAAACATACTTGCCCTAAAGGAATTTATGGTTCACGGACTGAAATATGTTTTTCCTGTGCAGCCGCAGGCAAAAGTGCGGGGAATCGCCACCGCAATATCCGCTCCGCCGTTGAATGAGAAAATTATATCGGAAAAGGATGCGTATGTGTGGCCGGACGCAAAAGGGAATATACGCGGGGAAGCTATCGTTCCGCTTTATCGGACTGTTCCGGAGGCTGTAAGGATTGATCCGATGCTACATAGTCTTTTGGCAATCGCCGACGTTTTTCGCATAGGTCGGGCAAGAGAAGTGGAACTCGCCAAAGTGGAACTGGACTCAATACTTTCCACCTATGATGTCAAGTAATATAAACCGGCTTAAAATCATAGCCGCAGGGCTGGGAGATCTGTGTCGTGATGTCGTCTTTGTCGGCGGCTCTGTTGCCGAACTGTATGCCGACGATCCGGCAGCGACAGACATACGTCCGACAATGGATGTGGACTGTGTGATAGAACTGGCGACCTACGGCAGTTTGCAAGAATTTGAAGATTTGTTGCGCCGGCATGGATTTGTGAACGACATAGAATCCGGCGTGATTTGCCGATGGAAATATAACGGCGAGACTGTGGACATAATGCCGGACGGGGACAATATTCTCGGATTCACCAATCAATGGTATCGCCCCGGCTTTCAACATAGGGAAATATATGAATTACCTGACGGCACTGCGGTCTATATTTTGCCTCCGTTATATTATCTCGCCACAAAGATAGAGGCGATAAGAGATCGTGGACGTGATGATCTGAGATTATCACATGACTTCGAGGATTTTATATATGTACTCAACAATCGTCAGGACATCACATCGCTATTTGACAATGAAAACAATGCAGCCCTTATAGAATATATTTCTTTCTGGGCTTCTGAGATGCTTGCCCGTCAGAATTGCCGCGAGGAGATAGAATGTATGCTTCCTTATGGCGATTATGACCGTGTTGACTATATAATCGAGATTCTAAATCACTTTAGGCGATGAAAATCCAATACGCTTCCGATCTCCATCTTGAATTTGTATAATCCGCAAAACGAAACGTGCGACGTTCTCAGAACGAAACGTGCCAAAAATAAAACGAAACGATTCCCAGGCTCAAAACGAAGCGTACCTCTGACGCGCTTCCCCGAACACCCCTTTTTCAAAAAAAATTCGACCCGGCTTCGCCGGGATCTCACAGCCTCCCGGCTCAGTATTTGAATGGCCTCCGAACACTGTCCGAAGGCCATTCTTTTTTCGCTTTATCGCTTTACGCTTTGGGTCGCTTCGCGACCGCTTTTCCGCTTTCGCTTATGCTACCTCGCTCAACGCTTTATACGCTGCGACGCTTTGCGCTTTGACGAGAAGTCCGCGGAAGGCCAGACGCGACCCGACATGCGCGCCCGCATTCGATGCATCGTAATGCGCATTCGCGCACGACACGCCGCCACTCGCACTCGCGCCGCTGCTGCCGCGATAGACCACACGGCCTATTGCGCCGGAATAATAGTAGATGTCGGTGAAATATGTCGAGGAGCTCCCGTTGAAATTTCCGACCGGAGTCATGTCCATGTGGAGTCCGTGCGCCACCCCGGTAATCCAATAGCCGGAATTGGTCGAGCCTTTGACATAGCGAACAGTTCCGTCCGGCATGAAAATTCTCCATTTGCCGACATTGCCGTTGTCGTTGGGAACATCAACACAGTCCATCATTTCATACTTGTGGCCGTAAATATTGACATAGCCAAGGCAGCATATATTGTCTACCTGCGTCACCGTTTTGGTGCCGAATGAGTCGGTATCCACAAACCACGCATACTGATGGACGAGATTCTCGATAAGGCTGTTTGTCACATTGGGATTGATTGCCTTGGCATATTCATAGCCGACGGTGTCGGTCATACCTCGGAGCATCGTGTTGGCTCCTATGTTACGGGCATTGCTGTGAGAACCGGCACCGCACTGTTCCTGCATGTCCCTGCGGCCATAGAAAGCGTATGCGAGATTGGCAATACGCGAGTGCATCATTGCGTCTATCTGCTGCATACCTCGCTGTTGGCTGTAGTAGTGGAAGTCTGTCCACGTCATGCTTGCGATGGAACTGCCGCCTGTAATACATGAGCGGAACTTCTCGCCCACGATGACAGTCTCGACAACTGCGCAAAGGTGTTCCTCGTCATAGTACCATTCCGGCTCCATATCCTCAATCTTTGATGAGTTGGACAGGACTACCATGTCAAACTCTGCTGTATTGAGGATTGAGAAGTTGAGGGTTACGGCACCCGTCGGCACGTCTTTGATGAGGTACATTCCGGCCTCGAACTTGTTGGCGAGTGTCGGCACCACCACGTTCTCAAGCACGTTGCCGGAGGCATCGCAGAACACGGCACCGACAAGGCTTGTGCCGGGGACGCTTGGGAATCGCACCCTCTTGTGCTTTGACACATCGATCTGACACACGGAATATGTGCTGTCGGTCGAATATGATGCCGCAAGGGTATCTTTGCCCACTATCTTGCGTCCGGCTATGACTCCGCCCTTCGCCTTGATGTCATCGAGGGTAAGAATGTCAGCCACCGGTATAGCCGGGCGATGGTTCCTGTCGTTGGAACTGTAACACGAGTATGTGGCATTGTTGAGGTAGTCATTGACACCCTTCTTCCACATTCCCGGCTCATACATCATGAGGTCACCTTCGCTGCCGTCGAGCTTGGCCGGGGTGCAGTTGGCGATGTCCTCCGCATCGGCATAGTAGTTGGAGTTTGCGTCATGCAGGGGGAAGTAGGTCATCTGACCATCCGGATTATTGACCGTGACATCGGTGTTGGCCATGCGGATGGTCTTGGTTGTCGACTTTCGGGTTACCTTGGCGAGAACACGGTGGCGTTTGGCGAAGATGGCTGCAAGGTGTCCGCTCATAACGTAATCGTTGCCGAACTGATAGCCTGTGCCGTTGTCGAGGTTCGACACGCTCATATCGTCCGAGATGTTGTCAAGGCGAATCATCGTGTATTCGGGCTGCACTATGTTCAGTTCCGGGAAGTGGGCGCACATACGCTGATACTGCGCATCATCGATGTATCGTGTGAGACGCACGGTGCCGACGAGCGCACAGGTGTCGGTGGCGTTGCCGGAGGCATCGACACCACCCATAGCCATAAACTTGTTGAGCCATGTGCCGTCATCCTCACGGTCAATGCCGGTGACTCGGAGCCGGTCGACATTGGGACATCTCGAAAGCAATGTCTCCCAATTGATGCCGGGACAGTTGTCGAATATGAATGTGCGGACATTGCCGTAACTTTCAAGCGTGAGCCCGGAGGAAGTGAGCTTGCTCAGATACTCAAGCCGCAGGGTAGTGATGGTTGACGGCATCCGGGCAACCGTGACAGGCGCACCTTTGGCAAAGACGACGCTCTGCACCTTTGTGCCTCGCGCATCGAGTTCCTCAAGTTTTGTCTGATTCGTGAGGTCGAGTGCGGTGCTCGTACTGCCGCCGGTCTTGGCCTGTGCTTGGTTGCGCAGATTGACCTTGCGGAGCTGTCGGCAGTTGTCGATGGCAAGCCACCAGCCCGTTGAACCGCCGCCTGTAGCCGCCTGTAGGTTGAGCTCACGGAGGACGGAACACTTGCCGAGGTCGAGGGCGTTCTTGAGGTGGTCGGACGCACCTGTCATGTCGAGCACTTTCATTCGGCTTGCTCCATACACTCGCAGAGGGTCATTGACGGTGTAGGAGCCCGTGATGTCAAGGCTTGCGACCGCACCACCGTCCACAATGCCCGTGTTGGCGATGTTGGGGCTGTTGTTGGTGCCATAGCCGAAGGCATAGGTCTCATTGGCTGTGATGCGGAGTGTGTCGGCTGTGTCCGATGCGCTCCTTGCCATGTAGAGGTCTATGTTGTCGGAGGTGAAGTTGCTCGTGCCGTACTTGGCATCGAGCAGGGCTGCACGGTTGGTGAACAGGAATGTGCGGTGGCTCATGTTGTTGCCCTGCAATGCAAAGATGAACGGCCACTTCTTGCCATACATCGTCTTGACCGCCGGGGCGATATATTTCAGATAGCCGGACTTGTTGAAGGCTCGGTCGCACCAATTGCCGCTCTGCTCGTCGTTCAGCATGGCGAGCACTCTTTCATTGGTCATCACGGCTCGGAAGTTTGCCGCACACCGCTTGAGGTCATCCCCAAGGTTGGCAAGGCATAGGTTCCACAGCCATGAGTCGTGTCCCTCGAAAGCGTATTTGCTCGCCTCGGCATCCCAAGTGTCGCGGTCGGTTGTGTAAAGGTACACGAGGAAGCAGTCGTTTCGCTTACCGAGCTGAGTATCGCCGTCATAATAGGTGATGAACCATATCTTGCCATCCCATGTGCGGAGCATCATGTTCTTGGCTCTTTGGTCGACGCTCAGGAAGTAATCGGTGAATATGTAGTAGGTCAAGATGAAGTCTTTGTCGAAATATTGGTCTATTTCGTTCTTGAACTTGTCGCTCTTGAATGTGGAGAGGTCGTTAGCGTTTGCGCCGGAGGGAACACAGGAGCGAATCCATGAATAGAGTCGCTTGAGTGCGTCCTGCTGCGCCGTTGACAGCCCTGCCCATTTCACATCGCCGTCACTCTGCTTTTTCCCGGACGCGTCGATGCCATAGTTGACCTCGGCTCCGGCATCGAACTTGGCGGCGAAGTCGCTGTCGCTCGTGGATTGGAAAAGGCAGATGGGAGAGGTGTTGTTGAGCATCTCAAGTGCGATAGGACACTCGGCGGTGTAGCCTTCAACACCCTCCATGCCGAACACCGGGCCACTCTTGGACTTCTCGTTGTTGAAATTGTACTGACCGTAATAGACATTCTCGCCGTCCGCTGTCTCTGCGCAGAAGATGTCGATAGGCATACCGTCGATGGCCGTGCGGACATTGATTGCACCGAGGCTGTTGCCGCCCTGCTCGTACTGATGACGTTGAGGCGGCGTGAGCAGACCGAGTTCCTTCATCACGTCATTGAACAGCTTTGCGCCGCCGGTGTTGAGCGACATCGAGGAATCGGAATAGTCGGACTTGCTGGAAAAGCCAAGTGTGATTGACCCTCTGCGGCAAAGCGCGATTGACCCCTGAAAACAATTGATTTTTGACCCCAT
>URSD01000055.1 GCA_900550395.1 uncultured Porphyromonadaceae bacterium | reverse complement strand
TCCCTGCGAGCTGCCGCTGATGTTGGCCGTAAGCAGCCATCCGTGAGGTAAGGAGAATGTATTGTCGAAGTAATAAGAGAACATAGGCCTGTCATATCGGTTGCCGTCAAGCTGTAACCATTGCCTATACATACCGGCCGTAACATTCGGAGTCCATCGGCGTACCGGCTGACTCCAGACGAGATAAAGACTCAGTGCAGATACGTCGATATTGACCGGATGCATGAGCAACTGGAGATTATCGGCGGGATATATCTGTTTGACAAAAGCATATGTGTCGAACGACCGGGTGTAATCCATCTGAAGCATGAAGCCTTTCCACATTCCGAACAGCTGAATGTCGTGCATTCGCTCGTCATGCAATGTCGGATTGCCTCCCTCGATTTGGTGCAAGCCAACATAATTCAGCGAGCCGGTGAGTTGTGAATATGGAGGTTTGACTGTCGCCATTTTATAACTGAGGCTTATCTGCGAGTCTTCGTTAAAAGAGTATCCGAGCGATATGTCAGGCGTCAGCAGATGGTCGCAGCGACTGACATCTTTGTCGCGTATCCCGTTAACCTTAAAGTCATAATCGACATATTCATATCTTGCCCCCGCCGAAAGGGAGAATTTGCCGAACATACGCGACCATGAAGCGAACAAAGCGGCGGAAGTCTGCCGTGCATCAGTCAGTGAAGACGGAATATATTCACTGACTGAGGTATTCAGCATACGGTAATCAAGAGAAGTGTGCGTATAGCTGTCCTGTGTTCCGACTGTGAAGTCACCATTCCAAAGAGGAAAATTAAGATATAACTTCCCCGCCCAAAGGGTTGAAGTCCGTTCATCTGTAGAGTTCACTGCCGAATTAGACGATGCGGGATAAGTGGTTGCTACAGAATTGTTTTCATATGACCGGCGAAAGTCGCCGTCAAAGTGAAGAAGATATTTTTCGGCAAAAGTGTTTTCATAATATAGGGAAGCCAGGTGGCTGTGCGCCCGGGTGTGCTTGTCTATATTGCTGCTGATTGCCGGGTCATCGTTGAGCCATTCGCTTCCGGTGTTTTTGAAGTCACCGCGTTCTGGATTGTATCGGTAGTATGCTCCAAACGATTGTGGACCATTGGCATAGTTGAATCCTGCCTTTACAACACCTGTTGTAGTCGGGCGTGAAATATGCTGAGAACTGCCAACTGTCGTTTTCCTGCCATCGTAGTCGAGTGTATTGGTCGTTACTCCCTTTGTGAGTGAGTTATAGCGATTTATCGTACCGTTGGCAAAGAACTCCCAGTCGCCGACACGATAGCTTAGGGCGAGGTAATCCAAAACCGACCATTTGCGTCGGCGTTCAAGTAGAAACCGGTCGGTAAGCGACAGCCCCTTCACGAAATTACGCCGTGTCGTGATTTTTAACACCGCCCCGGTAGTACTGGCGTAAACGGCTCCGGGAGCCATGAGCAATTCCACCTTCTTCATATTTGAAGAAAGCAGCTGTCGTAGCTCCTGCTCGTCGCGCATTGGGCGCCCGTCTATGTATATTTCTATATTATTCTTACCTATGACACTGACGGTGTTGTCCTCAACCTTAATCATCGGCAACTGCGCAAGCACATCGAGAGCAGTGCCGAGGTCGGCAAGATTGGTGCCGGGTATTGTAGAAACGAGGGTTGAACCTACCAACTTTGTCGCCGGCTGTTTGGCGGTAACGACAATCTCTTGCAGTTCGTGTGTCAGGCTGTCTGTTGCTTCCTGATTCTGTGCATGACCGTTTCCTGCTATAAGAAAGACGGCCAGAATTGACATTGGAATTTTTGTTTTCATGCTCTGCGAATTTTTCCGCAAAGCAAGTAAAAATGGTGCGTTGGGGCTTAATAATTTGTCTGACTTTTATCTGACAAATTCTGACAATGCTGTATGTCAGCTCTTTATCCTGAGCTCGTATGAGTCGCCTCTGTTGCAAACAATCTCCATATTGGCCTCGGCAAGAGCTTTCTTTGTGCGCCTGACAAGGGTATAAAGAGATTCCTCCGCATTACTTTTATTATCCCAAAGCGCCTCGCACAAAATCCTTTTATCAACTTTCCTGTCGGGTGCATCAAGAAGCATCTGGGCGAAGCGGCGTTGCATAGGTGTGAGTTTGATGCCGGCAAGCGACGGAGACGCGGGCAGGACAATAAGTTCGGTTTCTGACATCTCCGTCTCCTTTCTTTTCCGGATAAACATACCTGCCATTGAAAGAATTGAAAGTGAGAACAAAATCCCAGGCAATGTCTGGTCGGAGGCAATGAATATGGATGCCATGGAGCAGTCGGCAAATCCCTGAACCTGTATTGCCATACCATCCGCAGCCCGTTCCGGTACAAGCATAATGGAATCCGATGCTATTTTGTTACTCTGGATTTTAGGCGAAGTATTCTTTCCGTCAACCAATGCGAGTGTGAAGAAAGCATTCTCTTTCAGAGAGATGTTCCTGAAATTGACATCGGATGCCTGATAAATCAGTGGCTTATGTGTGGTCTCGTACATTTGGCGTATGGCTGCAACGGTGTCGGGTCGTGTCCACAGCTCGCTGTTCTCATTAGCTAACGCAAACATCGCATCGTTAAGGTCATTGGCGATGCTTTGTCTGGCGTCAGAATAGGAGAAGCAACAGGAAATAATGGATGCAATCATAAAAGCCAAGGGGATGAACATACAATAACGAAGTCCTCTCCCGCAGTTATTATTTTGCTTCATAGGAAAGACTGTTTTTACTTAGAGCCAAATAGGATGCCGTTTTTAACTCGTCTGCGATAAATGAGGAAGTTGTCAAAGCAGATGCACCATGTCAGAAATGTAATGCCTGCAAACTCAAACCATGCCATAATGGAAGTCGGGTTTTGCAATACATCGACCGAGCGTGCTCCCATACAGAACAAGCCCACCACAAACAAGGTGAAAGAAATATTCCGTTTAACGCGATTGCTTATCTTCATAATACTCACGAATTATAAGCTTTGATATATCATTATGAGACGGTGATTATCGGCTGACCGAAGAATAATTACACCGCAAATTTACAAAAAAGTTATACATATATGTAAAATAATCCGCATTGTTTATTAAATATCGGGTCGAAGTCGGTAATTATCGTATTATTATTTTTTTCCGGAAAAACTCATCTCAATAATTGATAATTTGGAAAATTTATTAATTTTGCAGATGTACATCGTTTTTTGCGGCCTGGACAATTTATGTGACACATATGGATACAAAGACTCTCGAATTCGTGGCATATTGCATAAGTAAGCTTGCGCATACTCTTAAAATGAGTCAGCGCGAGGTATACCGACGCTTAAAACAGTCGGGGATACTCTATGACTATATCGTGCCGTCCTATGATGTGTTGCACACTTTCGGGTCCCGCTATCTCATGGAAGACCTCATTGACTATATGAAAGAGAAAGGAGCTCTGCCGAAATGAAATTGTATCATTCTTCCGATGTATCGGTGTCGAAGCCTGATACAATCCATTCGCGTGACTTTCTTGACTTCGGCAAAGGATTTTACCTGACTTCAATCCACAATCAGGCTGTCAAGTATGCCCAGCGGTTTTTGCGACGGCAAAAAGATGCCTGGCTTAACGCTTATGAGTTTGAATTTGAACCGTCGGAATGGAAAATCCTGAAATTCGACAATTATGACAGGGATTGGCTCTGTTTTGTTGCCAATTGCCGGGCAGGTAAGGACGATACTGATTTCGATCTTATAATAGGTGGAATTGCCAACGATAAAGTTGTCGAGACTCTTGACCGATATTTTGAGGGTGAATTGTCGGAAAACGAGGCCTTGGGACTGCTAAAATATGAAAAGCCTAATATTCAGTATTGTATACGCTCGCAGAGGATGCTTGATGAATGTTTGAGGCATATTGAAAGTATAAAACTATGACTGAAGAGAGCAAGCTATATTTTCAAGCTAATAAGAGCGCAAATATTATAAAGAGCTTGTGCGACCTGTTCGGAATAACCCTTCAGGAAGCGGCGGATTTGTATTATCAGTCCGATACGTCGGAATTAATAGAAGATGGTGTCGCCGATTTGCAATGCCGCAGCGACAAATATCTTGCCACACTTATCTGGGACGAACATCAGGAGTCGGCCGGACATAAAGGTGTGTTGATCTAATAATTCCCTCTTTCAGAACGAGATGCCGAGGAAGAACTCGAAGTTGATGCCCGGCATGGGACGCGACAGCACGGAGAGGTAGTCCTCGTCGAATAGATTGTTCACGGCGAGTTTCAGCTGGAGGTCTACGGGATTGATACGCAGACTTTTCTCAAGCGTTACGTTGCTCATGAAGTATGGCGGCAGGTGGCCGCTGATGCTGTAATCGTTGCTCGACATCGTGAATCGCTCCGAGTAGTAGGCCCACTTGTAGAGGAAACTCCAGCGGCGCCACGACAGACGGCCGCTGAGGGATGCCGAATGGCGCGGCACGTAGGGCAGCTGCTTGCCGACAGACTGGTCGGCGGGCGACATGGGTTCGCCGCGGTTCACCGAGGGAGTCCAGGAGTAGGAGCCGTGTACGTCGAGCAGCCAGCCGCTGAAAGGCTCGGCCGTCACGTTGGCCTTGGCCTCGATGCCATAGGCATGCACTTTCTTGACGTTGCGGGGCGAGAAGAAGCCTTTGGGGGTGGGGAGCCAGATTATCCAGTCGTCGATGCGCGAGTCGAACCACGTAAGGCTGCCCCCGAGACCAACTTTGCCCGAACGGCTCACTCGCGTGGAGAACGATGTCCCGGCGTCATAGCTCCAGCCTTTCTCGCTGCGCAGGTTCGGGTTGCCGCCGGGCAGAAAGTACAGGTCGTTCAGCGTCGGAAACTTGTGGTTGCGCGACACCGATGCCTTCAGCATCACGTTGTGGCGCCGCCACAGCAGACCGTCCACGAACAGCGCGGGAATGACGGGCGCCCAGCGGGTACCGAACATCTCCTGCCGCAGCATCAGCGAGATGCCCACGGGCTCCACGGGCTGCCACTTTGCCGACGCCGATGCGCTCAGCTCTATGCGGCCCTTGTCGTAGCCCACGATGGCACGGCCGCCGTCCTGGAGTATTATGTTCTTGTCCTCGGAGCGCACGAAATGCTGGTGGGCCGACACGCCGGCGGTGAAGAACCAGCGGCGCGACGGGTTCCAGTCGCCGTCCACCTGCCCGTAGAAGGTGTTGACGCGCGAGCGCGAACGGGTCATCGACGCCCAGTGGTCCGGCGCCACCTCGCGCCGGTAGTCGTAGGCCATCCGGGTGTGGATGTAGCCGCCGCGGGCCGTCAGGCGCCAGCGGTCGCGCAGCAGGTCCCAGCTCGCCACGGTGCGCAGGGTGCGCTCGCGCTGGCGGTTCTCGAACTGGCTCTCCTCGCCGTAGTCGGTGGTGAGCATCGGCAGCTCGCGGTTGCTGTGGATGTACCATATGTTCAGGCCGAAGCGCGAGCCTTTCTTCGTGTCGTAGTATATCTCCTGGAGGGCGTGCAGGTCGTGGAAGGCGCCGCTGCGGTTGCGCTCCACTGGGTGGTAGCTGCCGATGATGTTGTGGTCGTCGTCGTAGATGTTGACCTTCTTGTCGTGGTTGATGTACTTGTAGTCGTTGGGCGACGAGGAGTATACCACGCGCGTGGAGCTGCTCCAGTGCTCGCCGCCGTAGCTGAAGCGGGCGAATTCGTCGAACGTGCTGAACGACCCCACACCCTGCACGTACTGCGCATGCGCGCCATCCGGCACGCGCGGTGTCGTGGAGAGGCGCACCAGGCCGCCGAGGCCGCCTCCGGTCTCGTTGACGCTGGAGCTGCCGTGCAGCAGCGACGCCTTGTCGATGAAGAAGGAGGGGATGGTGGAGAAGTCGGTCATGCCCAGCATCGGGTTGTTGATGCGCATGCCGTTCCATGTCACCTGCGTGTGGCTCGGCGATGTGCCGCGGAAGGCTACGGTCGAGAGCGTGGCGCGCCCGTAGCTCTTGACGAACACCGAGCTGTTGTAGGTGAGTATGTCGGCCATCGAGAGGGCCACGTTATCGCGCAGTGCTGCCGAGTCTATCGCCGTCTGCTGCACGCCTATCTCTTTCATCGGGCGTCGTGCCCACACGTCTATATTGGCAAGTTCTTCCGGGGCGGGAGCCTCCTGCGCCGTAGCGGCGGCCGGGGTGCAGAACGCCGCCGGCAGCAACGTCAGCAGCCGCGCCGCGCGCGAGATACGCGATATATGTGTAAGGGTAGTGTTCATGGCCTGTACCAGCAATATGCGCCCGGAATTATGCCCACGTAGAACTGCGCCTTGAGTCTGCCGTCGCCGCTGTACCGGTAGATGATGCCCTGCTGCTGGTAGTCTATGGCGTCGGCCACGTAGATGTCGCCGTCGGCGGGGCTGACCGTAAGTCCGTAGTATTTTGTGCCGCGGCTTTCTATCACCGGCCGGGCCGGCAGGCGCCGGGAGTCGACGTCCATCTCCCAGATGTCGTCGTTGATCCAGTACAGCTTGTCGTGTGTGCCGTTGAGTTGAAGCTCGCTCAGCGAGTCGCCGAGACGCAGACGGAACTCCCGCACGACGGAGAACGATTCTGTGGAGATGCAGAACAGTCCGGGTGCCTCGTAGCCGTAGGGCGAGCCTTCGTAGCCGCCGTCCGTACCGGTCCATAGGTTGCCGTTGCGGTCGAGTACGAGCGATGTGGGCTGGATGCCCACCTCCAGGCGGTCGACCACGCGGTCAGTCTCGGTGTCTATTTTTATGATGCTGTTCTGGTAGCTCCAGCAGTTGCAGTATACGTAGCGTCCCTTCTGTACCATCTGCTCGGTGGAGCCTGTCCCCATCTCCATCCCCGGTACTTCTATGTATCCGGTGACGCTGTAGGTCTTCGGGTTGACAATGAATATGCGGTTGTCCCAGAGCTGCGTCACGTAGGCTTTATCCTCGCTCAGGAAGTGGATGTAGCGCGGCGAGGTGAGGTTCTCGATGCGCCCCGTCTCCCGGAAGGTGCGCGGGTCTATGGCGAAAACCACATGGCTGTTGTTTACTACTATCCATCCCCTGCCGCCGTATATTGTCATCGACTGGGCCACATCGCCGAGGCGCATGCCGTTGGCCCGCTGGAACACCTCGTTCTCCACATGGTCGGTAGTCGGGTCGTAATACGACAGGGAAGCGTTGCCGTACTGGAAATTGCCTTCGCAGACGACGAACAGTCCGCCTCCGGATGTATTGAATTCCTCGTCCTCCCGGCCGTAATCCCACCGCATGCATGCGGCAGTCATCATGGCTGTTACGACCATGACGACGGCAAGGAGGCTATGGAAACTGTTGCGCATATTCGTTTTTCGTGCAAAGTTAGCAAATAATCCCCGACGGCGGAAACTTTGGTTCCCGTACGCCGGGGATCGACAGAAAAGAATCTATTTTTTCAGATGAAGGTCCTCAAAGAAAAACACTTCGGTGGATACTTCGCCGAGCCATCCGGCCTTGGAGTTGACGCCGGTCTGTACCTTGACGAAGTCGATATGCTTCAGTCCGGCCGGACTGCCGTCGGGCAGCATGGCGTCGGAGATGCGGAAGCCGTTGCGCATGGGGTCGCCGGGCAGCACGTCGTCGCCCATGTTGTCGGCGTAGCCGAATCCGAAGGCGCTGTTGTCCCAGAGACCGGTGTTGGGGTCCTGCGTGGTGCGTGCTTCAAGGCGTGTGCCGCGCAGAGTGTACGACTCAAGGTCAATCCACGCCGGATAGTAGCTGTCCTGTGGATGGAAGGCCTTGAGATAGTCCACGGTGCCCTCCCGGCCCTCGCTGTCGGTCCAGCGTATGTCGCTGCCTGCCGTCTTGGGCCGGTAGTAGGTGACGGCGTAATCGCGGAGGCAGGCTGGGGTGCCTGTCTCGCTGCCCCTCAGTTCGTACCATGTGTCGTCGGGGAGTCCGTTGCCGTTGCTGTCCTGCATCACGTAGACTATGCCGGGCTCGTTGCTGCCGCCTTCGCCTGTGCCTGCGTTGAAAAACGCATTGCCGCCGATAGCGAAGTCGTAGCCCGAGGCGCCGGCCGTGATGCTGTGGTCGAAGCCCACGACGATGTAGCCGCCGAACGCGCCGAGCGAGACGTACTGTCCGGCGTCGAGCCGTTGCTGAGCCCGGTCGCAGGCCTGTTCCATCGTGGTGATGGCACCCGCGCTCGGCTCATTGATGAACTGGCCGGGGGCCGGCATCCACTCGAAGACGCGCGTGCTGCGCGCCGAGCCGGATGCCGAAGGAGGCCGCACGGGGCTGTCGGTTCCGGGATCCGGCTCCGGGGCGTCTATGACGCCGTCCTTGTTGCAGGCGCCGGTGGCTGCGGCCAGCAACAGCAGCCCGAGGGGTATTAAGGGTAATTGCTTCATTCTTCAAATCTTACGGCTACGTCGTCGTATGCGAAATATGCGGGCTGGCTGAACCCGTAGCCGTTGTCCGTGTCGCCCGCCACGTTGAACTGCACCTTGGCCACCGCGCCCAGAGGCGACAGGTCCCACTTGGTCCAGTCGGTGATGTTGCCGTTCTTGCCGGCGATGAAAAGTTCCACTTTGCCCGTCAGATTGTCCTGAGCGTCGTAGCCCGCGGCTACAAGTTTGACATAGTTTTCGGGGCCGAGGGGTGTCGTGAGTCCGTTGCCGTTGAGGAGGCAGTTGGCAAGGTAGGTGCTCCACATCACGTACATGTGGTCGATGACGCGCGCCTTGCCGTCTCCGAACTGCAGGGCAGGCAGGATGGCGTCCGAATGGTACTGCGAGTCGTCGGCATATCCGAAGTGCATGACGAACTGTGCCGAGCCGTTATGGCCGCCCGTGGCGCTGTAGACCGACAGCTGGTGCATGAAGTCGCCGTGGCTCAGGTCCGTGTCCTTGTAGTTCGATACGGCGTGCCCTCCTCCCCAGAAGCAGTAACTGCCGTATGCCTCGGGCATCACGTGCATCAGCTCCGTGTTGTTCTGGTCGTACCACCAGTAAGGCTCGTCCATTCCGTAACCGCTGCCGTAGAGCATCTGGCCTCCGTACTGTTTGTCGTCTATGAGGTCGCTCCAGGTCCTTATCGTCTTGCCGCAGTAGTCGAGCGTGAAGGTGTCGAAGCGGGCGTCGGCGTCCTCGAAGGTGAGCACGCGCAGCAGGTAAGGCACTGCCTTGACGTGTATTTTCACAATGAGGCTGCGTCCGGATGCCGATACGGCGGTGACGGCTACGGTGCCTTCGGTCTCGGCGAAGGCGTTTGCCGCGGTGGGAGCCGTTACTGTCAGCTTTCCGTCGGCGTAGGCCACGCGCCATCCGTCGGGCTTGGCTATGGTGTAGTCGGCGACATTTTCAGCCGTGACGTCGTACGTGCGCTCCTTTCCGGCAAGTATCTCCTGCAAGCCGTCGCATCCCTGTACTTCAAAGCGGGGCGCGGAGGCGTCGTAGCGGGCCAGTCGGAACTGAGTGCCGTCGGCGAGGGTGAACAGCACATAGGCCGGGTCGGAGGCGTCAATGGCGCTGAAGAGGCTGTCGCCGTCGCTGCCCTGCGCCTTTACGCCTGTCGATGTCCATGTCTTGCCGCCGTCGGTCGATATTTCCCATTCGCCTGTCGCGGTGCTGATGCGCAGCTGGGGAGCTATGCCCGGCGCGCCGCCGTCCTTGCCGTCTTCGCCGTCGATGCCGTTGGCGCGTACTTTGTGGCCGTCCACTATGAGCCATTCTCCGCCGAGAGTCCAGTAATAGTTGCCGTCTTCGTCCTGACGCACGCTCACCAGAGGCGCGCTCGTGCCGTCTGTGCCGTTTGATATGGTGGCTTTGCGGCCGTCGGAGAAGATGATTTCGTAACCGTTGGCCGTCGGGGTGACTGATGTGATTGTCACCTGATTGCTTAGGGCGTCGATGATGGTGTGCAGGGCCTTTAGGTCATTGTTGGCGTCGGCCATCTGTTCCTCCAGCTTTGCAACGCGTTGGCCGAGGTTGTCGACGTTTTCCCAGAGTTTGTCATCGTCGTAACCGCACGATGTAAACAGTTGGCATGCTCCGAAGAAGGCCACAGCCAGGCCTCCTGCGATGATAATGTTTTTTCTCATCAGATTGAAATGTGTTGATGTGTTTAAAAAGAAAAATCCAGCGTCTTTTCATTGACATCAATCTCGTTAAAATACAGATCCTGTTTTCCTTTGTCGTTTGAAAGTGCCAGGCCTTTTGTGATGTTTTCCAAGGCACTGTCATAATTTTCATCCGCAATATCACACAGTACCATGCCATTGTATGCCTCCGGTGTCTCACCGTATTTGTCCATGTACTGCTGATAAAGCTGCCTTGCGTGTGCGGTGTCATCCTGCTTCATATAAGTTCTGCACAGAAGCATGGTCGAACGCTCATCCATGCTGTCTGCCATATTATTCAGCTCTGTCTTTGCATCGTCATAATCGCCAAGAAAATAATAAATTCTCGCTTTCTGGTAATTATCTTCAGAATCATCGCTGTTGATCGCCAGAGCCTGCTGAAGATAAGCATCCCCCTCTGCGGAAAGATTCTTGTCATCATAACATTCATAAATATTCAGAAGCAGATCGTAGTCCTGCGGAGATAATTTGACCGCAGTCGTAAAGTCCACACCTGCTTTATCCTTCTCATCCAGCTCCATATAGCACAGTCCCTGAAGATAATAAGCATCTGCACTGTCCCCGAAAGTCTGGATCGTATCGCAGACTTTGGCCGCCCCCTCGTAATCGCCGGACTGATACAGTGCCGTTGCCTTGTACATCAGAATATCTTTCCTCACATCTTTCTGCTTCTCTTTTGTCAGATCCACTGCACGGTCAAATGCCTCTACCGCCTTGTCGTATTCTCCAAGTGCCATATACGCCATGCCGCTGCCGCGGTAACTCTCCACGAGATGCTTCCCTTCCTGCTCTGCGGAAGAAAAGCTGGTCAGTGCCTCCTCATAATTGCCGCTGTTTATCTGTTCCATTCCCTGATCTATATAGTAAGTATCCTGCCCAAGCAGACTGCATCCGGTCATGGAAAGAGCTGCCGCTGTCAGAATGATCGCAAATCTTTTCTTCATAAGTATACTCCTCATCTATGTTTCTTTTCGTCAAAAAACCCTCTACAGTATAGCATTTGAAAAGCCGTACTGTAAAGGGTCGTTATAAAATGTCAGGGGCAAACTTTGTATCTGTAATTTGGCTGTATGGAAATTTTTAAGATATTTTTTCTGTTCAAAAGCTTTTCTGGCTGTTTGAGAAACGGAAATAGTTTCCGGAATTGTCATCGGAACCGCCGTAATTATACGGATCCTGTCCCTGGTTCTGATCCTGACTTTCGTCGCTGCCGGACTGCAGGCTGCTTCCGCTTGTGCTGCTGTCCGCTTTTCCGAGGGTGACGGTAACGGTTTTTTCCGTATAACCATTGCCATCCGGTACCTGTAAGGTTACTTCTACTTCTTCGCCTGCTTTATAGTATTCCAGACGACTTTTCAGTTCGCTGATATCGCTGACGGATTTGCCGTCAAATGCAGTAATGATCGAGTTTGCTGTGATACCTGCCTGCTCTGCTGCCCCGCCTTCGGTTACCTGTGACACAAAGACACCGGACGGAATGCCATAAGCTTCTGCTGCCTCATCACTTACACCGGTACCGGAGATGCCAAGGCTTGCTTTCTCATCATCGGAGACTTTTGTTCTTGTCGTCTCATTCATCAGCTCTTCAATCGTATCATATGCATCGTTCATAGAAATTGCATAACCCATACCTTCTACTTCTGTGGAAGCAAGTTTTGCAGAGTTGATACCGATAACTTCGCCGTTCATGTTCAGCAGAGCACCACCGCTGTTGACAGGGATGAGGGCTGCTTCGGTCTGG
>URSD01000054.1 GCA_900550395.1 uncultured Porphyromonadaceae bacterium | reverse complement strand
TCACCGTATCAGCCGCCGAGCACGCCGCCATCAGCCGCCTGCTCCTCCACTACGCCCTGTTCCTCAACAACCGTTGCACCCTGAGTTGCATCATCCGGATTGCCGCCACAAGCGCAACTCATCACTCCTCACTCCCAACTCCTAACTGCGCGAAGCGCAACCAACTCCCCACTGCGGGCACCGCCCGCAGCCCCCCTCTTACCTATAAACTCTCAACTATACACTACTCCTGCGGTATCGTCAAAGCCCGCGTCGATTCCAGTATCGGCAGATTCGTCTCCGTCGGTACGTAGATTACCGTCTTGTTGCTCAGGTCGGACTGCTGGCGCACCCAGAGATATTGGATGTAGGTCGGCGTGATGCTGCCGTTTTCGATACGGATAGCCTCCGCGGCGCCTTTCGCTCTCTCCACCTCGGCCTGCGCATTCAGCTTCTCTGCCTCGAGATTGGCCTTTGCCTCCTCGATCTTGATCTTGCGGTTCTGCTCGGCCTTGGCAAATTCGGCTTTACCCTCCATTTCCTGCGACCATACGTTGTACCACGGGCGGATGAAAGCCATGGCTACGATAAACAGAATCAGGACGCCCACACTCCATAGAATGAGCTTGGCGATTTTCGGCGTGAAATTGATGTCGTTGATGTCGTTTCTCATATTTGTAAATGATTGGATTTTCCGCAAAGGTCGTCAAAAGGAGCGACATATGCAAAAAAATCCCGGCAGGTCGGCCTGTCGGGATTTCGGGAGGGGGGAGATACGATTATTTCTCGTCCTTCAGCCAGCGGTCGAACCAGCGGAAGAACAGGCGCTGCCACATCACGGCGTTCTGAGGCTTCAGAATCCAGTGGTTCTCGTCGGGATAGATCACCATCTCGGCGGGTATGCCGCGGAGCTTGGCGGCATTGAATGCGGCCATGCCCTGCGATGCGAGGATGCGGTAGTCATACTCGCCGTGCGAGATCATTATCGGGGCGGTCCAGCGGTCGACGAAGCGGTGCGGAGAGTTGGCGAATGTGCGCTGTGCCGCTGCGTTGTCCTTCTCCCAGAATGCGCCGCCCATGTCCCAGTTGGCAAACCACATCTCCTCGGTCTCGAGATACTGTGCCTCCATGTTGAAGATTCCGGCGTGGGCCAGCAGGGCGGCGAAGCGGCCATCGTGGTTGCCGGCGAGCCAGTACACGGAGAAGCCGCCGTAGCTGGCGCCGGTGGCGCCGATATGCGCGGCATCTATGTATGGCTCTTTCTTGAGGTCGTCCACGGCCGAGAGATAGTCCTTCATGTTCTGGCCGGGATAGTCCTTCGAGATCTGCTCGTTCCATTCGGTGCCGAAGCCGGGCAGACCGCGGCGGTTGGGGGCGATGACGATGTAGCCGTTGGCGCCCATCAGCGCCAGGTTCCAGCGGTAGCTCCAGAACTGGCTTACTGCCTGCTGCGGGCCGCCCTGGCAGTAGAGTATGGCGGGATATTTCTTCGTGGCGTCGAAGCGCGGGGGATATACCACCCACGTTGTCATCTGCTTGCCGTCGGTGGTGGGCACGAGGCGTTTTTCCACGGTAGGCATCTCCACCTGGGCGAAGATGTAGCCGTTGACGTCGGTCAGGGGCTTCAGCTCCGGCGCCTTCTTGCCGCGCAGCGTTATCAGTTGCAGCTCGTTGGGTCGCAGCATGCTGTGGTTCATGGTTACGAGGCGCCCTTTGCCTGCCGGCGCGAGCGAGGTGAAGTCGGCCCGCACGTCGGTGAGCCGGCTGATGGCGTGGCTGTTTACGTCGATGCTGAACACGGGCACGACGCCGTCCTTGGGCGCTATGAAGAAGATGTTGCGCCCGTCGGGAGCCCATGCGAACTCGTCGATGGTATAGTCCCACTCGGCGGTGATGTCCTGTTTCTCGGCAGTGAAGCAGTTGAGCAGGAAGAGGCGGTTGCGGTCGCTCTCGTAGCCGTCGTGCTCCATCGAGAGCCATGCCAGGTAAGTGCCGTCGGGCGAGAATGCCGGCATGGTGTCGTAGCCCATCATGCCCTCTGTGAGGTTGCGCGTGCCGCCGGACTCGAGGTCATAGAGGTACAGGTCGGAATTGGTGGAGAGGGCGTAGTCCATGCCCGTTTTCTTGCGGGACACGTACACGAGCATCTTGCCGTTGGGGTGCCAGGCGAAGCTCTCCGTGCCGCCGAAGGGCTTCATGGGAGCCTCGTAGGGCTCGTCCTGCATGATGTCGCGCAGGTCCTTGACGGCGGTGCCGTCGAAGCTGCCGACGAAGGGGTGGGGTATTTCCGTCACCCATTCGTCCCAGTGCTTGTACATGAGGTCGTCCACCACGCGGCCGGTGGCTTTGGGCAGGTCGGGGTATATGTCGGCGGCGTTGCGCGCGTACTTTACGTTGCCGATTACCACTACGTGCTTCTCGTCGGGCGAGAGGAGGAAGCCGCTGATGCCGCCTTCGTGCGTCGTGGCCTGCACGCGGTCGGCGCCGTCGGCATTCATGGTCCACATCTGCATCTTGCCGTCGGCGTCGGGATAGAGGAATGCTATGCGGCCGTCGGCCATCCACACGGCGCCGGACTCGCTCTTGGGGGTGCGGGTGATGCGCACGGGCTGCGCGTCGCGGGCGTCAAGGCTCAGGGTGTAGAGGTCGTTGTTCGATGCGTTCTGCTCAAGGCTCTCGTAGGAGATGCCGAAAAGGACGGTCTTGCCGTCGGGGCTGACGCGAGGGTCGCTGACGCGCCCGAGTGCTTCCAGGGCGTCGATGTCGAAGACGCCGGTGGCTGTCTTGAAGTCGGTGCGGTCGATGAACGGCGCTTCTTCGGCGGCAGCCGGTGCGGCGGCCGTCAGGGCTGAGACACTCATTAGAATAGCGTTCAAGGTTTTGTTCATGTTGTTTTGCTCTATGATGATATGTTTGGTTTTATGTGTTCAGTCGGCGATTGTGGCGCCGTCGATGCTGTCGATGCGCGCGCGCAGCCGCGGGGCGTCATCGGCATTGATGTCGAGGGTCATGCGGCAGGTGTTGTCGAACTTCCGGTCGACGACGGCGACGTCGAAGTCGCGCGTCAGCTTCATGGCGTCGTTCATCGCCGCGTAGGGGAAGTGGAAGGTGATGCGGGCCATGTCGTGGCGCACCACCGCAGGCGCCGCCTCGAGAGCCATCCGGGCTGCCGTGCGGTAGGCCACGATCAGGCCCGATGTCCCCAGCTTGATGCCGCCGAAGTAGCGCACCACGGCCACGAGCACGTCGGTGAGTCCCAGCGAGTTGATCTGGCCGAGTATCGGCTTGCCGGCCGTACCGGACGGCTCGCCGTTGTCGTTGCTCAGGAAGTCGGTGCGGGCGCTTCCCAGCATGTAGGCCCAGCACACATGGCGCGCGTCGTGGTAGCGCCGCTGCAGGTCGGCTACGGCGGCGCGCGCCTCGGCAGCGTCGCGCACCGGCAGCGCGAAGGCCAGGAAGCGGCTGCGCTTGTCGGTGTACTGCGCTTCGGCAGGTGCGGCTATGGTGAGGTACTCGGCCATCTGTATCAGTACTGGTGGTGCTCGCGCTGGAGTTCGGCGGGAGTCAGGGGATGGGCGTTCATCTTGCGCCACACGTAGGCTATGTAGGCCAGCACGAAGGGCACAAGCACCGATACGTAGCTCATGACGCGCAGGGTGAAGAGCGACGACGACGAGTTGGCTATCGACAGGGAGTCCTGCGGGTCGGTCAGCGAGGGATAGTAGGCCGTGCCGGCATATCCTGCGAGGCAGAAGAGCACTATTACCACCAGCACCGTGCCGGCGCCTCCGTACCATATGCCGCGGCGCCAGTGCGAGTCGGCGGCGGTGCGGATGATGGCATAGAGGGCGCACACTACGCCGGCGAGCAGCATCGCTGCGAGCCACCACATGCCCAGGAGGTTGTGCAGATAGATGTACGGCTCGGCTACGAAGCTGCCGTCGGGTTGCTCGCGGTAGCCTGTGGTGAACATCAGCACTGCCAGGAATGCCACAATGAGGACGGCGAAGACGGCACCGTTGACGGCCGTGGCCTTGCGCATGCGCTGCTCGAAGGAGAGGTCGCCGCTGATGCTGTTGATGAAGTACATGGCGGCGAGCGTGCGGGCCAGGAAGAACACGGCGAAGCCCAGCAGCAGGTTGCGCCAGCATGCTATGGCCTCAAGTCCGTGGCTGCCGGACCACTGCGAGATCACGGGGTCGCCCGGGTCGAGCAGGTTGGCCTTGGTGACGGTGAACTCTCCGCCGAAGAACATCATTGCCACGGCCACGCCGAGCAGCACGCAGCCGAAGAGGCCGTTGAAGCGCAGCAGCCAGTCGTAGGCGCTGCGGCCGTAGATGTTGCCGGGTTTGCGGCGGTACTCGTAGCTCACGGCCTGCGCCACGAAGCTGACGAGTATGAGCATCCACAGCCAGTAGGCGCCTCCGAAGCTTGTGCTGTAGAAGAGGGGGAAGGACGCGAAGAAAGCTCCGCCGAAGGTCACGAGAGTGGTGAATGTCAGCTCCCATTTGCGGCCGAGAGTGTTCACCATCAGCTGGCGCTCGGTGTCGTTGTGCGCCGCGCCCAGCAGCGACTGGCCGCCCTGGACGAAAAGCAGGAATACGAGGGCTGCGCCGAGCACAGCGATAAGCAGCCACCAGTAGGCTTGAAGTGTCTGGAGTTCAGTCATGGCCGTCAGAGTGAAGTCGTTTCGATGTTTGTATTGGCGCTGCGGCGCAGGAAGCGTATCATGATGCTTACCTCAGCTGCGAGCAGCAGGGTGAATACGGCTGCGAAGAGCCAGAATGTGGTCTGTACGCCAGAGGCGGGTATGTCGCTGATGGCGGCGCCCACGGGCAGCAGGTCCTGTATGGTCCAGGGCTGGCGGCCCACCTCGGCCACCACCCATCCGGCCTGGCTGCAGCACCACACCAGCGGGATGCTGAGCATGCCGAGCATCAGGAGCCAGCGCTGCTCGAGCCAGCGGAGACGGAACTGCG
The DNA here is from genome assembly GCA_900550395.1 of uncultured Porphyromonadaceae bacterium. GTDB lineage: Bacteria > Bacteroidota > Bacteroidia > Bacteroidales > Muribaculaceae > CAG-873. The sequence goes on along the minus strand of URSD01000054.1, from coordinate 7,626 downwards.
ACGCATAGGCCATTATCAGGAGCACGAGCAGCAGGGCCGAGCCGAGAATCACCATCACGCGGAAGGCGTAGAAAGTGAGGGCTACGGGAGGCACGGCGTCCTCGGGGCTGTCGAGATAGCCGTAGCCGAAGTAGCGGAAATCGCGTGCCACGGCAGCACGCGCGGCGTCGGCAGCGGCCTTGTCGCCGGCCTTGTGGGCCGCGTCGTAGTCGCGCAGAGCCTGCTGCGCGCGGCGTCCTATGGCGATGCGCTCGGCGTAGCTCTCGGTGCGCAGGGTGTCGCCTTCCGGAGTGAGCGCCACGCCGTCTATGAGGTCATTGATGCCGGGCACGAAGCTGTGCGCGTCGTGGTTGGCGAGTATGCTCAGGCCGTAGGGAATGTCGATGGAGAAGTGCATCTCCGGCTGCGTGTCGCCGGGCTTTTTCGAGGCGTTGAGAATTCCGAAGCCCACGAGGTCCTGGCCGATGTGGCCGTCGTAGAGGCCTTCCATCGCTGCGAGCTTCATGGGCTGCACGCGGGCCACCTGCACGGCCGAGCCATCGCCGGTCATGAATGTCAGCAGCATGCCGGCGAGGCCGAACCATGCGCCCACGCGCATGCTGCTGCGGGCTGCGGCCACGTTGCTGCGGCGCCACAGCAGCCAGCTGCTGACGCCCACCACGAAGACGCCAGCCAGCGCCCAGCCCGAGAATACGGCGTGGAAGAACTTGTTCATAGCCACGGCGTTGAACGCCACGGCGGTGAAGTCGGTCATCACGTTGCGCATCTGCTCGGGGTCGAATTCCATGCCCACGGGGTTCTGCATCCATGCGTTCGCCACGAGAATCCACAGCGACGACAGGCACACGCCCAGAGCCGTAAGCCATGTGGCCGCAAGATGGAAGCCGCGGCTCACCTTGTTCCAGCCGAAGAACATCACGGCCACGAACGTAGCCTCCATGAAGAAGGCGAGCAAGCCCTCGATAGCCAGGGGCGCGCCGAAGATGTCGCCCACGAACCAGCTGTAGTTCGACCAGTTGGTGCCGAACTCAAATTCCAGAATTATGCCCGTGGCTACGCCTATGGCGAAGTTGATGCCGAAGAGCGTCATCCAGAACTTGGTGATGTTGCGCCAGCGCTCCTTGCCGGTGCGGTAGTAGATGGTTTCCATGATGCCTACTATCACCGAGAGGCCGATGGTAAGCGGCACGAAGAGCCAGTGGTACATGGCCGTCAGCGCGAACTGCGCCCGCGACCAATCCACAACTGAGAGTAAATCGTTCATGACTGTGATGATTGTGTGTTGTTGTTCATGGTTGGTTACGCCCCGTCAGAGCGCTGCGCACGGCATCGGCTCGGCCGGCGTCGCTGTCGTAGCGCGTGGAGAGGATGTCGGGGAAAAAGAAAAGTTTGATTACGGCGAAGATTATCACCAGCTTGACGATTATGAGCAGCCACAGCGAGCGCCCGACGGTCATCCTCCGGAAGCCGTCGGCATAGAATCGCCATATGCGTGTCAGCACGTCTGCCATAATCTGTATCTACTGCAAAATTAACGATTATTTCGGTATTAGCCCGAAATAATCGTTAATTTTTGGTCCGGATTTTGGTCTAAGGTCTCGGGTCTAAGGCTTAGAAAATACCGGCTATTCATCGTATCATGGAGAATATGGCCGTCAATAGGCAATATATGTTATACGCCAAGACTTGTTAGTGTTTTTTATCTATGGATTTTCGTCAGGATTTTGTTGAATTTTGTCTTGAATTATTTTGTTTATTTTTCTTGTCATTGAAAAAGAATTATTAACTTTGCTACGCAGACCGTTACGCAGAAGGGCGGTCATTCTCAACTGTCACAACAATGAAACGTAAAGCCCATAATATTATTTGTTTGGAAGCAGAATGGCTGTATAATTCAGGAAAGAAAAAAGAACGCTTCAACTTGAAAACAGAGCCATTACTCAACTGGCTTAAGGAATACCATCAGTGCGAAGTTATATATCGCCATATACTTCATAAAGCCGATCTTCAGCATTATCTTGATTATTTCCTACCGACAAAGATCGACTTTCGGAATTATGAGATAATTTATATTGCTTGTCATGGCGAAGAAGCGACTATTCATTTGGAAGATGGCGACATAGACCTCGACACTCTATCTGAAATGGCCGGAAATTTCTTTGAAGGGCGCATAGTTCATTTCAGCTCATGCAAGACATTGGCTGATCCGGCTGCCGCTTTACGTTTCAAGTCTCGTACTAAGGCGAAACTTGTAAGTGGTTACACGAAATCTGTAGATGCCATGAAGAGCGCAATCGCAGATATGGCTCTCTTTAATGACCTAATGTATATTACTCGCAATTTCGGTCTGATTACCAATGATGAACGCAGTTCATTTCGCAAAACATATCGCTCTCTCCTTGAGGAGTTAGGGTTTGAGGCATATTAAAGCAAAGAGGATTAAAGTCAGTTCTATTTTTTCTATTGGCTGATCATAAAATCACAAACAATCAATTGACAAAGCTTCCGATTTTCTCTCAACTAAAGAGGGTCGAGCTAAGTGATTCTACGCTCGGCTTATCCATAATTCGGGAGCAAATCCACGCAACTTTTAGGCTCCTTATTGTAAAATAATAATTTTCGATAGAACGAAAACAATCCGCGACGAGCGCAGGTCGTATTTTACTGGATAGCAATAAATAATTTCAGTCGTAGGAACGGAGGGTGTCGGGGGAGACGGTGCTAACTGCTTCCCTATTTCTGTAGCCGGCGGAATTCAAATAATTGTCATACGAGTTCTTCGGTGACGTTGAAATCGTTATAGAATTCTTCTCTGGCACATAGTAATGAATCGATACCGGCGCATAGGAAGGCGCAGTTGAAGTCGTAGATCGGCTGAAGGGCAGACATTGTCATTTCCTCGCGAAATCCCATCATGCTTTTGTAATGATTCACCAGGTGACGGTCTGGAGTCGCGTCGGCCGCAAAAAGATAAAGGTATTCACAACCGGTGAGATTTCTTATCTTTTCAACTATGCCTACAATCACATGCCAGAACATAGTGGAACCGATTCTGTTTCTTGCAGAGAAACCATACGTTTGCCATTTCTCCCGATATGCTTCATTGACACAAAAGTGGGTCAGTTCTACAGAGGGGAAAGACTTGGCAACCTGCTTGTTGGGAGGCATGGAGTCAAATTTGCCCAATAACCTTTCTATGTCGTCTTTCGCTTCTAAGAGTTTCTTCCTGATGTCTTCTATATACTCCCGTACCTCAGGGTCGGCGCTCCTCTGTTCAAGTTCCATAAGTTTTATCTTATGGTTCTTGAATTTCTCAAATTTCTTCAGTTCCTCGAATTCAGAATAAAGGAGTCCGCATTTGATTGAAAAATAACAAAGAATCTCGCCGTCATCATCCCGGATTACATAGCAGGCACACCGATTTCTGTTATCGTCATCAAATGCATCTCCGGTAAGGTACGCAACCAGGTTCTCGTTCCGGGGGTTCTCAAATGCACCGACGACCCTAAGCAATGAGTCGTCCTCTTTCAACCGCGTGACGCGAAAAGAATTCAGAATGGCTAATTGATCCGAAGTGATTCTCATCGGGCACACATGAATCTCCTGTACTTGATGGCCCTGGCATCATATTCTATATCCGAAGTCTCGATTTCAACCGGAGATGAGCCGACCTCCTTGTCTTTGGCTTTTTGCCAACTGGTTTCGCCGTGAGAAATGTTGCTTAACGACCAGGAATCCATTGCAGCATATCTTTTCAAGGTGTCTTCAAGTACCGGGATGTACTCCGAGTCAGCAGGTAAAGCCGATGGAACCTGAGATTCCCAGTGGGCTTTTCTGAGACAACGCATGACCGGCCCATATTTCCATGCTTCAAATTTATCAGGAAACATAGGCTTTCCCAACAGGACAAAGCTTTCTCTCTGGGTGAAGTAAAGCAGTTTGTGGAGCTTCATTTCATCCATGGCGCTATCTGATTCCTGTTTGTACCGCTGAATCAGATATTTTGCTGCTGTCCTGACGTCAATCATTTGTGAGAGGGTTCCGATTTCTTAATTTGCAAAGATAACGAAAATTCTCAGACTTTTGTGCTGTCGGTCTGAATTTTAACTTTTCTCAAATTCTGATGCGCCATGGCGCCGGCTCAGTCGTCGTCGGGACGGAGGGCGTCGGGGGAGGCGGTGCGGGGGAGAGTGAAGTGCATGGCGATGAAGCCGAGGAGGCCGGCGAGGAGCGAGCCGCACACGATGCCGAGCTTGGCGTGCGACAACAGATCCTGGGCGTGGGCGCCACCGCCGCCGAAGGTGAGGGTGGCGATGAAGAGCGATACCGTGAAGCCTATGCCGCCGAGCATGGCTATGCTTGCCATCATCTTCCAGTTGCTGTGGGCGGGCATGGGGGCGAGACCGAGCTTGACGGTGAGCCATGAGAATGTGAATATTCCCAGGAACTTGCCGGCGACAAGACCGACGATGACGGCGAGCGAGATGCCCTCGAGGATGCTGGCGGGGTCGGTGTCGAGCAGGAAGATGCCGGCGTTGGCGAACGCGAACAGCGGAACGATGAAGAGGTTGACGATGTGGTGCAGGGAGTCCTCGAGGTCCTGAAGTGGAGAGATTACCTTATCGGACGCGGATTCTATCTCCTTGAGCCAGTCGAACTGCTCCTTGTTGAGGATGCTTTTGCGGGTGAGCAGGTCGTCGTCCTCGCCGCGGAAGTGGGAGATGGCGTTGCGTATCTGCTTTATGTATTTCTTGGGCGCGAAGACCGGCGTGGCGGGCACGCAGAAGGCCACGAGGACGCCTGCGATGGTGGGATGGATGCCGCTGTTGAGAAACAGGAACCAGATGACGCCGCCGATGCCGATGTAGAAGATTTTGCTCTTGATGCGCATGGCCGAGCCGAAGAGCAGGAGCATGAACAGGGCTGCGGCGATGCCGAGAAGGTCGAGCTGGATGGTGTCGCTGTAGAAGATGGCTATGACGATGATACCGCCGATGTCGTCGACAACGGCCAGCGTGGTGAGGAAAATCTTCAGCGACACTGGCACGCGCTTACCGAGCATGGCGAGCACGCCGAGCGAGAAGGCTATGTCGGTTGCCATGGGTATGGCGGCTCCGCCTGCGAAGTCGGTGCCCTTGCTGAGGGCGTAAAAGAGGCACACCGGCACTATCATGCCGCCTATGGCCGCCACTATGGGCAGAAGCGCCTGCTTGAACGAGGCAAGCTCGCCCACCAGGACTTCGCGCTTGATTTCCAGACCTATGGAGAAGAAGAATACGGCCATCAGGGCGTCGTTGATGAACGCAAGCAGCGTCATGGGGTGGCCGTCGTGGCTGAATATGTTGAAGCCGCCCAGCTGGAGGCGCACCTCGCGCGTCCAGAATTCGAAATAGTAGCCGTTGATGGCGGGGATATTGGCAATGACGAGGGCCAGCACCGTGGCTGCTATCAGCACGTTGCCGCCGGAGGCGTGACGCCGTATGGCCTGGCGCGCGGCAAAGAAGATATGTGCCGCGAAGTCGGGGGCGTCGGCGTTCGGTCTTGAACTTTTCATTTTGGTCATACTGTGATGTTACGATTGTATAACAAACAAAGTGCGGGAATTGTTATGCACTGTGCGCCGAAGGGCTCCCCCGCAGGGAAACCCTTCGTAACGGCGTGAGTGTCAGTCGAGTTTGAGGACGGCGAGGAACGCTTTCTGGGGCACCTCCACGGAGCCTATCTGCTTCATGCGCTTCTTGCCTTTTTTCTGCTTCTCCAGCAGCTTGCGCTTACGCGAGATGTCGCCGCCGTAGCACTTGGCCGTCACGTCCTTGCGCACGGCCTTGATGGTCTCGCGGGCGATGATTTTGGCGCCGATGGCGGCCTGGATGGCGATGTCGAACTGCTGGCGCGGAATCAGCTCCTTGAGCTTCTCGCACATGCGGCGGCCGAAAGTGAGGGCGTTGTCGGCGTGGGTGAGGGTGCTGAGGGCGTCGACGCTCTCGCCGTTGAGCAGGATGTCGAGCTTGACGAGGCGGCTCTCGCGGTAGTCCTGGATGTGGTAGTCGAAGGAGGCGTAGCCCTTGCTGATGCTCTTGAGCTTGTCGTAGAAGTCGATGACTATCTCGCCCAAAGGCATGTCGAACGTCAGCTCCATGCGGTTGCCGCTGATGTACTCCTGGCGCACGAGCTCGCCGCGCTTGCCAAGGCAGAGCGTCATGATGGGGCCAATGAACTCGGCCGTGGTGATGATGGTGGCTCGGATGTAGGGCTCCTCGATGAAGTCGATGAGCGTGGCTTCGGGCAGGCCGGAGGGATTGTGCACCTCCGTGACGTTGCCTTTCTTGTCGTGCACGCGGTAGGAGACGTTCGGCACGGTGGTGATGACGTCCATGTCGAATTCGCGGCCGAGGCGTTCCTGGATGATCTCCATGTGGAGCAGGCCGAGGAATCCGCAGCGGAATCCGAATCCGAGCGCCGCCGACGACTCGGGCGTGAACGTGAGCGACGCGTCGTTGAGCTGAAGCTTCTCAAGCGAGGCGCGCAGGTTCTCGAAGTCTTCCGTCTCGATGGGGTACACGCCGGCGAAGACCATCGGCTTCACTTCCTCGAAGCCGTCGATGGCCGCGTCGCATGGGCGTGCCATGTGGGTGATGGTGTCGCCCACCTTCACCTCGCGGGAGGTCTTGATGCCGGAGATGATGTAGCCCACATTGCCGGCCGAGAGCTCGGCCCGGGGCGAGAGATCGAGCTTGAGCACGCCTATCTCGTCGGCGTCGTATTCCTTGCCGGTGGCTACGAATTTCACGTCGTCGCCGGTGCGGATGGTGCCGTTGACAATCTTGAAGTAGGCGATGATGCCGCGGAACGGGTTGAACACCGAGTCGAAGATAAGGGCCTGAAGCGGAGCGTCGGGGTCGCCCTGCGGGGCGGGAATCTTCTCCACGATGGCGCGGAGTATCTCGTCCACGCCCATGCCGGTCTTGCCGCTGGCGCGGATGATGTCGGCTCGGTCGCATCCGAGCAGGTCCACTATCTGGTCCTCGACCTCGTCGGGGTTGGCCGAATCGAGGTCGCACTTGTTGATGACGGGTATTATCTCCAGATTGTTGTCGATAGCCATGTACAGGTTGGAGATGGTCTGCGCCTGTATGCCCTGCGAGGCGTCGACTATGAGCAGTGCGCCCTCGCAGGCGGCGATGCTGCGCGACACCTCGTAGGAGAAGTCGACGTGTCCCGGAGTGTCGATAAGGTTGAGCGTGTAGTCTTGGCCGTCAAGCCTGTAGGCCATCTGTATGGCGTGGCTCTTGATGGTGATTCCTCGCTCGCGCTCGAGGTCCATGTCGTCAAGCACCTGCGCCTCCATGTCCTTGCCTGTGACGGTGCCGGTGTATTCGAGCAGACGGTCGGCGAGGGTGCTTTTGCCGTGGTCGATATGTGCTATTATGCAGAAATTGCGGATATTCTTCATTACCTATTGCGTTTCAGAATGCAAAATTACGGAATTTTCGTCACATTACCGCAAAAACTTCACATCACCTGCTTTCCGAAAGGCATCAGGGCGAGACCGCAGGTTCAACTGGCAAGTGCAAAATTAGCGATTTGTTTGAAGAATTCTATTTTTGGAGTTGAGAAGTTGAGTTT
>URSD01000053.1 GCA_900550395.1 uncultured Porphyromonadaceae bacterium | reverse complement strand
GGAGCTGTACGAAGCCATCGTCAACATGTACGTTTAACAAGGTTTAAGGTCAAAAGTCTAAGGCTTAGAGAAATGCATCATATAGGTATTCTCTAAGCCTTAGACCTTAGACCCGAGACCTTAAACCATAAACTTCAGAATGGAAAAAACCTGGCGTTGGTTCGGACCCAACGATCCCATCACTCTCGACATGCTGCGCCAGATAGGCGTCGAAGGCATTGTCACCGCCCTGCACCATATTCCCAACGGAGAAGTGTGGAGCCTCGACGAAGTAATGAAGATGAAAAATTTCATCGAGGACCACGGCCTGCGCTGGTCGGTGGTGGAGAGTCTGCCCGTGAGCGAGGCCATCAAGTATGCGGGGCCCGAACGCGACCGCCTTATTGAAAATTACAAGGAGAGCCTTGCCAACCTCGGCCGCGCCGGCGTCCGCACGGTGTGCTATAACTTCATGCCTGTGCTCGACTGGGCCCGTACCGAACTGGAGTACCCCAATGCCGACGGTACGTCCAATTTATACTTCAACAAAGCTGAATTCGCCTATTTCGACTGCCACATTCTGGGCCGCAAGGACGCCCGTCTCGATTACGACGACGAGACGCTCGCCCGCATGGACGCTCTGGCTGCGACCATGGACGACGAAGGACGCAAGCGCCTTGTCGACAATATTATTGTCAAGACACAAGGCTTTGTCAACGGTAACATTACCGAAAATGACCTCAAGCCGGTAGAGAAGTTCCGCGAACTCCTCGCGCTCTACGACGGCATGACGCGCGACGACCTCCGCGCCAACATGAAATACTTCCTCGAGGCCATCATGCCTGTGTGCGAGGAGTGGGATGTCAATATGTGCGTGCATCCCGACGATCCTCCACGCCAGATTCTCGGCCTGCCGCGCATCGTCACCTGCGACGACGACATCGACTGGTTCCTCCATGCCGTGGACAATCCTCACAACGGCCTCACCTTCTGCGCCGGTTCGCTGAGCGCCGGCGCCCACAACGATGTGGTGGAGCTGGCCCGCAAATATGCCTCGCGCACCCACTTCGCCCACATCCGCATCTGCAAGGTGCTGCCCAACGGCGACTTCCGCGAGGCGTCGCATCTCGACCCGCGCCTGGTAGAGATAGTGCGCATCTTCGAGAAAGAGCGCCCCGGTGTGCCCATGCGTGTGGATCACGCCCCGCTGATGCTCGGCGACGAGAAGATGGGCTACAACGCCGGTTACTCCTTCCACGGCCGCATGTTGGCCTTAGGCATGGTAGGCGGCATCATGGCCGCCGTAAAACAATAAAAAATCACTGTATATCATGAATCTTTTCGACATCAGGGACAATGTGACCGTCATAACCGGCGGCACAGGCGTGCTCGGCCGCGCCATAGCCAAATATCTCGCCTGCGAGGGCGCCAAAGTTATAATCCTCGGCCGCAAGGAGGACGTAGGCCGTGCCATCGTCGACGACGTCATGGCCGCCAATCCTGCCGGCAGCATCGAGTTCATGCGTACCGACGTCATGGACCGCGAGCTCGTGGAGCGCAACTGCGCCGACATCGTGGCCCGCTACGGACGTGTCGACACTCTGCTCAACGCCGCAGGCGGCAATCAGAAGGGTGCCACCATCGCCCCGGACCAGACGTTCTTCGACCTCGACCCCGAGCAGTTCCAGAAAGTGCTGTCGCTCAACCTCACGGGCACGGTCATCCCCACGCAGGTATTCCTCAAGCCCATGGTAGAGCAGGGCCGCGGCTCCATCATCAATTTCTCCTCCATGGCCGCTTTCCGCCCCATGACCCGCGTCTGCGGCTACGCAGCCGCCAAGGCCGGCATCAGTAACTTCACTGCATATATGGCCACGGAGTGCGCCCGCAAGTTCGGCGAGGGCATACGCGTCAACGCCATCGCCCCCGGCTTCTTCATCACCGAGCAGAACCGGTCGCTCCTCACCAACCCCGACGGCAGCTTCACCGAGCGCGGCCGCGACGTCATCCGTCAGACCCCCTTCGGCCGCATGGGTGAGCCCGAGGAGCTGTGCGGCACCATTCACTATCTCATGAGCGACGCTTCGCGTTTCGTCACCGGCACGGTGGCCGTGGTCGACGGCGGCTTCAACTGCTTTGCTATGTGATGCCTATGCGCTGGCTGAAGGTCATCTTCGCGTCCGTGGTATTGTCCTGTCCCTATCTTGAGGCTTTTGAGATTGTGGACGGTGCCGGGCGTGCGGCATCTGTCGTTGTATCTGATACCGACTGGAAAGGTGTTGCGCGTGCTGCCGATGACTTTGCCGCTGATGTGGAGCGTGTGTCTTCCGTGCGTCCTTCTGTAGTACGCGGTCTGCGGGGTCGCGGCTCTGTAGTGGCAGGCACGATAGGCAAAAGCGACATAATAGACAGCCTCGTGGCTGCCGGCCGTATCAACGTCGACAGTGTGCGCGGCCGGTGGGAAAGCTATGTCATAGAGGAGGTGGACGGCAACCTTGTAGTGGCCGGCGCGGACAAACGCGGCACCATCTACGGCATATACACTCTGAGCGAAGAAATCGGAGTCTCTCCGTGGTATTATATGGCCGATGTGCAGCCCCGCAGGCATGACGGGCGCCTGACGGTCGAGAGTCGCCGGCGGGTGCAGCCGTCTCCCGCAGTGAAGTACCGCGGTATTTTCATCAATGATGAAGAGCCATCGTTCGGCTCATGGGCGCGGAATAAGTTCGGGGGCTATAACTCAAGCATGTACAGCCATATTTTCGAGCTTCTGCTGCGTCTTAAGGCCAATTATATGTGGCCGGCGATGTGGTCGTCAAGCTTCAACGAGGACGACCCGCTGTCGCCGGCTATGGCCGACGAATATGGCATTGTGATGGGTACGTCGCATCATGAGCCCATGATGCGCAACCATAATGAATACGTGCGGCGACGTGAGCAGATCGGTCCGTGGAATTTCGACACCAACAGCGAGAGGGTCTCCCGCTTCTTCCGTGAGGGTATGGAGCGCAACCGCGACTATGAGCAGGTGGTGACGATAGGTATGCGCGGCGACGGCGATGTCGGTCTTGAAGGCGGCGACGAGGCTGCCGTGCGCACACTCGGCCGTGTCGTTGATGCCGAGCGCGCAATACTCAGCGATATTTACGGCAGGGCTGACTCGGTGCCGCAGCTGTGGGCCATCTTCACGGAGGTGCAGCGCTATTACGACCGCGGTTTTACGGTTCCTGACGATGTCACGTTGCTGTTCTGCGACAACAACTGGGGCTACATACGGCGCACCGGTCCTGAAAAAGAACGCGGGCGACGTGGCGGCATGGGGCTGTATTATCACATCGACATGAACGGCGGTCCGTGGAACGACAGGTGGGTGAACACTTCTCCTGTCGCCAAGTTGCGGAATCAGTTCGAGTTGGCCTACCGCAGCGGTCTCGACCGCCTGTGGGTGGTGAATGTGGGCGATCTGAAGCCCAAGGAGGTTGCCATTGACTTCATCATGCGCTATGCGTGGGACCCGGATGCATTCCCTGCCGGCTGCGAGGCTGATTTCCATACGCAGTTTGCAGAGTCTGTGTTCGGTCCGGAGGTGGCCGCCGCGGCCGGCGACATAATACGCCGTTATACCAAATACAATCTCTGGCGCAAACCCGAGGTGCAGAATGTGCCGTGGTTCAGCGTGGAGAATCATGGAGAGGCCATGCGCCTTATGGATTTGTGGACGCGTCTGGAGGCTGATGCTGAGGCTTTGCGGTCGTCAATTCCTGCCGGACTTGACGATGCGTATTATCAGCTTGTGTATTATCCTGCCGTGGCTTCGGCGGGCGTGGCGAGGATGTATCTGAACGCTGCGCTTTATAATTATACCGGCGATGACAGGTATGCGGATGAGACGCGACGACTGTTTGAACGCGATAAGGTTCTGTCTGACTACTATAACAATACAATGGCCGCCGGCAAGTGGAACGGCATGATGCAGGACCGCCACATCGGTTACGAACGCTGGTTCATGCCTGATTCAAACCGTATGCCGGAACTTGTTGCTCCTGAAATTCGGCGTCCGCTGCAGGGAGCCTGCACTCCGACGCCGGAAATAGCAATCGAGGCATGCGCTTATACGCGTAAGACCGACGGTCGCGATAACGGATGGCAGTTTCTTCCCGACCTCGGACGGGGTAGGGGATGTATGGGAGCCCGTGATGTGGTGATGCCTTTCTCCGGTCGCCTTGCCGACTGTGCAGTGCTGGAATATGAGATTCCACACGGCTTGTTCGGCGATTCTGTTGTCCTTGCCATAGGCACGTTGCCCGTGCAGGACGTCAATCCGGCCCGCGGACTTCGTATTGCAGTGGCCGTGGACGATTCAGAACCTTTGATGCTTGATGCACGTCAGGGATTACATGATGAATTCGGAGAGTACACGCCGGAGAATCTGCGCCGCAATCCCCGCATGTCAGCGCCGGCACCCAAGGATGCGTCGTTGTATCTTACGGGTTCGGGCGGACATTTGCGGACGGAAGTCTTCGATAATATGCGCTGGCTGACGGCGCGTATGCCCCTCCGGAGTGCTTCGAGTGAGCATTCTGTAAAGTTGTACCTCGTTGACCCTGAAGTAGTTGTAGAACAAATAAATATTAATCCGGATTCGGAGCATCCGTCGTATTTCGGAGCACCGTTTAACAATAAACCATGAAACAGTTTCTTGACGAGAATTTCCTGCTCGGCAGCGCCACCGCGCAGTCGCTCTACCGCGAGAATGCCGCCGCGCAGCCCATCATCGACTATCACTGCCACCTCGACCCGCGCCTCATAGCCGAGGACCGGCCTTTCCGTTCCATTACGGAGCTGTGGCTGGCGGGCGACCACTACAAGTGGCGCGCCGAACGCGCCAACGGCGTGGACGAGCGATACATCACCGGCGACGCCTCCGACTGGGAGAAGTTTCAGAAGTGGGCCGAGACAGTGCCTTACACCTTCCGCAACCCGCTGTACCACTGGACGCACATGGAGCTGCGCACGGCCTTCGGCATCGACGGTACGCTCAACCCCGAGTCGGCACGCGAGATTTTCGACGAGTGCAACGCACGTCTGGTCTCCGACCCGTCCATGACGCCCCGCGGCCTCATGCGCCGCTACGGTGTGGAGCTGGTCTGCACCACCGACGACCCCGCCGACTCGCTGGAGCATCACCGTGCCATACGCGAAAGCGGCTTCGAGATACGCGTGCTTCCCACCTGGCGCCCCGACAAGGCCATGGTGGTGGAGAATCCCGCCGCCTATCAGGACTATCTGCGCCGCCTCGGCGCAGCCGCTGGTGTGGAAATCCGCCGCTTCGCCGACCTTGAGGACGCCCTGCGCCGCCGCCACGACTTCTTCGCCGCCGCCGGTTGCCGCCTCAGCGACCACGGCCTCGACCGCTTCTATGCCGACGACTTCGACGACGCCGACATAGAGCGCATCTTCGCCCGTGTGCTCGACGGCCACGCCCCCTCGGAGCACGAGGTCGCGCAGTTCCGCAGCAAGATGCTCCTGATCTTCGGAGCCATGGACGCCGAGGCCGACTGGACGCAGCAGTTCCACTACGGCACCATCCGCAACGCCAACACCCGTATGATGCGCTCCGTAGGTCCCGACACGGGCTTCGACAGCATCGGCGAATTCACCACGGCCACGCAGCTTGCTGCGTTCCTCGACCGCCTCGACCTTGACGGCAAGCTCGGGCGCACCATCATCTACAACCTCAACCCCGCCGCCAACGAGATGGTCGCCACGATGATAGGCAACTTCCAGGACGGACGCACCCCCGGCAAGATTCAGTTCGGCTCGGGTTGGTGGTTCAACGACCAGACCGACGGCATGCGCCGACAGATGAACGCCCTTTCGCTGCTCGGTCTGCTCAGCCGCTTCGTCGGCATGCTCACCGACTCGCGCTCCTTCCTCTCTTATCCCCGCCACGACTACTTCCGCCGCACACTCTGCGACATGGTAGGCGCCGACATCGAGGCCGGACTCATTCCCTTCTCCGGCTATGAGGAGCGCCGCGTCCGCGACATGATCGAGGACATTTGCTACCGCAATGCCCGCGACTACTTCCATTTTTAATTATTACCTCTATCGGCGTTATAGATACAAAAACACAGAGATGACAAAAATAACAGACAAATTATTTTATTTTGTTATTTTTGATATTTGTGTGTTTTTGTATCGATAATACCGAAATAGCGACTAAACCTTAAACCTCAATGAAAAAGACCAACTGGCGCTGGGTCATCTGCTCGTTGCTGTTCTTCGCCACCACCATCAACTACCTTGACCGTCAGGTACTCTCCCTCACCTGGAAAGACTTCATCGCCCCCGAATTCCACTGGACCGACACCGCCTACGGCACCATCACCGGCTTCTTCTCCCTCTTCTACGCTGCTGTCAGCCTCTTTGCCGGTAAGTTCATCGACTGGATGGGCGCACGCCGAGGCTACCTCTGGGCCATCTTCATCTGGTCGCTCGCCGCATGCCTCCACGCCGGCTGCGGATGGGTCACCATGAAGGTCGAGGGTGTCGAATCCATCGCCGCCCTCCGCGCCATCGAGAGTGGCAGCGCCCTCGCTCTCGCCGTTTCCTCCCTCAGCGTCTACCTCTTCCTGGGATGTCGCGCGCTGCTGGCCCTCGGCGAGGCCGGCAACTTCCCCGCCGCCATCAAGGTCACCGCCCTCTACTTCCCCAAGAAAGACCGCGCCTTCGCCACCGCCATCTTCAACAGCGGCGCCAGCGTCGGCGCCCTCGCCGCACCCCTCTGCATTCCCCTGCTTGCCCGCTTGTGGGGCTGGGAGATGGCCTTCATCATCATCGGTGCCCTCGGCTTCGTGTGGATGTTCTTCTGGGCCGGTTCCTACGAGCTGCCCGAGAAGTCGAAGCGCGTCAACAGCGCCGAGCTCGCCTACATCCAGCAGGACGAGGCCGGCGAGTCCGAGAAACAGATAGAGCAGGAACAGACTCGTTCGCTGCCTTTCTGGCGCTGCTTCGGCTTCCGCCAGACCTGGGCCTTCATCACCGGCAAGGCCCTCACCGACGGCGTCTGGTGGTTCTTCCTCTTCTGGGCTCCCGCCTACTTCTCCGACCAGTACGGCTACGCCTCCTATACGCCCATGGGCCAGGCGCTCATCTTCACCCTCTATCTCATCGTCACCATCGTCAGCATCGGCGGCGGCTACCTCCCCAAAATTTTCATCGACCGCCTCGGCATGAACCCCTACGCCGGACGTATGCGCGCCATGCTCATCTTCGCCTTCCTGCCCATGCTCGCCCTCTTCGCCCAGCCCCTCGGCGTTCACTCCGCGTGGTGGCCCGCTGTCATCATCGGCCTCGCAGGCGCCGGCCATCAGGCATGGAGCGCCAACCTCTACTCCACCATCGGCGACATGTTCCCCACCAGCACTGTGGCCTCCATCGTCGGCATCGGCACCATGGCCGGCGGCATCGGCTGCTACGTCATCAACCAGGGCAGCGGCATCCTCTTCGACTACGCCGCCGCCCGCGGCGCCGCCTTCACCTTCTTCGGCTTCGAAGGCAAGCCCGCCGGCTATATGATCGTCTTCTGCATCTGCGCCCTAAGCTACATCCTCGCCTGGGCCATCATGAAAGCCCTCGTCCCCCGCTACCGCAAGATAGAGCTGTAATGCCCCGGACAGTGAAGAGTTGGGAGTTAGGAGTGAGGAGTGAGGAACGCTCTGCTGTAACTCCTCACTTCTAACTGCGCGAGGCGCAATCCTAACTCCTATCCCCTCTCAACTATAAGGCAAACAAAAAAAATATGCCGTAAAAAAATTACGAAAGCCAATTTTAATTGTTATATTTGCAGATGAATTGATACACCTCCCCCGATGTTAACAAAATTTGCTGTAAAAAACTACAGAGGATTTGCCGACAGGATAGAGTGGGATCTCTCTCACCCCGGCAACTACACATTCAACGATTTCGCCATAAAGGACGGCATAGTGAAGAACGGCATCATTTATGGACCTAACGGTTCCGGTAAGTCCAACTTGGCTTTGGCGATCTTCGACATAATACTGCATCTTACCCAGAAATCAAAAAACAAGCATCAGTTCGATACTGTGATAAACCAGTTCCATGCCAAGGCGCCGGTATCTTTCGAGTACACCTTCCGCTTCGACCGGAATGTCGTGGAATATATGTACTCCAAGGACCTGGCGGGCATTGTAAAGGAAACGGTGATTATAGACGGCAGGATGCTTTTTGATCTGGACCGCAATAAGTTGGAAATGGGTAGCGACGAGTTTCCCATGACCCAGGACACCAGGCAACAGCTTGCCGAGAGCAGCAATCGCGTGTCTGTGCTGGCCTATCTGTGGAGCGTATATCCTCTTGAGTCGGAACATCCGTTGAAAAAACTGAAAGACTTTGTAGATGGTATGCTCCTCTTTTGGAATCACGAGGAAAGAGGTTTTGCCGGCCTGGAGGATACTGTAGCGAATATTGACGAGTTTATTATTTCCAATAAGCTTGTCGATGATTTCTCTGCGTTTTTAAAGAATGTCAGCGGACAGAATATCAAGTTCAGGAAAGCCGCTAAAGGCGACAAACAGCTGATGTGCGACATGGGCTCCGGTGTGCCGTTCTACAAGGTAAGGTCTACCGGCACCAGTTCCCTCACGCTGCTCTACTATTGGATTCAGAGATTGTCGGAGGCTTCGTTCGTTATGATTGACGAGTTCGATGCTTTTTACCATTTCGACTTGTCTTTCAAGGTCTGTCAGAAATTGTTTTCTTTCAACAATCAGATATTTGTGACCTCGCATAATACGTATTTGATGTCCAACGACTTACTGCGTCCTGATTGCAATTTCCTGATTGACGGCCGACGCATCAGGCCGCTGAATCTATGTACTGAGAAGGAATTGCGGTGGGGCAACAATATCGAGAAAATGTACAGGGGAAATGCGTTTGAGCTATGATTCTGTTCATTTTTGAGGGCGCGAGATACGAACCTCCGTTGTACGAGGGCATTAAAAGCCTGTTCTTTCCTCGCGGCAATGACGATCATGTCAAGTGCTCGTTCTGCAGCAGTATCTACACATTCTACAAACGTCTGAAGGATGAATTCGACGGATTCGCCGATGTTGTCGATGTCCTCAAAGCTGAAATGTCAAAGGTAGATCCCGCTAACGAGATTTTTAAATACAAAAGCTCTGATTTTGAGTCGGTGTACCTCTTTTTCGATTACGATTTTTATCGTGGCGACCTCGACTCAAAAAACACGCGCGTACGTGAGCTGCTTGATTATTTCAATGAGGAAACCGAGAATGGAAAATTGTTTATCAGTTATCCCATGATTGAAAGCATTCAGCATACCAAAGCGCTGCCTGATGGAAATTTCCACACGTATACAGTTTCCCGTGCAGACAGCATCGGCGATGTTTTCAAGAAAAGAGCGCGGCAGTTCTGCCACTATCGCGGTTACGGATTTCTGAAGGACATGGACAATTGGCTTCACCTCGTGCGTCAGCATGTATCAAAGGCCAACATGCTTACCACCGGCAACCGGTCCATGCCTTCGGCGAAGGACGATGTGGAGCAGCTTCCCGTCTTTGATGCTCAGCTCTCCAAGCATGTCATGCCCCACGGCGAGGTTGCCATTCTGAATGCCTTCCCCATGTTCCTGTATTACTACTTCCCCCGCGAACGTTTCGAGTGATACTTGGAGTTGATAGAGGGGAAGTTAGCTCGTATGACGAGATACAGAAGGCCATAAGGTCAAAAGGTACAGCAGGGGGGCTGCAGGAGGGCGGTAGGGATACAAAAATACAGAAATAACAGACTAATAAGGATTTAGCTTAAAACGATTAAGAGTTTGTTGCTTCTGTCATTTCTGTATTTTTGTTTCGATAATACCATATTGTGTTGGCTACAAATGAATTGTATGGATGCACCGGGGGCAATGCGGTTCAAATAACCATGCCCCATCAGTTAACAGTGTATCAAGCGGATACCCGCCGCATGGCGGGTAAAATCCGGTTAGCCGCGGATTAAGGCGCATAGCGCCGTATCCGCGGTAGGTTCAGTAAAGGGCATCAACCCGCCGGATGGCGGGTTGCACAGCCACTGGCGGCCACGAATCATTCTGAAAATCTGACAATAAACTCGGACGTCGTGCAACCCGCCATGCGGCGGGTTGATTCATGTTGGTGACGCTACCGGTGGTACGTCGCTCCCTGCGGTCGCTCCCTAACCACCGGCTAACCATATTCAACCCGCGACGAGCGCGGGTTGCGCCATTTTAACGCATTGGCTACAAATGAACTGTAGGGATGCACCCCGGTGCATCCGCCTCCATGTATGTGGTGCATAACACATTATAGAAAATCGCCCTCGGCCGCGAGGCGGCAGAGGGCGATTTGTATGGGGGATGGATTCAGATCAGAAGCGGACCTTCACGGCCTTACCGGCCTGACGCTTGATGTAGAGCTGACCGGCCTCGGGCTGAGCTACGCGCAGACCCTGGAGGTTGAAGTACTCGGCTTCGCCTTCGCCCTCAACCGTTACGTCCTCGATGCCGGTGGTTACGATGTCGCCTGCACCATACGCCTTGTTGTGAACCTCTGCACCGTTGAGAGTGGCGAGCACCGATACCTGAGGTGTAGCGCCCTTCAGGCTCTCATGTTTGGCAGTCATTACCTTGTGGAATACGGTCGACTCGGCATTAGCGCGGGCGGGAGCTGCATTAACCGCGGACTTAACTTCCTCAAAGACGATGTCGTTGTTGCCGTCTACACTCAACTTAACATCGAAGCTGTGCTTGTTGGCATCATAGTGAGCCACCGTAAATGTGTAATCAACAGTAAGAACACCGCCTACGCTGCCGTGCTTGATGTTTACAATCGGCTCGCCGTCAAGCGCAGGCTCGGGAGCGACATACTTATAAAGCTGGATTGGACTCTGTCCCCCGGAATAGCATGCAAATAGTGCGCTATTTGAGTTTTTCATTAAAGTGGTACGATTGAAACTGCCACCGGCGTCGAATACTACTGTTGCATTATTGTTATTTATAGCAATAGTAGCAGTCATTGCTGTGCTCTGCACCTTTAGATGGTTGTTGCTACCACTTGTAGCAGAAGCCAAGAAGCCGTTTGTACCCAGATAATTAGTGGTTTCAAATGTCCATTTACCGGTGCTTCCTCCGAGTTTGACGATAAGAGGCTGGAATTCCGCTGTCTCTGAATAGGTGAGGATATTTTCGGTTATGGTGACATTTACGCTCGGACGGTTATTGGTGTTGCTCTTGTTACCGGCAGCAGCGGCATCGGAAGCAATGATAAGCAAATCACCGGCATTCAATTGAGCTGCATCTGTTACAAGTGCCCAACCGGTACCATCAAGTACGGGAGCTACTTTAACGGTAAAGGTGTATTCTGCACTTACGCTTTTGCCGTCTTTTTCAACTTCAATCATTACCTCGGTGTCTTCATTGATTGTAGCGGTATAACTCCCGTCTACAAATTCAACCAAGTCGTTGCCTACGGCTGCGGTAATTGTGGCTCCCTCATAATTTTCAATTGTGAAAGTAACCTCTGTGCCTGCTTCGACTTCGTAAGTGTTGCCGGAGAGATATTTGGTGTCGCCTGACTGAGCAGCGATAGAAATTGCGTTGGGGTCTTGAACTTCCTTATTGTACGTGATTACCAGTTTGGTAAATCGAATTTGAGCAGTAGAATTGTTTGTTATTGAGAGCGAGCTTGACGATCCAGTCCAACTTTTGTTGGAGTTATCGATACTGCCAGTATTGGCAGAGAGATTGAAGGCGTAATTGCCGGTGGTTGTGAATGCAATATTTAGAATTGTTATACCTTCGGCAGCTTCAATCGTCATGGTCTTACCTGCGTACAAACGAATGTGATCGGTGCTAAAATTCGTGCCTGAGGGATACGTGATTGTAAAATCTCCATTGTTTACAATTTGCAGTGAGTTGCTAATGTTGCTGGAATTTGTTTCTACAGTAACATTAGCTTCGGCCGCCTTTGCTACCATCCCCACAGAGAAGAGCAGCAGGAGTGTGAGTAGAAGTTTTTTCATAAGAAATGTTGTTTATTGAATTGGTTTAGTGTGTTTTCTATTATTCGTCGAGTCCCACGTCAACGTACACGCCGTAGCCGTCGGTGTAGCTTACACTGACGTACCATTGCGGATGCTCCCGAAGGAAGTCGAGAATGTTCATTGTCGATGGACTTATGTTGTTTATTGAAAGCGAAGCAGCGCTACCCGAGGGCTGCCGTGCATGATGATGCAAAAAAAGCGCACTCGCGCGTCAAGGCTCAGGCCTTATGCAGGAGTGCGGAAAGCGTGAAAGGATAGGGTGCCGGAATGCGTCGCGCGCATCTTGGACCGGATAGCTGCCACATATTCTCTCGAGAAAGAGAGATAGGCGCTGGATATTGTTGCCTTCCTTTTCATGCTGCAAAGGTAAGACTTTTATTTTTATTATGCAATAAAATTCAGTTTTTAACTTTTTCGGATTAGTTGATAGTTGAGAGGGGATAGGTAAGAGGTAGGCTCCGCGTACCAAAAACCTTATTTTTTAATTAAATAGACAAACGCACCACAAAAAAAAAACAAGACCTCCGACCAAATTAA
>URSD01000052.1 GCA_900550395.1 uncultured Porphyromonadaceae bacterium | reverse complement strand
CGCTAAAGCGATGACGAACTCTGCTCGTTCTCATCTCGCCTCTCCATAAAGCAAAAGAGCCACAAGTCGATGACTTGTAGCTCTTTTGCGGAGAGGACGAGATTCTTTGCAGAGCAAAGCGCTAAAGCGATGACGAACTCTGCTCGTTCTCATCTCGCCTCTCCATAAAGCAAAAGAGCCACAAGTCGATGACTTGTAGCTCTTTTGCGGAGAGGACGAGATTCTTTGCAGAGCAAAGCGCTAAAGCGATGACGAACTCTGCTCGTTCTCATCTCGCCTCTCCATAAAGCAAAAGAGCCACAAGTCGATGACTTGCAGCTCTTTTGCGGAGAGGACGAGATTCGAACTCGTGGTAGGATTGTATCCTACGTCGGTTTAGCAAACCGGTGGTTTCAGCCACTCACCCACCTCTCCGTGGTCTGACATTGCTGAATGTCTTATTTTGTGATCCGCCTGGGGCTCGAACCCAGGACCCCAACATTAAAAGTGTTGTGCTCTACCAGCTGAGCTAGCGAATCGCGGGTGCCCCTCGGGAGACTCTTCTCCGGCAAAAGCGATGCAAAATTAGTGCTTTTTTTTTATTCGTGCAAATTTTGCCGGCTTTTTTTGAAAGTTTTTTGCGGCGGAGCTATCGGAGCGAGGTTATGAAGTCCGTTATGGCGTCGAGGGCTTCGGGGGCGAAGGTCTCGCTGATTTCGCCGTATTCGGCGGGTTCGCCCGTGGTGCAGTGCTGCATCATGTGGTTGAGGCCGGGCAGGATGCGTGTGCGGGCAGCGGGTAAGCAGAGGCGTATGGCTGCGATGTTTGACGCGGCGTCGACCTGTCGGTCCCTGTCGCCGTTGATGGCGAGCACGGGGCATTTTATCCGGCCCATGAATTCGGACGCGTCGACGGCGAGCATGGCGTCGAGGGCGGCGCTGCGGTGGCGCATGGCTGTCCTGACGGATTCCATCACCGGTGCGGGTACGTCCAGGCGCATGGCTGCGGCGAGGGAGTCGACGTCGACGGGCCCGGAGACGCCGGCGCGGTGTTGCCCGACGATGATGTCGAAGAGGCGCTCTATAAGCTTCATGCCGGCTGCCTTGGATGGCTCGGGCAGGCCGGAGAGCTCCAGGGCGTGGCGGTTCTGCCGCAGGATGGTCTCTTTGCCTGAGACTGCCATGCCGGCTATGGAGACGATGAAGTCGGGGACGCTGTCGGCGGCGAGCATGAGGGCCACGGTGCCTCCTTCCGAGTGGCCGAGCACACCGGCGGGGCCTATGCAGGGCAGCGTGCGCAGGACGGCGACGGCGGCACGCGCAGCGGCGGCGAAGTCGGTGATGGTTGCGGCGGCGAAGTCGCCTGTCGACCGGCCTGTGCCGCGGTCGTCGTAGCGCAGGGAGGCTATGCCTTTCCGGGCGAGTGCGTCGGCGATGACGGCGAAGGGGCGGTGGTCGAACAGTTCTTCGTCGCGGTTCTGTGGTCCGCTGCCTGTCACCATCACGACGGCGGGCATGCGGGCGCTCGATGGGGTGAGGGGTAACGTGAGCGTGGCGGCGAGCCGTGTGCCGTCGGCCGAGACGAATGTGGTGTCCCGAGTGGCGTATGGGAAGGGCGGCCGCGGTGTCTGCGGGCGTCGGTCGGCCAGGGGGGTGTCGGGTCTGAGGACCAGAGGGAGGGCCACGCCGCGCTGCGAGAGCTTGCCGCTGATGCTGCCGGGTGCGATACGGGCGGCGTAGACGGCTCCGATGGCGGGGCATTCCACGGTGAGTGAGTCGGCCGTGAGCCGCGTGAGCGTGGCGGGTATGCCCATGGCGCCCTGCGAGGGCGAGTCGAGGGTGCAGTCTACGGTGCCGTCGGCGCCGGCCGAGAAGTGAAACACAACGGGTATTTTCATCGGCCCGAGCGAGACTTTGCCTCGCCAGGCTCCGGCGTCGGTGAGTATTGTGTGTGCTTTCTCGGAGGACGGGTCGGCCGGCGCCTGCGCCGAGGCTGTTGCGGCGCAGAATGTGGTAAGGGTGAGCGCTATGGCCCGGATTGCTTTCATAATCATGCCGTAAAGGTATAAAATATGTACGGGTATAACAAAAAAATCGGCAGCATACGGTTTTAATAAGAATTAAGGAAATTTTTCCTCAATATGCGCGGCGTATTAAAAATTGTTTGTAACTTTGCACTCGATAAACAAGAACCATGCCGCAGACGTTATTACGGGTGTGGTTCAAAATGACCCTCATACACTGACATTCAACAATTTCCACATAATTAAATTACACAATGAGCAAGATTGAAGAAATAAAGGCAGCCCGCCTGCCGGAAGTCAAGAAGTCCCTGGAAGCCTATGGCATCAAGGACGTCAAGGAGGTAATCTACAATCCTTCGTACGACGAACTCTTCAAGGATGAGACTCTTCCCAGCCTCGAGGGCTACGAGAAGGGCGTCGTGACCGAACTCGGTGCTGTCGACGTAATGACCGGCGTTTACACCGGCCGTTCGCCCAAAGACAAGTTCATCGTTCTGGACGAGAACTCGAAGGACACCGTGTGGTGGACAACTCCCGAATACAAGAACGACAACAAGCCCGCAACCCAGGAGGCCTGGAAGGCCGTCAAGGAGCTGGCTATCGACGAGCTCAGCGACAAGAAGCTCTATGTAGTGGACGGTTTCTGCGGCGCCAACGCCGACACCCGCATGGCCGTGCGCTTCATCATGGAAGTGGCATGGCAGGCTCACTTCGTGACCAACATGTTCATCCGCCCCACCGCAGAGGAACTGGCCGACTTCAAGCCCGACTTCATCGTCTACAACGCCTCGAAGGCAAAACTCACCAACTATAAGGAACTCGGCCTCAACAGCGAGACGGCCGTTGTCTTCAACATCACCAGCCGCGAGCAGGTAATCATCAACACCTGGTACGGCGGCGAGATGAAGAAGGGCATGTTCTCGATGATGAACTACTTCCTGCCCCTGAAGGGCATCGCCTCGATGCACTGCTCGGCCAACACTGACAAGAACGGCGAGAACACCGCTATCTTCTTCGGCCTCAGCGGCACCGGCAAGACCACCCTCTCCACCGACCCGAAGCGTCTGCTCATCGGCGACGACGAACACGGATGGGACGACAACGGCGTCTTCAACTTCGAGGGCGGCTGCTACGCCAAGGTCATCAACCTGGACAAGGAGAGCGAGCCTGACATCTACAACGCTATCCGCCGCGACGCCCTCCTGGAGAACGTGACCGTGGACAAGGACGGCAAGATAGACTTCGCCGACAAGAGCGTGACCGAGAACACCCGCGTGAGCTACCCCATCAACTTCATCGAGAACATCGTGAAGCCCATCAGCCACGGTCCCGCCGCCAAGAACGTCATCTTCCTGAGCGCCGACGCATTCGGCGTGCTGCCCCCCGTCAGCATCCTGACTCCCGAGCAGACGAAGTACTACTTCCTCAGCGGCTTCACCGCCAAGCTGGCCGGCACAGAGCGCGGCATCACCGAGCCGACTCCGACATTCTCGGCTTGCTTCGGCCAGGCATTCCTTGAGCTGCACCCCACCAAGTACGCCGAGGAACTCGTCAAGAAGATGGAGAAGAGCGGCGCGAAGGCCTACCTCGTGAACACCGGCTGGAACGGCACCGGCAAGCGTATCTCGATCCGCGACACCCGCGGCATCATCGACGCTATCCTCGACGGCGCTATCCTGAATGCTCCGACCAAGAAGCTCCCCATCTTCGACTTCGAGATCCCGACCGAGCTGCCCGGTGTTGATCCCGCCATCCTCGACCCGCGCGACACCTACGCCAACCCCGAGGAGTGGACCGTCAAGGCCAAGGATCTGGCAGAGCGCTTCATCAACAACTTCAAGAAGTACGAGCACAACGCAGCCGGCAAGGCTCTCGTTGCCGCAGGTCCCCAGCTCTAAGCTCCGAGCCTAAGTCCTTTTGATACCGGTCGCCCCCGCGCCGCCAGGCGGTGCGGGGGCGACTTGCGTTTTTTCGGGGCCGAAAGGGCGTATTTTCAAAGATAAATCTTATATTTGCAAGAAAAACGGGCGGCCTCGGGCCGCCGCCAGAGTTCAAGATTTAACCAAGCAATCCTGCCGAGGATTTAAATAACTGTCAATCATGGGAAAAGAAAATTCCGAACGCATACAGACGTCTCTGCTCAACGCAATGGAGAAGAAAGCGCTGGTGTGGCTTGCCGAGAGGCAGCCCGCATGGGTGACGTCCGACTTTCTGACGTATCTGGGAGTGGCGGGTGCCGTACTGTTTGCGGTGGCCTGCTGGCTTGCCAACGGTAATGTGAATTATCTGTGGCTGTCGTCGCTGGGACTTGTCATCAACTGGTACGGCGACAGCCTCGACGGTACGCTGGCGCGTGTTCGCCAGACGCAGCGCCCGCAGTACGGTTTCTTCATCGACCACTCGCTGGACGCGCTGACGACGTGTCTTTTCTGCATCGGCATAGGTCTGTCGCCTTTCATGCGGATGGATATCGCCCTGTTCATCCTGGCGGGCTATCTGTGCATGTCGATATACACCTATCTGTCCACTATAATCATGGGACAGTTCCGCCTTACGTATGCGAGCCTGGGGCCGACGGAGGTGCGCTTGATAATCATAGCGGTCAGCATCCTGTACATCTACAATCCGTGGCCGGAGGTGAGCGTGACTGTGTTCGGCGAGCCCTGGACGGTTTACGACTGTATAGGCGCCGCAGTGGCCGTGATTCTCTTCGCCATCTATATCGGCTCGCTTGTGAAGGACCTGCGCGTGCTTGCCAAGAAAGACCCGCTGAAGCCTTACAAGAAGGAAAAATAAAATCCGAGCCGGCATAAAAAACCGCGCCTCGTCGTTTTTTTGACGTGAGGCGCGGTTTTTTTGTGCTGTCGGCGCGGCCTGTCAGGCCTTTGTGGCGAGGGGTGCGGGCACGTTGTAGACGCGTGCGGCGAGCTCCTGGTCGAACATGTATATGCCCAGGCCGTTGTCGCCTATGAGTTCGAGGCGGTCGATGAGGTTCTTGGCTGTCTCCTCCTCCTCGGTCTGCTCCTTGACGAACCAGTCGAGCATGCCGCGTGTGGCATAGTCGTGTTCGGCTTCGGCGATGGCGTAGAGGTTGTTGATGAGAGCTGTCACTTTTTCTTCGTGGGCCAGAGTGTCCTTGAATGCGCAGAGGGGGCATTTCCACTCGGTGGGAACGGCGTCGATGGGCTTGAGCACCACGCGTGCGCCGCGGCTGTTGAGGTAGTTCATGAAAATCTCGGCGTGGGCCTGCTCTTCCTTGAACTGGATTTTGAACCAGTTGGCGATGCCTGTGCGGCCGTCGGCCTCGAACTGCATGCCCATGGAGAGGTAGAGATATGCACTCCAGAGCTCGGCGTTGATCTGGGCGTTGATAGCGTCCGTGATTTTGTTGTTCAACATAAGGTTATGTATTAAATGTGGTTGGTTGTTATTTTCGAGCAAAATTACACTTTTATGCTCAGAAGTGCAAATCTATTTTGCCGCGGGTTGGGCCTGGGAGAGCAGGCGTGTCACTGAACGGGTACAATCTGTATTGCGGCTCCACCCCCTGCGGAGAGAGGCTGGCGGAGTTTCATTCCGTGTTTCACCTTGATTTTTCTTATCCTGTAGGCCTGAGGATTGTCTTTCCAATGGGCGTCGGGAGTGTCTTCATAGATGGTCGCCTCATATTTTTTGCCGCGAGGCAGGAAGCTGAGGTCAATCAGGGCTGTTCTTGGATTCTCGTCGGTGATGGCTCCGACATACCAATTGTCCGAGTTCTTGTCAAGGCGTGCCACCGTGATGTATTCGTTTGGTTCAGCCTCAAGATAGCGCGAGTCGGCCCAGTCGACGGGTACGTCCTTGATGAACTGGAATGCGTCGGGGAATCGCTCGTAGTTTTCTGGAAGGTCGCATGCCATCTGCATGGGGGAGGGCATCGTGAGATAGAGGGCGAGCTGCCTTGCGAGGGTGGTTCCTGCCTGAGAGTCCTTGCCTTCGCCGTAGTAGCTCAGTTTTGTCTCAAAGAGGCCGGGGGTGTAATCCATAGGGCCTCCCTTAAGGCGTGTGAAGGGCAGGATGCAAGTGTGGGACGGCGGGTTTCCGCCGAATGATTCAAATTCGCCTCCGCGGGCCGATTCCTGGGCAAGCCAGTTGGGATAGGTACGGCACAGTCCCGTAGGACGCGGTGCTTCGTGGCTGTCGACCATAATCCTGTAATCGGCGGCACGTTCGATGACGTGCCGGACGTGGTCCACCATCCATTGCGACGTGTGGTGCTCGGAGCGAGGAATAATGGCTCCGACGTAGCCTGTTTTGACGGCGTCGTAGTTGTTGTCCTTCATGAATCTGAACGCGCGGTCGAGCTGAAGTTCGTAATCGGCGGCGTTTGCGGCGGTTTCATGGTGCATGATGAGTTTGACGCCTTTCTCCCGGGCATAGTCGCGGAGCGCGGCTACATCGAAATCGGGGTATGGTTTGTCGAAAAGGAACTGGCGGTTCTTGCGATAGCCTGCCCAGTCCTCCCATCCCTCGTTCCATCCCTCCACGAGGACACCGTCGATGCCGTGGCGTGCTGCGAAATCTATGTATTTACGGACATTGTCCGTGTTTGCAGGATGGTGACCGTTGGGCTTGAGGCCTGTATAGTCGGTTATGCCGGGTTTCGCAAGTGTGTCGTCGGAGTAAGCCCAGGATTTCACGTTACCGGTAAACATTTCCCACCATACGCCGATGAATTTCATCGGTTTTATCCATGAGGTGTCCTCAATCCGGCACGGCTCATTGAGGTTGAGTATGAGCTGAGACGACAGAATGTCGCGCGCGTCGTAGCTCACGATAAGCGTGCGCCAGGGCGTGTTGAACGGCAGCTGGAGATAGGCGCAGACGCCGAGACGGTCGGGCACGAGGTGTGATTTCATAGAAAAACTGTCGGGCTGCACATCGAGCAGCATTGCGGGATAGCCGGAGAGAGCTGCCTCGTGGGCGCTGATATACACACCGTCGGCCGTCTTGATGAGCAAGGGTGTCTGTATGGTGGTCGTGGCGGTGCGCTGTCCCTCGGAATGTCTGCCGTATTTCTGTAGGGCGGCGGGAAGATCGGAAAATGTCGTTTCCGACCAAAGGTATTCGTCGGTGTCGTAATCTCCGGGGATGCAGAAAAGCTTGTGGTCGCCGGTATAGTTGAACTCCGTGAGTTCGTTGTCGACGGTGAGATAATTGGGACCATCCTGTGCGGGCAACTCGTAACGGAATCCAAGACCATCGTCAAAGAGACGGAAGCGTACAGTCATGACGCGCCGTGGATTCTGAGCCTCAAGATGCACGGCCAGTTCCCGGAAATGATCGCGTATCCGGGAATATTCTCCCCATACCGGCTCCCAGAATCTGTCGATGGTGACAGTGTCGGTGCCGGTGATGTGGAATCCCTTTGCGAACTCTGTTTCTTTGGCAGCCAGGCCAAGTGTGCTTTTGGTTATAATCGGTTTCCCTTTATAGTCCAGGGTATAAACCGGAGTTCCGTCGGCATCGGTCAGCACCTCCAGGCGCAGGCTGCCGCCGGGCGACATGATGTCGGCAGCAGCCATATGCAGCATGGCTGTGGCCATAACGGACAGAATCAATGTTTTTTTCATTGAAAGACGAAGATAGGTTGATTGGTGATATGTTGCTCTCTACACTTCAGGCTCTTTGAGTCCTTGCTTTTATAGCTGCAAAGTTAGCAATATTTTGAAGAAGCACTTATTTAATTCTTAGTGGCACAAAACATATATGGGATATTTTAACTCTTTTTAATATTTGGCGATGTGGGGAAAATTAAAAGATTTCTGTAACTTTGCGGCCATATTTTTCAAATAAACCAATCCCCAATGAAGAAATTATTGATTAGTTTCTCGCTGGCTGTCATTTCCTCGATGACTGTCGGCGCGAGTGAGCTTGTGCCTGTGCTTCAGGAGAGTTTTGCAAAGTCGACGAGCAGCGTTATCCAGGGCGGATATTTTGCGGAGTCGAATTATTTTGAGGCGGACGAGCTTGCGGACAATGCGGGCTGGCAGACGCAGCAGGCCTACCAGAGCGAGAGGGCGATAAAGTTCAACGCCAAGACCAAGCATGGCGGTTATGCGGTGACTCCCGCGCTTGATTTTTCTGCGACCACGGCTTCAACCGTGGTCGTTCGTTTTCGTGCCCAGCGCTGGGACCACCAGGACGACCATGTGACGGTGCATGTGAGCGTGGACGGCGACAATGAGTCGGTGCAGGATGTGGAGATAGAGAATTCCGGCAATGTGTCGGACCGCAGCGCCGAGCCGTTCGAGCTTACGTTCACGAACGTTGCCGACGGCAGCCGCATACGCTTTACGGCGACGATGACGGCCGAGGGCAAGGTGGATCGCTGGTTTCTGGCCGATGTGTCGGTGCTGGAGCTGGTGGAGACGCCGGCCGCGCCTAAACTGTGGACGTCGGCGGGCTATATGCGTTTTGCCGACATCATGGGCGGCGACGAGAGCGAGGTGCATGTGCTCAAGGTGGAAGGTACGGGTTGCGGCGAGGATATTGCCGTTACGCTGCCGGAGGATGCGGCTTTCGCAGTGGAGAAGGCCGCCTGGGACGCCCGCCGCGGCGGCGAACTGCGTATCAGCTTCGACCCGCTGCGTGCAGGCGTGGCCGAGCAGACCATGACGCTGAGATGCGGCGATGCGGAGCGCACGGTGGTGCTCCGCGGCAAGGCCAAGGTGTACGCTCCGGTGGCCGAGGCTGCGACGGATGTGGAGGAGACAGCTTTCACGGCCCGCTGGAGCCGCGTGGCCTGCCTGGAAAACATCGTGCTTGACGTCTACACCAAGGAGGAGGGAACGCCGGTGAGCTCCGACCTGATGTTCACCAAATATATAGAGGGCTCGAGCAACAACCGCGCCGTGGAGATCTTCAACGGCACAGGTCACGAGGTGAGCCTTGCCGGTTACTGCCTGCGCATGGAGAGCAACGCTTCCGGGGCGATGGACTTCGGCGAGTATCACTTTGCGGATGGCGCCAAGATTGCTGCCGGAGGCACTTACACGGTATGCAACGCGCAGTACGGCGCGCTGCGCGACATCGCCGACGCCACGATAGGCTTCAGCGACGGCGGCTACGCCAACATCATGACTTTCACGGGCGATGATGCCATCGGCCTTTTTGCTCCCGACGGACATCTTGTCGACATCCTGGGCTATGAGAGCTGCGACGTCAACGACGAGGTCAGCGGTAACTGGGGTCAGGACAGGACGTTCTACCGCAAGGCCACGAGCTACGAGCCTTCGGACAAGTTCAACGCGGCGGAGTGGGATGAATATCCGAAAGACTACTGCGAGGGCTACGGCACGCACACTCTGGCCGCCACGTGCGCCGTGAAGCGTCCGGTGAAACAGATGGTGTTGGAGCGCGGCACGACGTCGGCGCGCGTCGAGGGCATCCCCGCCGGCACGCCGTGCTACTATACCGTGCAGGGTCTCTCGGGCGGCCTGAAGACGCTTGTCTCTGCCGAGGTTGAGGTGAAAAACGCCGGCGCCGGCATCAGCGATGTGACGGCCGACGGCAACGGCCCGGCACGTTACTATAATCTTCAGGGTATCGGCGAGGAGCATCCTGCGGCCGGCGCTCTCTATATCCGCGTACAGGACGGGAAGGCCACAAAAGTGACATATTGAATACGTAAGTGACTTTCAGCCACCCGGCAGGCATTCCTCCGGGTGGCTGAATTTATGCTGAAAAATAATGTTCTTTAAAAGTTTTCACAATTTTGTAACATGTTTATTGATACAAATTAACATTTTTAGGCTTACCTTTGCGGTACCAATTCATTACTAATTTCTAATAACGCTATGTTACAACGTTTTAGGCAGACGGTTCTCAGAGCAATCATGGCTCTGGCGGCCGTCTTATTCGTGCTTCCTTCCGTAGCACAGGTGACAACGGCCTCAATGGCAGGCCAGATTACGGAAGACAACAAAGAACCCATCATCGGCGCTTCAATCGTGGCAATCCACGAGCCTTCGGGTACCCGCTACACGGCCATCAGCAATGTTGATGGCCGTTATAGTATCCAGGGTATGCGCGTCGGCGGCCCGTACACGGTGCGCGTATCGTATGTGGGCATGCAGCCGGTGTCGTTCGAGGACATCATGCTTCAGCTCGGTGAAATCGAGGAGCTGAATGTATATCTGACGCCGGGTTCTACAGAGCTCGGCGAAATTGTTGTTAAGGGCCGCGCCAGCAAGTTCCAGACGGAGAAGACCGGCGCCACCACCAACATCTCCAACGCCCAGATTCTGAGCATCCCGACCGTAAGCCGCAGCATCGAGGACATCGCGCGCCTGTCGCCCTACGCCAACGGCATGAGCTTCGCCGGCGGCGACGGACGTTCGAGCAACTTCACCATCGACGGCGCCAACTTCAACAACAACTTCGGCCTTACCGAGAATCTCCCCGGCGGCGGCAGCCCCATCTCGATGGACGCTCTTGAGGAAATGCAGGTTGTGGTGGCTCCTTTCGACGTGCGCCAGACCAACTTCATCGGCGGCGGTGTGAACGCCATCACCAAGTCGGGTACCAACCAGTTCAAGGGCAGCGCCTACGTATATTATACCAACCAGGACCTGCGCGGCAACCGCATCAACGGTGAGGACCTCGGCGGCCGTGCCGACGAGAGCAAAACCATCTACGGCTTCACCGTGGGCGGTCCCATCATCAAGAACAAGCTCTTCTTCTTTGCCAACTACGAGCACGAGACGACACCGGGTCAGGTGATTAAATACCGTGCGCGCCAGTCGGCCGATGAGGCAGTTGACGGTATGGTATCGCGTACGCTCGCCAGCGACATGGATCGTGTGGCAAAGCATCTGCGCGACAAGTACGGTTACGATACCGGCAGCTATACAAGCTTCCCCGGCGACGAGAGCAACAATAAGTTCCTGGTGCGTCTGGACTGGAATATCAACGACCGCCACAAAGTTGCCCTGCGCTTCAACCACACCAAGAACCTGGCATGGAATGCTCCTAACAATGCTTCGAGCGATGCAGCCTACCGCCTCAACGGCACATACCGCGTAGGCCCGCAGTCCATGTCGTTCGCTAACTCCATGTACTCGATGGAGAACAAGGTGACATCGTGGTCGGCCGACTTCAACAGCCGCTTCACCGACAATCTGAGCAATCAGTTGCTCTTCACCTATACCGCCATCAAAGACATGCGCGGCAGTAACTCCAGTCCGTTCCCGTTCATCGACATCATGGCCGGCTACGATGCCACCGAGGGCCAGATTTGGGAACCGTACATCAGTGCGGGCTACGAGCTGTTCACATGGAACAACGGCGTCAACAACAAAATCGTAAACCTGACCGACAATGTAAACTGGACCCTCGGCAGCCACCGCCTGATGGCCGGTATCAGCTACGAGCATCAGTTCGCCAACAATGCGTATATGCGTAACGGCACGGGTTACTACCGCTACCGTTCTATAGATGATTTTCTGAACGGTGCGGCTCCGGAGACTTTCGCCCTCACCTATGGCTGGAACGGCGAAAAGAACCCCAATGCACAGGTGACCTTCAACCAGCTGGGCTTCTATCTCCAGGACGAATGGAACATCGCCAAGAACTTCAAACTGACTTACGGCGTACGTCTTGACGACCTCTTCTTCGACAACAGCGACCTGGCCCGCAACAAAGCTATCTACGCCCTGGACTTCGGCGGACAGCACATCGATACCGGCAAGTGGCCGACGGCCCGCCTACAGGTGTCGCCGCGCGTAGGTTTCAACTGGGACCCCTTCAAGAACGGCAGCCTCCGCTTCCGCGGCGGTACAGGCATCTTCACCGGACGTCTGCCTTTGGTATTCTTCACCAATATGCCCACCAATGCCGGCATGGTGCAGAATTCCTACAGCATCAGCGCTTACGATAAGTTCCTCAACTATATGCCTGAAAACGCTGCAATTCTCGACAAGTTCAAGGGCGGCCTTATCACCGACGTCGACAAGATGATTGAAACCCTCGGCCTTCCCACGCAGATCTCCGACAACGACCACGTGGCAGGTAGCAAAATCAGCGGTGTGGCCGACAACTTCCACATGCCTCAGGTGTGGAAGAGCAGCCTGGCCGTGGACTGGCAGGTACCCGTGAAGTTCCCCTTCACCGTGACCGGCGAATTCATGTACACACGCCATATCAACGCGCTCAAAATCACCAACATCAACATCAAGCCTCTCGAGGAGTGGAACGGCGGTAAAGGACCCGAATATTTCGAAGGTCCTGACAACCGTCTGAAATATTCGAAGGATTATCAGTACATCAATGGCAAAAATGCCGTAATCCTTGGCAATACCCATAAGGGTCACGGCTGGACCGCCAACCTGACAATGAACGCACGCCCCATCGACAACCTTGGCCTTATGTTCGCCTATACGCACACCGAGAGCAAGGAGGTCAGCGGCATGCCCGGCAACGACCCCGTCAGCACCTGGCAGGGCAACATCACCGTCGACGGCCCCAACTTCGGCACTGTGCAGCGTTCACGATACGTGATACCCGACCGCCTCATCGCAAGCGCCACCTGGACCATCCCCTTCCAGTACAAAGGCCTGGCGCGCAACACCAACCTGAGCCTCTTCTACACCGGCTACAGCAACAACGGCTATAGCTTCTGCTACAGCAACGACATGAACGGCGACGGTATCAACAACGACCTGATCTACATCCCCGCCAAGGGCGAGAACCTCAACTTCAAGGACCCCGCCGACGCTACTGCCTTCGAGGCCTTCATCCAGCAGGACAAGTATCTCAGCAGCCACCGCGGACAGTATGCCGAGAGCTACGCCGCCCGCGCACCCTGGGTACACCAGTTCGACCTGCGCCTGATGGAGGAGTTCGAGTTCAACATCGGCAAGACCAAGCACGCCATCCAGCTGAGCTTCGACATCATGAACATCGGCAACCTGTTCAACAGCAGCTGGGGTGTGCCCAAGGTTCCGCAACAGGCCTCCAACAACCTGCGCGTGCTCAAATATGAAGGCGTGAACGCCCAGAACCAGCCCACCTACTCGATGCTGAAGAACGCCAACGGCGAGTACTACTCGAAGTCCTACGATTTCAGCTATAACAACAGCTACTGCTGGCAGATGCAGATAGGCGTGAAGTATATCTTCAAGTAAACCGAATCCGACTCCCATAAATACAGGAGGCAGGCCCCGGACGGCGGGACCTGCCTCTTTTGCAATGAGTTATCGAGAGGTGGCTTGAGGGTGTTATCGAGGGGTGGTCTGAGGGTGTTATCGAAACAAAAAAACAAAAAAGAACAAAAATAACATATTTATATTTTTTTTATTGTTGTCCGGTAAAGCAACGTAAATAATTGGTTATTAAGTATTAGCAGGTGTACAACCCCCATTTATCATTGATTACCCGCCGGATGGCGGGTTGCACGACCTCTGGTGGCCGCGAAAACTTCTGAAAATCTGCCAAATAAATCTGGACGTCGTGCAACCCGCCATCCGGCGGGTTGATGCGTTTGTGTCGCTCCTACC
>URSD01000051.1 GCA_900550395.1 uncultured Porphyromonadaceae bacterium | reverse complement strand
TGTTAACGGAGATCTCGACTGCAAAGGTAAAAGCTAACCACATTCAACCCGCGACGAGCGCGGGTTGTTCCCGTTTTGCCGGACAACAATAATTCTGAAAAAACTCTTCTGTCCCTTCTGACCTTTTGTCCCTCTGTATCTCGCCTTCCGGACATTCTCCTCACTCCTAACTCACACACTATCTCCTTCCCCGGTTCCCCGACGTCTGTTCCGGCGACAGGCCGCCGGACGTCGGCACCGGCACGGCGTCCGGTAGCGCCACCGGAGCGCCGCCCGGCGACACGCTGCCCTGGCCGCCACCGATGGGGCGCCCCGTAGGCAGGCCGTTATTGCCCGGGCGCTGAGTGCCGTCGGGCCGCGTCGGGAACACCGGGCCGTTGGGCACACTCGACGCTCCCGGCGAGCTCTGCGGCGGACGCACCTGCGGAGGCCGCGCCGGCCCCGGGCCGCCTATCAGCGGCGGAGGCACTCCCGGGCCCCATCCGTAGTCCGGGCCCCAGTATCCGCCGTAATAATTGCTTCCGTAGCCATAGCCGTTGTACCACAGCCCGTCATAGCCGTCGCCGTAATAGCCATCGCTCACCACGGCATCCAGCCCGAAGCACGACGTCGCGGCCACAACTGCCGCGCTGCATATCGCCGAGAGTAATATCTTTGTTTTCATATCATTTTCCTCCTTATATATATATATCATTTTCCTCCTTATATATAAGACAAGCGGCGCAACGAAAAGTTTACTGCCTTGCAAGGCTAATTATGCACAAGAGTAGGACTATATTTATACGATTTTAGCTCAATTTATGTTTTTAAACATATAAATAAATACACCTCCGCAACGCATTTTTGCATAATTTTGCATCATTGAACTAAAACCAATTATTAACCTTAATCACACAATCGCATGATTAAACGTCTACTCACCCTCGTGGCTGCCGCAGCAGCCATCTCCTTCGGCGCAAGCGCCGACACTCTCCCCCTTCCTCTCAACGATTTGGGATCCGGCTGGGACTCCTCCTATGATGCAGCCACCAAAACCATCACTTTCGATGATGCCTGGAGAGGCCGCGGCTGGTGGCTCGGAGAAGTCGACTACAGCGCTTACGACGAAGTCGTAGTCAAATTCGAGGCTACCACCTTCGATGTCAAGATTGTTGTGGAATACAACGCTGAAGGCGCCACAAGCTCCGAAGCCACCGTATCCGCAGGCAAAACCGAAGTATCCGCTACCCTCGACCCCGACTACAAAAACAGTGTCAAGCAGATCTATCTCCAGAACAGCGCCGCAGGCACTCTCACCCTCACCGATGCATATCTCCAGAACGCAGTAGTGGTTGATCCCAACGCGCCCGTAGTCCTGTGGGAAGGCGACCTCGCCCTCGGATGGGGCGACCCCGGTGTCGTATCCCTCGACCAGTCTGACCTCATCAAGGCAAAGGTTGCCGCCGGCGACAAAATCGTCTTCGACTACATAGCCGAGGACGGCAACGGCTTTAAGATGATTTATGTGCCCTCCAACTGGGAGTGGACCCCCATGCCTTTCATCGCAGCACAGGACAACTACAGCACCCAATACGGAACCATCTATCTCGACGCCACCAAGACCTCCGCAGAGTTTGAACTTGCAGAGGCTGACGCTGAGATATTCAACAATGCTGCCAACCATGGCATCAAAATCCAGGGCGATAAAGTCACCCTCAAAAAAGCCTACATCGTCCACGAGACCGGCGCCGGCATCGCCGACATCACCGTTGATGAAAACGCTCCCGTTGAATTCTTCAACCTTCAGGGCGTACGCGTTGCCAACCCCGAGAACGGCCTCTACATCCGTCGTCAGGGCAACAAGGCCACCAAGGTATTCGTGAAATAATAAGGTTTCGGGTTGAAGGTTTACACCTTCGGCCGTACCATCCACCGCAAAAAATCGGCCGCCCCCGCATCGGGCGGCCGATTTTTTATTTGCATAATTCCCCGTCGTTTCTTAACTTTGCCATAAACAAAACTACGCCACCATGGAGAACAAATACGTCATAACCGTAGGCCGCACATTCGGAAGCGGCGGACGCGTGCTCGGGCGAATGCTTGCCGAGCGTCTCGGAATCTCGTTCTACGACAAGCGCCTCCTCCTCGAGGCCGCCCAGGAATCCGGCATGGCTCCAGAATATTTCGAACGCAACGACGAACGCATGCCGCGCTTCATCTCCGGTGTCTTCTCCTTCGCCCACGGCTACAACCCCATGTCGTGGTACTCCGACCCCTCCAGCATCAGCTCCGACAGCATCTACAAGGCGCAGTGCGACTACATCCGCCGCGTGGCCGAGCGCGAGAGCTGCGTCATCGTCGGACGCACCGCCGACTACGTCCTCCGCGACATGCCCCGCGTAGTCAACATCTTCATCCACGCCCCCGAGGACGCCTGCGTGGCCCGCATCATAGAGCGCTGCGACGCCATCAAGCCCGAAGATGCCCGTGCCCTGGCCGGACGCACCAACAAGCTGCGCTCCGCCTTCTACAACTTCTACACCGACAAGACATGGGGCGACGCCCGCAGCTACGACCTCACCCTCGACTCCTCGCTGCTCCCCATGGACAAGCTCGTGGATTACATCATAGCCTACCTCCGCCTCCGCCTCGACATATAACCCCCCCCATCAGTTAGCGGTGTATCAAGCTTTTACCCGCCGAATGGCGGGTAAAATCCGTATAACCCCGGGTTAAGGCGCGCAGCGCCGTACCCGGGGTAAGCCCGCAAAATCCATCAACCTGCCGTATGGCGGGTTGCACTCATTACAGACGACAATCAGTTAGTGTCTGAACGTGGTGCAACCCGCCAAAATTTTTTTTGCCATTTGTACAAAAACAGCATTCAAACGCGATTTCGTGTTGTAACTTTGCACCGGCAAGAGGAGCTCGGCCGCAGAGGCGGCCCCCCTCTTACCTATACACCATAAACTCTAAACTAAAGAGAACATTGACATTCTGTTACAAACCCGCCGCGCAGTCCGTCCGACAAACGGGCAGCAACGCATAGTGCAGGCTGGGGGCAACACATCGGGAACGGAGAGAGACCGGCATCTCTCCTAAAGGAACGCGCACGCCCGTTGTGTTAGGTGATAGTCCCCGACGTCAGGGTTGCCTTGTGACCCGCATCGAGCCAAGCTCGGCCAGCACGCCACGCGCACACAAACAGCACAACAGCCGCATGCCAAAGGAGTGAGGAGCATGCGGCTGTTTTTTTGTATATGCCTAAAGTTACTGCGCATGACGAGATACAGAAGAACATAAGGTCAGAAGGAACAAAACTTTTTAATTTTATTGAATGTCAATTATTATCTTATGTCGCTTATGACCTTATGTCCTTCTGTTTCTCACCCTCCGTACTAACTCCCTCTCTTACCTCTAAACTCTCAACTATAAACTATATATTAACTAATTTACGGAATTTTTTCCTTAATTTTGGTCGCGTGGCAAAAATGGATTAAATTTGCAGAATAAATGCACTGTCAGAAAATACACAAATCAAATAACTAATCCAAAATCAATCATCTTATGTGGTTAACAAGCTCATCCATAGGACGTAAGTTCGTAATGGCTATTACGGGCACATGCCTCGTCCTATTCTTAACCTTTCACGTGGCGATGAATGCGGTGGCACTGCTGTGGCCTACGGCCTACAACAGCATCTGCCAGTTCCTCGGTGCCAACTGGTATGCGCTGGTGGCATCCATGGGCCTTGCCGTCCTGTTCATCCTCCATATCATCTATGCTCTGTGGCTGACAGTGCAGAACCGCCGCGCCCGCGGTGGCGACGCCTACCGCATCGCAGGCCGCACACCCCAGGTGGAGTGGTCGTCGAAAAACATGCTCGTGCTCGGCATCGTCGTGCTCGCGTTCCTCGTCGTGCACCTGATCCAGTTCTGGGCCAAGATGCAGCTCGCCGAGATTGTAAGCCATGACCCCGCATCCTGGTCGACCGTCGACGGCGCTCCCGCCGCACCCGAGTTCGGCACGCTGTACCTCCAGCTGGCCTTCCAGTGCATCTGGACTCCCATC
Organism: uncultured Porphyromonadaceae bacterium; assembly: GCA_900550395.1. Classification (GTDB taxonomy): domain Bacteria; phylum Bacteroidota; class Bacteroidia; order Bacteroidales; family Muribaculaceae; genus CAG-873. Next base: position 10,036 of record URSD01000051.1, on the reverse strand, counting down.
GTCTACATCGTAGGCTTCGTGGCCCTGTGGTTCCACATGAACCACGGCATCTGGTCGATGTTCCAGTCCTATGGCCTCAACAACAAGATCTGGATGGGCCGTCTGCGCCACCTCGCCGTATGGTGGAGCAGCATCGTAGTGGCTCTCTTCATCCTTCAGGCCGTTGTGTTCACCGTACGCGCCCGTCAGAACTACTACACCACCGACCAGGCCCTCCAGGAGCAGTACGGCGAGTTCTGGGCCGAGCGTGCCGAGGCTCTGAACGAGTCGTTCACCGACACCTTCGCCAAGGCCGTGAAGGCCGCGCCCGAAGGCTCCGACCGCAACCGCGTGCTCGCCGAGTTCTTTACGCAGCCCGTGTGCGAGAACTTCGTCAAGGACGCCAAGGCCATCGCCGAGGCCGCAGGCAAGCAGTGCCCCGACGTAGTCATCCCCTCTGTAGAGACTCTCGCCCAGGCCGCCACCGAAGTGGAAGGCAGCATAGAGTACGCCAAGAGTGTAATGGAAAATCAAAAAAATCAGTAATTCTCTAAGATATGATCGATCTGAAAAAACTCGATGGAATGATTGACTCCACGTCGATCATGCCGGAATTTGCCGACATCGAAAGCTACAAACTCCCCGAGTATCAGCTTGACTCGAAAATTCCCGAAGGTCCTATCGCGGAGAAATGGACCAACTACAAGGCCCACCAGAAGCTCGTCAACCCCGCCAACAAGCGCAACCTCGACATCATCGTCGTAGGCACCGGCCTGGCAGGCTCCTCAGCCGCCAGCACCCTCGGCGAGATGGGCTTCAACGTCTATAACTTCTGCATCCAGGACAGCCCCCGCCGCGCACACTCCATCGCAGCGCAGGGCGGTATTAACGCCGCCAAGAACTATCAGAACGACGGCGACAGCGTCTACCGCCTCTTCTACGACACCGTCAAGGGCGGCGACTTCCGTTCGCGCGAGGCCAACGTCTACCGTCTGGCCGAAGTGTCGAACAACATCATCGACCAGTGCGTGCAGCAGGGTGTGCCTTTCGCCCGCGAATACGGAGGCCTGCTCGCCAACCGTTCGTTCGGCGGCGCACAGGTGAGCCGCACGTTCTATGCCAAGGGCCAGACCGGCCAGCAGCTGCTGCTCGGCGCCTACGCATCGCTCAACCGCCAGATTCAGAAAGGCACCGTGCGCAGCTTCACACGCCGCGAGATGCTCGACATCGTCATCATCGACGGCCGCGCACGCGGCATCATCGTCCGCAACCTCATCACCGGCGAGATAGAGCGCTATGCCGCCCACGCCGTTGTGCTCGCCACCGGCGGCTACGGACGCGCCTTCTTCCTCAGCACCAACGCCATGGGCTGCAACGGCTCCGCCGCCGTGCAGGCCTTCAAGAAAGGCGCCCTGCTGGCCAACCTCGCCTTCACGCAGATCCATCCCACCTGCATCCCCGTGCACGGCGAGGACCAGAGCAAGCTCACCCTCATGAGCGAATCGCTCCGCAACGACGGCCGCATCTGGGTGCCCAAGAAGAAGGAGGACGCCGAGGCCATCCGCGCCGGCAAGAAGAAACCTACCGACATCCCCGACGAGGACCGCGACTTCTACCTGGAGCGCCGCTACCCCGCCTTCGGCAACCTCTGCCCCCGCGACATCGCCTCGCGTGCCGCCAAGGAGCGCTGCGACGCCGGCTACGGCGTAGGCACGGGCAATGCCGTATATCTTGACTTCAAGTACGCCATCCAGCGCCTCGGCGCCGACGTGGTGCGCGACCGCTACGGCAACCTCTTCGACATGTATCAGATGATCAGCGACGACAACCCCTACGAGACGCCGATGATGATCTTCCCCGCCAGCCACTACACCATGGGCGGCATCTGGGTCGACTACGAGCTGCAGACCACCGTCAAGGGCCTCTTCGCCATCGGCGAGTGCAACTTCTCCGACCACGGCGGCAACCGCCTCGGCGCATCCGCGCTGATGCAGGGCCTCGCCGACGGCTACTTCGTGCTTCCCTACACCATGCAGAACTACCTCAGCGACCAGATCAAGGTGCCGCACTTCTCAACGGACGCACCCGAATTCGACGCCGCCGAGAAGGCCGTGCGCGAGCGCATACAGAAGCTCATGGACATCAAGGGCACAAAGAGCCCCGACGAGATTCACAAGAAGCTCGGCCACGTGATGTGGAACCTCGTGGGCATGGGCCGCACGCTCCAGGGCCTCGTGAAAGCCCTCGGCGAGATTGAGGAAGTGCGCAAGGAATTCTACAGCGACCTCCGCATCGTAGGCAGCGCCGACGACCTCAACACCGAGCTCGAGAAAGCCCTGCGCCTTGAGGACTTCCTGGTGATAGCCAAGATGATGGCTATCGACGCCCTCAACCGCAACGAGAGCTGCGGCGCACACTTCCGCGAGGAGTACCAGACCGAGGACGGCGAGGCCAAGCGCAACGACAAGGACTACATGTACGTCAGCTGCTGGAAGTACACCGGCGAAGGCGTCAAGCCCATCCTCGTCAAGGAGCCCCTCAAGTATGAGGCCATTCAGGTGCAGACCCGCAACTACAAGTCGTAATCCCTACTCTCAAAACCAACAATACAATGGAACATACTATCAGCGTAAATCTGAAAATCTGGCGTCAGCGTGGCCCCAAAGAGAAGGGACAGTTCGTCGACTACCACCTGGACAACGTCAGCACAGGCTCCAGCTTCCTTGAAATGCTCGACATGCTCAATCAGCACCTTGTGGAGCAGGGCGAGGAACCCGTAGTCTTCGACAACGACTGCCGCGAAGGCATCTGCGGCATGTGCTCGCTCTATATCAACGGCCATCCCCACGGCCCCGTGCAGGGCATCACAACCTGCCAGCTCCACATGCGCAAGTTCCACGACGGCGACACCATCACCATCGAGCCCTGGCGCTCGGCAGCATTCCCCGTGATCCGCGACCTCGCAGTCAACCGCAACGCCTTCGACCAGATACAGCAGGCCGGCGGCTATGTGTCGTTCAACTGCGGCGGCGCGCAGGATGCCAACAGCCTCCCCATCAGCAAGGCTATCGCCGACGAGGCCATGGACTCCGCCACATGCATCGGCTGCGGCGCATGCGTTGCCGCCTGCAAGAACGGCTCGGCCATGCTCTTCGTATCGGCCAAGGTAAGCCAGTTCGCACTGCTGCCCCAGGGACAGGTGGAGCGCAAGCGCCGTGCGCGCGCCATGGTGCGCAAGATGGACGAACTCGGCTTCGGTAACTGCACCAACACCGGTGCCTGCGCCGCCGAGTGCCCCAAGAACATCTCCCTGAGCAACATCGCCCGTCTCAACCGCGAGTTCATCAAGGCCAAGTGCAGCGAATAAACTGACCGGCCCCATCCTTTCAACCCCGGCTGCCCGCGCTCAGCGCATGCAGCCGGGGTTGCCGTATTATGCCCTTTTGGCAACGCGGTTGTGGAGTTATGGTGATTTTTTAGTAATTTTGTTCCCGATATATGAATTGATACAAATACGAGGAAAACACATGTCAAAAACTTTTTTCAGTTATACTGTTGCAATGCTGGTGGCGCTTGGTGTAAATGTCTGTGCCACAGCACAAAATACCCCCCCCTATCGGTCTGCTGAAGTGAATTGCTCCGGCACGCTGCCTGTGCTGAACATTCACACCGAGAATAACGAGCCCATAACATCGAAAACAGAATACCTCAACGCCACATACTGGCTTGACGCCATGGGCGCCGAGGGAATGGAATCTGTCGGTTCGGCTACCGAACCGGCCGAAATGCAGATACGCGGCAGAGGCAACTCGTCGTGGCTCGGCGACAAAAAGCCGTATAAAATAAAACTGGCATCGAAAACCTCTCTGCTCGGCATGCCCAAGAACAAGCACTGGGCCTTGCTGAAGCCTCTGGAGGCCAATGCCGCCGGCATGGAACTGGGCGCGTTGATGGGATTCGCATGGACGCCCCGCTACCGGTCGGTGGAGGTCGTGCTCAACGATGAATATATCGGCATGTATTTCCTTTCAGAGACAGTACGCATCGACAAGAACCGCGTCAACATCCACGAGCAACCTGACGGTGAGACCGACCCGGAGCTGATAAAGGGCGGATGGCTCGTCGAGATTGACAATTACGATGACGAATATCAGATAAAGATACCCGAGACCGGCGACTGGGACCTCAGGGTCACATATCATTCGCCCGAGGAGCTGTCGGCCGAGCAGCGCGACTGGCTCACAGATGAAATCACGGCGGTCAATTCGGCGATATATTCCGACGACCTTAGCTCGGCCGAGTGGGAGAAGTACATCGACGCAGAGAGCATGGCCCGCTTCTTTATTCTTCAGGAAGTCATGGACAATCCCGACGGCTTCAACGGCAGCTTTTATCTACACAAGGACCTGAAAGATGATGCAAAATGGGTGGCCGGCCCCATCTGGGACATTGCCAGCTATGACCGTGAGAAGACCGACTACACATTCCGCTTGAAAGCCGAGTACTACTTCATACCCCACTGGATAACCGGCCTTATCCGCTACGAGAGCTTCTGCAATGCCGTACGCAAGGTGTGGAGCGAGGTCTATGACAAGCTCCCGCAGGTGGACGCCATGATAGAGGCCAGTCTCCTGCCCACGCGAGAAGCCTGGAAAAACGATGATATCCGCTGGACCGGCAATTCGAGTCATGACGTGGACTACCGAGTCAACTGGATCAAGCGGATAATCCATCGCAACATAGAATGGTTCAACGAGCATCTCCCCGAGAGCCAAAGCGGTGCCGCACCCGTCGTGTCGGTCGATCCGGCCGACGCCGGGCCCGTCAGGGTCTACAATCTGCAGGGTATCTGCGTGGGTGAGTTTGCAAGCGAGCAGGCTGCCGCCGCCGTTCTTCCCGAGGGACTGTACATCGCCCGCGGCCGCAAGTTTTCCGTCAGATAATCCGTAGAAAAATATGGCTGATTCAGGGGCATGCGCGGCATGTCCCTGTCTTTTAGCTGTTTGTTGTAAGGTTTTTTCATAAAAAATTCGTAACTTTGCGGCGGTAAAATATTTATCACACACAGGCAAAAAAGAAATATGAAAACCGCACTTATCACAGGCGTGACCGGCCAGGACGGTTCGTTCCTCGCCGAATTCCTTATTGAAAAAGGCTATGACGTACATGGCACCATACGCCGTTCGTCGGTAGACTATCGTGAGCGTATAGCTCATCTTGAGGGCCACCCCCGCTTCCACCTGCACTATGCCGACCTGGGCGATTCCATGTCGGTGATACAGGTAATCAACAAAGTGCGTCCCGACGAGATTTACAATCTCGGCGCGCAGAGCCACGTGCAGGTGAGCTTCGACTCGCCCGAGTTTACGGCCGATGTCGACGCCGTGGGTGTGCTCCGCATCCTTGAGGGCGTGCGTCAGTGCGGCCTCGCCGACACATGCCGCATCTACCAGGCCTCCACTTCCGAACTTTACGGTAAGGTGGAGGAAGTGCCGCAGAACGAGAACACCCCGTTCCACCCCTACAGCCCCTATGCCGTTGCCAAGCAGTACGGCTTCTGGATCGTGAAGGAGTACCGCGAGGCCTACAACATGTTCTGCTGCTCCGGCATCCTCTTCAACCACGAGAGCGAGCGCCGCGGCGAGACCTTCGTCACGCGCAAGATCACCCTGGCCGCCGCACGCATCGCGCAGGGCAAGCAGGAAAAACTCTATCTCGGCAACCTCTCCAGCCTCCGCGACTGGGGCTACGCCAAGGACTACGTGGAGTGCATGTGGCTCATTCTCCAGCACGAGACTCCCGAGGACTTTGTCATCGCCACCGGTGAGCAGCACTCCGTGCGCGAGTTCGCCACGCTGGCCTTCCACAACGTAGGCATCGAGATTGAATGGCAGGGCGAAGGCGCCGACGAGAAAGGCATCGACAAAGCCACCGGCAAGGTGATCGTTGAGGTGAGTCCCGACTTCTACCGTCCCACCGACGTCGTCAACCTCTGGGGCGACCCCACCAAGGCCCGCGCCGAGCTGCACTGGAACCCGCAGAAGACCTCCTTCGCCGAGCTCGTCAAGATAATGACCGACGCCGACATGGCAAAGGTGGCCGTAGAGCGTGCCAGCGAGAGCGTGCGCACCAACCTCGCCGAATATCTCGAGAAAGGCATCGTGAAGTAAGCCTGACCTGATGAAACGCTACAGACTGCCGTTCCTGCTGGTGTCGCTGCTCTTCCTCGTCTGGGGAATGGCCAACAACATGAACGACACGCTGCTGGCGGCCTTCAAGCGAATAATGAGCATGAGCGACGTGCAGACGTCGCTCGTGCAATTTTCGTTCTACGGAGCATACTTCTGCTTCGCGTTGCCCGCAGCTCTCTTCATCCGGCGCTACAGCTACAAGTCGGGCATCCTGCTCGGCCTCGCCATGTATGCCGCCGGCACCATGCTGTTCTATCCCGCCGGTCAGGCCGCGTCCTATGCGTTCTACCTCTTCGCCATATACATCATGGCGGCGGGCTGCGCCGTGCTCGAGACCACGGCCAATCCCTACATTCTCTCCATGGGACCGCAGGAATCGGCCACGCGCCGACTCAACATCGCGCAGACGTTCAATCCCGTAGGCGCCATATGCGGCATCCTCATCAGCCGCCACTTCATCCTCGGCGAGCTTAACGCCGCCGACGCAGCCGAGCGCTCCGGCATGGACGCCGACGCGCTGCGCGCCGTGCAGATGCACGAGCTGGACGCCGTCAGCGGCACCTACATGCTCATAGGCTTCGGGCTGCTCGTGCTACTCGTCGTGATAGCGCTGGTGCGCATGCCCGGCGACCGCGACCGTTCGGCCTCCTCGGGCGTGGCGGAGTGCTTCCGGCGCCTGTGGGGCATACGCCGCTACCGCTACGGCGTAGTGGCGCAGTTCTTCTACGTGGGCGTGCAGACGTGCGTGTGGTCGTTCAATATCCGCCTTGCCATGCACGAGCTCGGTCTGGCGGAGAAGTCGGCCTCCACGGTGTTCCTGCTGTCGATACTCGGCTTCACCTTCTTCCGCTTCGTGTTCACGTGGCTGATGAAGTATATCGCTCCCGTGCGGCTGCTCGCCGCAGCTTCCGCGTCGGCCCTCGTGCTGACGCTGGTGGTGATGGGCGCGTCGGGTATGGCGGCTATAGTGGCCCTCGTGCTCATCTCGGCCGCGATGTCGCTGATGTTCCCCACAATCTATGGCATAGCACTCGACGGCATAGCTCCCGAGGACGCCAAAATTGCCGCTTCCGGCCTGATAATGGCTATTCTGGGCGGCGCGCTGCTCACGCCGCTTCAGGCGTGGGTTTCGGACGCGGCGGGCATATCCGTCTCGTTCGCGGTGTCGGCCCTCTGCTTTGCCGTCATTCTTCTCTACTCACTTGGAATTCTGAAATCCGATGCAGGAAAACACTCCTAAGAAAAAAGTATTCGTGTCGGGCTGCTACGACATGCTCCATTCGGGCCATGTGGCCTTCTTCAAGGCCGCCTCGCAGTACGGCGACCTCTACGTGGGCATAGGCTCCGACGCCACCATCGAGGCCCTCAAGCACCGCAAGACGGTCTACTCCGAGAAGGAGCGCCTCTACATGGTGAAGAGCATACGCTACGTCAAGGACGCCTACATCAATCCCGGTTCGGGCATGCTCGACTTCGTGGAGACGATGAACATGGTGCAGCCCGATATTTTTGTTGTCAACAGCGACGGCGGCAGCGACGTCAAGCGCGAGCTGTGCGCCGCCCGCGGCATCGAGTACGTGGAGCTGGAGCGTGTGCCCGACGCGGGCCTCACGGCACGGTCCACCACGTCGCTGCGCACCGGCGTGAAGTCGCATCTGCCTTATCGTGTCGACCTGGCCGGCACGTGGATCGATCAGCCCTACGTGTCGCAGTACGGCTCGGGCTGGGCGCTCACGGTCAGCATCGAGCCCACGGTGGAGTTCATGGAGCGCGGCGGCATGTCCACCTCCACGCGCAACGCCGCCCGCAAGATATGGCCCTTCGAGCTTCCCAACTACAACGAGGAGATGCTCGCCCGCCTGCTGTTCTGCTTCGAGAACGACCCCGAGAACAAGGGCCACATCAGCGGAGCGCAGGATGCCATAGGCATATGCATGTCGGGCCTCAACCGCCATTTCTACGACGGCCACTACTGGCCGGCGCGCATCGAGTCGTGCCACGACGAGGCCGTTCTCTCGTGGCTCGAGGAGCATGTGTGCCTCGTGCCCATGTTCCCGCGCCGCCCCGGCTGCTCCGTGGTGGAGGGCAAGGACATCACGCCGGCCAAAGTAGCCGACCTCACCGGTGCCGCCGCGCGCTGCTGGGACGCCATTCTGGCGCGCGACCTGACGGCCTTCGCCGAGGCATTCCGCGACTCGTTCAACGCGCAGGTGGCCATGTTCCCGGCCATGATGCAGCCCGGCGTGCAGGAGTTCATCGACGCGTGGCGCGACCGTGCGCTGGCCTGGAAGATGCTCGGCGCCGGAGGCGGCGGCCATCTGGCTCTCGTGGTCGACCGAGTTCCCGACGAGGGCGTCATCCCCATCAAAATCCGCCGCAAGGATTCATTCTGACAGAAAACTATCCAACCTATACAGATATAGAAAGTTATGGAAAAAGATTCTAAAATCTATGTAGCCGGCCACCGCGGCATGGTAGGCTCCGCCATCGTGCGCGAGCTTCGCCGTCAGGGCTACAACAATATCATCACCCGCACCCACAAGGAACTCGACCTCATCAACCAGGAGGCCGTGAACCGTTTCTTCGAGCAGGAGAAGCCCGAATACGTATTCCTCGCCGCCGCCAAGGTGGGCGGCATCGTCGCCAACCAGTCGGCGCTCGCCGATTTTATGTACGACAACATGATGCTTGAGATGAACGTCATCCACGCCGCATGGCGCAACGGCGTCAAGAAGCTCGAGTTCTTGGGCTCGTCGTGCATCTATCCGCGCCTTGCTCCGCAGCCCATGCCCGAGAGCTGCCTGCTCACATCGTCGCTCGAGCAGACCAACGAGGCATATGCCCTTGCCAAAATATCCGGCCTGAAATACTGCGAGTACCTCAACCGCCAGTACGGCACGGATTATATCTCAGTGATGCCTACCAACCTTTACGGCCCCAACGACAATTACCACCCGGAGCACTCGCACGTGCTTCCGGCCCTCATACGCCGCTTCCACGAGGCCAAGGAGGCAGGCCTGGAGGAGGTGACCTGCTGGGGCGACGGCAGCCCTCTGCGCGAGTTCCTCTACGTGGACGACCTCGCCAACCTCTGCGTGTTCCTCATGAACAACTATTCCGGCAACGAGACGGTCAACGCCGGCTCGGGCAAGGAACTCACCATCAAGCAACTCACCGAGCTTGTGGCTGAGGTGGTGGGCTACAAGGGCCGCATACTCTGGGACACCACACGCCCCAACGGCACGCCCCGCAAGCTGCTCGATGTGTCGAAGGCCGCGCGTCTGGGCTGGACCTACACCACCGAGCTGCCCGAGGGCATACGCCTCGCCTACGAGGATTTCCTGAGCAATCCCATGCGCGCCGAACGGTGATATTTAGTTTAGAGTTTATAGTTTATTGGTAAGAGGGTTGCGGGCGCGTGGCGCCCGCGATCAGGCTCATAAAAACAGCCGCATGCCGGTATCGGGGCATGCGGCTGTTGCATGTTTGTGTGCATGGTGTGCCGCCCGAGCTGTCCGCTAAAATGGGAACAACCCGCGCCTGTCGCGGGTTGAATTCGGTTAGCCGGTGGTTAAGGAGCGACCGTAGGGAGCGACATACCACCGGTAACGCCACAAAAGCATCAACCTGCCGGATGGCGGGTTGCACAACGTCCGGGTTTATTATCAGATTTTCAGAAGGGTGCGCGGCCGCAAGTCGTGCAACCCGCCATGCGGCAGGTTGTTGCCCTTTATTGAACTTACCGCGGATACGGCGCTGTGCGCCTAAATCCGCGGCTAACCGGATTTTAGAGGGTGTTGCAAAACCTCCATTGTCAAAGCTTCTGAGAATTGAATATTTCAGATAAAATCGGAATTTTTAGGGAT
>URSD01000050.1 GCA_900550395.1 uncultured Porphyromonadaceae bacterium | reverse complement strand
TTGCCGTCGATGGGGTTGCGGCGTGCGCGCTCGGCGTCGAGGGCCCGGATGTAGGCGTATTTGCGCTCGACGATGTCGAAGTTGTCGAGGAATCGCTGTTTCTTCTCCTCGTTCTTGCTGGTGATGTCGGCGCGGGCGAGAATCATGAGGTCGTCAAGGTCGCCCTCGGCGTAGTTGACAAGGCGGCGGACGGCGCTGTCGGTGACCTCGTCCTCCACAAGAGCGATGGGGCGCATATGCAGCTCGACGAGTTTCTGCACGTAGCGCATCTCGGCACCCATGCCGAGGCGCAGGCGGCTGAAGATACGGGGCACCATCTTGGCGCCTATGAAGTTGTGGTTGTGGAAGGTCCAGCCGGTGTGGTCGTCGAAGCGCTTTGTGGCGGGCTTGCCTATGTCGTGGAGCAGCGCGGCCCAGCGGAGCCACTCGTTGTCGGAAGCGGCGGCGACGGTGTCGAGCACCTGAAGCGTGTGGTAGAAATTGTCCTTGTGGCCGCGTCCGTGCACCACCTCCACGCCGGCGAGAGCTTCCAGTTCGGGGAATATCAGCGCCAGCAGGCCGCTGCGGTGGAGCAGGTCGAGGCCGACGGAGGGCCGGGGCGAGCGCATGATCTTGCAGAGCTCGTCCTTGATGCGCTCTATGGTGATAATCTCGATGCGCGGGGCGTTGCGGCATATGGCCTGAAAGGTTTCCGGCTCGATGTCGAACTGCAGCTGGGCGGCAAAGCGCACGGCGCGCATCATGCGCAGGGGGTCGTCGGAGAAGGTGATGTCGGGGTCGAGGGGCGTGCGGATAAGGCGCCGGCGGATGTCGTCGAGACCGCCGTGGAGGTCGACGAGGTCGCCGAAGGTAGCCTCGTTGACGCTGAGGGCCATGGCGTTGATGGTGAAGTCGCGGCGGGCGATGTCCTCTTCGAGGGTGCCACTCTCGACAATGGGGTTGCGGCTCTCGCGGCGGTAGCTCTCGCGGCGTGCGCCTACGAACTCCAGCTCGAGGTCGCCGCGGCGAATCTGCGCCGTGCCGTAGGTGCGGTAGACGTTGACGCGGCAGCGGCGCCCGAAGCGGGCGGCGACGGCCTCGGCCAGCTCGATGCCGGAGCCTACGGTGACGAAGTCGATGTCCTTGTTGTGGCGGCCGATGATGAGGTCGCGCACGTAGCCGCCCACCACGTAGCAGGGGCGGCCGAGCCCGTCGGCGGCGGAGCCGACGGTGCGGAAGACAGGGTCGGTGAGTCGTTGGGCGAGGTTCATTGCTGAAGGCTTATGATTTCTTCCGGAGCGTTGGTGATGCACTCGGCGGGGAGGCCGCCGTCGCGCACAATGTAGGTGTTCTCTATGCCGACGGCCCCTACCCCGGGAAGCACGAACTTGGGCTCCACAGCAATGCACATGCCGGCCCGTAGCACGTCGCGCGAGCGCGGAGCCAGGACGGGCGCCTCGTTGATTTCGATGCCCACACCGTGGCCTACGAAGCCGGCATGCTGGCGGTGGCCCATGAAGTAAGCCTCAAGTCCGGCTTCGGAGGCCATGCGCAGGGCCTCGGCGTAGAGGTCGGCGGCAGCGGCGCCGGGGACGGCCATTCCGGCGAGCCGGCGGCAGATGGCACGGCTGACGTCGTGGGCGCGCAGGGCCTCGGAGGGGATGTCGCCGAGGCTGAAGCAGCGGGTCATGTCGGTCATATAGCCGGTATAGTTGCCGTTGACGTCGACCATGACGGTGGAGCCGGGACGGATAACGGAGCCGTCGGCGCCGACTGGCAGCGAGGGGTCCATGCCGGCGCCGCCCATGGCGAAATCGTAGGGCGACGGGGCATCGGCATTGGCACCGGTGAGCACGTTGCCCATGAAGAGTTCCATGTCGGAACCTGCGGTGCGGAACTGGCCGAGGCAGCCTTCGAGGCGCGATGCGCGCTCTATCTCCACCTGGAGCTCGTAGTCGGTCATGCCCTCGGTGTAGAGCGACGGCACGCGGCGGTAGACAGTCTCCTGGTGCAGCCCCGAGTCGCGCATCATGCGCAGCTGGGCGGGGGTCTTGACGGCGCGCACGGCACGGAGCGCCGGGCCGGCGCTGACAATGTCGGCTTCGCCGAGGCCGAAGGCCCGGGTATAGCGTACGGCGGCATTGTAGCTCAGGATGTCGAGCTCCAAGGCGAGACGGCGCACGGCGGGGAGGGAGGCGGCGAATTCCTCTATCTTGTGGATGGTACGGACGCCGGCGCCGCGGAGATGGGCACAACGGCGCAGGCCGAAGACGGCCTCGCCGGAGGCCGGAACGAAGGCGAAACCGTCGAAGACGCGGCCGGTGAGCCAGTAGAGGTCGGCGTTGTCGGCCAGCAGCACGGCGTCGGCCAGAGGAGCTATGGCCTGCTGAAGGCGCCCGAGACGCATGGCGTACTCGTCGGGCGATATGAGGATGAGATTATCGGAGTTCATAACGTAAGCAGTTGGTCAAATGAGCCTATGGTGTGCTCGGCGCCCTTGGCGCAGCCGAAGCCGTAGGAGCACCACACGGCGGGAATGCCGGCCTCGTGGGCTGAATCTATATCGAGCTGGGTGTCGCCCACGTAGACGGGATTCTGCAAGCCGTTGGTGCGGACTATCATTGCGATGTTGGCGGCCTTGTCGAGACCGTTGACTCCATGGGCCGCGGAGCCGTCGAACACGTCGTCCAGGCCCGTGAAGCTGAAGAAGTTGCGCAAGCCCGAGGCGCCGCAGTTGCTCACGAGGAAGATGCGCGCGCCGCCGGCCCGCAGGCTCTCTATCACCTCGCGGACACGCGGATAGAGGCGTCCTCCGCGCACGGGCACGATCTCCTTCTCGAAAGCGGCGAGGCGGCGCATGAACTCCTGCCGGTCGTAGTCGCCGGGGATGAGGGCGTCCATAATGACGTCGAGGGGCTGCCCCATCTGCGTGAAGAGGCGGTCGCGGTCGATGCGCGGGCAGGCGAGCCCGAAGCTGTCGATGGCGGCGTTCCAGACGTCGCAATATCCGTCGACGGCGTCCCAGAGGGTGCCGTCCATGTCGAAGATGTATGAGTCGTAGGCCATTGCAAAAGAGTTTTATGTACGGGTCACGAAGACACCCACCTGCTCAATGCCGGGGAGGGTGTCGAGGCGCATGTCGTGGTGTATGCGCAGAGTGTCGGCAGGGCCGAGGGTCACGCCGCGCAGCACGGTGTCGGTGCGCTCGAAGGCGAGTCCGAGGCCCCGGCCATACCAACGCCCGAAGACGTCGGCAAGTTCGACGCACACGGCGCGGGTGGTGTCGGGCGCGGCGATTTCCAGCCAGATGTTGCTGTAGGGGTAGTCGTTGCTGTGGCGCACGGTGACGGCCACGTCGGCCCGCACGGGGAGGGAGTCGGTCATGGCTGCAAGCGGGAACACGAGGGTGTCGGCATAGCGCCAGCCGCGGGCGTCGACGGGGCGAAATCCGCTGAAGACCGTATCGCCACCGTCTCCCCCCGGCGCACAGGCGCCCAGGAGGCAGCACAAAATCGGGATGAAGAGGAGCAGGCGGCGCATGGTGTCAGTCGGTTTGCTGCGCGTCGCCTTTGGGAGCGCCGCCGTCGGCGCCTTTGCCTCGGTTGCGGCGGTTGCGGTTACGGCGGGCGCCGCCGTCGGCTTTGCGCGGCGCGGCGTCGGCCTCGGCTTTGTCGGAGGCGGCAGGAGCTGCGTTCGCGGCGGCAGGCTTGCGTTTTTTCTTCTTCTTTTTCTTGTCGAAGCGGGTGAGGTCGTCCTGTCCCAGAAGGTCGCCGTAGGCGGCTTTTTCCTTGGGCTGTGCCTGCTGCTCCTCGCTTTCGAGCCTGAGGGGCTTCTCGCCGGCCTTGTTGAGGGCGATGACCTCGAAGGCGCGGTCGGCGTCGATAGTCACGAGGTTGGCGGCGACGCGCTTGTCGGTGCTGTAGGTGATGAGGCGGCGGAAGATGTCGGTCTTGAAGTGGAAGTAGGTGGCATCGGCCGTCTCGAGGCGTATCTCGCGGCTGGGGAGGCTCTTCACGGCCTCCACGTAGGCATCCACCTCGAAGTTGAGGCAGCACTTGAGCTTGGCGCACTGTCCGGCGAGCTTCTGCGGATTGAGCGAGATGTCCTGGTAGCGTGCGGCACCGGTGGCGACGCTGACGAAGTTCGTCATCCAGCTGGAGCAGCACAGGGGTCGTCCGCAGGGTCCTATGCCGCCGATTCGCCCGGCTTCCTGGCGGGCGCCTATCTGCTTCATCTCGATGCGCACCTTGAAGTTCTCGGCGAGCACCTTTATGAGCTGGCGGAAGTCGACGCGCTCGTCGGCTATGTAATAGAAGATGGCCTTGTTGCCGTCGCCCTGGAACTCGACGTCGCCTATCTTCATGTTCAGGCCGAGGCTCTCGGCAATGCGGCGGGCGCGGATCATGGTCTCGTGCTCGCGGGCGCGGGCCTCGCGGTACTTCTCGAGGTCGGCGGGGCGGGCCTTGCGGAAGACGCGCTTGATCTCGCCGTCGTTCTTGCCGCGGCGGCGCAGACGCAGGCGCACGAGGGGGCCGAGCAGGGTCACCTGACCGATGTCGTGGCCGGGCGAGGCCTCGACGGCCACCATGTCGCCCTTGGCGAGGTCGAGGTGGGTGGTGTTGCGGTATATGCCCTTGCGCGTGTTCTTGAACTGCACCTCCACCAGGTCGCAGTCGCCGGCGGGTATGTCGGCGAGCCAGTCGGTGCAGGTGAGCTTGCCGCGTGGTTCGCCGCAACCGGCGCAGCAGCCGTCGGCGCAGGGGGTTGTGGTCTTGTCGTTCTCGTCCATTACTTAGCGAAGCTGACGGAGCGTGTCTCGCGTATTACGGTGATCTTGACCTGTCCGGGATATGTCATCTCGTCCTGGATGCGGCGCGCTATCTCGGCGGAGAGCTTCTCGGTCTCGGCGTCGTCGATCTTGTCGGCACCGACGATGACGCGCAGCTCGCGTCCGGCCTGGATGGCGTAGGTCTTGAGCACGCCGGGGTAGCTCATGGCGAGCTGCTCAAGGTCGTTGAGGCGCTTGATGTAGGCCTCGACAATCTCGCGGCGGGCGCCGGGACGGGCGCCGCTGATGGCGTCGCACACCTGCACGATGGGAGCGAGCAGGGATGTCTGCTCCACCTCGTCGTGGTGGGCGCCGATGGCGTTGCATATCTCGGGTTTCTCCTTGTACTTCTCGGCCAGCTTCATGCCCAGGAGTGCGTGGGGCAGTTCGGGCTCCTCGTCGGGCACCTTGCCTATGTCGTGGAGCAGGCCTGCGCGGCGCGCCTTCTTGGGGTTGAGACCGAGTTCGCTTGCCATGATGGCGCAGAGATTGGCCGTCTCTCGGGAGTGCTGGAGCAGGTTCTGGCCGTAGCTGGAACGGTATTTCATCTTGCCGACAAGGCGTATCAGGTCGGGATGCAGGCCGTGGATGCCGAGGTCTATGGCCGTGCGCTTGCCGGTCTCCACGATTTCCTCCTCGATCTGGCGGCGAACCTTGGCGACCACCTCCTCGATGCGGGCGGGGTGTATGCGGCCGTCGGCCACGAGCTGGTGCAGTGCCAGGCGGGCAATCTCGCGGCGCACGGGGTCGAAGCCGCTGAGCACGATGGCCTCGGGGGTGTCGTCGACGATGATCTCAATGCCTGTGGCCGCCTCCAGGGCGCGGATGTTGCGGCCCTCGCGGCCGATGATCCGACCCTTGATTTCGTCGCTGTCGATGTGGAACACGGTGACGGAGTTCTCGATGGCCGTCTCGGTGGCGACGCGCTGGATGCTCTGCACCACGATGCGCTTGGCCTCCTTGTTGGCCGTGAGCTTGGCCTCGTCCATGATGTCGTTGATGTAGCCTGCGGCGGCCGTCTTGGCCTCGGCGCGGAGCGACTCCACGAGCTTTTCCTTGGCTTCCTCGCAGCTGAGGCCGCTGATGTGCTCGAGCTGCTCGCGGGCCTGGGCCTGAAGCTTGTCGAGCTCGGCCTGGCGCGCCTCGAGAGTGGCGGCCTGGGCCTCGACGTTGGCGGCGCGGGCTTCCAGTTCGTTGCGTGCGCGCTGGTTCTCGCTCTGCTGCTGGTTGAGCTGCATCTCACGCTGCTTCAGCTTGGCGTCGCGCTGGTCGGCCTGCGCCTGACGGCGCGATGCCTGCTTCTCGGCCTCGGTGGTGATCTTCATGGCCTCTTCCTTGCCTTCGAGCTCGCGTGTGCGCTTGATGTCGTCGGCCTCACGCTGGGCGTCGGCGAGGATTTCCTTGGCGCGCGTGCGAGCCATGGTGCGCTGCACTGCCAGGGTGATGCCTATGGCGACTGCCGCACAGAGCACCATAAGGGATATTGTTGTTATCAGGCTGAATGTCATATAGTTATTATTATCAGTGTGTTAAACAAGGGGTTATACATCAAAAGAAAAACGCCCCGGAAGCCCGTGCCGTCGTGCTGCCCGGAGGCAGGTGTGCGGCTCGAATCTACCGAGGTGCGGGATTTGGTTTACGGTCCACTGATGTGTTGACGGCCCGCGCCTCTGCGCGTGTGCCTTTTCGATGGTGTGCCCCGGCGGCTTGAGGTGTCAGCTTGCCGGAGACCCTATTTCAGGTTCAAGAATGCTGTCGAGGCGCTGCTCGAACTGAGTGAGCACTCTTGCCTGCGCTTCAAGCAGGTCGGTCTTCCGATAGTACAGCTCGGCGAACGCGAGTGCGACGCGGGCCATAACCTCCATCGGCGACTGCTTCTTGCCCATGCCTTCTCGCCACTGGTCGTAAAGCTTGTTCACATGATACTCGGCTTTGCGATATATGGCTTCCTCGGCACGCTGGATGTCGAATCTTATAGGCTCGACATCGGCAATCTTTATTGTTATGCGTAGGTTGTCGGTCATTAATCAGCAGTGTATTGGGAGCATCGGTGCCTCCGTTCAGCCTTCGGCAATGTCGGCTATGCATCGGTCGATGTCCCGCACCAGTCCGTCTATCATGTCCAGAGCCCGGCGGGTGTCGTCGGCGCCCGGCGCCACGGTGTGGCTCAGCATGAGATACTGCCTCTGCAGCTCCAGCTCCTCGACTTTCCGCTGCTGCTGCAGGAGCTGCTGCCGCAGGGATTCTATCTCGGCCCGCGCCTGCGCGAGGCGCTCCTGCATGAGTGCGTATTTCTCCAAGACGAGGGTGGTCTTGGCATTAACGCGCTCAAGTTGTTGCCGCAGGTCTATGGCCATGACTTTCGGAATTTTTACAAAATTAGTCTTTTTTTCTCAACCATCATAAAAAACGCTCTGTTTTTTTGCCGATGAGTGCAAAAAAAGAGCATAGAGATGAAATAGATAAGACAACCGACTCCATTTCTTCCGTGTTGAGGATAAAGGAGCCGGTTGTATATTGAAATCGTAGTTGTTTCCTTACACAAATGCGTTAAAATGCGTAGCCTAGCCTAATCTGAATGTTGTTAGTATAGAGATGGTCGTCCCCACCTTTATAAATAGGTACAAAACCACGCTGCCAGGTCAAGTCGACATTAAAGTGACCAAACCAGTATCCTATGCCAAGGTTCATGCCGGCATCAAACTTATGCATACCGTCAATGTCGCCGATTTTCACTTTTTCCTTGTCGCTCGTATGCTTGTTTTGGCTGCCGTATTTTCCGGTACTATGGATGATATCTTCCGTCAGAACGGTATAATTTCCAGCAAAATCATACGCAGCATAGGCTCCTACATGGATATCGGCAGCCATACGTTCCAAGAAGGTGTATTTGTACCCAATCGTGATGGGAGACAACTGCACATTGTATGTGCTCAACTTCTCGTCCACGACTTTCTTATGGTAGTCGCTACCACCCGATACAGAACTTGACGCAGAGCGTTCAAACACCGCAGATGTCTTGTAGCCGCGTGTGCCGAGAGTCAGTTCCATACCCCAATAGAGAGGGTGTTCTCCAAAAGACTTATTGAAGCCGAACGACACATCAAAGCCCGGCGTCGTCTTGAAAGATCCATCGCGGTTATTGTCCTTCCAGGCTTCTATCTGAGCGTCCTTGGCGCCTCCGGCAGTACCGTTGAGCCCGATTCCGGCTCGGACAATCCAAATCGTTTTGCCTGAATTAAAATCAGGCGATTCAAGTGTTCTGCCGAAATCAGCAGCTCCGACAGTAGTCCAACTTAAAATGGCCAATGTCAATAAAGCAAGTTTTTTCATTGCGTTTTTTTGGTTCCAACCCCTTGAACCATTTAGTTATATTGAAGAAACGTGGAGCTGTATGACCGCATCCTTACACTGTACCACAATTTAGCTAACAAGGATAAAGGACAACGCTTCTTATAGATATTTCTACATGTAATAATAGTACATCATCTGTCTTCATTTGATGAATGAGGAAAAGACTTGCCCTTATCCTCCCACTTTTTTCTCAAATTTCTCATTTTGGATTGCCAACTTTTTATTTCTGAGTCAGAGGCACCTCTATTACCGGCAAAAGCGTTAGACAGCATACTATCATATTTGGCATAAGTGGATTTGTCGCTATTGTAACTCCTCTGTTCTGACATATTGTATTTATCACCGTGAGAATCCGGAGAGGTCGATGTATGGGTATTTTCCGCAATGCTCCCGGAAGAATATGACTCAGAGGAAGGGCTATACATGTTTCCTGCACCATTTAAACCTTTAGCCATGGCGGCGACTTGTACACCACTCTCGACAGCCTGAGTCAGATAACCAAAGGCTTCTTTTAAACCTGCTCTGAAAGCCGCCTTCGATTGAGCTATTAACGATGTATATTCTTCTGACGAGGATATGGGGGTGGTGTTTTCGCCATCAACATTCTCAGTCATCCAATTACCATCATGTTCTATATATACGGAAATCCCTTTTCTTGAACCATCCGCAAAATGAGATATCAGAATGCTTCCATCTGTAAAGAATAGAGCACCGAATCCATTAGGCAAGTCTCCTGCAAACTCACCGATGTAATAGAAGTCAGGAGTATTTGTGTCTGCAAAATAGGTGATATATTCCAAATTATTCGCGTAGTCATCAACCGGACAATCATCCACGAATTTTCCGGAATAGATTAATTCTCCATTGATATTGTAACAGGCACCCTTTCCTTGCTTCAATCCGTTTTTTAATTTCCCGACATAATATTTTGCAGCAGGACAATTGCTGATCGAGTCATTCTCACTTGCAATGACCATACCCTTACCATGTGGCAGTTTATCATTGAAATCTCCTATATAGATGTCCCCGTTGTTGTAGACGAGTAATCCCGAACCGGTTATTTTTCCTTTGACTTTTTGGGCTTTGTAAATTCCAGTCTTATTTTTTTCGGTAATAACTGAAATTGATTCCTCAACAGGAAGAGGTGATACCGAGACCTGTGCAAAGGAAACAGTTCCGATGCACAGGAGTATAATAATGCATAAACTTCTCATGCTGTTATTTGCTGACCGTAACAGGCGGAAGCTCAATCCACTTCTGAAGCCACTTCTTGACGTCTTTTTCTTTGGGCTCCACTAATTTTATGTCATGAAGACCGTTTGATTTCATTATAAGATAGTACGTTTCACCATCTTCTATATCAAGAGGGTATTCGCCTTTATAGGTTTTGAGACTGCCATCACAGCAATTCATATATTTTATTATCATTGACACGATTATCTTTCCTTCTCCGTCAACGACAATCTTTCTATAGCAAGGCTTCAGAGTTTTAAAGGGGTACCGGAGATTAGCATATGGCTGGATGGTTCGCTTTACCGGGCCATTGAGATCGCAAACTGTTTTCCCATCAATGGCGATTTCAGTATATGTGCTGCTCATACTTTTCATGAGCACATAAATGGTGCTTTCAGCATTCACGCTTGTGAAAGCTGCAATTAGCAAGAAAATAAGGATTGTGAGTTTTTTCATACGCACAGCATGTCTGTATGGCCTTACAGTCCTATCGACCATTTAGCAAATAAGAAGCGTGGACTGAATTACCACGTCTTCGAATGATGGTCGTAGGAAACCGTAGATGCAGATGTAGGAACAGCAGCCCACGCTATGCGTGAGAACCGCTTGTTTATCCTTGCATCTGTTGAAAATTTCCTACGTTTTCATTCGCAAGATAAGCAAAACGCTTCTTGTATATTCGTATGTCTTACCGTACATGGAGTACGATGCTGCAAAGTTATGCATAATATTTGATTTATTTATTCATTTTTTTATATTTTTTGACAGGGATCAGAAAAAATGTAACTATTCAGCGAATCGTTTTAATAGCTAACAGGAGACAATTTACGAGAGCCCGCGGAGCGCGGCGGGCAGTTTTCAGCCCATGAGTGAGGAGGCGTAGCCGACGAGCCATGGGACAGATCATATCTATTCCCCACGCGCCGAGCTCCGGCAGGAAGCGACAGCGCGTGCTAACGGACCTTGGTCCGGGAAATCCACATTTGCCAGGGTCAGCCGTAATGATTATTTTTGAATCAAATTTCCAATACCATGAGCAAAGTTTTTGCATTGTACCACATCGTGTTCTCCACGAAAAACCGTGAACCGGTACTCCGCAATATCGACCGTGCAAAGTTTCATACGACAATTGTTTCCATCGCCGAGGAATATCGCGGTCCTGTATTTGTCGTGAACAGCGTAGACGACCATGTCCACATGCTTTTGAGGCTTTCATCAGAAACAGCTTTATCGTCATTGATGGCCTCGCTGAAGGCCCGCGCCAATTATTGGCTAAAAGACAATTGTCCTCAGTTTAAAGCCTGGGGACAAGGCTACTATGCATCCACCATCTCGCCTAGCGCCATCGGGCAGGTGACCAATTACATCAACGCTCAACCCGAACACCACAGGAAGTACCCGTTTGTAGATGAGCTTAAGGCCATGGGTGAATTATGGTCTTTGGGGTACCATCCGAATGATCTTTTATAGTCGGCCGGGACCAAGGTCCGCAAGCACGCGCTGTCGCTTCCTGCCGGAGCTCGGCGCGTGAGAGGGGCGGGATCCTGACCCATGGCTCGTCGGCTACGCCTCCTCACGCATGGGCTGAAAACTGCCCGCCACGCTCCGCGGGCTTCCGATGTCGGTCGGCGTTTAGGTAGATCTGCCTATGCAGAAACGCACCACACACTTGTAATCAAAGCGTTAACATCGCTGAATAGTTACGAAAAAAATCTCTCCGTTATTTATATGAGCTGGCTGTATGCGAATTGCGTGGATACGTCAGAACGCATCCACGCATTAATTATCAACACGTTATCAGATTAACATTACCGAATAATTACTCAAACGTGTCATTTACAGGCCGATGTACTGCTTCAGGACCTCTACGTATTCCTCAAATGCGCGGCGTCCGGGGTCGGTGATGCGGCAGACCGTGCGCGGTTTTTTCCCTACAAAACCCTTGTCGACCGATATATATCCGGCGGCGGAAAGCTTGTCGAGCTGCACGCTGAGGTTGCCGGCGGTGGAGTCGGTTTTCTGCCTGAGGTAGACGAAGTCGGCCTCCTCCACGTTCATGAGAATCGACATCACGGCAAGCCGCAGCTGGGAGTGCAGCAATGGATTCAGTTCCTTCATTGACGGCGGTTCTTTGAGTTGAGAATGTGGCCGGGCACTATCATCATGGACACGAACGCGAGAATAAACAGCGGCATGTACCAGTCGGCGCCGAGGGGCACGCCGCCAGCCACACAGCACACGGTGATAATGCCCACTGTCAGGGCTATCATACCTCCGCCGATAAGACTCTTTTCCTTAATGAGCAGCCCCTGCGCGATCACGGTAAGCGGCATCGCAACAAGAGTGTATGCGAGCATTGTGGCCCAGCAGTTTGCACCGGTAAGGTACTTAATGACAATGCATGCGGCTATAGCCACGAGTTCGGAGATTCCGGCGATAGTCCACAGCCACGAGCTGACGGTGTCGGAATAGCTCTTAACGAGCGACTTTTTTTCATTGTGCCTCGCCATTATCGGCGTTGCGACGCAGCCGACGGCCGGAATCAGGAACCACAGCCAGTTCCAGACGCCATTGTGGGTGGCGGCGAGCAGCGCCCAGACGGCGATGGTGACGACGGCGGTGAGGTAGCCCCACAGCAGCATGATGTTGCCGTTGGCTATGTAGCGCTCTCGGGTGCTTTCGATCATTGCGGTGATGATCTCAAGGCTCTCTCTTTCGGAGATTTTCTTTTCTTCCATTTTTTGTGTTGTTAGAAGTTGGTAAATAGGTTTATGTTATAAACCATTTGTCTCTGAAAAAGAGCAGCTCGCGCGATTGCTGCTCTGATTCGATGCAAAGGTAAACAAGTTTATTTTATAAACCAAATATTTTTGAGGATTTTTTTTAAAAATGGGGAGTATGAGGGTGTTATCGATACAAAAATATCAGAGTTGATTTTTTAGTTGGCACGGATGGCGAGAAACAGAGAGACAAAAGGTCATAAGGAACAGAAGGAGTTAGGAGTGGGGAGTTTTAGCCCGCCACTCCGTGGCTTTGGGTTGTTGGGACCTCTCTCACCCCGCGTTCCGCTGCGCTCCACGCGGGGTTAATCGTGGATTCGCGCGTCCCGCGCTCAATTTCTTTTTAGTTTATATGGGGTACATCGGATGGAGAGAAACACAGAGACAAAAGGTCATAAGTAACATAAGAATAAATATTCAAATTAAAACTTTTGTCGCTTTTGACCTTTTGTCTCTCTGTTTCTTGTCAGGCGCAGGAATCCCAATGCTTTCAACGCGGGTCAGGGATGCGACTTGCGGCGGAGGCGGACGGTGGCGCCCGGGGTGGTGTCGACGTCGTACTCGTAGAAGGCGGGGAGGACGGGCCAAGCGGGAACGGCTTCGGGAGAAACCTCGGTTGGCAGCGTGGCAGAGGCGTTGCAAAGCAGGGGATTGGGACAGTCGCCAGCGGCGGGACGGAGGCCTTCGCCCTCCAGCGGTACTGCCGAGCGCAGGCGCAGCGGACCGCCGATGCGCGACAGGACGGTGGCTTCGAGCAACTGGCCGTCGGCCCAGGTCATGGCTACCTCGAAGTTGCCGCGCGCGCGCAGCCCCTTGACGCGTCCCTCAGGCCACGAGTCGGGCAGAGCAGGCAGCAGGTGCACGGCTCCGTCGTGGCTCTGCAGAAGCATCTCGCACACGCCGGCGGTGAAACCGAAGTTGCCGTCGATCTGGAACGGCGGATGGGCGTCGAAGAGGTTGGCGTAGAGGCGCCCGGCATCGTCGCTCTCGTAGACGGTGGCACCGTCGCCCTCGGGCAGGAGCGTAATCATGTTGCGGATGATGCGGTCGGTGTGGTTGCCGTCGAGCAAGCGTGCCCAGAGGTTGATTTTCCATCCTATGCTCCAGCCGGTTGCCATGTCGCCGCGATGTTCGAGCGAGGTGCGGGCGGCACGGAAGGCCAGCGGGGTGTGCCGCGGACTTATCTGACGGGCCGGATACAGACCGTAGAGGTGGCTGACGTGGCGGTGCTGATCGGCAGGGTCGTCGGCGTCGGCCATCCACTCCTGAAGCTGGCCGAACCGTCCTATACGCATGGGCTGGAGTCGGGCTATGGTGCGGCGCAGCGTGTCGGCATACTCCCGGTCGCGGCCGAGGGCATCCGCCGCAAGGAGGGTGTTGTTGAGGGCGTCAAAAGCTATCTGATTGTCCATGGCGCATCCGGCGGTGATGAATGTGGACGTGTAGCCGTGCTCGGGCGACATGGACGGCGACGTCACGAGTTGCCCCGTGGCGGGATGCTCCGTCATGTGGCTGAGGTAGAAGTCGGCCGTGCCGCGCAGCACGGGGTAGCTGCGGGCGAGGAAATCCCGGTCGCCGCTGAAAAGATAATGCTCCCACAGATGCGTGGCGAGCCATGCGCCTCCGTTGGGCCACATGCCGAACATGGCAAAATCGACGGGGCCGGTGATGCGCCAGAGGTCGGTGTTGTGGTGGGCGGTCCAGCCACGCGCACCGTAGAGGACGCGGGCGGCGTCGGCGCCGGTGACGGCCAGGTCGTCGAGCATGCGGAACAGCGGCTCGTGGCACTCGGAGAGGTTGGCCGGTTCGGCCGGCCAGTAGTTCATCTCCGTGTTGATGTTGATGGTGTACTTGCTGTCCCACGGCGCGTACTGCGAGTCGTTCCAGACGCCCTGAAGGTTGGCTGGCTGGCCGCCGGGCTGCGACGAGGATATGAGCAGATAGCGTCCGTACTGGAACAGCAAAGCCACCAACGACGGGTCGTAGCTGCGGGCGAAAGCGGCCACGCGCGCATCGGTATCGGCAAGCGAGTCGGCGCCGGCGGCGGGCAGATACAGGCCCACGCGGCCGAACTGGGCGGAATAGGCATCGAGGTGGGCGGCGAGCATATCGTCGAAGCTGCGTCCGGCCGATGCGGCGAGCTGCTGCCGCAGGCGGCGCGAGGCGTCGCCGCTGACGTCGCGGTAGCTGACGAAGTTGGTGGCCGAGGCAATGCGCAGCGTGGCCTCGGTGGCGCCGGTGACGCGCAGGACGCTGTCGCCGACGGCGCGCACACGGCCTCCGCGGGTGTCTACGTCTATGCCCACAAGCGCATGGAGGGCGGCGGGGATGCCCTCATGGTCGGCGCCGGGGATGTCGACGCGCAGACTGCGGCCGCGCGCCGTGGTGCGGCTGCCCTGCGGCGCGTCGTAGCCGAGTGTGAAGTCGAGGGCACCGGCGCGGTCGGCGCTGATGCGCATCACCACAATGCCTCCGGGCAGCGACGCGAAGGCCTCGCGGCGATAGCGCACACCGGCAGGCGTGGTGTACTCCACCGACGTCAGGGCGCGCTCA
Organism: uncultured Porphyromonadaceae bacterium; assembly: GCA_900550395.1. Lineage (GTDB taxonomy): Bacteria > Bacteroidota > Bacteroidia > Bacteroidales > Muribaculaceae > CAG-873. The sequence goes on along the minus strand of URSD01000050.1, from coordinate 504 downwards.
AGGTCGAGCGTGCGCGTGTAACCGGCCACCGAGTCGTGGCCGAAGCCTATAGTGGCAGCGCCGAGCGTCAGGAACCGCTGACCGTGCTGCGGCGTCATGTAATGGTCGGCTATGAGCTGTTCGGCCTCTTTCTCGCGTCCGGCGAAGATGAGGCTGCGAATCTCGTCGAGATGTTCCCTACCCTCGGGATTGAGATTGTTGTGCGGGCCTCCACTCCAGAATGTCTCGTCGTTGAGCTGGATGCGCTCCGTGCCGGTGCGTCCGTACACCATGGCGCCCATTCGGGAATTGCCAAGCGGGAGCGCCTCGGTCCAGACAGCGGCGGGACGCGAGTATCGCATGACGAGGCCGGATGACGCGGCGGCAGACACAAGAGGAACGGCCGCAAGGACCATAAGGAGGATGGCAATAGTCTTTTTCATGGCAGAATAGTAGTGGTGCGATAAAATTCTAACCACTATTATTAAAATATTAGTATTTAATCAAATACAAGAGAATATTGAT
>URSD01000049.1 GCA_900550395.1 uncultured Porphyromonadaceae bacterium | reverse complement strand
AAACTCAACTTCTCAACTCCAAAAATAGAATTCTTCAAACAAATCGCTAATTTTGCACTTGCCAGTTGAACCTGCGCTTACCTATCCCCTCTCAACTATAAACTAAAATAAGTTTTCTCAATACCGAAAAAAATAGTAAATTCGCAGTATGAAGCGAAAACTGTACTTGTCGGCACTCATGCTGGCAGCCGCATTGGCGGCCTGCTCGGCCGGCGGAAGCCGTCAGGCTCCCGCCGCCGAGGCCGTGGAGACCGCGCTGAAAGTTCCCGCCTTCTGCGCCGACTCTGCCTATCAGGCCGTCGCCGCGCAGGTGGCTATGGGGCCGCGTGTGCCCGGCAGCGACGCAGCTGCCGCATGCGCCGGGTGGATTGCCGGCCGCTTGCGGGCCGCAGGCGCCGACACCGTCATGGTGCAGACCGGCACCGCCACACGCTTTGACGGACTCAGCCTGCCACTGCGCAACGTCTTCGCAAGCTTCCGCCCCGACGCCCCGCGTCGCATCCTCCTGCTCGCCCACTACGACACCCGTCCCTGGGCCGACATGGAGGCCGACCCCGTGCGCCGCATGCAGCCCATACCCGGAGCCAACGACGGCGCCTCGGGCGTAGCCGTGCTTCTTGAGATGGCCCGCGTCATGGCCGCCGTGCCGCCCGCCGTAGGCGTCGACATGCTCTTTGTCGACGGCGAGGACAGCGGCTACGGCGAACTCATTGCCCCCGAAGGCATGCCCGAACCGGCCGACTCCTGGTGCCTCGGCACGCAGATGTGGGCCGCCTCCGGCCCCTATGCTCCCGGCCGTGCGCCCGCCTACGCCGTGCTTCTCGACATGGTGGGCGGCCCCGACGCACGCTTCCACCGCGAGCAGTTCAGCGACGCCGCGGCCGCCCGCGTCGTCGACCGCATCTGGGCCGAAGCCGCTTCGCTCGGCTATGCCGACTACTTCCCCAACACACGCGGCGGCGCCGTGGTCGACGACCACGTCTACGTCAACCGCCTCGGCATTCCGGCCGTCGACATCATCGAGAGCTTCAACCCCGCCACCGGCAGCTTCCCGCCCGCCTGGCACACCCACGCCGACGACCTCCCCGCCATCGACCCGCAGTCGCTGGCTCGCGTCGGCACCACCCTGTTGAACCTGATTTATAAGGAGAAAACAAAATGACTATAGAAGAACGTCAGAAGGAGATTGTCGACGAATTCGTCGACATCGAGGACTGGATGGACCGATACGGATACATAATCGACCTGGGCAACGCGCTTGAGCCGCTGCCCGACGACCTCAAGACCCCCGACCGCCTCATAGAGGGCTGCCAGAGCCGCGTTTGGCTCGACGCTACCCTCGCCGACGACGGCACGATACACTTCCGCGCCGACTCCGACGCCATCATCGTCAAGGGCATCATCTCGCTGCTCGTCAGCGTACTCGACGGACACACCCCCGACGAGGTCCTCGGCGCCGACCTCCACTTCATCGACGAGATAGGTCTCAGCCGCCACTTGTCGCCCACGCGCAGCAACGGCCTCGTCGCCATGGTTAAGCAGATGCGCATCTACGCCCTCGCATTCAAAGCTCAAAAATAAACCTTCCAAATACACCACATCGTATGCTACAATTTCTGTCCGACTTCTGGAACAACAATCAGACGGTAGCCATTCTCTGCGCCATCCTCGTGGTTGTCATTCCTCTCTTAGTCTTCTACATCATCAAGGCGCGCCGCGAGCACCCCAAGGGCCTGATTCCCGCCGCCATAGCCAACATGGGCGAGCGCTTCGGCTACTACATCATGAACGCCGTCCTGCTCCTCTTCCTGTGCTCCAAGTTCGGCATCTCCGACGACCTGGCCGGATGGATCTATGCGGTGTTCTATTTCCTCATCTACGTGCTCAGCCTGCCCGGCGGCCTCATCGCCGACCACACGCAGAAGTACAAGGCCACCATCATCTCCGGCCTGCTGGTGATGGCCCTCGGCTACGGCCTGCTCTCCATCCCCGTCTTCTCCGGCACGGTTGACGGCGGTGTCAGCTGGATTCTGGTGTTCACCTGCTTCGCACTGTTCCTGATAGCCTTCGGCAACGGCCTCTTCAAGGGCAACCTCCAGGCCATCGTGGGCCAGATGTACGACAACTTCGAGGCCGAGGCCGCAAAGAAAGGTCCCGAGGCCCTGGAGATTGCGCGCTCGCGCCGCGACTCCGGCTTCCAGATTTTCTACGTGTTCATCAACATAGGCGGCGTCATCGCGCCCTTCATCGCGCCCCTGCTCCGCGAGTTCTGGCTCAACGCACACGCCCTGAAGTACAACGCCGACCTGCCCCGCCTCTGCCACATGTTCATCAACGACGCCGACGGCATGAGCCCCGCCGACTCCGCCAACCTCGCACAGCTCGCCGAGCGTGTGGGCTTCAACGGTGCCGTCGACAGCGGCTTCTGCACCAGCTACCTTGAAATCTTCAACACCGGCGTCCACTTCTCGTTCATAGCCTCCGTAGTGGCGATGCTCATTTCCATGGGCGTCTTCGTGTGGGTGATGAAGCGTCTGCCCAACCCCGTCAAGAAGGTCAAGGCCGCATCCGTCAGCGCCGAGGAGGTGAAGCACGATGCCCGCGAGATTCGTCAGCGCATGTACGCCCTCTATGCCGTGCTCGGCGTGGTAGTGTTCTTCTGGTTCTCGTTCCATCAGAACGGCCAGTCGCTCTCCGTGTTTGCCCGCGACTTCGTCACCACCGACAACGTCGCTCCCGAGATATGGCAGTGCATCAACCCATTCTTCGTCATCGTGCTGACACCCCTCATCATGCTCGGCTTCGCCGCCCTCGTCAAGCGCGGCAAGGAGGTCTCCACACCCCGCAAGATAGCCTACGGCATGCTCATCACCGCCCTGGCCTACATCTTCCTTATCATCGTGGCCGTGGTTCACGGCTATCCCTCGGGCGAGGAGTTCCGCAGCCTCGGCGAGTCCGTCAAGATGGCTATGAAGTCAGGTCCCTATGTGCTGATAATCACCTATCTGTTCCTCACCGTGGCCGAGCTGTTCATCTCGCCGCTGGGCCTTTCGTTCGTGTCGAAGATAGCCCCGAAGCATCTCCAGGGCATCTGCCAGGGCTTGTGGCTCACCTCCACGGCCGTCGGCAACCTCTTCATCGCCCTCGGCGTCACCATGCTCAACGTCTTCCCGCAGCAGTGGATGTGCTGGGCCGTCTTCGCAGGCTTCTGCCTCCTCTCCATGACGGTGATGCTCTCCATGGTCAAGTGGCTTGAGAAAGCGACGAAATAACTCTATGCGATTCTCCTGGCGACATCTGCTTGCTCTGCTCAGCGTGGCCGGAGGCCTCTTGGCCCCCGCCTGCGCCAGCATAGGCCGTCCCGAGGGCGGCGCGCGCGACGAGACCCCTCCCGTGTTCGTGTCGGCGCGCCCGGCCCCCGGCTCAACCGATGTCGGCACCACGCGCTTCGCCGTCTTCTTCGACGAGAACATACAGCTCGACGACGCCTTCAACAAGGTCATCGTCTCGCCCGCGCAGACCACCCCGCCCGCCGTCAGCGCCAACGGACGCCGCCTGAGCGTGGAGCTGCGCGACACGCTCATCCCCAACACCACCTACACCATCGACTTCGGCGACGCCATCAAGGACCTCAACGAGGGCAACATCCTCGACGGCTTCGCCCTCGACTTCTCCACCGGCCCCTCTATCGACACCCTGCGCATCTCCGGCATGGTGCTCGAGGCTGACAACCTGGAGCCCGCGCAGGGCATGCTCGTGGGCGTCTACAGCGTCGACTCCGTCCTCGCCGACTCCACGGTGCGCACCCTGCGCATGGAGCGCGTGGCCCGCACCAACCAGCTCGGACAGTTCACCGTGCGCGGCCTCCACGCCGGACGCTACCGCCTCTACGCCATCAACGACATCAACCGCGACTACCACTGGGACCGTTCGGAGGACGTCGCCTGGTACGACTTCGACATCAGCCCCTCCGTCGAGGCCATAGAGGTCACCGACACGCTGCGCTCCAGCCAGGGCACCGACTCGCTCGTGACCCATGGCGGCGTGCGCTATCTGCCCAACGACGTGCTGCTCACGTGGTTCAACGAAGGCTACCGTGCGCAGTATCTCAAGGACTACGCGCGCCCCACGCGCCGCACCCTCACCCTGGGTTTCGGCGCCACGTGCGACTCCCTGCCGCAGATCAGCGTCGTCAACGACACCACTCCCGGAGCGCGCCGCATCGACCCGCGCCCCGACTGGCTGCTGGCGCAGATCAACCCCACGCGCGACACGCTCCGCTACTGGATTACGGACTCGATGGTCTACCGCACCGACTCGCTGCGCCTTGCCATACGCTACCAGAAGCCCGACTCGCTGGAGCAGCTTCAGTGGACCACCGACACCCTCCGCTTCTTCTTCAAGGACCCCAAGCCCGCCAAGGAGAAGAAGAAAAAGAAGAAAGCCGAGGAGGCCGACAGCCTCGGGGCCGACACCGTGCTGCCCCCGCCGCCCATCGAGTTCCTGAACCTGCGTGCCGGCGGCGGCTCCTCGCAGGACGTCCACCTGCCCGTGGTGCTTGAGGCCGACCAGCCCCTTGCGTCCATCGACACGGCCGCCATACGCCTGGAAGTCCTGGAGGACACCCTCTACATACCCGTCGAGCCTCCGCGCCTGCTCGCCGACAGCCTCAACCTGCTGCGCCGACGCCTCGCCTACGACTGGACGCCCGGCGCCAAGTACCGCCTCACCGTCGACTCGGCCGCCATCACCGGCATCTATGGCAACTTCAACAAGCCTTTCAAGCACGAGTTCACTGTGAAGCCCGAGGAGGAATACTCCTCCGTGGACTTCAACATCACCGGCCTCGACTCCGTTCCGGCCTTCGTGCAGCTGCTCAACGGCAGCGACGCGCCGGTGTACTTCGCCCGCGTGGCCGACGGCCACGCCGTGCTGCGTCACCTCAACCCCGGCACATACTACGCCCGCCTCGTGGCCGACCGCAACGGCAACGGCCGCTGGGACACCGGCATCCTCGACAGCATACAGCCCGAGGACGTCTACTACTTCTCCAAGGCCCTGAAGCTGAAGAAGAACTGGGACGTGACGCAGGACTGGAACGTCAACGAGCTGCCCGTCGACATGCAGAAGCCTCTCGCCATCAAGAAGAACAAGCCCAAGCTCCGTCCCGGCGAGAAACGCCCCGGCGAGGATGACGAAGAGGAGGAAGACGAATTCGGCAGCTCCAACTTCATCAACAACGCCGGCTACGGCAACAACCGCCGCGGCAACAACACCTACAACCGTGCCGGCGGCGGTGGCCTCATGCAGAACAACGGCATGGGCACCCTCCGCCGATAGCACTCTCCTCAATCTTTTTACGCCGGAAAAATCAATCGCCCGACGGATACACAAAGACATAAGGTCAAAAGCGACAAAAGCAGAACCGCGATATAGAACGGCTCGTGCAAAGCGGCTCAAACGAGGAGTAATGACCGGTATCGGAAGCCCGCGGAGCGTGGCGGGCAGTTTTCAGCCCATGCGTGAGGAGGCGTAGCAGACGAGCCATGGGACAGCGCGCCATCGTCCTCCACGCGCCGAGCTCCGGCAGGAAGCGACAGCGCGTGCTGACGGACCTTGGTCCCGGCTCACACCGACGATCCCACGGACTAACGTCCGAAAAGGCGCCCGTGTGTCCACCCTTATTTGAAACCGCATTGCAAGAACATCCTATCCGTCCGAAAAGCGGGCTTCGGATCCAACGAAAAGTTGGTGCCGAAGCCCGCTGTATGTTATCGACGAAGTCGCTTGCGAAGCAAGAGTTAGCGATTGAAGCCTTCCGGTCGAGACTTTAGACTCGATTCACGAAAGCGCGGCGGCGGTGCCGCAACTCCCTTAGTTTTCTGAGGTGTTAATGGTGCCTGTATCTAACCATTCTCTAATAATTTTACCTAAAGTATCAATGCCAACGTAGAGCCATTTTACAATATCTAAAATAACGATATAATCATTTTCGCACCAATATGAGTATCTACGTCCAAAGTAATTGTAATGCTCGGTAAATGATAATAGTTTATAATTACTATAAAGTTGTTGATATTCCTTAGAAAAAATTTCCCTCTTAGCCAAATGCTCTAACATATTAGCTGTACTCATTTTTCTATTTGTCCCACTCGTGGAGTAAAAAGTTCCTGTGTCAGGATCTACATAGTCGGGAAATATCTGTTTTAAATGTTCGAGGTCAATTCCTTTCATTGAATTAGGGTTTCGACCCTCAAAAAACTCATATTTGCTTATACCATATAAGTTAGTGTGAACAACAAACTCCAATTCTCTTTTCCATAATTCAGACGACCTTTCTTTGTCTGGAATTGTCAGTATATATAATGTTTCAATTAAATCCCCTGTGATAGAACGGAGGATAAGACGATATGGAACACAAGAAGTGTCGTTAATTCTAATAAATTGAAGCAGGGCTATGTTATTCCGGATTCTTTTTAATATATCAAACGCAATAACATATACCTTGTATTGAGGTTCACTTATAGAAATTGAATTTAGTTTTTCAGCGAGTTCTATTCCTAAGGGATTAATTATTGAGACTATATTATCGAAGTGTAAGTTTAATTCACTGAGAAACTTATTATAATTACTATCTTCCATAATTTGGGTAAGTTCAATATTCTACAACTCTTAACTGTACGCACATCCTAAATGAACTGGATATTCAGGACAATAGACTTTTGAGTTCTTCAGGTTTAAGATATTTACCATTAATTTTTCTGTGAAGCATCGCATGACAATTCGGGCAAACGGGTATCAAATCTATCAGCGGATTGATTTCATGCTCTTGACCTCCCAAAGTTGATATGAAATTTATATGGTGAACGTGGATAAAATCTTTACCCACGTTGCCATATTTTTCTTCAAAATTCATTCCGCATATTTGGCAAGTATAACCAAAATGAGAGAGACAAGCCATTCGGGCCTTTTCGTTACGTTCGTAAGATGTAACAGATATATTATGGGCAGTTCCTTCAGTATATGTACAAGAAAGGTCATCAAAAACGACATCAAAATTCTCTAAAATGTGCGATAAAAGGCTTTCGGGTACTTTAATTCCGCCTTGCAACTGAGAAGTGAGTCCTAATTCACGAAGCCTACTATACGATAGCTCAAAATTATTTCTTGAGGCCTGTGCTATCATCTCGAAACGAGAATATAGGTCGGTTTCTTTGAGTTTATATCCATAATTGAACAGATATTCATCATTAATTGAGTCTGAATAAGGGATATCGATTTTAGAAACCCGCATCATATACATAATTTGACGTACAGGGCTGGAGCAATATAAGAATACGATATCGCCGGCAGCAAGTTTATTTTGTTGCCGCCATTCGACAAACCCAAAGTCTATTAGACATTGAGGTAGGTTATATACATCTTTATTCCATGGTAAAATCCAATAAGTCATTTTCCTACGATTAGTCTTCAGCTTGAATATTAGCGTTATCTTTGAGAAATAGACTTGAACCTTACTTGGAGATTTATCTTGAAATAGTAGTTACCTTTCTCATTATATAGCCATCCGAAAAGGTATGGTTTCTTGGGCTTGCCCGTTTTTGCATCAAGTCTAATATGACCGGGGTTGTCTCCATCTTCACCGGTAGAAGGTTGCTCAATGCGAGTAGCATTAAGAAGATACTGCCGAAATCTATTTAGCTCATAAATATGATAGCAGACTATGTCACCATCCTTTTTTACAATAATCTGACCTCCGTCTGCATCATAGAAACCACTCCACGGCGTTTCAGGTGTCATACCCATTGCGGCATCTTGAAGGAAGCGCGCAATTTTGACTTCATAAACCGGGCTGTTTGGTGCAATCCGGTAGCCCAGAGGATTAGATTTGTTCAGCTCGGAAATAATCTCAGGCCATGAAGAAAGACTGTTTGCGTATTTGTACAACAACGCATTAGCAAGGATAATCGGCAATTCGCCATCAATGGTGCGCAAGTTTTGAGTTAAACAATCCGATTGGACATGGTCAAATGAAATTTTGCCGCCAAGTGTTTCTATCTTCGATATACGAGCGGCAATCTTACTTGGCATACCATTGTAAGTTTCAGCATTAAAAGAATCGCAGTCAACTGTAACGTTCTCAGGGAAATCAACTTTAAAGATAAAGTTGGTGCCTGCTCCGGGATTGAATAGCGTAGACTGTTTGCCAAGAAAAGATTTAATGCTGAAACCTAAAGTTTGAGCCATACCATTATGGAAGTCCTCAATGGATATAGTTATGTCTCGTTTATGCCCAATATCCTTAATTGAAGAAATTTCCAATTTGCTCATGAAGTCTTGAATTTCAGGATAGGCAGCTGTTCGGCCTGTTTGTTTTTTCAAGTTTTCAAGAAGAACATCTGCATTATGAGCAAATTGTTCCACTGACATTGAAAATTCTTCGACGCCTCCTGTAACATCATTTTTTATCTTGATTATGATGCGATCATCAGCGCGGAGGTATTGATTCTCTCTTTCGGCTTCCTTACGAAGTATAGCGAGAATTTTATAAAATTCGTTGGGTATCGCTGTTAGGGTGTCATCAGCCACATTCATTTTGCCGGTAGCAAGTAGACGGAAGAAAACATATATTTCACTCCATTCGCCTACATTACCCGTTAATGTCTTTTTAGCACTCATAGAGAGAGAATTTTTTTGTCGGATAAAACTTGAAGTAATTGTTGTGCGGTAGCCTGAATAGCGGGAACCGCTACTGAGTTGCCGAATTGTTTGTAAGCTGAAGCATCTGCAACCGGGATTTGGAATACAGGCGAACCATCGCCTTTGTCATATACAGGGTAGCCCTGTAAGGCTCCCCATTCTCTCGGAGTCATGCGGCGCCAGCCGTCTTTATTATATTCGCCTTTGATACGAGTTGTAGGCGTTAGATCAGTTTGGCGTGTGTCGATTACGATGTTACGTTCTCGACCCATACCACCTACCACGATAGCGTTAGCCACCTCATTGTCTCCGACGATGGCATAACCGAATCCATTACCTTTACTCTCATGGCGAGCTTTATGCGCAATGAGAGTATTGACGTATGTTGTAGAGAGGTAATACTTTGAAGGTACAGGGTCTTTCTCGCGAATGTCTATAAAGTGAGTAGTAACTTCTTTCTGCTCGGGATAAATAAAGTCTTCGGGATTTATGCCGAGGTCTTTACGGAAGCCAACAATGTAAATGCGTTCGCGGTGCTGAGGTACGCCGAAGTACATGGCATTTACAATCTGAGGTGGAACTACGGTATAGCCTATTTCGTCAAGAGTATTGAGGATAGTTTTAAGCGTTTTGCCTTTATCGTGAATTGCAAGTCCTTTTACATTTTCAAGGAAAAATGCTTTTGGCTGCTTGCGACGAAGTATTTCTGCTACATCGAAGAAAAGAGTGCCACGGGTTTCCTCGAAGCCGAGGCGTTTACCTGCGAGGGAAAATGCCTGACAAGGGAAGCCGGCACAAAGAATATCAAAGTTATCAGGGATAAAACGCTTGGTATTCTCAGAAGTTATATCGCCAAAAGGGACTTCGCCATAGTTGGCAAAATAAGTTTTTTGAGCCTGTGCATCCCACTCGGAGGAAAATACACATTGACCCCCGAGATTTTGGAAGGCCATGCGAAAACCTCCAATGCCGGCAAAAAGGTCGATGAATGTGAATTTGGGGTCTTTAGGTCCGGGAAACGGAACGAGGTTCAGATCATCAAAAAGGGAACGCTGAAAAGGTGTCAATGGCTCACAAGCGACAGAGCAATCCAGTTTTACTTTGCTCGGCAAAGTCGAATTAGTCCAAGCATCAATGAGCTGCTCGGCTTTAGTTTGATAGATAGCCCCATGCGGTCTGTTTTTGAGCATGAGGGCATGGGTAACGATTGCTAATTGTGTAGGGAAATCAATAACGACAGGGTCTCCGTTATCGTTGACTATGCCGTCATAGCAAGTACGCTCATCGAATATTTGCACGGGCCCGGATTTTTTGTAGCCCATATCCATCAGCGTGAAGGTCAGTCTATCTTTACCCATTTTGAAGTTCCGTTATCAGGTTGCCCAGCGTTTGGTCTTTCGTCTTTGGTTTCAGTTGGCATTGCCATAATTCAATAACTCGCCATCCCATTTCAATAAGTTTGGCATAAGTAGCTTTGTCTCTTTCGACATTGCCGGATATTTTGGTGGCCCAAAAATCGTGGTTGGTTTCAGGCAAAGAGGCAAATCTGCAATCTTTATGTCCATGCCAAAAACATCCGTTAATGAATATGACAGTTTTGTATTTCGGAAGAGCAATATCAGGCTTTCCCGGCAAATCTTTACGATGAAGCCGAAAACGGAAGCCGCGCGCAAAAAGGTAACGACGAACCAAGACCTCGGGCTTTGTGTCCTTGCTCTTGATACGCGACATACACTTGTGGCGCTGTTCTTTCGATAATACATCAGCCATTATAAAACAAGAGCTTCCTTGTAGGCTGACAGGCGACCTTATCGGGTGTAACCCCCTTGCGGAAGCAAGAAACCTTTATGCGGCTACAAGATAGTTCTTTAATATAATTGTATACGAAATGTTTTTTACATAAGAGGTCTTCGTCAGCGCGAGCGCTTACAAAGTTATGAATAAAATTCGAGACTTTTGCTCTCGGCTGCAAAGATAATTTCATAGGTTAGCAAAATTTCTTCCATATTTTGACACACCGTATTCCGTCGGCGAATGTCCTCGGCGAGGGCCGCGGGAGTGTCGATATATGTTGATATGCAGGTGATTAGTTGGTATGTGGTAATTCATATTTTTGTTGTTTTTGTTGATTTGTGTGTTTTTGTATCCATAACGCCGGGCGGTGGTAACTTTCACCACACCAATCGGTCGGGGAGAGGGTCGAGGGCGGCGGGGGCTACGGGTGCCGAGTGCAGGGCGTGCAGAGCCAGCGCGCGGGTCATGAGTATGTCGTCGTGGCTGCCGCTGCGGGCCGCGTAGCTGCCGTTGGGGCGCTGCTCGTAGGTGAGCAGTTCGTCGCAGGCGGCGGGGTCGCGCTCCGTGTAGAGGCCGTCGCGCACGGCTTCTATCAGTACGCTGATGACGAGCGCCTTGGTGGCACGGTTGGTGTGGAATCCCACGCGTGTGCCCATCGTGCCGGTGTCGCGGTCGAAGCTTTGGCGTCGGTACACGTTGCTGTATCGCTCGGCCAGGCGCGACAGCACGAAGAGGTTGGCCCCGTCGGTCTCCTCCGCCTCCAGGGTGTTGCTCTCTATTACCAGCAGGGCATAGTTGTAGTGGCGCGCTATCCTTTCGGCAGTCGTCACCAGCAGGTCGTGGTCGGTGTGTCCGCGCCACTGCGCCACCACTTCGTGCGCGTCGGCCGGCCCGCGGGCCTCGCGCATCACCGCAATCACTGACCAGTCGGCCCTGGCCGAACGGCCGCCGATGTCCACCGCCACCACGTAGCGCGAGCGCGGCTCGACGTCGCGCCACATGCGGAACGCGCCGAGCGAGTCGGCCCGGAATCCGGCGGCCGTCATCTCGCCGCGCCGGCCCTCCTGCGAGCATCCGCGGCGCAGGCGCGCCACGGCCTCGGGCGCGAAGACGCCCGCGCCCGTGTTCATGAAAGCCTCGTCGTCGGTGGTCGGAAACTCGGCCATCATCATCTCGCGGGTGTCGTAGGAGGCTGCCGTGCGGCGGTACCAGTATATCTGGTCGAGGCACAGTCCGCTGTCCCACAACCGTTTCTCGTACTCGCTCATCGTCGCCGCCAGATCCGCGGGGTCCTCCGGCTCCAGGCGGTAGATCTCTATCTCGGTCCAGGGCACGAACACGGCGCGCTTGTCGCCGCGTCCAGCCACGCAGCGCAGCCACTCGCGGTGGAAGTAGGTGCCGACGCCGTTGGCGGTGCTCTCCACCACCACCAGCGAGCAGGGAATGAGGGCGATGGCGCCGCATATGGCGCGCATGAAGTCGGCCGGCGAGCTGCTGGGCGTCGACGGCCAGAAGGCTGTCTCGCTCAGGTGGGCCATCGAGTAGTCGGCGCCGCGCACGGCCTCCTGGTTCTCGGCCGAGCCGATGGTGACGCGGCATCCCCGTCCGGCTATCTCGCGCACGTTGACAGACCGTTCAAAGGGCCTGAAGCGTGGCTCCTCGTCGCCCTCCCACAGTTCCTTGGGGTAGCCCGCGAGCACGCGGGTGTACATGCCGCGGATGGAGGCCGCGGTGTCCTTCACCTGGGCGCAGATGAGCGAGTGCCAGTTGCGTCGCAGGCACGACTGAATCCAGGCCATGTACATCTGTACCAGCGTGGAGCCGCCCCACTGGCGCGCCTTGAGCATAATCATGCGTATGGGTCGCCCGGCTGTGCGGTCGGCCTCCAGGATGGCGGCCACGCGCCGCTGCGGGGCGTTCAGCACAAAGGGCACCTCGCGGCCGAGGGTCTTGTGCTTGATGCGCACGCACGTGACGCACCAGTACTCGAAGTCGTGGCGGCAGCGCAGGCGCTGCCAGGCCGTACGGTCGGCGCGTGCGGCCGTATAGTCGGGGTCGGCGGTCATGCTTTCCGGCACGAAGGCCAGGGGCAGGCCGGGCACGGGCGTCGCCACCTGCGTGCGGCGCCCCCACGCGCCGCGTCCCGTGACGGGGTCGTAGCCGCCCTCCGCCTCCGTGCGTGCCTTGCGCCGGCGGCGGTCCTCCTCCAGTATGTCATTTACATCCATAGGTTCAGGCATTATGAAGTTCTACACCATGAAAACGAAAATCGGCCCCGACGGTGCCCGCCAGCTTCAGGCGCATGCGTCGCAGCGGCCTTGACACGAGGCGCACGCGCAGCGTGTCGGCCACGTCGCCGCTGATGCGCAGCCCCAGCGACGGCACCCTCTCGGCGGCCGCCGTTCCGGCCGCCGAGAGCGAGGCGAACAGCGCCACGTCCGAGCCGGCCATGCGCAGGCACGCCGTGCGTGGCCGGAAGCCCGCAGGCAGCTCCACATCGGTCTGCCAGGCCACCTCGGCATGCTCCGGCGCCTCCTCGCGGCCCACGGCCTTCACTCCCTCGGGCGTGAGCAGCATGGAGCCGTGCGCCGAGTCGAGCACACCCGCGGCGCCCTCCGCGCCGCGAGTGTAGACGGGCAGGTCCGCCGCAGCGGTGCATATCACCCTCGCCGTACCGCCTCCTATGAGCCACAGCTCGCGCCGCGCCGGGTCGAAGGCCAGCGCCGAGGCTTCTCCGGCATCGGGCAGCAGGGTCGCCACGCTGCGACCCCTCAGACGCAGCAAGGCTCCCGAAGCTATGACGTAGACATCGCCGTCGGTGCCGCGCACCACCGCCGAAGCGCCCTCCACACGGCGTCCGTCGATGCGTCCCGCGGCCACGACGTCGCGGCGGCTGCCGAGCGCCGCCGTGAACAGTCCGCCCGACGAGAACACGGCCACGCGCTCGCGGCCGAAGTCCCATGCCGCCGTGCCTCCAGCCGCGGGCAGCATGCACCGTATCTCCCCTCCGAAACCTCGTGCCGAGGCCAGAGCCCACGCCGGCGCCGCGACGTCGGCGGCCACCACGCAGTCGGGCAGCGCGTTGCCCGTGTCGACCGGCGCCGGCGGCGTGTCCTCGCCTTCGGCCGCCTCCTCCGTCAGCCTGAAGGGCGCGAGCTCCGGGGCGAGCCACGCCGACGTGCGTCCGTCGGCCAGGGGCGCGAGGTCGAAGTGCCCCCTGACGATGCCCTCGCCCGCCACGGCGAGCACCACCGTCATAGCCACGGCGTCGGGCGCGGGATAGCTCAGCAGCGGCCCGATGGCGTCGGGCGCGCCGGTGCTCTCCGCTGCGGACCACACGACGCGGCCGCCGTCGGCGAAATCGACGGCGATGTATCCGCGCCAGCTTTTGTCGCGGGTCGTGGCGGCGAACAGCTGCACGGGATAGCCGCGGAAACGGCGCGGGCTGATGTTGCCCCACATGACGGTGCGTCCGGCCACGGCCGCGCAGCGGGCGCTGAAAGAGTGGGGCGGAGCCGTCAGCACATCGGCCGGTGCGGCGGCCGCCACGGCTCGCCGCAGGGCAGCCGACACGTCGGCATACTCCTCGGCCGGCTCGCCTGCGGCGCCGCACACGAGGGTGTGCGCGGCCGCCCCGGCAGGAGTCTGCGCCACGCATCGCTCCAGCGCCGCCATGCGCGCCACGGCGTCGGCCACCACGCGTGCGGCCGCGTCGGCATTGGAGGGCAGCAGGGCCTCGGCCACGGGCCGCAGACCCACCGCCACCTGCGCCACGTACTGGCCCGTCGACGGATGCGCAAGACGCAGGTCGACGGCGCTTTGCTCCGGCAATACCGTCTGAAACTGCGGCGACACCATCACGCGGATTCTCCTCACTCCAGCGTTTTCGAGTCCCGCAGGCACTTCCAGGTGCAGCCTCCATGTGCCGGCCTCCACAGTGTAGCCCGCCATGAGCCCTCCCGAGTCGACGGCGGCCGTGCGCGTGCCGCCCAGCTGCGCCGTCCCTAACAGCACGGCGGGCGACGTGAACACGTCGTTGCCGGCGGCGTCCTCCAGCACGTAGCGTGCGAGCACGGGCTGCGTCAGCACTCCCTGCGCCCGGGCTTCGGCGGCGAGCGTCGCCACGGCTGCGCGATAGTCGGCCTCCACGGCCCGCGCGTCGGCGGCCACGAGTGCCGTCGCTGTGCGCAGTCCTTCCGTGGCGAGTTGCCGGCTCCTCACTGACACGACAAGCCGCCCGGCGGGCACTGCGCGCAGGGTCGGAAGCGTGGCGGGCACGGCGCCTCCGAGGAGCCGCAGCCCGGGATAAGAGAATGTTTTCAGTCCGCCCGCGTACATGACAAGCAGTGTGTCGCCCGTGAATTCGGCGCACAGCGGTGCCTCGTCGCCCGAGTAGAAGGCTTCCGTGACGTCCTCGCCGCCTCCACTTACGGCATCGGTCACGTAAAGTCTGTGCCGGGCGTCGGCGCAGAGCAGGCGCAGCCCTTCGGGGGCCGAGAACAGCAGGACGGCTTTCATGCCGGCCGGCGTAACGCATCTGAGTTGTCCTACGGGAGCGAGAGCGCCGCCCGCGAGGGGGCGCAGGTTGTGGCACGTCGTTGCGGTGTCCCTGCCGCAGAGTGCCGTGAGATTTGTTCTAACGGTTTTCATAACTTTGCAATTTTGACATTCTGACGGTGCAAAGTTACAACACGAAAATGCGTTTGAATGTAGTTTTTGTCACATACCCCAAAATTTTTTTTGTTGATAGTTGGGAGGGGATAGGTAAGAGGGGGGGGCGGGCTGCGCCCGCAGTGAGGTCGCGCTTCGCGCAGTGAGGGAGTGAGGAGTGTGGAGTTTAGCCCGCCCCTCCGGGGCTCTGTGTCGTATGGCATCTTTGCCACGCCCCGCGTTGTGCTTCGCTCCACGCGGGGTTAATCATGGATTCGCGCGTCCCGCGCTTTTCTTTTTTTAGTTTAGAGATACTTTAGAGGTAATAGGGACGGCCGGAGGCCGCACGGACGCAAGCTCTCCGAGCTTGCCACGTCTGAAGGATGTTCTCACCCCGCGAACGCAGCGTAAAACGCAGCGTTCGCGGGGCTAACCACAGACGCGTGGGTGTTGCAGAACTCCCCGAAAAAGTTGCCCCATGCGAGCAAAAGCCTCAACTTTCCCAAGCTGAGGCTTTTTT
>URSD01000048.1 GCA_900550395.1 uncultured Porphyromonadaceae bacterium | reverse complement strand
GGTGGGGGTGTTGCGGTTAGGTTTGTGGTTGGCTGTGATCGTCACGCCGTGGCGGGGGGTCGGGTCGGGTGCGGGTTCGGGTTCTGGAGCGGGGTCGGGGTCGGGGGGCGGGTCAACGCTTGTCTGGCCGTTGTAGCTGATTATCTTGTTGCCCTGGGCCACCTCGGGTGTATTGCCCATATAGTTGACGAGCTTGCCGTAGATTACGACTTCGGCGCCAACGGCGAGCTGATCCTTCGATGTGAACTTGTCGCCGTTGAGCCAGTAGCCGCGGAACACGGTCAGGGCCGTGCCGCCGTCGGCATCGACGATGCTGTACGTGGCGTTGCCGTATTGACCGGTATCCACTTCCTTGACAGCCGAAATCTTGCCCTTGATGTAGTAGCTCTCGGCCGTGGTGTTCTGGTCGGGAAGCGCTGCGATGGCGGCCAGCGTGGCGGCTACGTTGAAGGGCGAAGCCTCGGAGCCGTCGCCCTCGGGATTGCCGGGAGTCGGGTCGGGTGTGGGATTGTCGCCGCCGCTGGTCTGGCCGTTGTAGCTGTAGACGCGGTTGCCCTGAGCCATTTCGGGAGTGTTGCCCTTGAAGTTGACGAGCTTGCCAACGACGATTACCTCGGCGCCGACGGCGAGCTGGTCGGCAGCCGTGAACTTGTCGCCGTTGAGCCAGTAGCCGCGGAAAATCTTGAAGGGTGTGCCGCCGTCCACATCGACGATGCTGTATGTGGCGTTGCCGAAGCTGCCGGTGTCGATTTCGTCGATAGCGCTGATTTTGCCCTTGACGTAGACATCGGTCTCCGTGGTCTTGTCGGCTGCGAGAGCGTTGGTGACCTCAAGTGCCTTGGCTACATTGTAGGGACTTGCCTGTGTGCCCTCGCCTTCCGGCTCCACGTCGGGCGCGGGCTCGGGAGTCTGGCTGGGGTCGAAGCCTATGCAACCCTTCTCGTCGATCATGAGCACCTGCCAGTCGTTGTTGAAGTAGCTGAGGATGCCGACCACGGAGCCCGGGCCGCCGGGGATGATGTTGTCATGCCACGTGCTTTGGTTGTTGCAGCGCACGTTCATGCGGTTGCCGCCGGCGTCGGTGACGTAGCGGTTCTCGGTCTGCGTGGCTGCGAAAGGCTGTCCGGCGTTCTGAAAGGTCACGCCGTCCATGCGCACCAGGCGTCCCATGTAGTAGCGCAGCTGCTCGTCGTCGCTCTTGGCGGCCTTGAGCGTGGCGAGGTCCACGGTCATGGTGTCCACCAGCTCTGGTTTGCCGAGGCTGTTGAGCTCGAGATGTTCGAGCAGGACGTCGTTGGTCATGAAGCTTATCTCCGTGCCGGAGAGCATGCCTGCCTGGAAAAGGCCGGCGTAACGGCCCACGTAGACACCGGAAAGGTTGAGGCACACCTCCGCGCCGAAGGGGAACTGCGCGGCCAGTTTGGTCGTTTTGTTCTTGGTGCGGGAGGCGATAGCCATAGCCTGGCCCGGAGTGCCGTCCTCGTTGATTTCCTGAATGAAGAGGTTGTTGTAGATGTTGCCGGTGGCGTCGGAACTGATGACGCGTGCGCGGAGTATCACTTCCTCGCCGCTTTCGGAAAGGCCCACGGCCTGGCCGTAGTTGGTGGTGTTCTGCCAGTATTCTTCCTTGACCTGCCGGATGGTGGTGTTCTCCTTTCCGGCCCACTGCGATTCAGGCTCGACTATGGGAGGATAGGCAAAGTCATCGTCGCAGGCGGCGAGGGCTGCGGTGCCGAGGGCTGCGGCGGCGATGTATATGAGCTTTTTGTTCATTGCTTGTATTTATATTGTAAGAGGAATAAGGCGGAGTTTAGAAACGGACACCCACGTTGAGGAACGCACGTATGCCCTGCGCGTACTGGTAGCGGTTGGGATACTGAGAACGGTTGTAGGTCTTGGTGTCGACGCGGCCCTGCTGGTAGGCGTAAGTCACGACGTCGCGGTTGT
Organism: uncultured Porphyromonadaceae bacterium; assembly: GCA_900550395.1. Lineage (GTDB taxonomy): Bacteria > Bacteroidota > Bacteroidia > Bacteroidales > Muribaculaceae > CAG-873. Next base: position 15,384 of record URSD01000048.1, on the reverse strand, counting down.
TGAGCACATTGTTGACGTTCAGGTTGAAGTTGAGGCTCAGGCCGTTGCGCAGATACAGCGCCTTGCCGATGCTCAGGTTCAGCGTGAACTGTCCGTCGAGCTTGTCCTGCGAGGAGAAGTCCTTGATGTACTCCTCGATCTGAGCGTCGGTGTAGCCGTTGCCCTGCAGATAGGTAGCCATGCCGGGGAGTGCCTCATGGTAGGCGGGCGAGAGGTTCACGTAGGCGTCGCCCTGATAGGTGCCGTTGATGCCGAAGAACCAGTTCTTGGGTGCGGCCCAGTCGATGCCGAGGTTGGCCTGTGCCTGGGGCGTGGAACCCACATAGAAGTTCTTGAGGTAAACCGTCTGCGTCACGTCGGGATGCAGGCCGTTCTCGAAGGAGCGTGTGCCCATGGGGTTGTTCTTGTACTGGAAGCGGGCGTAGGTGCCGGCGAAGGTAGCCGTCAGGCTCGGGGTGATCTTGTAGGCCATGCCCAGTTCGACGCCCTTGTAGACGCGCTTCACGCCCTGGAGGGCGAAGATGGCGTAGGTGTTGTACTGCTCGTCGTAGAAGCCGGTGCGCTCCATGGCGTGGTCGATCTGCGTGTAGTAGGCAGTGAGCGTGCCGCGGAAGCGACGGTAGTTCCATACATAGCTGGCGTCGGCGCTGAAGTCGCGCTGGGCCTCCAGGCCCTGCACGGCGGTGTTCTTCACGCGCGGAGCAATGAAGGAGTTGTCGGCCAGCGGGGCGCGTGTGCCGTACTCGGCCTGAACCAGGAACTGGTTGCGGCCGTCAAGCTTGTAGGTGAGGCCCACCTTGGCGGCACCGGTCAGGAAGCCGTGGTGCGAGCTCTTGCCCATCGAGCCGAGGTCGCCCGTGCCGCGTGCGCGGCCGTTGTCCATGAAGCCCTTGCGGTAGAAGTTGGTATAGTTGAGCTTGAAGCCGTAGTTGATGTCCCATTTGGGAAGCGTCACCACGTTCTGGGCCCAGAGACCGGCCTGCACGGCCACGAGGTCGTAGTCATAGCCGAACTTGTCGCCCTTGCGCACTTCGTGGTGGTAGGGGTCGGGATAGTTGAAGTTGTTGACCAGGTTGTCCGGGGCGAGGGTGATGTCGCGGTCGGAGAAGGGGTCGACGTCGTTCCAGAACTCGCCGCCCAGCAGGTCGCGCACGGTCTTGTAGTTGCTCGAGCGCGTGTAGTTGAAGTCCACGCCGGCCTGGAGTGCCACGTTCTGGTCGATTTTGGTATTGAGCGTGGAGTTGAACAGCAGGTTCAGCTGGTTGTTGGTGCGGTTCTCGAGGATGTAGCTCGAACCCTTGCGGTCAACGCCTGTCAGGTGCTCGTTCTGCACGTTGTTCAGGTGGTTCACCTCGTAGAGGTTGTCCCAGTTGATCTGGCGGAAGCTGTCGTCATGCTGCCAGAGCCAGGTGTAGTACTCGCTCTGCTCCGTGGGCTGGCCGTCCTCCTCGAAGTAGGAGGGCAGATAGCGGTAATAGGTGGGGTTGGGGTCGAGAGCCTTGAAATACTGGAGCGCCGAACGGGTGTAGTGCGAGTAGCGCACGCCGGCGGCCGTGCTCACCGTGGTGTTGCCCTTCTTGTAGAGCCAGTTGAGGATGACGGTGGGGTCGTAGGTCTCAGTGATTCGGCTCGAGCGCTTCTTGCCGTCCTGCCAGCCCCAGAAGGGGTTGTAGAGGTTGTCGTCGGTCAGGTCGTACACTTCCTGATAGGTGGCGCCGCCGGTGGCACGCTGCGTGGGGCCGCCAAAGGCGGTGAGCGTCAGGCGGTTGTTCTCGTTGAAGAGTTTCTCGAGACTGAAGAACAGGCCGCCGGAGTTGTAGAACGTGCCGGGCTGTACGCCTTCATTGGCGTAGCGGCCGATGGCGCTGACGGTGTAGGCCCAGCCGTGCTTGTTGAGGCCGGACGCGTAGGTCACCATTCCGCGCAGCATGTAGTTGCTGTTGGTGAAGGCAACGGAGCCGTTGAAGCCGGGAGCGTACAGGTCGGTGGTGGTGTTGTAGTTGGTGGAGCCTGCGATGTCGCCGAAGGCATAGTTCGAGGCGCCCAGGCCCACGGTGTTGGTGCGGTTGCGGAACGCGCGCGAGCTCATGCCCAGCAGAGAGTTGAAGTTGAAACGGCCGCGGATAAGGTCGTTCATGCGTATACCGTTAATATATACACTCTGGTACTGGCTGTCGAGGCCGCGGTAGTTGAAGTACATGGGGCCGAAGTTGTACGACGCCGTGCTGTAGTAGATGTTGTCGTTCGATCCGTTGAGCGAGCTGACACCCTGGCTCACGGCCTCCTCGTCGTCGAGGGCGGCCTCGTCGAACATCAGGTCGTCGTTGTTGGCGAAGTACTCGTCGACGGCGTTGTCGGCCGCGGGGGTGACGCGAATCTCGCCCACGTTCTGGGCCTGGCCGTTCACCTGGACGTCCATGCCGACGCTCTTCAGGTCGGGACCCGTCACAATCATGTAGGCAGGACCGGAAGCCACGCCCTCAAGCGTGAAGTCGCCGTTGAATCCCGTTACAGCCTTGATGCCGTTGATCTCAACGGTGGCACCTCCCACTGGGGCACCCGAAGTGCCGTTGACCACCACGCCCGAGAGCTTCGTGGTCTGTGCTGTCATCGCCAATGTCGAAGCCAGCAGCATGAGAAGAAACAGTTTTAGTTTCATGCGGATGTATATACTTGTTACTTAAATTGTTAAGAAATTTATCGGTGTTTTCGCGGCGCAGGGACGCAATTTCGGGTCAAATATAAGTAAAAAAATCTGAATAATGCTTACGGAGGCTTCCTTTTAACATTCCCGAGCCCGCGTCACGCCACGAAAAATTTCCACTTGTTTGCTTTTTCCAAAATAATCGCTAACTTTGTGTCCTAATTATGGATTGATGACAGCTGCATTTCAATGGATATGCGAAGGGGTGCGACTTGAAGCTGTCGACACCCGCCGGCTTGAACAATGGATTGAACAAGTCACAGCCGCGCACAACCGTATATTAGGCCCTGTGGGCTACGTGTTCTGCGACGACGCAAAAATCCTCGAAGTCAACCGCCGGTTTCTCGGACACGACTATTTCACCGACATCATCACTTTCGACTATTCGCGCGGACGCACGATTTCAGGCGACATATACATATCGCTCGACACCGTGCGCTCAAATGCCGCCGCCGTAGGCGCCACTTTCCTCCGCGAGCTGCACAGAGTCATCATCCACGGCATTCTTCACCTTTGCGGCATAAACGACAAGGGGCCCGGCGAGCGCGAAATCATGGAGCGACACGAAGACGCGGCCCTCGACATGCTGCCGCCGGAATGTCTCGACAGGCAAGACGCCTGATTGTTCACTTTTTTTATTGTTTATCTTTGCGCAAATGAATTTTCATTACGACGTTATTGTTGTTGGTGCCGGCCATGCCGGATGCGAGGCGGCCGCCGCGGCCGCCAGAGTGGGCGCACGCACCCTGCTCATCACCCACGACATGGACAAGATAGCGCAAATGAGCTGCAACCCCGCCGTGGGAGGCATAGCCAAAGGGCAGATAGTCAGAGAGATAGATGCCCTTGGCGGCGAAATGGCCCGCATCATCGACGCAACGGCCATACAGATGCGCATGCTCAACCGCAGCAAAGGCCCCGCCATGTGGAGCCCGCGCGCGCAGGCCGACCGCATGCGCTTCTCGGCCGAATGGCGCCGCACCCTCGAGAACATCCCGGGCCTCGACATGTGGCAGGACGCCGTAACAGCGCTCGACATTGACTCCGACGGCCGCCTCGCCGGAGTGCGCACCATGCAGGGCGCCACATTCCGCAGCCGCCAGGTGGTGCTCACCAACGGCACCTTCCTCGGCGGCCTCATGCACATAGGACGCGTGAAGATACCCGGCGGACGCATAGGCGAGCAGGCCAGCTACGGCATCACCGAGCAGCTCGCCGCCCTCGGCTTCGCCACCGCCCGCATGAAGACGGGCACACCCGTGCGCATCGACGGCTGCAGCATCGACTGGAGCAAAGCCACTCCCCAGCCCGACGACGAGGACTTTCACCGCTTCTCCTACGGCCCTGCGCCCGAGCATCCGCTGCCGCGCCGCATGTGCCACACAGTGTGGACCAACGAGCGCACCCACGAGGTGCTGCGCCGCGGCCTCCCCGACTCGCCTCTCTACAACGGACAGATACAGAGCATCGGCCCGCGCTACTGCCCCTCCATCGAGACCAAGATAGTGACCTTCGCCGACAAGACATCCCACCAGCTCTTCCTCGAGCCGGAAGGCGCCGACACGACGGAATACTATCTCAACGGCTTCTCCTCGTCCCTGCCCATGGACATACAGATAGAGGCCCTGAAGACGATACCGGCATTCGCCGACGTGCAGATATACCGTCCCGGCTACGCGATAGAGTACGACTTCTTCGACCCCACGCAGCTGCGCCACACCCTCGAGACGCGCCTGCTGCCGGGACTGTTCATGGCCGGACAGATCAACGGCACCACAGGCTACGAGGAAGCCGCAGGCCAGGGACTGATAGCCGGCGCCAACGCCGCCCTGAAAGCCCTCGGTCGCGACCAGCTGACGCTCGGCCGCGACCGGGCCTACATAGGCGTGCTGATTGACGACCTCGTCACCAAAGGTGTGGACGAACCTTACCGCATGTTCACATCGCGCGCCGAGTACCGCATACTCCTGCGTCAGGATAATGCCGACGAGCGCCTCACCCCTCTGGCTCATGCCGCCGGACTGGCCGACGACAACCGCATGGAGCGTCTGCGGCAGAAACTCGAATGGCGCGACAGAATCATCGCGCTCTGCGACACCCTCACCGCACGCAGCGCCGTCTTCAATCCCCTGCTTGAGCAGCTGGGCGAGGCGCCCCTGAGCCAGGGCGTGAAACTGCGCACCGTGGTGACGCGTCCGGCCGTCAGTCTGCGTGACCTCGCGTCGCGTCCCGACCTCGTGCCGGAGCTGAACGCGATATGGAACGACATTCCCGCCGACCGCCGCGACGAAATCATCGAGTCGGCCGAGATACTTATCAAATACGACGGATACATACGCCGCGAGCAGCAGGCAGCCGAACGCCTGCGCCGCCTTGAGGACGTGCGCCTCGGCGACAAGCTCGACTACGAGTCCATCACCGCCCTCAGCACCGAGGCCCGGCAGAAGCTGATGCGTCACCGCCCCGACACGCTCGGCCACGCATCACGCATTCCCGGAGTGTCTCCGGCCGACGTCAACGTGCTGCTGATAATGTTAAACAAAAACGCGTGAATTGTTCCACGTGAAACAATTATAAAACAAATCGAAGAAAATCAAATAATTAACAACACACCCTGAAACTATGGAATACATCAAATCCAAAATTCGAGACGTCGAGGATTTCCCCACCAAGGGCGTCCTCTTCAAGGATCTGACCACCGCCTTCAAGGACCCCCGCGCCCTGCACATCATCGGCTGGGACCTCTCGCAGCTCTACCGCGACAAAGGCGTCACCAAGGTCGTAGGCATCGAGAGCCGCGGCTTCATCGGCGGCAGCATACTGGCCTTTGAGCTCGGCGCCGGATTCGTTCCCGCGCGCAAGCCCGGCAAGCTACCCGCCGACACCATCCGCATGGAGTACGCCAAGGAATACGGCACCGACACCATCGAGATTCACCGCGATGCCATCGGTCCCGACGACGTAGTCGTAATCCACGACGACGTGCTTGCCACCGGAGGTACCATGGCAGCATGCTATGAGCTCGTAAAGAGCATGAATCCCAAAAAGATCTACATCAGCTTCATCATCGAGCTGGAAGCCCTGAACGGACGCGCCACGCTCCCCAAGGACGCTGAGGTAAGCTCGCTCATCAAGTACTAAAAGGCTATTCCACATAGGGGCGACGGGAATCCTGCACATACAGGGTCCGGCGCCCCTAACTGTTCAATCACATATCCCACACCACACATGAGAATAGTGATTCAGCGCTGCACACACGCATCCGTAAGCGTGGACGGCGAGACTATAAGCAGCATAGGCCGCGGCATGATGGTGCTCGTGGGCGTGGAACACGGCGACACCGGGCAGGACGCCGAATGGCTCGCGGCCAAGACCGTCGCCCTGCGCATATTCGACGACGCCGACGGCGTCATGAACCTGTCGGCCATAGACACGGGCGCCGAGGTGCTTGCCGTAAGCCAGTTCACGCTCACTGCATCCACACGCAAGGGCAACCGTCCGAGCTACATACGCGCCGCAGGCGGCGACGAGGCGATAGCTCTGTACGAGGCATACTGCCGCAAGGTTTCCGAACGCCTCGGCAGGGAAGTAAAAATTGGCCGATTTGGCGCCAATATGGGCGTAGAGCTCTGCAACGACGGTCCGGTAACCATAATCATTGACTCAAGACTAAGAGAATAAGCGTATATTTGCGACATGAAACACATCAAAATATACTGCGAGAATATCCACGACAGCATCGACATCGAGGGCGGCGCTTCACTCAGCGAGATAGTCTCACGCCTGAACCTCGGTTTCACGCCCGTGTGCGCACGTGTAAACAACAAAACAGAGGGTATGCACTACTGCGTGTACCAGCCCAAGACAGTCGAGTTTCTCGACGAGAACTCGCCATCCGGCTCGCGCGCCTACGTGCGCGCGCTCTGCATGATGCTCTACCGTGCCGTCAGCCGTGTGCTGCCGGGCGCCGAGCTGCACATACAGCACTCCATCTCGCGCGGCTACTACTGCACGCTGACATGCGACAGCGGCTACATAGAGACCGACGCGCACACGCTGGAGCTCATCAAAGCGGAAATGAAGTCGCTCGTGGAGCGCGATCTGCCCTTCGAGCATCACGAGGAACGCACCGAGGATGTCATCGACATATTCCTCCGCCAGGGCCTCGACGACACGGCTCTGATGCTGCGCACAAGCCACAAGCCGTACACCGTGTACTACACGCTTGACGGCATCTGCGACTGCTATTACGGCACCCTCGTGCCCTCCACAGGGGTTCTCACGCGCTTCGACCTGCGCAGCTACAAGCGGGGATTCCTGCTGCTCGCAGGCGACGCCGCGGCGCTCCCCACCGAGCCGCAGGAGAAGATGTACCACGCATTCACCGACTACCTCGACTTCAACAACATCCTGGGCGTACGCAACGCCAGCGAGATGAACGCGATGGTGCAGCAGAAGCGCGCCGCCGACCTCATAAACGTGGCCGAGGCGCTGCACAACAAGTACATAGCGCGCATCGCCGACGAAATCACAGCGCGCTACCAGCGCGGCGGCGCGCGCATTGTGCTCGTGGCCGGTCCGTCGTCGTCGGGCAAGACCACAACCACCAAGCGCCTTGCCATACAGCTGATGACCAACCTGTTGCAGCCGCAGATGATTTCGCTCGACAACTACTTCGTTGACCGCGAGCGCACTCCGCGCGACGCCGACGGCGACTATGACTACGAGTCGCTCTATGCCCTCGACCTCGAGCAGTTCAACTCCGACCTCAACCGCATCCTGGCGGGAGAAGAAGTGGCTATGCCCACCTACAGCTTCGAGCGCGGCACACGCGAATACCGCGGCGACACACTCCGGCTGAAACCCGGCGGCATATTGCTAATAGAAGGCATTCACGGACTGAACCCGGAACTGACGGAACACATACCCGAGGAAATGAAATATCGCGTGTACGTGTCGGCGCTGACGACGCTCACCATCGACAGCCACAACTGGGTGCCCACCACCGACAACCGCCTGCTGCGGCGCATCATCCGCGACTACAAGTACCGCGGCACATCGGCGGCCGAGACCATACGCCGCTGGCCCAGCGTGCGACGCGGCGAGGAACGATGGATATTCCCGTTCCAGGAGAACGCCGACACCACCTTCAACTCGTCGCTGCTCTTCGAGTTGGGCGTGATACGCAAATACGCGTCTCGCATCCTGGAGGACGTGCGCAACGACCAGGAGGAGTACAGCGAGGCCTACCGCCTGCGTCGCTTCCTGGAATACTTCGAGCAGATACCGGATGAGTTCATCCCGCCGACAAGCCTGCTGCGCGAATTCCTCGGCGGAAGTTCCTTCCACTACTGAAAAGCCGCCTCCAGAATCGAAAAAACGCCGCACGGGAGGTGGCAAGCAGGTAAATATCAAAACCTCAGACGCTCAAAAATGGCGCAAAACAAAGGCAAAACCCTGACATTCAGACGGTTTTGCCTTTATTGCGAACTGCAGCGTTTCAAAAGCAAACAGATGTCGGAACAAAGTTCTGCCCTACCCTATTGAAAAAAATCAGCACAGCGATGCAAGATTCACCCGACAGGCGGATTTAACAGGCAGAACAAACCATCAAAGCAAAAAAACAAATGAGAAAAAACATCTTCGCGCTTACCGCCATCTGCCTCGGAGCTGTGGCACCGTTCATGACATCCTGCATCGACGATGACGACGACAAAGACAACAGCCTGATGCGTCCCACCGCCGTAGTCACCGTATGCCCCACCGACGACGGCAGCTTCGTGATGAATCTCGACAACGACACGCGGCTCATACCCGCCGGGGGCATGAAGTCGCCATTCGAGGACAAGGAAGTGCGCGCGCTCGTCAACTACACCGAGGAGAACAAAGAATTTACCCACTCCATGCACACACGAACCGTGACCGTGAACTGGATCGACAGCATACGCACAAAGCTCCCCGTTCCGACCATGGGCGAACAGAACGACGAGATTTTCGGCAACGACCCCATCGAAATCGTACGCGACTGGGTCACCGTGGCAGAAGACGGCTACCTCACCCTGCGTGTGCGCACACTGTGGGGACATACGGGCATCAAGCACAACATCAACCTGCTCACCGGCGTCAACCCCGACGACACCTTTGAAGTGGAACTGCGACACGACGCATGCGGCGACTTTGCAGCCACCGAGGGCGACGCACTGATAGCCTTCAACCTCAACGCGCTCACAAACACCGACGGGTCGACCCACAAATTCACCCTGAAATGGCACTCCTTCAGCGGCGAAAAGAGCATGGAGTTCGACCTACGGATGCGTAACAGCCTGCCCGAAGTGGACCCGCGGACAATACGCCACTCCGCCGCCGTCAAATAAAGTGACAGAGGAAACCGACACCGAAGAACGCCTCCTACGGCTCGTCAGACAGGGCGACCATACGGCAATGAGAGCAGTGTACACCACCTACGTGCGCTATCTCACTGCCGTATGCTCGCGCTATATACCGAACGACGAGGACGCCAAAGACGTGCTTCAGGACAGTTTCCTGCGAATATTTTCCTCGATTGCCACCTTCAGCTACCGAGGCCCGGGCTCTCTAAAGGCATGGATGACACGAATCACCGTCAATGAGGCGCTGAAGCATCTGCAACGCGAGTGCCGCATCAGTTTCGTGGAACTGTCCGACAAGGACTACGAACAGCCGGATGCCGAACCCGACATGAACCACATGCCGCCGCAGGTGATTTTCAGACTCATACGCAGCCTACCCGACGGATACCGCACAATATTCAACCTCTATGTGATTGAAGAACACACCCACAAGGAAATAGCGCGTATGCTTAATATCAAGGAAAGCACCTCCGCATCGCAGCTCCACAGAGCAAAGAATCTGCTGGCTGCAAAAATCAGGCAATATCAAGCAAACAAATCCCTCTCCTAATGAAAGACAACTGGCTGAAAGACATTCACGACAGCATGACCGGCTACGAGGCTCCGGAGCCCGCCGGCCTGTGGGACGCAATAGAACGCCGGCGGCGTAAGGCAGCGCCGGTGATGTGGCCGCGGATTGCCACAGCTGCCATGCTCGCAGCAGCCATTGTCCTCGGCATATACATGCTCGTGCGCCGCGACGGTCCGGACATGCACACGCCACCCTCGACGGAAATGAAACTCACCGCCACGGCCACGCCCGGACAGGAAGCCGCCAAAAGCACCACAGACGCCCACACAGCCCGCAAAGCGCCGATTGCCCACCGCAGCGCCGAAACAACCACAGAAGGCACGCAAATCGCTCCTGAAGCCATCGCCGACACTATCCCGGAATCCGCTGTGGCGCAACCAGAGCCCCAACCCGAAACGCCGTCAGAACACACCACCCGTCGGGAACCCGCAGAGGATGCCCCGCGCCACATCACATCCGACAACTTCCGCACCGAAAGCCGGGGACGGCTCGCATTCGCCCTGCACACATCCGGAGGCGCAGGCTCCCACCTTGCCAGCCGCATGCAGCCGCAAAGCGACGCCGGAAACGCCAACGCCGGAAGCGCCGACTGGAACGGCGAGCCGATGCTCGGCATTCTGCTCTTCAACAAAGGTCTGCCCACGGAGCGCAGCGTGCGCCACAGCCTGCCGGTACACGCCGGATTCAGCGTCGCATACAGCCTCACCGACCGCCTCGCCATAGAGACAGGGCTACAGTACAGCTATCTGCGCTCCGACATCTCCGAGGGCAGCGAGAGCCACTACGTGGACGCCGTGCAGACACTGCAATACATCGGCATGCCCGTCAACGTGAAGTACAGCATCGCCTCCTGGAAGCGGCTCGAAGTCTATGCTTCGGCCGGCGTGACCGGCGAAAAATGTGTCTCGGCCAAACAGCGCCGGCAGTACATACTCAACGGGAAGCCCTCGGGAAGCAGCAACGACAAGCTCGACGAAAAACCCCTGCAATGGTCGGCCAACGCTTCGGCCGGCCTCCAGTGCAGGGTTTCCGACAGACTCGGCATATATGTGGAGCCGGGTATAAGCTATTACTTTGATGACAAATCAGAACTTGAGACCATCTATAAGGACAAGCCCTGGAATTTCAGCCTCGACTTCGGCGTGAGGCTTACCGTAGGGCGCTAATCGATCTTGCGCTCGGCCGGCGGATAGTCCAGGCTGTAGTGCAGTCCGCGGCTCTCGTGGCGCTCCTTGGCCTGACGCATGACGAGGTAGCCCACGTTGATGATGTTGCGCAGCTCGCAGATCTCGCGCGACACCTTCGAGCTCTTGAAGAGGCGCTCCGTTTCCTCGTAGAGGATGTCGAGGCGGTTCCAGGCGCGGTCGAGGCGCAGGTTGCTGCGCACGATGCCGACGTAGGTGCTCATGATCTGACCGACCTCCTTTATGCTCTGCGTGATGAGCACCATCTCCTCGGGATGGCGCGTGCCCTCGTCGTTCCACTCCGGCACATCCTTGCGCCAGTCCACGTGCTGAATGGCTTCCGAGGCGTGGCGCGAGGCAGCCTCGGCGTAGACGACGGCCTCGATAAGCGAGTTCGACGCAAGGCGGTTGCCGCCGTGCAGACCCGTGCAGGAGCACTCTCCCAGGGCGTAGAGATGGCGTATGCTGCTCTCGCCGTTGAGGTCGACCTTGATGCCGCCGCAGAGATAGTGCGCGGCAGGCGCAACGGGGATGTAGTCCTTGGTGATGTCGATGCCAAGGCTGAGGCACTTGGCGTAGATGTTGGGGAAGTGGCGGCGCGTCTCCTCCGGGTCCTTGTGGGTGACGTCGAGGTAGACGTGGTCATCGCCGTGCAGCTTCATCTCGCTGTCGATGGCTCGGGCCACGATGTCGCGCGGCGCGAGGCTCAGGCGCGGGTCGTACTTCTGCATGAACTCCTCGCCTTTGAGGTTGCGTAGCACGGCTCCGTAGCCGCGCATGGCCTCGGTGATGAGGAAGCTGGGGCGGTCGCCGGGATGGTAGAGCGCAGTGGGATGGAACTGGATGAACTCCATGTCCTTGACGGTGCCCTTGGCACGGTAGACCATGGCTATGCCGTCGCCGGTGGCTACAAGTGGGTTGGTAGTGGTGGTGTACACAGCACCGACGCCGCCGGTAGCCATAACAGTCACCTTGGCGAGGAACGTATCTACGGCACCTGTGGCGGTGTCGAGCACGTAGGCGCCGTAGCAGTCGATGTCGGGCGTGCGGCGCGTCACGATACGTCCCAGATGGTGCTGGGTGATGATTTCGATGGCGAAATGGTTCTCGTATATGTCGATGTCCGGATTGGCGCGCACGGCCTTTATGAGGCTCTGCTGAATCTCGTAGCCGGTGTTGTCGGCGTGGTGCAGGATGCGGAACTCCGAGTGTCCGCCCTCGCGGTGCAGGTCGAAGGCGCCGTCGGCGTTCTTGTCGAAATCCACGCCCCACTCCACCAGGCGGCGTATCTGCTCGGGAGCGCCCTTTACCACCTGCTCCACGGCCGCCGGGTCGCTGAGCCAGTCGCCGGCCACCATTGTATCGTGGATATGCTTGTCGAAATCGTCCACCTCCAGGTTTGTGACGGAGGCCACGCCACCCTGCGCCAGGGCCGTGTTGGCCTCGTCGAGAGTGGTCTTGCACACGAGGGCCACGCGGCCGCGGGATGCAACTTTCAGTGCGAAACTCATGCCGGCTATGCCCGAACCGATCACGAGAAAATCATAACGCTTTGTCATTGGTTTATATTCTTTATCAGCTTTTCTGATATTCCGTAGGCGACATGCCCGTAAGATGCTTGAAGTACTTGCCGAAGGCCGACTGGTTGGAGAAATTCAGCGCATAGGCCACCTGCTGTATGTTCTTGCCGGAGTAGCGCAGCAGGTTCTTGGCCTCCATGAGCACGAACTCGTCGATCCAGCGCGCGGCGCTGCGGCCCGTAGCCTCCTTTACCACGAGCGACAGATATTTCGGCGAGATGAACAGCTTCGACGCATAGAAGGCCACGGAGCGCTCCGAGGTGTAGTGGGCGCGCACCAGCTTGATGAAGTCGTGCACATAGGCCACACGCGGCGAGCGCTGGTAGCCGGGGTCGGCGTCGCGGCGGTTGATGCGCCGGTACTGCATCTTCGCCATCTCGTACACGAGCGCGCTCACCAGGCTGGAGCCCAGATTGGTGGCAAGCTGCACGGAGGTTTCGCCGCGGGTGTTGATGCGCAGCAGGTCGATATATCGCTCCACTATGCCGCACTCCTCGGCCGAGATTTCCTGCACGGGCGACGGCATTGCTGCCGTGGAGGGCAGGTTGAACGCCGAGAAGTTGATGTTGATGTTCTGGAGATAGTTCTGCGCGAGAAACAGAATATAAATCTCGGTGTCGCGCGAGGCTTCCGGCGAAAAAACGACGCGACACGACGGTGGCATCACGCATATGGCCGGCCCCTGCACCTCGAAGCGGTCGAGGTTTATCTCAAGGCTTAGGCGCCCCGACTTCACGAGCATCAGCGACAATCCCTCCACGCGCAGCACACGGTCGGTGCCCGGCGAGCCGGCCGCGCAGTCGCGGTCGAAGTGGGCCACAAGGTAGGCATTGTCAAGCTGTGCATAGTCCTTGGCAATGGATTTGACCGCGGATACCGTGTCGAAATTGATTATCTGTTCCATGTTCGCATATAATTTGCGACAAAGATACAAATAATTTATGGTGGGGTGGAGTTAAAAGGGTAAAAAGTTAAAAAGTTAAGAGAATAGCACGATGTCGGCCGCCATGCTATTCTCTTAACTTTTTAACTTTTTACCTTCTTAACGCTTCAGAAAAGCGTGACCTTGGCGGGGGCTGTGCCGCGGCCGGCGGTGACAATGTAGACGCCGGCGGGAAGCTCTATCTCCACGACGCCGTTGACGGCGGGCAGATAGCGCAGCTCACGGCCGGCGACATCGTAGACGCGGATGTCGGTCGCAACGACCGTTGTGACGACGATTACACCGGGGTCGGTGGCGACGGTGAAGGGTGCGTCCACCTCGGCATCGCTTATGCCCGTGTGCGACACGAACACGACGTTGCTCTCGGGCGACTCCACGCCCAGGCGGCACGAACGCACGCTGTAGCTCTCGCTGTCGCTGAGGTCGAAGCCGTCGATGGGTGTGCCGGGTTCCTCGGCCACAAGCTGCTCCACGGTGGGCACGCCGCCCACGTAGCGCGTGCGGGTGATGATGTAGTAGTCTACCACCTCACCCTCCACGGGCGTCCAGTTGGCTACATAGCTGTCGGCGGTGATGTCGGTTGCGGGGGTTGCCGTGGGGGCCGTGAGCACGGGACGCTCCAGACATTCGCCCAGCAGCTCGACGCCGCGCGTGCCGTTGCCGTCGTTGCCCGTTCCTTCTATCAGGATGCGCGCCGAGTGGGTGCCGATGGCGGTAGGCGTGTAGGTGACGCGCACCCATGTGCCTTCGTCGCTGTTGATGAGGGAGGCGCTGACCGACGTGCGCGGCAGCGAGAACATCTGCTTGTCGCCGCGGTAGATGGATATGGCGAGGTCCTTGCGGATGTTGGTGCCCTTGAAGAAGAGGTCGGCCGTGACGGAGCTGCCCAGGGCCACCTGGCCGAAGTCGAGCGCCATGCCGTTGGCGGGCGACTGCAGCTCGGCGTCGCCAGTAGGCTCGGTGGAGCCGCCGACATGGTAGGGCTCGCCAACCTTGTCGCCCCACAGATATTCAGCGAGTTCGGGATGGTCGATGAAGGGGTTGCGGTTGCCCTGATAGCCGTAGACCTTGTCGTTGCGCATGGTCTCCTTGTCGCTGACGGGGTCCTGACGGTGCCAGCGCATCAGCAGCTGTGCGCTCCAGTTGTTGAGGGTGGGGAATACGTTCTGATTCACCATGTAGGTCCACTTCCAGGTAAGATTCTGATAGCATGTTACCATATAGAAGTAGGTGCGCGCGAAGTCGCCCTTGTATTCGTCGTCCGGCTCGAACACCCTGGAGGCACCGCCGCCCTGGCCCAGCACGGGATAGCCCACGGTGGAGACGCCGTTCTGGAAGGTTATGTGCTCGCTGCGGTCCACCTCGCCCAGCGGGTAGTTGCTCTTTGCCATGTTGGCATCCGCCTCGGAAGGATAGAGATGGTTGAGGTCGACGTAGGCCGACACGGAGGTGCTGCCGCCCCACCACGACTTCGGGAAGGAGTGTTCGCGGTTGAGGTAGCCCGAAAAGGTCGGGACATACAGGGGGATGTCGGAATACATGTCCCACCAGCGCTTGCGGCCGTTCTGAAGCTCGGGGTACACGTCGGTGACGGCGAAGTACTGCGGCAGGGCGTTGTAGCTGGAAATCAGCTTGAAATCGGCTATGAGGTCGTGGATTGCCGTCTTGAGCTCGCCGGACGATTTGCCTTCCAGCGACTCGTAATACCCGTCGGGGGCCACGGCATGCGCCGCCGGCGCAAGCGCGGCAAGGACAAGCGATAGTGCGAAATGACGAAGTTTCATACTTGAATGCGTGGTATAGAAATAGTTGTAAACGCGTTATAGGATTGCAAATTTAAAACATTAGCCCCGAATTTGCAAATTTCCAAAAATCTAACGCCGAGCCGGAGAGGAATGTTCAGAGGAAGAGTTGATAGGGGATAGGTAAGAGGGAGGTGGAAAATCCAAGAGCGATTGACCCCCTGCGGCAAGAGCGATTGACCCCTGAGGATAAAATAGAGTTAACCCCTTG
>URSD01000047.1 GCA_900550395.1 uncultured Porphyromonadaceae bacterium | reverse complement strand
CTGTTGGTCCGTAATTGTTCCAGTGGCTGCCCGGGAGCTCCGGTGTAGCTGATACTGATTTTCGCTCCCTGGACAGGCCGATTCTGGATCTGAGAGACAAGCTGGATCTGCAGCTTGCCGTGGTCGGTATAGGATTGCACAGATTTTATAAGCGTGGTTGACATTTTATTACAACCTCATAAATTTAGGCTCAGGATAGTATATGCACAGGAGTAGTGCCAGGCACTAAAAAATGATTTTTCTCTTGACCTTTCATCTGTTTTGCGTTATAGTTCCCTCTACGTTTTACTTTTTAACCAACAAAAAACAGAAAGGATGATAAATCATATGACTTTTTATCAGGAACTGCAGTTAAATCAGGCCGGCTCTAAAAGCCTGCTGAAAAACAGTAAAACAATGAAAGAAAAACTATACCATGCGTTTGTATATATGGTGAAGATAGCTGTCACAATGGTTTTTTGCTTTGCATTTGTCACTGCCTCAAGCATCATATTGGGAAAGGATAACAGCATTGTGGGAGTAGTGGTCTTATTATGCGTTATGGTATTTCGAAACGCAGATCTGGGAATCCATACCGGACACTCTACATGGCTTTTGGCATTGTTCTTTGTAATTATGACAGTATGTCCGCATCTGGCAAATCAGCTTTCACCGCTTCCGGCGCTGCTTATAAACATTGCAGCTCTTGCAGTGCTGATTTTGTTCGGATGCCATAATCCATTTATGTTTAATCAATCCACACTGGTTCTTGGCTATTTATTGTTATATGGATATGATGTATCAGGAAAAAGCTATATGCTTCGAATAGCAGGGATGGCTGCAGGTGCTGTCCTCACATGCCTGGTATTTTACAGAAATCATAAAAACAGAGTCTTTAAAAGAAATATGAAAGCCGTAATTCAGGAGTTTGATCTTTTTTCATCACGAACGAAATGGCAGCTGTGCCAGATACTATGCGTACCGTTAGTTCTATGTATTGCGCAGCTTTGCAATATGCCGCGTGCAATGTGGGCAGGTATTGCAGCCATGTCTGCCATCCTGCCGTTTATGGAGGATATGCAGTACAGAGTCAGAAAAAGGATTGTCGGTAATATCGCCGGTGTAATATGCTTCACGGCATTATATTTTCTGCTTCCACCATCAATCTATGCGTACATAGGAATCATAGGTGGAATCGGCGTGGGATTATCGGCACAATACGGCTGGCAGGCTGTTTTTAATACATTTGGTGCTCTGGCTATAGCTGCAGAGAGCTATGGGTTAAAAGGAGCAGTCTGCCTCAGGGTTATTCAGAATGTGTTTGGAGTCGTTTTTGCGTTGGTATTTTGTGCTGTATTTTATAGAATTATGTCAGTGAAAGTATCGGTGAAAGAGAAAGCTGTATAATACAAGTGGAAACGTGTAATCAGTCATAGGGAATTGTATTCTTCAGATGAAACAGCCCCAAAATCCAAAGTGAAGGAAAAGGTTAAAACAAATATGAGTCAGATAATATTGGCGTCGGCATCACCGCGCCGAAAGGAATTATTAGAGCAGATTGGGGCAGAGTTTGTTGTCTGTCCTGCAAAGGGAGAAGAGATAATCACAGAGGAGGAGCCATCTGCGGTTGTCATGGAGCTATCCCGTCAAAAGGCAGAGGAGGTAGCGTCAGGTGTGCTTACCTACAATGAAGAGCATGCAGAGCTTGTGACACCGCAGGATATTCTTGTAATCGGAGCGGATACGGTAGTGGCTTATGAGAATCAGATTCTTGGAAAGCCGAAGGACGAAGAAGATGCCAGGCGTATGCTTTTGATGCTTTCGGGAAAAACGCACAGTGTCTATACAGGGGTAACGTTTGTGTTTATTGACAAAGCCGGAAGAACTGGAGAACACTGCTTTTATGAGAAGACGGATGTCAGCATGTATACACAGACGGAAGAGGAAATTGACCGCTATATTTCAAGCGGGGATCCGATGGATAAAGCAGGAAGCTACGGGATACAGGGACGCTTTGCCATCCACATTAAGGGAATACATGGTGATTACAATAATGTGGTAGGGCTTCCGGTAGCGCGCCTGTATCAGGAGCTTAGAAAGCTTGGAGTTGATGTTTAGCGAAGTCTTTTTTTAATAGCCGGTCCGATAAGCATGGCAATTATCATTTTTATCAGGTCGCCCGGGATAAATGGGAGCACACATATTGAGAGTGCACCGCTGACTGTGCTTTTTGCCTCAATGCAGAACCATGCTGTACCGAGCACATAGCATATGATAGTTCCGACAATCATACCAATGAGCTGGAGCCAAGGCTGGTGGAAATGATCGATTACAAGTCCTGCAATAATTGCCATGGCAATAAAACCGATGATGTATCCGCCTGTAGGACCGGCAAGCTTAGCTGGGCCACCGGTGAAGCCTGAAAATACAGGGATTCCGACAAGTCCGATAAGCAGGTAAATCAGGTAGCTGATTGTTCCGCGTTTCCATCCGAGCAGATATAATGAAATATATATGGCCAGGTTTGTCAGTGAAATAGGTACCGGCCCAATCGGGATAGATAATGGTGCAAGAATACATGTGACAGCTGTCATGAGCGCTGTTACCGTTATGGCATAGGTCGTTCCATGCTTGTAGTCTATAGTTTCTGTCTGGTTCATGATAAAATCTCCTTTTTGTAAATTTCATAGTATTTTTTTTACGGTTAACACATTAACATGAAAAGATGTCAATTGTCAACCGTAACTGCAATAAAGGTTTACAATCAGGGGAGTAATAAGTGGATTTTTCTCACTGAATGCTCTAAAGGAGGACAGGAGGGAGGAACAGTATGTAGTATTTTGTAAAAAATGAAGAAATAATATTTTGTAATTATCTCACAAATATGTTAAAGTGTGCATGTTATAAAAATATGCACACTTTATTTTTTTGAAAGGAAATATAAAAAATATATGGAAACAATCAGATTTGACGAATTAGAACTAAACCCTAAGATTTTGCGAGGCATCAAGGATATGGGCTTTGAGGAGGCAACTCCAATACAGGCTCAGGGAATCCCGGCAGTGCTTTCGGGCAGGGATGTAATCGGACAGGCGCAGACCGGAACAGGAAAGACAGCAGCCTTTGGTATTCCGGTGCTTGAGAGCGTTGATGCGTCAAGTCACAAGACACAGGTTATCATCCTCTCTCCTACAAGGGAGCTTGCCATCCAGGTGGCAGATGAAATCAGGAAGCTTGCAAAATATATGCATGGTGTGAAGGTACTTCCGGTATACGGAGGACAGGATATCAGCCGCCAGACTAAGGCACTTAAGGGCGGTGTGCAGATTATTATCGGAACCCCGGGGCGTCTTATGGATCATCTCAGGAGAAAGACAATCAGGCCTGGCCATGTAAAGAGAATAGTGCTCGCCGAGGCAGACGAGATGCTCAACATGGGCTTCGTCGACAGTATAAACGACATTCTCGACCACGTTCCGGCCGATCGCAAGCTGCTGCTCTTCTCTGCCACAATGCCCTCCGAGGTGGCGCGTATAGCTTCGCAGTACATGAAGGACCCCAAGGAGATAGTTGTGGGTACACGCAACGAGGGAGCCGCCAACGTACGCCATATCTACTACATGATGCCGGCGCGCGACAAGTATGCCACCCTGAAGCGCGTGGCCGACTACAATCCCAACATCTACGCCATCATCTTCTGCCGCACACGGCGCGATACCCAGGAGATAGCGGACGCTCTCATCCACGACGGCTACAACGCCGACGCGCTGCACGGCGACCTCTCGCAGCAGCAGCGCGACCTGACGATGCGCAAGTTCCGCGACCGCGTCACCACGCTGCTCGTGGCTACCGATGTGGCCGCCCGCGGCCTTGACGTCGACGACCTCACGCACGTCATCAACTACGGCTTGCCCGACGACACGGCCGTCTACACCCATCGCTCGGGGCGCACGGGCCGTGCCGGCAAGACGGGCACGAGTGTTGCCATAATCCATTCGCGCGAGAAAGGACGCCTCCGCGAGATAGAGCGCAGCATAGGCAAGAAATTCGAGCATAAGGATGTTCCCACCCCGGAGCGCATCATCGAGAAACAGCTCTATTCTTTGGCCGACCGTCTGGAACGCGTGGCCGTCAACGACGAGGAAATCGACGCATACGTCAACGGCGTGGAGAAAAAACTGTCGTGGCTCTCGACGCGCGACCTGCTGAAGCGCGTTCTCTCTCTTGAGTTCAACCGCCTGCTCGACTACTACAAGGATGCGCCAGCCATAGAGAACATCTCGGACAAGCCCGAGCGCAAGCGCGACCGCGAGAGCAAGGGGGCCGAGGGACGCACGGCTGCCGACAAGGACCGCCGCACGGCCGAGCGCGGCATGGCGCGCATCTACGTCAATGCCGGCAAGCGCGACGGCTTCTATGCCGGCAACCTCATAGACCTGCTCAATCACAGCGTGGAGGGGCAGCGAGTCGACGTGGGCCGCATCGACCTGATGCCCGGCTACTCCCTTTTCGATGTGCGCAAGGCCGACGCGGCGCGTGTGGTGGCGGCCCTCAAGGGCGCCGATTTCCTCGGACGTCATCTCTACAGCGAGATAGCCGAACCCGACAAGGACTACGCCAAAGCCTCGGAGCGCAAGAACAACAAAGGACGCGACGACGGCGGCCGTCCGGCGCGTCCGCGCAAGAAATACCGCAAATGAGAGCAAGACACATTTTACCGGGAATCATCTTTCTCGCTGTCGCCACAGCTACGGCGGCAACGCCTGAGCCGTCGCCGGCCTCGGCAGACCCTATAAGCGCCACCATGACGGCGCGCAATGCCGGTTCGGCACAATGGTTCTTCGCCATGGCACCGGACGACGTACTGCCCTTGCTTCCGGCCAATACGCGCCTCGACATGCTCGACTACTACAACAGCGGCGTGCACCGCGAGTCGGCCGACGCTTCGGGTGCGCGTGCTGTCGTGACCGGCTCGTCCGACCGCAGCCTGCGCTTCGAGGTGGGCGATACGTGCCGCTTTGAGATTGACGTATTCCCGGCCGGGAGCGATACGCTCGTGGCTCTTATAGAAACAATTGCGTATCCGATGCGCGACAGCCGCATACAGTGGTTCGACGCGCGCTGGCAGCCCGTCCGCAAGGCTCTTGAGGAGCCGTCGCTCGCCGACTGGCTTACGCCCGACGGCCGCAAGCACCGTGCCGAGGTTGAGGAAATGAATCCGTTCATCACCTATGAGGCCAAGGCCGACACCACGCGGGGTACCATCACCCTGCGCAATACCATGGAGACATACTTCCTGCCTCAGGACCGAGCCGACGCCATTGGCAACTACATGCACCCCGAGCTCGTCTATCGCCTGAAAGACAAGCGCTTCGTACGATAAGTGCTAACGAAATATTTATGAATGGACAGTGCGGGGCTCGCGGTTGGCGGGCTCCGTCTTCATTTTCACCTTCACCTGGTCGAATCCCTGGCCGTAGACGCCGTTGACATTGGCCTGCGTGACGAAAGCGTCGTTGTCGATGCTCTTGATGATGCGAAAGATCGTGACGGACTCGTTCTTGCGGCACATGCACAGCAGCACTTTCACTTCCTGCTTGCTGTACCATCCCATGCCGGTGATGACTGTGCATCCGCGGTGCGCCTCGTTGTTGATGGCGGTGGCAATCTCGCGCCAGTGGCGTGAGAATATGGTGAACTGCACGGCCTGGCGGTTGGTGTTGATGACGAGGTCGGCCATGTAGCTGACAAGGAAGAGCACCACGAAGCCGTAGACAATCTTGTCGATCTGATGGAACAGGAAGAACGAGGAGGAGATAATGCACACATCGGTGTAGAGCATCATGCGGCCTATAGACACGTTGCTGTGCTTGTTGACCATCGCGGCCACGATGTCGGTGCCTCCGCTGCTGCCGTTATGTGTGAAGCACATGCCTATGCCCAGGCCGCACAATGTGCCGCCGATGACGATGTTCATGAACGGTTCGTTGGTGAATCCTTCGGCGAATAGGGGCTGGAACAGACCCACCCACACGGAAATCATGGTGGCGCCGTAGATGGTGCCGATAACGAACTGCCGTCCCACGACCTTGTAGGCTATCGCCAGAAGTACGAGATTGATTACATACTGGGTGATAGCCACCGGTATGCCGCTTGTGAAATAGACTATAGTGCCTACGCCGGCCAGACCGCCTATCACCACTTTCTCCGGGAGGATGAACGCGGTGAAACCGAAGGCATATATGGCCATGCCGAGCGTTATGAAAAAGTAGTCGCGCGTGGTGCGCCAGAAGGTGTCTTTCGAGAGTTTCATTGGTCGGGTTGTGGAGGGCACGGGCACTGTGCCGGATTTTCGTGCAAATGTACACAAAATATATGAAACTTAGGCAGGCTGTGTCGCGTACCATCGCAAAAATTCAAAAAAAATATGTAACTTTGCGGCTGTGAATATAGTGCCTTCCAAATCGTCTAAAAAACACGACTGGCTTCCCGAGCCGACACTGCGGCGTCTGCCATGGTATCTTGCCTATCTGGCTATACTGCGGCGCGACGGTGTAGAGTTCGTGTCGTCGCGCGGTCTGGCCGATGCTCTCGATGTGGACGCCTCGCAGATAGCCAAGGACCTCTCGCACCTGGGGCTGCGCGGCAAAACGCGCATCGGCTACGAGGTGGTGGCGCTTGAACGCGAGCTGCGCGGCTTCCTCGGCTTCGATGTGGGGCACAACGCAGTCATCGTGGGCGTGGGCAGCCTGGGAGGCGCCCTCATTCAGGACCGTGGTCTGCAGCGTTATGGCCTGAACATAGTGGCCGGTATCGACACCAATACCGACATCGTCGGCACGCGTGCGGGCGGCATAGTCATAAGCGGCTACGAGGCATTGGCCGATATCGTCAGCGATCATGACGTGTCGGTGGGAATACTGACCGTGCCTGCCCGCCATGCGCAGGATGCCGCCGACCGGCTCATGGATGCGGGCGTACGGGCGATATGGAATTTTACCCCTACGCGCATACGCGTGCGCGAGGGCGTAGTCATCACAAATACCTCCATTTACTCACATCTCGCGGTGATGTACAACCGCATGGACAGCGCCGGACAATGAAGACCCTGATAGTAGGACCCGAATCATCGCAGGCGCTCCATGTGCGGCAGGTGCCGGATTCTGCTCTGCTGACGGGTGGGCGCCCGCTGTTTCTGCGTGACGAGGTGGATAAGGTGGAACTCACGGTCATGCCGGCCGTGCGCGTCAGCCGTCTGGGGCTGTGCGTAAGCCCTCGTTTCGCCCCGCGTTACTACGACGCGCTGACGCTGGTGGCGCTGAACTGCGACAGGGAATGGAGCGAGGAGTCGCTTGTGGCCGACAATGCTCTCATCGTAGGCCAGTGGCTTCCCGTGCCGCAAGGTCCGGCGGCAATGGTGTCGCCCGACGGCGCAGTTTCGGAGTGGCCCGACCTAAGGCCGGCTTTCGACGAGGCTGTCAGCGCCGTATCGCGGCGCAGCACGCTCAAGACCGGCGACATCATCGTGCTTGCGCAGCCGTGCGGGAGGTATGAGGCCCGGCTGGGTTCCCGGCCATGCTGGAGCCTTGACGGCACGCTGGCGCTCGACTTCAAAATAAGGTAAAAAAGATCAATAAATATATGAAACTCTCCAGTATTGTTCTCTCTTTCGCCGCAGGACTGACTGCTCTTTCCGGCATGGCCGCTGATTATGCGCCGTCCTCGCGTCTGGCCTCGGGCCGGTGGGTAAAGGTGCGTGTCACGGAGGAAGGCATTCAGCAGATCAGTTACGACCAGTTGCGCCAATGGGGCTTTTCGGACCCGGAGCGCGTGCATGTGTACGGCTATGGTGCTACAGCTCTGACGCTCGACCGCCTCACCGAGGGAGCCGACGATCTGCCTGCCACCCCTACAGTACACACGGCCGACGGGCGTCTGCTCTTTTATGGCGATGCCGATGTGCGTTTCGACCTGCGAAACCTTGACGGTCTCGAGACCCTCAGCGGCATAGACAATACGCTCTGGCGCCATAATATATATGACCGTGGTGGTTACTACTTCCTGAGCGATGCCGTCGGTGCTTCCGAGCCTGTGCATGTGGCTGCACCCGAGTCTGCCGACGGCGTCGATATATATACGGGACATTACCATGTGGACGCAACGGACGAGGACCTCGTGTCGCCGATAGGCGGAGGCAACATCTTCTGCGAGCGCACATTCACGTCGAGTGCTCCGTGCCGTATACCCCTGCGTTTCCGCGACGCGGTGCTTTCCGAACTCAGCGACGGCCCTGCACGGCGTCCGGTTTTCGCTTACTACTGCTATGCCGCTTTCGGTGCTGAAATGGCGGTGGACGGTATTGACTGCATCGATGTGGCTGTTGACGGCGCGGCCTCGACGCTCGTGAGCACACAGCGCAAGGAGATAGACTATTACTCCATGGATACCTATCTCGACCTCCAGGGCGCGATACGTTTCGCCAACAGTTCCGCTATGCCCGACGGAGAATCAACAGTCACGCTCTCGCGGCCGGACGCAGCATCGTCCTATAACTATTATCTTGACCGTCATGCCCTGATATATACCCGCCTCAACCGCCTTCCGGCCGACGAGTCGCAGCTGGTGATGCATTATCCTGTAGCTGCGTCCGGCTCGCTGATAAGCATTTCTGACGCCGCCGACGGACTGCAGCTCTGGGACGTGACCGACCCGGCCGCCGTGCGCATTCTTGATATGCGGCCTGCCGACGGATGCGCTCTGGCGTCAATGCCTGAGAGCTACTCGGCCGCCTCGCCCGGCCGCATGGTGCTTTTCGACCCGCAGCGCCGGCATCTTACGCCTGAATTCGTACAGGAGGTGGCATCGCAGGACCTGCACGCACTGCCGGTGCCCGACATGCTTATCATCACCACCGACGACCTTGAAGCCGAGGCACAGCGTCTGGCCGACGCCCACGCGCGCATTGACGGCCTGGATGTGGCCGTGTGCCGCAGCAGCGACATATATAACGAATTTTCAGGCGGCGCGGCCACTCCCGCAGCATACCGCCGTCTCGCCCACATGTTCTACAGCCGCGATCCGCAGCGTTTCCGCTATGTGCTGCTCATGGGCAGCTCGTTGCGCGACATGCGAGGACTCCTCTCGCCTCTGCCCCGCGAGGTGCTTGCCGTGCATCAGGCAGCGATACCAAGCGCACGCCTCACCAGTTCGGCGTCCTATGCCTCCGACTCCTACGTCGGCTGGATGGACGAGAAGGCTGACTACCTTGACTTCAAGTCGGCCAAAATGGATGTATCCGTAGGACGTTTACCGGCCAAGAGCCCGGGTGATGCCCGTGCTATGGTGAACCACACCATCGACTATATGGAGAACCCGCCGGCCGCCGCAAAAATAGCGCGCACCGTCATGACCAGCGGCCCCATGGACAAGTACGAGCACTACAATTACAGTCTCACCATGATTAACAGCCTTCGCCGAAAAGGCATGGTAGTGCATAATATACCCATCATAGGTTACCGCGACTTCGCCACCGCCGCCACCCCCTTCTACGAGAGGCTGCGTCAGGGCTGCGGCCTGATGGGCTACTTCGGGCACTCCGTGTCGGGACGCGACCTCGCCAACACGCAGTTCTACTGCGACGTGGTGGCCGACCGCCTCAGCTATAACGTTTACCCCATGGCTGTGCTCGCCACGTGCAGCGCTTTCCACATAGACTCGGATGACATCAGCGTAGGTGTCAACATGCTTTCCAAGGAGCATGGAGGAGCCATAGGAGTGATAGCCGCCACGCGTGCCGTATATTCCACCTACAACCGCGATCTGGCCGTGGCTCTGGCCGACGCATATGGAGCCGGACGTCCCGGTGACACTACCGGCGACATTTTCCGCCGGGGACATAATGCCATAATGAGCGCCAACCGCCAGTCAGGCCCCCTGTTCAACACCAAGTGCTACAATCTTTGCGGCGACCCTGCCGTACGTATTCCCTTCGCCGGAGCATCCGTCGTGCTGGAGAGCCACGGCAGCGGCGACAGCATGGACAAGCCTGTACGCGGCGGCGACATGCTGTGGCTGACAGGTTATGTGGACGACGGCGAAGGCAATCCCGACACCACATTCGACGGTACAATCGCCATAGAGGTATTCGACACACCCGTTCCCGGCACCGTCATGTACAATGACTCCGGAACGAAGCCCGAGGTTACACTCTGCGACATGGGTCTCGCTTCCTCCACCGCCGTGGTGGAGGGCGGACGCTGGACTGCGCGGGTGTACGTGCCTCAGTTCTCGCGTCCGGGTACGGATTTTGCACTCAGCCTTGATGCAGTAGCGGCCGACGGCCGCGCGGCACATGCGTATCGTTCGGGTTTGCAGACATCGGCCGATGCTTCGGCCGGTGCCGGAGTGGACACATCGGCGCCCGAGATTCTGGAAATGTATATCGACAGCTCCGACTTTACCGACGGCGGCGTGACGGCATCGGACATGGTGCTCTATGCTCGCGTGAGTGTCCCGGCGTCGGACCTGAATTTCAGCGATGTGGCTCTGCGCGGCTCGTCCAAGGCCGTGCTTGACGGTGCTTCCTCGTCCGTAGGTCTGTCAGGATATGCGGTCCACTCTTCCGACGGCAGCGGCGATGTTCTTCTTACGATACCTTTCCGCGGTCTTTCCGACGGACACCACTCTGTGTGTCTCAGTGTCAGCTCGGGCGCAGGCTCTTTTGTGGAGCGCACACTTTGCTTTGTTGTAAGTTCCGTAGAGGAGGCCACGCTCACAGTCGATGCCGTGCCGGCACGTACGGAGGCTGCGTTCAGCATAGACCATACTCTGGCAGGTTCGCCGGATGTCACCGTCATAATATCCGATTCGGCCGGCAACACGGTGCGCAAGCTCCATGGTGCTTCGGCCGTGTGGGACCTTGCCGACGAGTCGGGACAGCCGGTGGCCGACGGCGTGTATCGTGCGCACGCGCTTCTGCGTACCGGCGCCCGCTGCGCGCAGACTCCCTCCGCGGAGGTCGTGGTGCTTCGTGATGCATCCGCGCAATAATTTGCCTGTCGCTGCGTTATTAGATAGTACACAAATACGACAGTGCCAATGAAATCTCTGCTCCGCAATACAATATTCGCCGCCATAGTGCTTGGAGTGTCGGCCGGAGCCGCAGCGCAGAAAAACGAGTTCAACCCGGTGCAGACGGGTGTGACCTCGCTCAATATAGCTCCTGATGCGCGCGGTGCCTCCATGGGCGATCTCGGCGCGGCCACCGAGCCCGACGCATATTCACAATTTTGGAACCCGTCGAAATACGCCTTTGCCTACAGCAACGCCGCCGTGTCGCTTAGTTATACCCCCTGGCTACGCAAACTTGTCAACGATATTTTTCTGGCCGATGTGGCCGGCTACTGGAAGATAGGCTCCGGCGACAATCAGGCTCTCAGCGCGTCGCTGCGGTATTTCTCGCTCGGTGAGTTCGTGGCTACCGACGAGGCTACAGGAGGCACCGCCCAGAGCATGAACCCGTACGAAATGGCGTTCGATATAGGTTACTCACGCAAGCTTAGCGAGAAGTACTCGATGGGCGTAGTGTTCCGCTACAGCTATACCGACCTGGGTTTCAGCGACAGCTATGCCGGCGACAACAACACCGGCGCATCGGCATTCTCGGCCGACATATCCGGCTACTTCACCACGTATCCTATAATAGGACGCAATGAGTGCCAGTGGTCGTGGGGATGGAATATCAGCAACATCGGTTCTAAAGTGAACCTTCAGAATGGCGAGAATCCGGCATTTCTGCCTACCAATCTCAAAATAGGCACGAGCTTTACATTCCCGCTGGCCGACTATCATAATCTTATGATAGGTCTCGACCTGAACAAACTGCTGGTGCCGACGCGCCCGCGCGAGAGTGACTACGACATGAATACTACCGAGGGACAGCAGGAATATCTTGATGCCCTTCAGGACTGGCGCGACATGTCGAGTATCAAGGGTATCTTCAAGAGCTTCAGCGACGCTCCCGGCGGCTTTAAGGAGGAACTGCGCGAGATAAGTTTCTCGCTCGGCGCCGAGTACAGCTACAACAATCAGTTCTTCGCGCGTGCAGGCTACTATTATGAGAACGAATTCAAGGGCGGCCGCAAATACTTCGCCGTGGGTGCGGGCTTCGCGCTTAATGTGCTTCGCCTCGACGCATCCTACATGATGGCTACCGCGCAGAACTCGCCTCTCGACCAGACACTTCGTTTCTCCCTCACCTTCGACATGGAGGGACTGAAAGACATATTCGGCCGCCGCAAGTGATGCAGGATATAAGAATAGGCACAGGATTTGACGTGCACCGCCTCGTGGAGGGGCGCAGGTGCATCGTCTGCGGAGTGGATATACCGCATACGCACGGTCTGCTGGGCCACAGCGATGCCGATGTGGCTCTTCATGCGCTGTGCGACGCCATCCTCGGCGCGCTGGCTCTACGCGACATAGGCTTTCATTTTCCGGACACCGACCCCGCATGGAAAGGCGCCGACTCGCGGCGTCTGCTGCGGGCTGTGGTAGCCATGGCCGCCGACAGGGGCTACCGGGTTGGCAACGCCGACATCACCGTAATAGCACAGGCCCCGAAGATGCTCCCCTATATAGAGCAGATGCAGGCCAATGTTGCCGCCGATCTCGGTATAGACAACGGACGCGTGAGCGTCAAGGCCACTACGACTGAGCATCTCGGCTTCACCGGCCGCGCCGAGGGCATAGCCGCACAGGCTGCCGTGCTGATGATAGGTAATTAATGTGACGAAGTAGGGTCATTTAACGTTTATTAACGTTGAATATTGGTCTGAAAGTGTAATTTTGTAGTCAAAAGTACACTTTATTCATCTCATTAATATTTCCCGACTTATGAACAAACAGTTACTCGCTCTGGCGGGTGTGGCTTTGTTGGCTGTTTCAGCCGTAGCCGCGCCTCCCGGTGCCGTGCGCCGTCTTGGCTCAGGCGTGGATTTCCGCACGCCGATGTCTGACACCGAACAGCCCGGAAGTCCGGTACTTGCACCCCGTCCGGCATCTTTCTTCGTTCCCGGCAACGAAGCCGCGCAGGATATCAAGGTGCCGATGATGTCGCCCGCACAGGCCGCAGGCGATGTCAATCTCATGGGCTTTGTGGCAAGCGCCGCAGGCAGCTACACGGGCTACATGTACAATGTGCCTTTCCGCGAAGGCATGACCTTCAACCAGGCCAGCACCATGACTATCTACAACAGCTGGGGCGGTGTGAAGGCCGGCGATACCTACTACACGGTATTTCAGATTCCTATGGGCACCATGGCGTACAACTATATGTACAGCTATAACACCACCACCTGGTTTATGGGCGCGACCAAAATGCTCCCTGACTTTCAGCTTTTCGCCACGGCACAGGCTGCCGACCCGGCCACCGACGCTGTCTATGGTTGCTACATGAAGGCCGACGGTTCGCAGGGCTACGAATTCGGTATCGCCGACTTTGCCAACGGCACACGCAGCACCATCTCTCAGATAAGCGGCGTCTGGGCGTGCATGGCTTTTGACGGCGAGGGACGCC
The DNA here is from genome assembly GCA_900550395.1 of uncultured Porphyromonadaceae bacterium. Taxonomy (GTDB): domain Bacteria; phylum Bacteroidota; class Bacteroidia; order Bacteroidales; family Muribaculaceae; genus CAG-873. The sequence continues at coordinate 4,548 of URSD01000047.1, read as the reverse complement.
TGCTGGCTATTGATGTCGACGGCAATCTGCTGGAAGTGGAAAAGGCGACAGGCGCCACCACGCTCATAGGAAACACTGGCGTTACCACACGCTACATCGCCGGCATGACCTACGACTCCAAGAACGGGCGCCTGCTGCGCGCCGTGTGCGACGAGGGCTCATCGGCTCTCTACGCTGTCGATCCGGCCACCGGTGCCTCGACACTGCTCTATACCTTCCCCGGCAATGAGGATGTGCTGGGCATGTTCATAGGTGCGCCTCTTGCTGCGGACGATGCTCCCGACGCTCCTGCAAACCTGAAGGTGGAGTTCCCGCTTGGCGGCATGGCCGGCAAGGTGAGCTTCGACATTCCGTCCACCACCTTCGGCGGAGCCGCCGGCGAGGGTGATGTGACCTATACTGTTACTCTCAATGGCTACACCACGCTGGCTACGGGCACTTCCGGATTCGGACAGAGCGTGGAGGCCGATGTCACCGCACCCTATGCGGGCGACCACACCATCACCGTGGCTCTGAGCAACGCCGCCGGCACATCGCCCAAAGCCAGTGTCAAAACTTATGTGGGCATGGGCTCACCCAAGATACCGGTGCCCTATGTGACCGTCGACGGCTGCAATGTGATCCTCGAATGGGCACCTGTCACAGAATCCTACAACGCGGGATATTTCGATCCGTCGAAGGTCACTTATACAGTCACCCGCTGGAAGGATCTGGAGCAGACGGTCGTTGCGGAACACATCTATGAATGCACCTTCAGTGAGACACTTGAGATGCCCGAGACCCTTACAAGCTACCACTACACGGTTGTCGCCGAGTATGAAGGCAACGTCTCCGGCTGGGGCCAGACCCTTTTCTTCACCCTCGGCGAAGTCCAGGTGCCTTACCTCAACGATTTCTCATCTGTCCAGCCATTGCAGTATTATACTGCTATAGATGCCAACAACGATAATGTATGCTGGTCGCAGGGCGGCGGTGGCGCCATGATTTACAGCACAAGCGGCGACGTTGCTCTGGACGACTGGCTCTTTACGCCGGGCATCCGTACGGAAGCCGGCAAGAAGTATCTTATGGAATTCGGCTTCCGCACGCTTCAGCTATATAGCCCCAACCAGGCAGACATAGAGGTGAAGTGCGGCAATACCAACTCCGTCGTAGCCATGACGGGCACTCTCGTGCCGCGCACGGCAATCAATCGGCTTGCCGAGAAGCATTTCACCGGCATATATGAGGCTACGGCCGACGGTCCTCTCTATATAGGTTTCCATGCTGTAAGCGACAAGGCAAACTGGCCCGTGGTGGACTACATCAGCATGCGCAGCGCCGATATCCCCGCAGCCGTTTCGGACTTCGAGGTGATACGCGGCGCCTATGGCACCATGCAGTGCAAGGTTAAGTTCAAGGCTCCGACTCTGACGGCAGCCGGCGAGCCTCTCGCTTCTATTTCAAAGCTGGAGCTGAAGCGTGCAGGCGTCATCATCAAGACATGGGACAATCCTGCTCCCGGCGAGAATCTTGAATTCGACGACAACATAAACAACACTCCCGGCAACTTCATGTGGACGGCCACAGCCTTCGGCGATGCAGGCGAAGGCGTATCCGCCGACAAGATAGCATATATAGGTATAGCTGCTCCGGCGAAACCCGAGACTATCACCGCCGTCGAGGAAGGCAACACCGGCAAGGTGACGATGCAGTGGAGTCCTGTGGAGTACGACGTCAACGGCAACTGGCTTGAGCCGCAGGACCGCAAATACCGCATCCTGCTCAACGGAAGCTACTTCGACAATAATCCCGAAATCACCGACAACAGCTACACCATGCAGGTGACCCAGGGCGACGAGCAGGTATTCTGCCTTCCCGGCATCCAGATATACAACGCCGTCAGCTCCAATGTGGCGTACGCTACGCCTTCGTTTCCCGTGGGCAAACCCTATGAATCTTACGCCGAAAGCTTTGAGGGCGGCGTAAGCCACCACAGCACGGGCTTCTTCAACACCAACTCCACGGCCATCTGGAGCACGGTGCCCGACGGCTATTACGGCGACCTCAGCTCGGCCGATGCCGACGGCGGTTTCATCGTGCTGTCTTCCGCGGAGGCCGTTCCCGGGGCAGGCTCGTCCATGAATCTCGGCAAGTTCGACCTTTCCGCAATGGAGAAAGCCGCAGTGTCCTTCATGATAGCCAATACTAACGACGGCCAGCACCACAACACGAACAATGTCGAGGTTCTTGTCAATTCCGGCAACGGCTTTGTCTCTGTGGAGACCATAACACTGACCGATTGCGAACTCACCGAACTCGGCAAGCCCGTGGAATGGTTCAAGAAGAAAGTTGACCTATCGGCCTACCGGAACGGAGTCATTCAGATAGCCATCCGCGGCACTCTCATCAACTATGGCTTCCTCGGTATCGATAAAATCAAGGTGGCTCCGGCTCTCGACCACAACCTGACTGTCACCGGCCTCTCCGCCGCCGACAAGATCAGCATCGGCGACAAGCTCCGCTTCACCGCCCTGATAGAGAACAACGGCAACAACGCCGCGTCGGGCTATAAGGTCCGTCTGTTCTGCGGCGACAAGGAAGTAGCCGTAGCGGACGGTCCTGAACTGGAAGCCGATGCCTCCGGCAGCGTCATTTTCATTTACGAGCCTAACATCTTCTCCGACCCGCATTGCGAATTCCGTGCGGTTGTGGAATACGACGCCGACGAAGACCTCAGCGACAACGAGGCTACACACAGCGTGACCGTGAATCTGCCCGCATATCCTGCTCCCGAGAACGTCAAGGCTACCGCCGAGACCGGAAAGGTAAGTCTGGTATGGGATGAACCTACGGCCGAAATGCCCGCCGAACCCGTGGACGAGAGCTTCGAGAACGGCCACGACGGCGATGTGGACACCTACGAGGGATGGACGTTTATCGACCGCGACGGCCAGGTGCAGTCAGGAATAGCCAACGTCAGCACTGCCGCCAAGGCTTATGCTGTATGCGCTAACTATAACGACGGCTACTTCTTCAATATCCAGGCCCACAGCGGAGAGTTCTTCCTCGCCACCGGTGCCAACGCCAACGGCGACATAGCCAGCGACGACTGGGCCATATCGCCCAGACTCAGCGGAAAGGCTCAGACTGTGACGCTCTACGCACGCAGCCTCTTCGATGAGGACGGCGGCGAGTCGTTCAAGGTGATGTACTCCACCGGCAGCCTCGACCCCGACGACTTCATCGAAGTACGCCGTGAGGACGGCGTGCCCGCACCCTGGACTCAGTATAGCTTCGACCTACCCGAAGGCGCCATGTATTTCGCCATCGTGTGCGTGTCGCAGTATCAGTACATGTTCATGGTCGACGACGTCCACTACGAGCCGGCGGGCGCAGGCGACGGCCTTTCCCTGATTGGTTACAACGTCTACCGCGAGCGCGTGAAGGCCAACGAGGCAGTGGTTGAGGAGCAGGAATACTCCGACACTCCCGAGGCTTCCGGCACCTACGTGTATGCCGTGACTGCGCTGTATAGCGTAGGCGAATCGGCTCCCGCATTCTCGGCTCCCGTAGCCTTCGAGAGCAGCGGCCTTGACGAGGCTCTCGCAGCCGGTATCAGTGTCAGTGCCGCCCATGGCCTCATCACCGTCTCCGGTGCCGAAGGCAGCGCCATCAGCGTATGCGGTGTTGACGGACGCACCGTCGCTGCTGTGGCTTCCGCCTCAGCCGTTACCGAGATATCCGTGCAGCCCGGTTCCTATCTGGTGACCGTCGGTTCCCTCACTTTCAAGCTGATGGTCCCCTGACGCTTGCTGAATAGATAAGACAAAGGGCTGCTCCAGATTGGTGCAGCCCTTTGTCTTGCCCGAAGTGGTATGGCGCAATATATCATATTATATATAGCAATCCGCGACGAGCGTGGGTTATTCTCTTTTTATTGGACAACGATAATAAAAACAATTTGTCCAAAACAAAGATTATTCATACCTTTATAGCTGAGGTAATATAATGAAACTTAGTTTATGGATAATGAGATAAAGGACAAAATGCTTGGTTGCCTGTATGGGCAGGCTATAGGGGATGCGCTTGGCCTCGGCGCAGAATTCATGAGCAAGGACGATGTAATACGCAACTATCCCAACGGATTGAGATATTACGACCAGATTATTCAGGATGCACACAGACGCAGGTGGCTCAAAGGTGCGTGGAGCGACGACACGGACATGATGCTGTGCATTCTCAACGGATATGAGGACGGAGAATTAAACCTGCATCGCATAGCCTCCAATTTCAAGGACTGGTTCAATGGCGCCCCTATGGGAATCGGCAGCCATACCTTCAAGGTGCTTAGTATGGATGACTATGTCGACGATCCCGAAATGAGTTCAAAAGTATGGTGGGACTTGTCCCGTCATCAGAACGCGGCGAATGGCGCTATAATGAGAACTTCCGTAGTCGGTCTCGTTCAAAACAACGTTGAAAAACAGTCAGTGGGTGTTGCAGAACTCCCCGAAAAAGTTGCCCCATGCGAGCAAAAGCCTCAACTTTCCCAAGCTGAGGCTTTTT
>URSD01000046.1 GCA_900550395.1 uncultured Porphyromonadaceae bacterium | reverse complement strand
ATCACCATAAAGTTACTAAATTTTATGGACATAAAAAAGCCTCAGCTTGGGAAAGTTGAGGCTTTTGCTCGCATGGGGCAACTTTTTCGGGGAGTTCTGCAACACCCACTAAAATATGGTTAGCCCCGGGTTAAGGCGCGCAGCGCCGTACCCGGGGTAAGCCCCGAAAGGGGTATCAACCCGCCGGATGGCGGGTTGCACCACGCCCTAAACACCTTATTTGAACCGTATTGCACCGACCGTACGTCTGCATTCAAGGCGAAAACCTCTAAAGACTATCGAGGATTACGGCAGGAGAAGTCTCCATTTGTGAAAATGCAAAAAGCTTCTTGCCGAGGTCTTTTATGGAAGCGCCGATATGATAAAGCGTATCATCAATAATCAGGAACCGATCATGGATTCTCTCTGCTGTCCTTACATCAATGGCCGCATACTGACGGTTATGCCTGTTGATGCTTTGTCGGAGAGTGCGACTTATCTCTCCCGTATATATCAATGCTGACACACCTGCATTACGGTTATCAAGCTGAACCAGCACCGATTCGTCGACATAGTTGTCAATAAGGATAATCCTCCTGTTCGCGCTCCTTATAAGACGGCAGACCAGCTCATGCGCATCAAATATCTGTCCGTTGAAAAACACACCCTCTTTAGGCGGTAAAGATGTGCGGATAAAGAAATCAACCTTGTCCGTCAGCTCATCAAGCCTTTTATCATGCTCCGACAAGCGCCTGTCCATGCGGCTCTCCATGTATATCAGTCGCTGATTCACGCTATAACCACGCAAAAGATAATCCCTCAGGACTTTGTTGGCCCAGACCCTGAATTGAATTCCTCGTTTGGATTTAACCCTATATCCTATAGAGGTAATCATCTCGATATTATAGTACTCCACATGATAAGTCTTGCCGTCAGATGCAGTTGTCGCAAAATTTGCGACAACTGAAAGTCCGTCCAATTCTTCTTTGAGAGCATTATTGATATGCTTGCCGATAGTTTTCACGTCACGGTCAAATAATAATGCGAGCTGATTTCGATTGAGCCATACAGTCTCATTCTCAACTCTGACATCCAACGACAGAGTAGAATCAGGCCGATACAGAATAATCTCATTTTCCCTATCAGGCTGTGAGTAGCCGATATTATTGTCTATTTTGTTCATTAGCATCTCATTTTCAGCCGTAAAGTTACTAAAACTTATCGACAAATCAACCACTTAATATTATTCGCCCGGGGCTGATGAATAAGACCTCACACAGCTCCGAGAGGAAATTGACAGTGGCATATAGCGCCGGTAAAACTCACCGATAATAGAACCAATACTTCCTTTTGGCTGTTTTTATCCAAAACAACCAAATTATGAAAAAACTTATACTCATACTGTTTGCATTGATTTGCTCTGTTTGGAGCACTTATGCTATGGATTTGAAAGAAGCATATAATGCGCTCTCCAATCTCCCGAAAATCACCACCGAATTTCAAGATACGGTAACTGTTAATGTCGTAAAAAACAGCAGCATCATGAAAGTCGCCGGCGCTCACAACCTTAATAGTGAAGATATTAAAAAAGTCGGGGACGCCACACTTGCGATATTAAATCATATTCCATTATCATATATGATTAATGGTGGAAACAACGGATTGGTGGCAGCATTTGTATATTGTACGCCAAATGAGAACAGCTCAAACGATATGCTGATCGTTACCATGAGTGGTGAACAGGGTGATTTGACCTATCTATACGTTACAGATGTGAATGAAACTTCTAAATTAAGTATTCAGCAAGGCAAACTGACGCTCAAAGACAGTTCACTCTCGATTATTCCAAGCAATAACAATGGCATTATCGGAGCCATAAAGGTCAACTGCAAATAAATCGCCTTTCCGCACACTCAGCCAACTGGCGATTTCACACGGGTGTTTGCCAAGCGAACGGGCAAACTCAGCCTTTGACTCAAAAAAAACGCGGGACGCGTGAATCCATGATTAACCCCGCGTGGAGCGAAGCGCAACGCGGGGCAGAGAATACCCACCCCGGCAAAGCCCCGGAGGGGCGGGCTAAAACTCCTCACTCCTAACTGCGGCCATCGGCCGCATCCACCTCTTACCTATACACTCTCAACTATAAACTCAAAAAAGAAGGAGCGTGGCGTGCAATTTTCAGCCCATGCGTGAGGAGGCGCAGCCGACAAGCCATGGGACGACGTACCACCGCCCACACGCGCCGAGCTCCGGCAGGAAGCGACAGCGCGTGCTAAACCTCAGCCGACTGTTATAATTGGCTGTCCGAAGAAAGAAGACAGCATAGCGAGGGTGGAAAGGGTGAAATTATGCTGTCCACTCAACCACTTGGTGATTTCACACGGACGCTTGCCAAGCGAACGGGCAAACTCGGCTTTTGTCAGACCTTTTTGGATCATCAGATCATAGATTCTATTGGACACAGCCATTTCCATATCCACCTCTTTGCGGATATTATCCGGTATAGATGACACTATACTATTGTATTCATCAAAAGCGGTCTTCATATGTCAAATGTTTTGTCGGTTTCAATTTCATTCTCGGAAATAATGATGGTTCCGTCTTTCACACCTTCTTTGATAAGTTTATCAAAGTTTTGAAGCGTAACCACAAACCCGCGCAGTTCGTCATCTTCATCATAGGTACGTGTTTTCTTGACCCCTCCATTTCCGAGTATAAGGATGCTGTCTGAGAGTCGCAGACAATACAGGCGCAACTTTGATTTTACTACCGGGAGTGCGCAGACTCGGTCACTCATCTTTCCTTCCGGTCGGAAGAAACGCTCCAGAGCTCCAAGATCAGCAATGCTGTCAACAAACTTGACTATACGGGCCAAATCTTCATTATAGGTCGCATCATCCTTGAAACGGTTATAGAAACGAAAATATTCACCTTTGTCCTCAGTGATGAACTGAATGGTGTAAAGGGTGCAATTATGGTCTTTGTTTAGCTGTATAAGTTCTGCCTCGCTCATAGATATATTGCCTATTTGTCTTAACAACCGCAAAGTTACGAAAAATGTTTTTACTTTTAAGTAAAAACAGGGGGATTTTTAGTCAAAACTGCGATTATGATCCCAACGATTATGATCCCAAGAACTTCACTGAGTTTGTCCAATGTGAGGCAATTACAGCCCATATTACCCACCATTCGCCATCTTGCTCCACCTCCTGAAAAACTTCTGTTTCTTCTGACCTTTTGTCCTTATGTGTCTCGTCATCCGTGCAACCTCCTTCTTTCCCCAATATAAGGAATAAATTCAATCCCCGCCCGGCATGCGGGCATACAGCTTTCCGAGTCTGGCGAGCTGACCGTCGGAAAACCGTCCGTTCTCTCTTGCCGTTATCAGGCAGCAGCCCAGGTCAGCTAAGGCATGTTGTTCCTCCTCGCTCAGGGTCTCGGGATAGGCCTTATATTCATCGGCCGTCATGCCCTCCACCCTGCCGACAATTACCTCGCACTGCTCCAGCAGGAAATCGCAGTCGCCGGCCGTCATCTCGCCGCCGCTTTTCTGCGACAGCGATGCGAGGCGTTCCACATCAAGCCGCGCAGCCCCTTCGCCGGTCTTTCGTCCCGAACATTCGGCGAGGACCAGCGAAAACGCCACGACAGCTACAACTGCAATCAGATAGAGAGCCTTATTCATGAAAATATAAAGGTTAGGGATGCTACCATCGGGACACACGCTCCTCGCCGGCTTCCTCGCCGGTATGCGTGCCCGTGAATTTACGGCCGAGTTCGTTCGTCACCACCGATTTGTCCTCCTCCTCAAATCCGCAGCAGCTGCATCTGTAGTAGTCGCGGTAATGGTCGAGGCGGTAGGTCACATCGTAGTTGAGATATTCGTACATATTGTAGTCGCGCGAGTGGTGTCGTTCGTTCTCGCGGTGCGACGAATGGTGCTTGCTGCCGTCAGAGTAGGTCCTCGTGGTGTTCACCTGCGTCCACGTCCTCCACTTCTCCGTGCGCGTGCCCAGCTTGCGCCCGCGCACTATGTCGGAGCCCTTCACTATCTCGTCGTAATCGAACTCGCTGCGGTCGAAATGAATGGTGTACATGTGATGGCACTGCGGACAGCGGCAGTGCGGGAAGGTACACAGCGGACTTGCGGCGAGCGTGTACATGTACCACGACACGATGAATATCACCACCGACCACACCGGGAATATACCCCACCCCATCTGCATCACCGACCATACGTAGGCCGATACAAGGGTCACGGCCAGCATCAGCCACCTGAGCCGGCGGTCGCTTATCCATGCGAACACGGCCGGGAACCTGAGCAGCCAGCCCATCAGCAACACCGGCAGCGAAGCCGTCCAGAAAAGCCACAGGAACATGAGTATCAGAACAACGGGCATGAGGCACCACTGAAGCACCTTCTCGAAAGTGCCTGGCAGAGGATTACTGAACGTGACGTAACGCGAGCCGCGCATCAGCACCGTGGTGACCGGCCAGTCCAGAATCTGCGCGGCGAAAGGCATGTGCCTGAGCCACGAGGCGGCACGGCTCGTTGTATTGGCGTATTCCACACCGGTCACAAGCGAGTCCCTGCCGAAGGACACATTGGGCCGCGACATCTTGCCCGTGGCCGGGTCATATACCTTCCATGAATATCGCGCCGTGAATCCGGAGGGCGTCACGCGCAACAGCACCGGCAGTCCGAACGCATCGTTCACATCGGCCAACGACTTGCCTGCTGTCATCTTCTCGAACTTCTGCTGCGTGCATATGCCCGCCACGGCATCGCTCTCATACTGATAATCCTGCCAGCCGTCCAGCACGGGCATGAAGTGGCGGGTGGAGCGTTCCTTCTCCTCGCCGTCGCGGCCTGTGTAGTAATATCTGTAGATGGAAGGACCCATCCAGTGCGCCCGGATGGCGACGGTATCGCCCTTGTTGGAGCCGTCGGTCACAATTTGGCGCACACCGGTGATGTCCGAGCCGTCTATCAGGCCTATGTCGCCTCCCGAAGTCCGCACAAGCCATTTCTGACCGAACGACGACCTCTCTATGCCGAGCACACGCACACTGTCGCCCGCGTGAATGTCGGTGCAGATGGTATCGCGGTCGAAGCGTTGCCGCAGCACGGCATTGCTCTCAAGCGTCAGCACCGCGCCGTCGGTCTTGAGATTATAAAAGCAGGCGTCCCACACGAAAGCTACCAGCGCCGCCGCAATCAGCAGCAGCCACGCACCGCACGCCCTTGGCGCGTCGGACGTCTCCATCAACAGACTCTTGAGGCTCATGTGACAATATGGTTAATTACAGAATACTGTCCCCAAAGTTAGCCAACAAGCCCGTCACTCCCTTGTAAATGAATACTATTTTCTTGACTTTGCTTAAAAACCGCTTAGCACTGCGTACAAAGCCGCTGCACAATACGTACAAACCTCTGTTGCTCAGAAACAATTCATTAAGCGATATCATCACATTGACTACAACTGTTTGGAAATTGTGGTGTGTTTCCGCATAGGCACGATCTCCCTAAACGCCGACCGGCATAGGGAGCCCGCGGAGCGCGGCGGGCTTCCGTAAATTGCCACCTGGCAGCTCCGCCTTCAGCCGCTGAAATTTCTCGATAAGATATTTGCTGATTACTGTCCGATAAAACTGGAACAACCCGCGCTCGTCGCGGGTTGAATCCGGTTAGCCGGTGGTTAAGGAGCGACCATAGGGCGCGACATACCACCGGTAACGCCGCAAAAACGCCTCAACCCGCCGCATGGCGGGTTGCACGACGCCCGGGTTTATTATCAGATTTTCAGAGGCTGTTTAAAACTCCAAAGCTATATCATTGTTGGCGTATATGCCTCCATAACGATCCCTTCCTCACAATTATGCCGATTGCATTCGAGTCTTGCGGTCATCATAAAGAGTATCATGACAGCCGCGGGCGCACTGCATCAGCCCATAATCTCCCTGAACCTCAAGCAACCGCCGTCGGCCCGCGACAGATGCCGGGATGGCAATATGCGCATACTCCTCGTTTTCAGAAAGAAGTGTCTTTATGAGGTAATCAAGTCTTTCGGCTGAAGTCATAACGTCCATCTTTCGATTCGAGGCGGACGGGGGTGTGAGGTCGTAATATTCCACGAATCTGACATCCATCCTCCCGTGAACGAGCATATCGTAGGAAGTCTTTCTCACTTAAGCAAGTTCCCGCCGGACTGTATTGCCGACGGGGACCTGCGTGGATTTGATTTGCCGGATTACTCAATACCCAATCGTGAAACGCTCCTTGTGATGAGCCGGCACTTCGAGCTCATCCACCATAGCTTTGGCATAGTCGGCCACGGATATGGTGCTGTTGCCTTTATCGTCTACTATGAGGTCGTCTTTGCCAAGACGGTATTTGCCGGTACGCGCGCCTTCTGTGAATGCTCCCGCAGGCGAGAAGAACACCCAGTCGATGTCGTTTTCTTTGGTAAGGATGTCAAGATAGAACTTGCCGAGAGACCTTACTCCGTCCATGATTTCTGCGGGAATCACGCCGCTGTCAACGACGCGCAAACCGGGAGCGCAGAAAAGTGTGCCGGCGCCTCCCACCATGAGCAGACGTTTAACTCCGGCCGCTTTGGCGGCCTCCACGATGCGGGGATAGTTCTGCAACGTATCGTTGTAGATGTTGGGGTTTGTCCATCCCGGATTGTATGCGCTGATTATTGTGTCATAACCCTTGAGGTCTTCGGCCAAAGCCTTCTCGTCAGCGACATCTACTTTCTTTACGGTAAGATTAGGATTCTCGGCTGTGATCTTCTCAGGATTGCGTACCAGTGCCTCCACTTTGTAGCCGCGTGAGAGAAGTTCGTTCAGGATGGCGCTCCCTACAAAGCCGCTCGCGCCGATAAGTGCTGTCTTTTTCATATCTTGTTGTTTTATTGATTTCCGATACAAAGTTAACACCTGAGAGCTTGAGATGTCAAGAAGGCACCTGAATTACAGATAGTTTCATGGATGTTACCAATGTAGACTACCAATAAGTTGAAAATTTGACTTTAACGGATTTTAACCACGACCGAATTGTAGTGTTGCATACATCCGGCATATTAGTTACCTTTGTAGAGCAATCTAACAGACACAGAATTATGAACGAGGAGTTATATCCCAGTTGTCCCATACGCAATATACTTGCACGCTTCAGCGACAAATGGTCGTTGCTGATACTCTATACGCTGAATCTTCACCCGACCATGCGCTTCAACGAATTACGCCGCGAGATTCCCGACATATCCCAGAAGATGCTTACCAACTCACTACGCACTCTTGAAGAAGACGGTTTCGTGACCCGCACAATCTATGCCGAGGTACCGCCAAGGGTGGAATATAGCATCACCGATCGCACCCTCTCACTGTTTCCACACATCAATTCATTGATTGGCTGGGCAAAGGACAATATGCCGGCAATCCTCCGTGACCGTACCAATCACAAGAAGCAGAAAATCAATCATCTTTAGGCAAATGTGACATTCGGATGAGTTTATCTTGACTGCTTGCCGGCCGCGCTGCGGAAGGCTGTCGGGGTGCAGCCCTTGTGCTTGGCGAACACGCGGGAGAACACCGACGCGCCGCTGAAGCCGGACTTTTCCGCCACTTCCTGCACGGGGATGGCCGGGTCGGCGAGCAGGGCGCAGGCATACTCTATGCGGTACGTGTTGACATAGTCGTAGAACGTCGTGGCGGCGTCGCGGTTGAAATAGTTGCTCACGTAGGTGCGGTTGGAACCCACGGCACGGGCCACGTCAGAGAGCTTGAGGCCCGGGTCGAGAAACACCTTCTGCGTGGTGAACAGCGCCTCGATACGGACAGCCAACGAGTTGTCCGTCTTGCCGTCGGCAGGCTCGGCAGCGGGCACGACCGCGTTGTCCGACAGCTCGTCGATAACCGACTCATGGCGGAACAGGAAGAACGAAATCACCATCCACAACACAAGGTTGCAGCCCATGTACAGACATTCGACACCGATGTGGAAAGCGACACAGTCAAGTACCCACAGCCCGAGAATCACATAGAACGTGTACAGAATCACGCGCAGCCAGCCCAGATTGACATTCTCGGTATATGAGAAGCTCTCCATCAGGTGACGGTTGTAGCGCGGTATCTCGATCGCGGTCCATACCAGATAGAAAGTGCCGTACAGTACCGCCCAGCCGACAATAGCATATACCCACGGCATCCACCCGGTAGCGACATAGAGCAGTGCCGACAGCACGAACGGCACCTCATGCAGCAGCATCCTGCGCACGGTGAGCCGTCCCGGACGCACCAGCTCCATCAGCACGAACGCGTACATGGGCACGGCCACCATGTCGGTGATCGTCATCACGCCCCAGTAATACACGTCGGAGAAGAGGCCAAGGACCATAAACACATAATCCTTGACATACTCCAGCGCGATCGTGCCCATCAGGAGCGTGACAAGCATGCGCAGACGCTCTCCCCTCCTCCAGAAGAACACCGCCATCATGCCGAAGAACATGGTGGAGAGTCCAAGCAGGTAGGAGGGGAATGAGGATGACGCGTCAGCGAAAGTCATGGCACACAGAGAGTCAGTGCATGATTCACTTTACGGGAACGATGCGGAAAGAATACGAATACCGGCCGGCATCCAGCACGTGCGGACGGTGCGGGCCGCGGCCCCAACTGTCGTCGCCGGCGCCGCCGCGCTGCGCGAGGTCCACATTCAGGAACACCTTCTCGGCGCTGTGGCGCACGTCGCTGTTGTGCATCTGATGTTTTGACAGTCCCGGGTCGAGGTCGGCCGGCGCCACGTCGAGCGCACTCACGCTGAGAGGCTGCGCGCCGTACACGGCGATGCCGCGTCCCTCGCCGTCGCGGAGCGAGGCATGGCGCACGTCGGTATGGTTGCCGGTCTCCTGCGGACGGATGTAGGGATAGAATTCATCGGCCACGCGGCTGTTCCAGAGGCCCATGAAGGCGGCGGTGTTGCGGTCGCTGTAGTTCTCCACCGGTCCGCGGCCGTAGTAGCTGAAGCTGTCGCAGTCACGCGGCAGGGTTATCTCCGTGCCCATGCGCATGAGCTCCGGCGTGTTCTCCGTACCTTCGAGAGTGGCCGACACGTCCAGAGAGCCGTCGGCATAGGCCTTATACGTCACCGTGTAGGCGGCATCGACATCCGGCAGACGGTATTCGGCTCTGAGTGCGTCGCCGTCGGCTGTCACGGCCGTGCAGCGGCGGTTGTCGGCGGCGCAGCGCCACGCGTTGAGGCGGCGGTGGGCGTTGTTGCCCCAGTCGTTGTCGGTGGGAGCGCGCCAGAAGTTAGGCGTGACGCCGTACAGGATGCGGCGTCCGTGGTCGGTATATTCCCTGATATTGCCGTCTTTGGCACTTATCACGATGCGGACTCCCGCCTCGGGGCAGTCGAAGACATAGTTGCCGCCGTCGCGCACGGGAGCCACGGCAGCGGCAGCGGCCGGGCGCATGTCGGGGCGCTCAGCGAGCGCCCACTGCTCGCGCGCCACCTCGTGGCCGGCGGGGATGATGTCGTCGCCGCCGCGGGTCACCGCATATACCGAGAGATAGTATTCTGCGCTGTCCTTCATGGCGGGCAGGGCGGCGCGCACACGGCGGCTCTCGCCCGGAGCGACACGCAGCGGCGGCAGCGTGGCTCCGGCCACGCGCGCGCCGTCGCGCAGCAGCTCCCAGCGGAGCTCGTAGCCGTCAAGGCCGCGCTCGTGGAAATGGTTCTCGACAACGAACTCGCCGCGGCTCAGGTCGGCAGGCGAGAAGCGGATGTCCTGATACACCTTCTTCACCTCGGCGAGACCCGGATGCGGCGTGCGGTCGGGCTGCACGAGGCCGTTGCAGCAGAAATTCTCGTCGTGGTGGTAGCGCTCGGCGCCGAAGTCGCCGCCGTAGCCCCAGTAGGGGCGTCCGTCCTCGTCGCGTGTGAGCAGACCCTGGTCCACCCAGTCCCATATGAAGCCGCCCTGCATGTGGGGCGATGAGCGAATGATGTCGAAATACTCCTGGAAGTTGCCGGTGCTGTTGCCCATGGCGTGGGCGTACTCGCACATGATGTAGGGGCGTCCGGGATTCTCGCGTGAGGCGTATTCCTTCATGTAGCCTACGGAAGGATACATGGGGCAGACGATGTCGGTGCCCTCGCCCTCGCCCATCTGCTCGTACATCACGGGCCGCGACGCGTCGCGGCTCTTTATCCAGTCGTATCCGGCGCGGAAATTGCTTCCGGCGCCACTCTCGTTGCCGAGGCTCCACACAATCACGCTGGGATGGTTCTTGTCGCGCTCCACGAGGCTCACCTCACGGTCGACTATGGCGTCGCGCCACTCGGGCAGGTTGCAGGGATGTGTGGCGGCCTGCGGCGTGCCGTAGTTCGAGCCGTAGCCGTGGATTTCAATATTTGCCTCGTCCACGAGGTAAATGCCGTATTGGTCGCAGAGGTCGTACCACAGCGGCGAGTGGGGATAGTGGCTGGTGCGGACGGCATTGATGTTGTGCCGCTTCATGGTGCGTATGTCGGCCATCATGGTCTCGCGGTCCACGACATGCCCCCTGACGGGATGATGCTCGTGCAGGTTGACGCCGTGAATCTCGACGGGCTTGCCGTTGACCAGCAGGCGGCTGTCCTTTATCTCCACCTTGCGGAAGCCTATGCGGGCCGAGGTGCTCTCCAGAACGTTTCCGGCGGCATCGCTCAGGGTTAGCACCAGCGTGTAGAGGTTAGGCGTCTCGCAGCTCCAGCGGGCCACGCGCGGCAGCACGGCGCTGAACGCCTCGTCGGCCTCGGCGCCGGCACCCAGGCTCAGAGGATGCGACTGCGCCATGACCTCACGGCCGTCGGGAGCATACAGATTGACGGCAAGGCGCCCCGCGGCGGCTTCGGCGCCGTAGTTGGCAAGCCTGACGTCAAGGCTGAACATACCTTTTTTGTATGAGCTGTCAAGGTCGGGATGGGCGAAGAAGTCGAGGATGCGCACTGGAGCCACGCTGTAGAGGTACACGTCGCGGTCTATGCCCGAGAGGCGCCAGAAGTCCTGGTCCTCGAGGTAAGAGCCGTCGGTCCAGCGGTAGACCTCGCAGGCTATGTCGTTACGGCCGGGCTTCACCCACCGGGTGATGTCGAACTCGGCCGGGTTTTTCGTACTCTGCACATACCCGGCCTTGTGGCCGTTGACCCACACGTACATGCCGGCCGTAGAGCCGTCGAAGTGGAGAATGGTATGGCGTCCGTTCCAGCCCTCCGGCAGGTCGAAACTGCGGCGGTAGCTGCCCACGGGATTGTCGTCGTGGGGTATGAACGGCTGATTCTGAGGGAAAGGATATACTATATTGGTGTATATGGGCGTGCCGTAGCCCTGCATCTCCCAGTTGGACGGCACGGGAATGGAATCCCATGCCGAGATGTCGTAGCCCGGCTGCTGGAAGCCCTCGGGACGTCCGGCGGGAGATTCGGCGAAATGGAAACGCCACATGCCGTTGAGGCTCATGACGTACGGCGAAGCGTCGCGGTCGGCCTTTCGGGCGTCGTCACGGCCGGCATAGGGGAATGCCGTGGAGCGCGGCTGCAGGCGTCCTTCGGCAAAGGCCCCGGGATTCTCCCAGTCGTTGGCGGCGGCAGCGGCCACACATACGCCGCATGCCACGGTAGCAAGCATCAGTCTTTTCATTTTATCAGATATACAGCAAAAGTTTTAGCGGGTATTGTCATTTTCACTTCATGCGGGGCGGCCGGAGCATCGTGGGCCGAGCGCACCGGACTTACGGCAAAGGGCTCGTCCAGCGTGTTCTCCCGCAGGGGGTCATCGGCGTGGAGGCTGATGCAGGTCACGCTTCCGAGCCGGCTGCGCTTGCGGAGGCCGTCGAAGCGCAGGTCGAGGTTCTGAGGTTCAGCGGCGGTGTTGACTACCTTGACTATATAGCCTCCCTCACCGTCGGTGGCCGCAGTGGCAAATATGCCGTCCTGCCCCGTGCAGGGGCGGCCGGAAGCGTCGGTCAGCGGAAGCACGCGGTCGCCGCGGAAGGTGGCGAAAAGCTGCTGCACGTAGTAGCTGGACGTAGCCACGCTGCGCGTGTTGTCGAACCATATCATGTCGGGACGCCACTGCCATCCCTCCACATGGGCGAACAGCGGGGCGTAGGTAGCCATATGGACTATGTCGGCATTGCGCTCAAGACCCGTCATGAAGGCGGCCTCCATGAGCGCGGCGTTGAAATGGTTGTAGCCGCGGCCGTCGGCCCCGTGGCAGGCGTATTCGCCGGCGAATACGGCCGGCCCCTTGCGGTCGTAGCCGTCGTAGCGGGTGGCGTTACGCAGGAAGAACTCCTCGTTGCGGTAGAAATGCTCGTCGACGAGGTCGGCCCCGGCCTTCTTCATCTCGGGCCAGAGGTAATCGAACTCCTCGCCGTCGGGCGACGGGCCCGACGAACCCACAATTTTAATTTCGGGATGGGCCTTGCGCACAGCCTTCACGAAAGGAGCGAGGCGGCGCGTGTAGGGCTCGCCCCACTGCTCGTTGCCTATGGCTACGTATTTCAGGCCGAAAGGCGCGGGATGGCCCATGCGGGCGCGCAGCGCGCCCCACACGGTGGTGGTGTCGGCGTTGGCGAACTCTATGAGGTCGAGCACATCGTCGATGTAGGGCTGAAGACTGTCGACAGGCACATGTGCGCTTTCGTCGCTGTTCTGATACTGGCACGAGAGGCCCACGTTCAGCACCGGGAGAGGCTCGGCGCCTATGTCCTCGGCGAGCTGAAAGTACTCGAAGAAGCCGAGGCCGCCTGTCTGGTAGTAGTCGGGGAAGAAGCGGTTGGTGAACGTGTAGTGCCAGCGGTTCTCGTTGAGAGGACGGTTCTCCACGGGTCCCACGGTGTTTTTCCACTGATAGCGGGTAGCCAGGTCGGTACCTTCCACGATGCAGCCGCCCGGGAAGCGCAGCAGGCCGGGGTGAATGTCGGCGAGCTTTTGGGCGAGGTCCCGGCGCAGACCGCCGGGACGTCCCTGCCACGTGTCGGCCGGAAAGAGCGACACGTGCTCCACGTCGGCCGTGCCGTTGCCCTCCAGAAAGATGCGCAGACGCCCCTTGTCGACGGATGCGTCGGGAGTCAGCACGGCCTCGTATTTGTGCCAGTCGGCCGAAGCGACGGCAATGTCGCTATGGGCAAGCACCTGAGTGTGGCGACCGGAGGCGGAGGGGTCGATAAGCTCCACACGCAGCACGGGACTGCCCTCCACGGCACGGGCATAGACAGAGAAGCGGTAGGTCGAGTCTTTTTGCAGGGTGACTCCGAAGAAGCCCTCGTTGTCGAGGCCGGTGTGCTTATGGGCATGGGAAGCGGGCGACAGGCGCACGTAATGCGGATTGCGGGGGAAGGGGCCGTCCTGGTCGCGCACCTCCACGTTTCCGAAGCTACGCCATCCCATCAGGGCCTGCGGAAATTCAAAAGAACGGTTCTTTATCATCTCGGCATACAGTCCGCCGTCGGCGGCGAAATTGATATCCTCGAAGAACAGGCCAGACATCGTAGGGCGGATCTGTGCGCCCGGACGGTCGGCCCTGACAGTCAGGACATTGTCGGCGGCGGCAGCGCCAAAAGCGCATACGGCAGCCATAGCTACGGCAATCAGTCTATTCATGGCAGGTATTTTCAGTTATGTTCTGTACAAAGGTATGAAAAATCGGTGATTCGTTCAAAATAATACGGCTTACATGTGCGATTTACTTATCAGTGTGGAGTGTGGAGTGTGGAGTTAGGAGTTATGGGCGCAAGCTCTCCGAGCTTGCCATGTAGCGGGGAGCCCCGCGCCCCATGAACACAGTGCAAAGCGCTGTTTATCATGGGGTTAACCACAGATACGTCCTCTTCGAGGACTTGCTGGCGCTCCGTGCAGTGTGAAGTTAGGAGTGTGAAGTTAGGAGTTAGGCGGACTGCGGACGTCGGGGCGCCTGTGGCGGCGACCAGGATGGTGCAGGAGAGGGAGCAACGGTTGTTGAGGAACAGGGCGTAGTGGAGGAGCAGGCGGCTGATGGCGGCGTGCTCGGCGGCTGATACGGTGAGGACGACGCTGACGCGGCCTGTGCGGCGGCGACGGCGCTCGAGATGGCCGATGACGGCGGATTCCCTCGGGGTGAGGGGCTTTCTGTACCAGCGGCGGAATGGATATGTGGTTGAGTGCTTCATAACGGTGCAAAGTTACAACACGAAATACCCCTTTGAATGTAGTTTTTGTACTAATGGCAAAAATTTTTTTTGCCCGTCGGGTGTTATAGATACAAAAACACAAAGATGACAAAAATAACAGATTGATTTTTAATCATGTACAAGTCCACCACTCCGTGGCTCAAAGCAATGGGGCGCGTCCCGCGCTTCTTTGTAAAAAAGGAGGGGCCACGGCCATCGCTCCCGGGGGAGGGATGGAGCCGTGGCCCCTTGTGGTATAGGCAGGTTATTTTACTTTACGCTTACCTTGAGGGTGGAAGCGGCGGCGCCGTCGAGGGGACGGGCGGTGACGATGAAGACACCGCCGCCGAGACGGCTGAGGTCAGCGCTGTCGCGGCCGGAGAGCACACGTACGCCCATGGTGGTGTAGACGTCGATGTCGCAGGCGGGAGCCGTAACAACGGTGCCGTCGAAGCTGATGGCGGAGCCGTCGGCCACAGCGTCGGTGATTCCGGCTGCGCTCTTGACGGTGATGTTGCTCTCTACGGTCTTACCTTTCAGTCCGACGGTAACCTTGACGTTGCCTTCCTTGATGGCCTTGAAGGAGAGGACGATGTCCTCGCCTACCATGCCCATCTCGAGGGATTCGAGCACGGATTCGTCGCTCAACTCCATGGTGAAGCCTCCAAGGTCGTCCTCGGTTATGGAGCCGCCCTTGCAGCTGACGGTCAGGGTGATCTCGTCGTCGACCTTGATGGTGGCTTCCTCGGGGTCAATCACGAGCAGACCGCCCTCGAAGTAGAGCGAGGGATGCAGCTGGTCGCCGGTGTAGCTCCAGGGGTTCTCGGCGTCGAAGCCGTAGAGCCAGCCAAGCTCCGTGAAGAAGCCCATGCCTGTCTCGTAGGGGTCGACGGACATGCCCTCGGTGGTGCCTGTGGCGTCGGCGATGTCGCTGTTGACTACGGCGAGGGTGTTGACGGCATAGTTGTTCTTGAGTCCGGCCTCGGGTGCGGCGGGGTTGCCCCAGATGGGGTTGTAATCGGAATCTTCGCCGAGGTACTCGGGATAGCCGTTGGCGGCGCTGGAGCCTACGATTCGGTGCATGGTGTCGTTCTGACCGGGATACTCTTCGGAGGAAGAGGGCTCGCCGGTGAAGGTGAGTGAGGAAAGATTGACGTAGCAGCCCTCGATGGCGATGTTGGGCTCTACTTCTTCCTCACCCGAGGGGTTGCCGGGGAATGCAGCGAGATCACCGACGATACCGCCCGTCTTGGGACCGCCGCCCCAGCGTGGAGCCTCGGAAGCGGTGATGTCGCCCTCTACGTGGCAGAAGCGGATAGTGCCGTGAGCCGACGAACCGGCGATGCCGCCGATGGTGTTCTTGCCGGAGATAGAGGCCTTGACGTGGCAGTTCTCCAGGACGTCGTCGGCGTGGCCGAAGTCAGCGACGATACCGCCGAGAGTCTGACCGCCGGTGATGGTGCCGTTGAAGGCGCAGGCACGGATGATGCCACCGGTGCGCGTGTTGAGCGCGATGCCGCCGAGCGAGGAGTCCTCGCTGCCGACAATGTCGGCGTTGACGGAACATTCCTCGACCACGGAACCGAGATATACACCGCCTACGAGGCCGGCAGCGTCGACTTCGGTGTTGACCTTGGCTCCGTAGACGTGAACGTTGCGGATGGCGCCGCCGCGAATCTGGCCTACGAGGAGACCGTGCGCGTCCTTGACGGCGTTGAACACGGGGTCGACAAGGTTGAGATTGGCGATGGTGCCGGCCTTGCTGCCCTCGGTGGCCGAAGCGGGACGCGCTACGGCGGGGAAGAGGGAATTGCCGTCGAGAAGGAGATTGCTGATGGAGTGGCCGAGGCCGTCGAACGAGCCGGAGAAGTCGAATTCGGGGAATGCGACAGGAGTGCCGGCAGCGTCGATATCGGTGCCGAGGACGTAGTGGGCAGAGGGCATGAAGCGCATCTGCTGCAGGCCGCCCA
Organism: uncultured Porphyromonadaceae bacterium; assembly: GCA_900550395.1. Lineage (GTDB taxonomy): Bacteria > Bacteroidota > Bacteroidia > Bacteroidales > Muribaculaceae > CAG-873. The sequence continues at coordinate 2,050 of URSD01000046.1, read as the reverse complement.
TGGTCGTGATGACATAAGGATTGGCCTCGGTGCCGTCGCCTTCATCGAAGAGCTTGACGGGGAGGGTGTAGGCGGTGCTGATGTACTTGTTGTCCTTGGCAGTGACAACAATCATGCGGGGAGTGGTGGCGAGGTTGGCGAAGTAAACGGTAGCGAGTGTGCCGAGTCCGTCGTCGGGAGTGTAGACGAAGAGGGGCTCGTCTTCGGGGTCCTCGCTGACAACTACGAGTTCCTCGTGGTTGCCGACAGCTCCCACGCCGTTGCGGCGCTTAACGATAACCATATACTCCTGCTTGCTGTCAAGGTTGAAGATATAGGGGTCGAATGCGTCGGGTGCGGTGTAGATTGTGGCATAGTCGACGAGCTGGCCGAGGTTGAGTGTGTGGAGATGGTGGAGCGAGCCGTCGGGGTTGAAGAACGCCACGAAGGAGTGCATGTCGCCGTTGGGCTGGGATTCGCCGTGAGTCTGGGCAGCCACATAGAGGTAGCCGTCGCCATAGGCTATACGGTCGGTAGCGGCGGTGAGCGACAGACCTGTGGCAGCGACGGGAACGGAGTGCTCTACCTCACCTGTAATCAGGTTGGTGAAGTCGAAGACATATCCGGAGCCGGTAGTGCGAGTGAACATCACCTGGGGGTCAAAACCGGGAATGTCGGCCATGAAATAGCCGCCGTCCACTTCGGATGCGAGGCTGAGCAAGTGCTCACCCTCTGCATCGGCGCCCTGGGCCGCGCCTTTGTAGACGTCGTAGAAATAGGTGTAGGCATCGGCGCCCACCATCTTCTCCTTGGTGATGATGAAGGCGGGGACGTTGTCGTCGGTGTAGCGGCCGAACGAGAGGTCGTCGCTGTAGGAGAACGCGCCGAGGTAGAGGAAGAAGCGGTCGGCCGCGGTGGTGGCGAGGGGGAAAGCCGTGGAAGAGAACTTCACGATGTTGCTGCCCCATGAGGATTCGGTGGAGTAGAGGTCGACCAGGAGTTCGTTGTCGGCGGTGGGGTTCTCGTTCTCATAGTCGAACGGGTCTTCAAACCAGCTGTACTTTAGGCGGTTGGTGGCGAAGTATGGACGTCCGTCCTTAACGGTGGAGATGAAGGGGACGTAGTTCTGACCTGCGGATGTAATCATGGGCAGACGGCATTCGAGCACAGGGTCGCCCATGCCGGAGTAGCCTGCATATTTATAGGTCTTGAACACGTAGTCGCCGGCGTTGATAATATCGCCGACGGTGGGGGTGAGTGTCTCCTCCTCGGTAGTGAAGGTGATCCAGTACTGCTCGCGCCAGGCGTCGCGTGCGGTGTTGACGGCATCGACATAGTAGCCTTCGATTTCGCCGATTGTCTCGCTGACGGTCTTACCGGACTCAAGGCCGTAGACCAGGGTGCGGGTGTTGTTGGTGTATTCAACGGTGTTGAGCGAGATCATCACCATCAGCTCGTAGTTGCTGTCGTAGTTGAAGAACTTCTGGGTAAGAAGAGAAGCGACGTCGATCTGTGCCACGTGTGTCTCGTTCTCCTTTAACTCGATGTCGTCCTCGACAGTGCCCACGAGGTTGAAGTCGGCATTGTAGACGTTGATGATGAAGCCGGTGATGTCCTCCTCCTTCCATGTGCCGTGGTCCACGATGGTGCCCTTGTTCTCAACGGTGTAGAACCATGTCTGTCCTTTAGGACCGTCGATATAGCCGACGTTGCTGGAAGCGGGGAGGGATGCGGAGGTGACGGTTCCCTCCTTGGCGGCGGCTTTGGCCTTCACGATGTCAAGGCCTGCCTGATCTGTAGAGGTGTTCCGCAGCTCAGCCCTGGCCTTCGGAGCGAAGGGGAAAGCCTCCTTCTGGGCGCCGGGACGCCATGAGGGGGCAGAAGCTGCGGCAGCCGTAAAAGTAATGGCCGCAGCAGCCGCTGTGAGTAAAAATTTGTTCATAAAACAGAAATATTTGTAAATGATTGGAATATCCATGCTTAAATTCGTGCAAATTTACAACAAAGCGTTGAGAACTGCAAATTTTCTATGTAAGTTTATATAGTTGGGAGTTAGGAGTTGGGAGTTGGG
>URSD01000045.1 GCA_900550395.1 uncultured Porphyromonadaceae bacterium | reverse complement strand
GAACCGGTGCAGCCACCTCCGGGGCTGAACCCGTAGTTGGTCCATTACCCCGGGCGGCACGCGCCCGGGGCTAACAAAATCCATGACCTCCGGCCATATATATGTTGTTTTATGGACAACTTTTTCCTGTGCCCAACCTTATTTGAACCGCATTGCACTTCTCGTACCGCCCGTGCGAAATATGAAATTGTTTTTTATAGGCCTATAATTTGTGTATTCGTAATTTATTAATTAATTTTGAACATAATTTCGTTATTATTCGTCGAAAATCTACAAATTTCAAAAGGAAGCACTGTACTTGCATGGAACTGTTTATGGTGGTATTGGCCTGTCTGATTGCGGCTGCTGCATTCAAACCAAACGGCAATCTATGCAATTTCGACTCAAAAGCCACTGTGCCGCTACGGGGACTCCTGGCGATAATGATAATACTGCACCATCTCGCGCTGTATTACAAGTTCGATGAATGCATCGGCAGCATCCATGTCTCGCCCATATATTATTTCAAAGAAATGGGACTGCCGTTGGTTGCCGCTTTCTTTTTCATTACCGGCTACGGGCTGTCGAAGTCGTTGCAGGCCAAGGGCTTCGACTATCTGTCGGGATTCCTGAAAAGACGTTTAGGCAAGGTTCTGCCTGAGTTTCTGATTCTTACAGTGCTGGTACTGTTGATCTCCGATGTCGCCGGACTGGTGTCTTTATCGGAAGCGGCGCACAATATGGCGAAGGGATCTCCTCCGCTGCGGTTTTCATGGTTTATTTATGCCATTGTATATGTGTATATTGCGTTCTATATGGCGGCATTGGCATCCCATGCCGACGGCTTGCGCACCGGCTTGCTTCTCTCACTCCTGATAGTGCCGTATTTAGCGGCGACGATAGTTCTGGGTTGGGGTTGCCAATGGTATCGTTCAATTCCGGCAGTATCAATCGGCTTCTTTGTAGCGCTATACGAAAGGAAAATCACAGAACTTCTGTCGCGGCGCTATGTATTGCTGTGCTTGGCGGTCTGTACATTTGTATGCGTATTCATAATGGACCGTATGCTCTGTAGCAGATTGATAAGCGCCATTATGTTTGCGGTTGCTGTGTACGTATGCATGCGGCTATACCGCATAAAGCCCTACCCCATACTGATACTTCTCGGCGAAGTCTCGCTGTATATCTATCTGGTGCACGGCACCATCCTTCAGGTCGTAAGAAGCACAACAACAAACCGCTACGTTGCCATCGTGGTAGTGGCTCTTGCAAGCGTCGTCGTTTCAGTATTGATAAAACGCATCCGCGGATTTGTCGAGAGCCGCGACTTCCGCGTCTACTCAAAAAACCGGGCCTGAGAGGGAAAATTCTATCATCGGCTGTTATCTCTATACAATACGGTTTGTATAGCCCAAATAAATTGTATAACTTTGTCTTGATGATAGAAAAAATACTGCTCTTTATATTAATGCTGCCTGCGCTGGCCGGATGCGGACATCGCAGTGGCGGCGATTCGGCGCAGTCCGGACGGACCGGCACACGCACGCTGGCCGTCAGCATCGAGCCGCTGCGCGCCATGCTCGAGCCGCTGGCGGCAGGACGCTTTGAGGTCGTAGGCATCATGGACCGCAGCGCCGACGCGGAGAGTTTCGAGCCCTCGGTGTCGCGCCGCATGGCTGCCGAGAAGGCCGCAGGTGTGTTCATCACCGGGATGCTTCCGTTCGAGAAATCGCTTGCGGCATCGCTGCCCGACAGCGTGGCGGCGGTCGACCTCTCGCGCAGCGTCGACCTGATTTACGGCACTCACGACCATGACGGCGACCATGCCAATGCCGACCACAAGCACGGTTCCCCCGACCCGCACATATGGACGAGCGCGCGCAACGCGCGCCGAATCGTGGCCGCCATGGCCGCGGAGCTGACCCGCCTCGACCCCGCAGGCGCCACACTCTATGCCGTTCGCCGCGACTCTATCGACCGCGAGCTCCGGGCGCTTGACGAGTACGCCGACAGCCTCCTGCGCCAGGCTCCCGCCCGCAGCTTCCTGGTGTGGCATCCCTCGCTTAGCTACTTCGCCCGCGATTACGGCCTGCATCAGGTGGCGCTGGGCATGGAGGGCAAGGACATGTCGGCCTCGCAACTGCGCGGCGCCATCGAGACGGCCCGCGGCAGCGGCGCCCGCGTGTTCCTGATGGAACGCGGAGCCGACACGGGCCGTGCGCGCAGCATCAGCGCCGAATTGGGCGCCCGCGCCGTGGAAATAGACCCCATGAGCGCCGCATGGCAGGAACAGATAAAACTTATGGCCGATGAGCTCGCACGACACTGACCTTACCGCGCAACCGCTGATAACGCTTGAGGGCGTGGGGCTGCGCTACGACGACCGCACTGTGCTGGAGGACGTATCGGCCACGGTGCGCCACGGCGATTTTGTAGCCATCACCGGCCCGAACGGCGGCGGCAAGACCTCGCTGCTGCGACTGATTCTCGGTCTGCTGCGGCCCACGTCCGGCTCGGTGCGCTACTGCGGCGACTGCTCGCCCACCATAGGCTATCTGCCGCAGAAGAACAGTGTGGACTCGCACTTCCCCATAACCGTGCGCGAGGTGGTTGCAAGCGGGCTGCTTGGGCGCCGCGCCGACGTATGCGACAAAAAGCAACGCGTGGAGGAGTACATGGAGCTGGTGGGGATGCTGTCGCGCGCCGACGCGCCCATAGGCAGCCTCTCCGGCGGACAGCTGCAGCGCACGCTGCTGGCCCGCGCCCTGGTGTCGAGGCCTACGCTGATCGTGATGGACGAGCCCCTGAGCTATCTCGACAAGCACTTCGAGGCGCGGCTCTACGACATTCTGGGCGAGCTGCGCCTGCGCTCCACCATCCTGCTCGTGAGCCACGAGATGAACACTATCGACCGTATGGCTACACGCCACTGGATCGTGGACCATACCCTGCACCAGTGCCCGGCGGCCAGCCACTGGGCCCACGGAGGATGTGACGAACTATGAACACCGAAGGCATGACACACGGACGCGTGGTCCGCAACACCGGCTCACACTACGTCGTCGAGACCGACGCCGGCACCGAAATCAACTGCAAGGTGAAGGGCAACTTCCGCATCCGCGGCATACGCACCACCAACCCCGTGGCCGTAGGCGACTACGTGACGGTGGGCGAACCGGGACCCGACGGCACAGCCTACATCGTGGCAATCGACCCGCGCCGCAACTACATCATACGCCGTTCCACCAACCTCAGCAAGCAGGCCCACATCATCGCCGCCAACGTGGACTGCGCCGTCCTCGTGGCAACGCTGGCCCATCCTGCCGTCAGCACAACATTCATCGACCGCTTTCTGGCCACCGCCGAGGCCTACAGGGTGAAGGCCATACTATGCATCAACAAGATAGACCTCCTCACCGCCCCCGAAGACCGGGAGCTGCTCCGTGCCGTGTGCCATCTCTACCGCACCATCGGCTACGAGGTAGTGTGCGTTTCGGCGCGCACTGGCGATGGCATCGGCACCCTCCGTTCTATGCTCGCGGGCAAAGTAAGCCTCTTCAGCGGGAACTCCGGCGTGGGCAAAAGCTCCATCATCAACGCCCTGATTCCCGGCCTCGAACTGCGCACGGCCGAAATATCGGCGGTGCACGACCAGGGCATGCACACCACTACTTTCTCCGAACTTTTCCACCTGCCCGGCGACCCCGTGGGCGGCATCATCGACACTCCTGGAGTGCGCGGCTTCGGCACCGTCGACTTCGACCGTGCCGACGTGGCCCATTACTTCCCCGAGATGTTCGCCGCAGCCGCCGACTGCCGCTTCGGCAACTGCACCCACACCCACGAACCCGGCTGCGCCGTGCTCCGCGCCATTGAAGAAGGACGCATAGCGCAATCGCGCTACGCGTCCTATCTCAGCATCCTCGAAGACGACGGCGAGGGCAAATACCGCAAGCCGTTCTGATTAGTTTATAGTTGAGAGTTTATAGGTAAGATGGGTCAGGGGTCCCGCCTGTATGGCCGGAGGCAATAGCTATAGCTCGTCAAGAAGCTCAAATGCAGACTTTACAGGCATTTCGCCGGCTTCTATTTGCTTTATTTCCTCCCAGCTTCGCTTCAGACTTTCAACGAGTGTATCAATACTCTGTTGTTCTTCCATATAGACTTAATTATATCTCCCCCTTGCGCTTGCGGGCGAAGTAGTTCTCGAGGAAATTCATCTGCACGGCGTTCGGTGCCGGCACAAGCTGGAAACCGTTCTTCATGTGCATCACCGTCGGCTCGCCGGTGCGGTAGGTCGTCCAATAGGGGAGCGCGTCGGCATTGGGGTTGCCCGTCTTTATGAAGTTTATCCAGTAGCGCTCCATTATCTGCGCCATGTGTGCGTCGATGTCGCTCATCTTGCCGCCGAAGTTGAAGCCGTAGATAAAGGGCATTTCGGCCACATGCGTGGCGCCACGTGTGCCGTGCATGAAGATATTGTCCGACACCTGATCGAAGTAGTAGAAATACACGGGTCGGTGGCCGGTGCGGGTCTGGAGATTGGCCCACGCCCACGACGGCCAGCCGAAGGCCACGTCGCGGAACACGTCGCGCACAGCCTGCAATGCCTCGGCGTCGTTCGCGGCCGGATATGCTGTGTCGAATCCCTCGGTGTCGGCGCTGAAATTGGCGTCGCGCATCATGCGGCGGCCGTCCATCCCCACGCCGTGGATGAAGAGGCTCCCCTCGTCCGAGTTGTAGCCCACAATGAGGTCCACGTCGTTGTAGTCGCCGCGCAGATATGCCTCATAGGTGTCGCCCGTGATGGCATAGCCGTCCACCAGCGGCCAATATCTCTCGTATTCGGTCTTGGCCTGGATTTCCTCAGCGGAGAGCTTGCGCATCTGCCTGAGGTTCTTGCAGCCGAGTTTCTGCTGGAAGCTGAGGCCGAGGCTTTTGGCATACTCCATGTCCTGAGCCGAACCGCATACCGACGCCGCGTCCTTGCGTATGGGCAGGAAATTGCCGCCGCTTTCGCATATCGCGCGCTGGAACAGACCTTTGCACAGCGGCGACGCACACAGGATGCTGACCGATATGCCGCCGGCCGACTCGCCGCAGATAGTCACCCTCTCGGGGTCGCCGCCGAAGCGCGCGATGTTGTCGTGAATCCACTGCAGGGCCATTATCTGGTCCATGACGCCGTAGTTGCCGGCTATGCCGCGTTCGTCCTCCTTTGCGGCCTCCGGGTGCGCCATGAAGCCGAACGAGCCCAGGCGGTAGGCGATGCTGCAATATACTATGCCCTCGCGGACGAAGCTGTCCTGCGTGCCGCTGTACGACCCCGTGAAGAAGCCGCCGCCGTGAATGTTGACAAACACCGGCAGGCGTTCGCTGTCGCTCTTGGCCGGCGTGGATACGCTCAGGTAGAGGCAGTCCTCGCTCATGGGCAGCGCGTTGCCGTTCTGATTCGGGTCGTTGGTCTGCATCGGCCGGTCGCCCCACTTCTCGGCCTTGTAGACGCCCGTCCAGGGAGCTTTCTTCACAGGCGCGTGCCAGCGCAGCTTGCCCACGGGCGCCTCGGCGTAGGGGATTGCCTTGTACAGGGCGTAGCCGTTGTGCAGCTCGCCTTCTATCTCGCCCTGCTCGCAGCTGGTGCGCAGTATCTGGGCGTTGAGTGCCGTACCGGCCGCCAGGACCAGTGCGGCTACAGTGCAAAGAATGTTTTTCATATTCAGATTTCTGTGGTTGCTATGTCAATCGTATCACCAGCCGCCGGAGGCACCGCCGCCGCCCGTCATGCCGCCGCCGAAGCCGCCTCCGAAGCTGCCGCCGCCAAAGTTGCCGCCGCCCCCGCCGCCAAGCGGCACCACCACTACCGGCGGCTTCCGCGCTATGGTGTACGGCACACGCGTGATGTGCCGGCAGTTCAGGCAACTGTACTCGCGCACGCCCCGGCCCTCGGCCGCCGTCGTGGGCTGGCGCAGGATGCGCTCGGCCGAGAGGCGCGCCGTGCGGGCGTGGCACTGCTCGCACTCGCGGAACGACGACGCGCGGTTCACGTAGGGCAGCACGTCGGTCTCGCCGCATGACGGACACAGCCACACGTCGTAGTCCACCGAGCCTACTTTCTCCTCGATGTCCTGCGCCGGCGAGAGGTAGTCGTTGTCGTGCACCTCGTCTATCTTGTTCATGCGCGCGCCGCAGTTGGGGCATGCGCGGCGCCCGTTGCGCAGCCTGTCGAGCACGGCCACGAGTATTACGGCCGCCACAAGGCCCATGCCCAGGGTGGCGAAACCGAAAATCAGATACATCGGTTTCCACGAGTCCAGCGCGCGGTAGCGCTCGTAGCGGCTGCGGCGGCGCAGACTCCACATGCGCATCAGCAGCATGCCCAGCATGACGAAGGCCACCAGAGCCGACATCGTCACGTATCCTTTCCACAAGCTCCCGTCGCCGCCACCGCCGCCGTTGTCGGCGTCCTCGAGGCTGCTGCGCAGCTCCTCGGCCGCGTCGGGGTCGGTGAGCAGGGTGGCTATCGTCTGCGCGGCGGCCGTCACCCCGCCGTCGAAATCGCCGACGCGGAACGCGGGAAACATATGCTCGCGCAGGATGCTGCCGCACACGATGTCCGGCAGCACGCCCTCCGCGCCGTAGCCCGTGCGTATCACGGCCTTGCGCAGGTCCTTCGCCACCAGCAGCAGCACGCCGTTGTCGCGGTCGGCCTTGCCCAGGCCCCACAGCCCGAACAGCTCCGTGGCGAAGCCGTCGATGTCGTCAGGCTCGATATTGTCCACCACCACGACCATCATCTCGGCCGTCGTGGCCCGGCGCACGCCGGCCACTATGCTGTCCGTGAGTGTCTGCGCTTCGGGGCTGAGTATGCCGTCGGGGTTGGACGTGAAGCGCGTGCGGTCGGCCGTATGCACGTTCGGAACCTCGGCCGCGCTGTAGGTGCGGGCCGACGCCGCGATGCCCGCGGCCGCAAGAAGCAGGGCGATAGCAGCAAGCAGCCTCATTTCCTGCTTTCCTTAGCGATTTTTGCCATGCGCGCCGGAATCATCACCGAGGCGATTATCTGCACGGCCGCGCCGGCCATCGTGAGCGCCAGCCAGTCGCGCGGCGCCGTGCCGGGCACGAACAGGAACACCGTCCCCGCCACGAAGAACAGAGCGCTCCACGCCTGCATCCGCACCAGCCGCCGCAGGCGCAGGTCGGAGCCGCGATAGGGCGAGAACAGGCGGCACACCAGCATCCACAGAGCGCCCGCGCCGTAGATCCAGCGCATGGTGTCGAGACTGCGGAAACTGCCGCTGAACAGCGGCATCAGGGTAGCTATGGCTATCAGCAGCAGGCCCACCGGGGCCAGCGCCCCGCACGTCGCGGCCAGCCGCGTGGTTGGTTTTTCTTGTGTCATAACGGATTATTCGTTTTCAGTCATGAGTCCCGGCATCTGTATGTAGCCGCGCGAGTAGCTGCGGTGCGTGTCGTGCGGGATGTCGGAGTCGTCCGGCTCCGTCAGGTCATTGTCGCCGTCCAGGCAGAATGCCAGGTACTTGATGGTGAGCCCGCGGCCCAGCCACTGCTGCTCGTAGTGTGTCCGTATCGCCAGCCACGGCTCTCGTTCGGCCAGGCCCTCGCCGTAGAGGTCGGCGCTGTCGGCCGCCGTCGTCAGGCCGTTTTCGGCCGCCATGCGGCGCGTGTAGGCATAGAGGTAGGGGCTGTCGGTCTTGAGCCGCAGCAGGCATCCCGGAGCCGCCACGCGGCGGTACATCGTGCAGAAGCGCGTGCCCGTCAGGCGCTTGTTGCATTTCTGCATCTGCGGGTCGGGGAAGGTGACCCATATGTCGCTCACCTCCCCGGGCGCGAAGAAACGGTCGAGCAGCTCGATGCTCGTGCGCACGAAGGCCACATTGCGCAGCCCCTCGCGCGCCGCCTGCGTCGCGCCCGTGTGCATGCGCGCTCCCTTGATGTCGATGCCTATGTAGTTGCGCGTCGGGTCCAGCCGCGCCAGCCCCACGGTGTACTCTCCCTTGCCGCAGCCCAGCTCCAGCACTATAGGGTTGTCGTTGCCGAACACCTCGCGCCAGCGGCCGCGCCAGGGGAATCCCTCCTCGCGCAGGCGCCCGAACGGATACTGGTACACGAAGTCCAGCCTGCTCAGCTCGTCGAATTTACGCAGCTTGTTCTTGCCCATGGCGTTAGCGTTTGCGTGCTATTTTCAGGGTGGCGCGCTCGCCGGCTCCGCCGTGGGCCGAGAGCATGAAGATGTCGGTCTCCCACGGCTCCGTGTCCGTCTCCGCCAGGCCGTCGCTGCCGGGCACCATCCGGGCCAGGATGCGGCCCTCCGTGTCGGCCACGGTGATGTGGCTCACGCCGGGCAGTGTGCAGCGCACCTGCAGCGTGGCGCCGATGAAGCGGGCGCTGATGCGGCCTGCGGCCTCCATGGTGATTTCCTCCGATGTGGAGCTGCCGCTGATGTCGAAGTCCTGCCACTGCCCCGCCGAACGGAATGCCTCGGTCATGTTCTTGTCGGTTTTGAGCCGCACGGCGCTCTGGTCCACATCCAGCCACACTTCCTCGCCGAGCTCGGGCACAGAGCCGAGAGCCGTAGCGTCTATGGACGACAGTCCCGTCATGCCCGCCATGGCGTGGTCGCCGATGTATTCGAGGCCTTCCGGCAGCGATATGGTCTTTATGGCGGCGTCGGAGGCCAGGGCATAGTCCGGCATCTCCCTGCCGGGCATCGTTGTGGCGGCGAGAACGGGATTGCCCATCGCCAGCGCGCGGGCCCCGGCTATGTCGCACCCCTCGGGCAGACTCAGCGCTGCCAACGCCGGGCAGCCGCTGAATGCGGCGGCGCCGATGCTCTTCAGCTCCGCGCAGTCCTTCAGGTCGGCCGCCTTGAGGCCGCTGCCGCTGAACGCCCGATCGCCCACGCTGCGCAGTTCCGGGCCGAAAGCGAACTCCGTCAGCGCCGTGCAGCCCTGGAAGGCATCGTTGCCTATGGCCGTGATGCCCTCCGTGCCGTCCACCTGCGCCAGCGCCGTGCAGTCGGCGAAGGCGTCGTTGCCTATGGCGCTCCCCGCCGCGAGGCTCACCGTGCGCAGCGCATGGCATGAAGCGAAAGCGCCGTCGGCCACCTGCGTGCAGTTCACCGTCGCGCTCTCCAGGTCCGTACAGCCCGCGAATGCGGCCGTGCCGGTACTCTGCAGCGACGCCGGGATGGTGATGGTCCTGAGGCGCGTGCCGGCCAGGGCGAATTCGCCTATCGCCTTTATGCCCGCAGGCAGCGTGATTTCAGAGATGTGGCTGCCGGCCAGAACCATAGGCGGCAGCACGTCCGCGTCGAAGTGATGTATCTTCAGTATCGGGTCGCCGGAATAGGCGCTTACGGTAGCGCCTCCCAGGTCCAGCACCTCGAGCGCATCCATTTCCGTTGCGACGAAGTGCAGGTCCGACGCGTCCACCGAGCCGGTCACGCGCAGCTCCCTGACGGTCGCCGGCTCCGTCACGGCCGATGCCAGGCCGCCCGCCGTCGTTTCCACATCAAGAGCTTTCGCTCCGGCCGACGCCAACGCGAGGCATATCATTGCCGATAAAAATCGTGTCATAGGATACAGATGAAATTTTGGTGCAAAAATAAGCAAAATAGCTGATAATTCCGCACAAAAGCCGCAAATAGTTTGGAGTGAGGAGTGAGGAGTGGGGAGTTAGGAGTTAGGAGTGAGGAGTGAGGAGTGAGTAGCTCACTGCGCGAAGCGCAACCAACTCCTCACTGCGCGAAGCGCAACCAACTCCTCACTGCGCGAAGCGCTACTCACTGCGCGGAGCGCTACTCACTGCGCGGAGCGCTACTCACTGCGCGGAGCGCGCAGAGCGCGCGAAGCGCAACTCACTCCTAACTATCAAACTATTTCCTTTGTCAGTTCGTTTCTTTTTCATAATTTTGTCGGCTGAAAACAAATTTCAGACACTCATTAAATATAAAATATACCTCTATGCTGAAAAATTTAGTGATTGTGGAGTCCCCCGCCAAGGCCAAGACCATCGAGAAGTTTCTGGGCCCTGACTACAAGGTAATGTCCAGCTACGGCCACGTGCGCGACCTCAAGCGACGCAGTTTCAGCATAGACGTCGAGCACGGATTCAAGCCCGTCTACGAGATTCCCGACGACAAGCAGCAGCTCGTGGCCGACCTCCGCAAGGCCGCCGCACAGGCCGAGACCGTCTGGCTCGCGTCCGATGAAGACCGCGAAGGAGAAGCCATCTCATGGCACCTCTATGAGGTCCTCGGCCTCAAGCCCGAGAACACACGCCGCATCGTCTTCCACGAGATTACCCGCCGGGCCATCCTCAATGCCATCGCCAATCCCCGTAGCATCGACCTCAACCTCGTCGACGCCCAGCAGGCACGCCGTGTGCTCGACCGCATCGTGGGCTTCGAGCTCTCGCCCGTGCTCTGGAAGAAAGTCAAGCCCGCCCTCTCCGCCGGACGCGTCCAGAGTGTGGCCCTGCGCCTCATAGTCGAGCGCGAGAACGAGATCAAGAACTTCGTCAGCGAGCCGTACTGGCGCGTCGGAGCCACCTTCGCCACCCGCGGCGGCACGACCTTCCCCGCCGAGTTCACACGCCGCCTCCCCGACGAGGCATCGGCCCGCCGCCTGCTCGAAGCCTGCGCCGGAGCCGCCTTCAGCGTCGGCGACGTCAGCGTCAGGCCCCACAGCAAGGCTCCCGCGCCGCCTTTCACCACCTCCACCCTCCAGCAGGAAGCATCGCGCCGGCTCGGCTTCACCGTCTCGCAGACCATGATGGTCGCCCAGCACCTCTACGAGGCCGGACACATCACCTACATGCGTACCGACTCCGTCAACCTCAGCCAGGAAGCCATCGCCGCCCTCTCCGCCGAGATTTCCGGCAAGTACGGCGACCGCTACCTCTGCGTGCGCCACTACCACACATCCTCCAAGGGCGCACAGGAAGCCCACGAGGCCATACGCCCCGCCTACGTCGACCGTCCCACCATCGAGGGCACAGCGCAGGAGAAGCGCCTCTACGCCCTCATATGGCGGCGCACCATGGCATCGCAGATGGCCGACGCACAGATAGAGAAGACCAGCGTCGACATAGTCTCCCCCGCCATCGGCGCCGACCGCTTCACGGCCTCCGGCGAGGTTGTCAAGTTCGACGGCTTCCTACGCGTCTATTCGGCCGACCATGCCGACGATGACGCGGCCGACGGAGCAGCCGCCGGAACCCTCCCCGCCCTCGCGCCGGAGCAGGAGCTCGATGCCCGCGCCGTCACCGCCACCGAGCGCTTCACCCAGCAGCCACCGCGCTACACCGAGGCCACCCTCGTGCGCAAGATGGAAGAGCTCGGCATCGGCCGACCGTCCACCTACGCCCCCACCATCTCCACCATCCAGCAGCGCGAGTACGTCGAGAAGGGCGAGAAGGACGGCACACCCCGTTCCTTCGCCGTCCTCACCCTCGGCCCCGACGGAGACGTCACCCGCGAGCAGCACACCGAGACCGTCGGCAGCGACAAGGGCAAACTCGTGCCCACCGACATAGGCACCGTCGTCAACGAGTTCCTCACGCAGTATTTCCCCGACATTCTCGACTACAACTTCACCGCGCGCGTCGAAGAGAAGTTCGACGACATCGCCGAGGGCAAGCTGCCCTGGAACAACGAGATAGGCGAGTTCTACGACAAGTTCCATCCTCAGGTCGAGAACACCCTCAGCATGCGCCTGCAGCACAAGGTGGGCGAGCGACTGCTCGGCCACGACCCCGCCACGGGCGAGCCGGTCAGTGTCAAGATAGGACGCTACGGACCTCTCGTGCAGGTGGGAGAGGGCGACGGCAAGCTCCGCTTCGCATCCCTGCTCAAGGGCCAGAGCATGCAGTCCGTCACCCTGGAGGAAGCCCTCCGCCTCTTCGACTTCCCCCGCGAACTCGGCACCTTCGAGGACGCCGACGTCACCGTAGCCATCGGACGCTTCGGACCATACGTCCGCCACAAGGGCAAATTCGTCAGCATACCCAAGAACGAGGCGCCCGCGGCAGTCACCCTCGACCGCGCCATAGAGCTCATACTCGCCAAGCGCGAGGCCGAGAGCAAGAAGACCGTCAAGTCCTTCGGCGACGAGGCCGGCACTCAGATTCTCAACGGACGCTTCGGCGTCTACATCGCCAGCGGAGGCTCCAACTACAAGATTCCCAAGACCGTAGCCGACCCCGCCGCACTCACCCTCGACGAAGTCCGTGCCATCATCGCCGCACAGGACGCCAAACCCAAAACCAAGCGCACATCCAGGCGCTCCAATTCCTGATAGGCCATGCGTCAGCTATCCTGCAAACCCGGCGCCGAGCGCTCGCGCCTCCGCCCCGACGTCATCCTCGAGTTCACCCCTCAGGCCGACGCGCGCCTGCTCGACTTCCTCTATCAGGCCATGCCCGACCGCAAGCGCACCACCGTCAAGGACTATCTGCGCCACCGCCAGGTCATGGTCGACGGCAACGTCACCTCACAGTGGGACACACCCGTAGGCCCCGCATCGCTCATACGCGTCAACACCTCCCGCGAGTTCCAGACTCTCGCCAATCCCCGCCTGCGCATCGTCTACGAGGACGACGACATCATCGTCGTCAACAAAGGCTACGGACTCCTCTCCGTCGGCACCGACACCAAGCGCGAAGGCACCGCCTACTCCATTCTCCGCGACTACGTCAAGCGCGTCAATCCGCGCAACAAGCTCTTCATCGTCCACCGCCTCGACCAGCACACATCCGGCCTCATGCTCTTCGCCAAGACCGAGCAGGCCAAGGAAACCATGCAGCACAACTGGAACAACATGGTTCTTGAGCGCCGCTACGTCGCCGTCGTCGAAGGCGGCGCCCCCGAGCCCCCCGAGGGCCAGGTCCGCACACTCCTCGCCGAGAACTCCGAGCACGTCGTCTACGTCACCGACAACCCCGCCGAAGGCCGCGAGGCCCTCACCGAGTACTGCACCCTCGCCGCACGCGGCAACTACGCCCTCCTCGAGCTCGAGCTCGCCACCGGACGCAAGAACCAGATACGCGTCCACATGCAGCACATAGGCCACCCCATCGCCGGCGACCGCAAGTACGGAGCCAAGACATCGCCCATCCACCGCCTTGCCCTCCACGCACGCACACTGCGCTTCGTCCATCCCGTCACCCGCCGCGACATGAACTTCTCCACACCCGTACCCGCCGCATTCCGCAAAATGCTCTGATGAAGGAAGCCGCCGCCATACTCGACAATGCGGGCATCAACCCCACCCCCAACCGCCTGCTCGTAGTCGACGCACTCCTGCGCTCCGCAGCCCCTCTGTCGCTCGCCGACCTCGAGCAGCTGCTGCCCACCATGGAGCGTTCCGGCATCTTCCGCGTACTCAACCTCCTCGCCACCAGCCACATCACACACAGCCTCAACGACGGCACCCGTTCCGTAAAGTACGAGCTCTGCCCCTCCCACGGCCACGACCACAGCCCATCCGACGGCCACGGCCACTTCCACTGCCGCCGCTGCGGGCGCACCTTCTGCACCGAAGTCCCCCAGCCCCCCGTCACCCTTCCCACCGGCTTCGAGCCCGAGAGCGCCAACTACATCATCGAAGGCCTCTGCCCCCGCTGCGCCGCACTCCTTCCGCAGCTGCTGCACACAGGTCAGCGCCTCAAAGGCCGCGCTCAGCTCTGCCACCGGCACACTGCCGCAGGCCGCAAGGGCGCGGGCCAGCATCTGCCGGTATGCGGTCGGTTCAGCGCTGCGGCGCACCAGCACCACGCCCGAGATCCCGGCCAGAGGAGCCTGCACCGCCGGGCCGTTGGCACAGACCAGCAGCCGGAGGGTGGCCGCTTCATCGGCCGCAAAGCCTTCTGCATCCTTATAAATATGTGTTCCTGCACCAAACAGCTTCTCGGCCTGCGCTGCGGGCTGCGCCGCCGCTGCATCATCCTCGCAGAGGACGAGGCAGCGCCCGGCAGCATCCGGGAGCCACTGCGCCAGCAGCTGTTCCACCGGCGGAAGCTTTTCTACGGCGAGGCTCAGAGCCTGATATTTCTCGGCGTTGGGGTCAGGGCAGCCCGGCAGATGGAGGTTTTTCACCTCAGCACGGAGGCGGGCCATCGCATCTTCCAGCGGCCAGAGCAGGGCCGTATAGGAGGCCGGCATGGGCAGCAGGCCCTCGGCCATCGCCCCGCCCAGCGCCAGCGGCTCCACAATGGCGTCGGCCAGCATCTCCACGGCAGCCCGGCAGCTGTCGCCCGGAGCGTCCGGCTCCCCCAGAGCCAGCAGCTTTGCCCCCGGGCAGAGGCGGAACAGAGGCTGGACGCAGTCGGTCCAGTCCTTTGCGCTCATCTCCCTCCAGCCGTCCAGCACCAGCAGGCCGGGCCGGAACTCAGCCAGCGCCACCCAGCCCAGCGCATTCTGCACGGCCAGCTGCTCGCAGCTCATCAGCCGCACCCGGCCGCCCAGCGTCCGGTCCAGCCGCTTTGTCAGGGCGCGGCGCAGTTCCAGACGGGCAGCGCAGGACACCACCCAGAGCACGCGCATCTCGGGGTGGGCGTCCAGCAACTCCCACACGATGCAGCCTTTGCCCGTACCCGCCGGGCGCACCAGCGCAGCACAGTTTTTCTGCTGCAGTCCAGCCTCCGCTGCACGGCAGGCTGTTTTATTTGAATCATCTACCAAAATCGACATATCTTATCCTTTCTGCCCCTTCCGAGGGTTCAGAAATTCGCTTTTTCTGCAAAAAAGAAACGCGCCTGCGCAAAGCTGGCTTTCCTGCCTGCGCTGCGCCCGCGTTTTTCCTGCAAAAATGTTACTTTCATGCTCTATTTTTATCATAAAAGTTTATTTCTTGTCAAGATGATTTGCACAGATTTTTCCAAATAATTTTACATTCCCTTTTTCCGGAAATTCCGGGACCGTTCCCTGCTGCCCGTTGACGGCGGGGACAGTTGGTGGTAGACTTTTTTCATCGGCTCCCCTTTTGGCGGGAGACTCCCCTATTTATGATATGTGAGGTAATCGATATGAACATCATCAGCACCGAAAAAGCTCCCGGCGCCATCGGCCCCTACTCTCAGGGCTACACCGTGGGCGGTCTCGTCTTCACCTCCGGCCAGATCCCGGTAGACCCCGCCACCGGCGCAGTCGCCGAGGGCATCGCCGCACAGGCTGACCAGAGCTGCCGCAATGTGGGCGCTATCCTCGAAGCTGCCGGCGTGGGCTTTGACAAGGTGGTCAAGACTACCTGCTTCCTGGCCGACATCGCCGACTTTGCCGCTTTCAACGAGGTGTACGCCAAGTATTTCACCTCCAAGCCCGCCCGCAGCTGCGTGGCCGTGAAAGACCTGCCCAAGGGCGTGCTCTGTGAGATCGAAGCCATCGCTGAGGCCTAAGCCGCCTTTTCAGCACAAAGAGGGGCCGTCTGCACTCCATTCCGGGTGCGGACGGCCCCTTTTGTCTGCCTTCGATTCCAGTTTTTCATGCTGGCTAACTTTCCCAGCCGAAGAAATTGACTTCGTTTTTCGCTTTTGTTACAATAGAATCAAACTGTTGTAAAAGATTTCCGGTCAAATTTGAAAGAGAGGTCCCTGCCCATGTCCAATTCCCGTGTTGAAAGCCACAGCCGCGCCGAATTGCGCAACAAGATCATCAGCGCAGCCACCCTGCTCGAGATCCTGTTGTCCGGCCTCGTCCTCATCGGCCTGCTGCTGTCGATGGTGCCGCTGCTGCAGTGGATGCCCGGCCTGCTGTTCGACGGCAACGACGTCGAGGTGAGCATCTTCTTACAGCGGGCGCTGGACATCGTCATCGGCATCGAGTTCATCAAGATGCTGGCCAAGCACAGCCCCGGGTCCAGCCTCGAAGTGCTGCTCTACGCCATCGCCCGCCACATGGTGGTGGGGCACGAGTCCGCCATGGAGAACCTGCTGAGCGTGAGCGCCATCGCCCTCATCTTCCTCGTGCGGAGGTTCTTCTTCGTGCCGGCCTTCGGCGCTCATCTGCCCGACGGCCACCCCGCACCCGACCTTTCCCCCAGCCAGAGCGGCATCCCGTCAGAGGAATTCGCCTCCCGGCTACGCAAGCACCTGCATCATGACGACACCGACACGGAGCTTGAAGTCGCCATCGAAGACCCCAAGTACGAGGACAACACCGACACGCTGCTGGAAGCAGACCCGAAATGAGCCTGACATCGTAAAATGCCCCGCAGGACGCTCGTTGAGAGCTGCCTGCGGGGCATTTTTTATGCTTAGTTGCTCTTGTGCTTCTGGCCGAAACGGTACTCCTTGCCGTCCCGGATGCGCTGGATGTTGGAGCGGTGCATCCAGATGACCATGCCGCCCATGATGGCAGCGCCGACGGTGCAGACAACCACGTCCCGGGTCGGCAGGCCGCTCATGAGGCTGTACACCAGCGTCAGGACCGGGTAGGCCGAGGCCATGGTGATGCTGCCCAGCGGCACCATGCCGGTGGGAACCAGGCAGACAAGGAAGATGAGTGCCAGCACCGGCAGCAGCACCGGCTGGACTGCCAGAATGGCACCGGCAGCCACCAGCACACCCTTGCCGCCCTTGAAGCCGAAGTAGATGGGCTTGGAGTGGCCCACCACGGCGAGGATGGCGGCGAGGTAGACGCCCAGATAGGGCGAGACGGCAGCGTCGGCGGGCAGATGGCCGAACAGCCACCGGCCAAGGCAGACGGCCACGACGCCCTTGAGCACATCGCCCACCGCCGTAAGGGCAGCGGCTTTCTTGCCGAAGGTGCGCAGCATGTTGGTCATACCGGCAGCGCCCGAGCCGTGGGTGCGGACGTCGTCATGGTACAGATACTTGCTGACGAGGATGCCGGTGTCCACGCTGCCCAGCAGATAGGCTTCGGCAGCGACCGCCAGCACAATGAGAAATGCGGTCATAGAACCAGTCTCCCTTCCTTATACGTCCTTCGCGCCCACCTCGCCGGCGCCGCGCTCACGCACGACAAGGCGGATGGGGGTGTGCTCCAGACCAAAGTTCTCGCGGATCTGGTTGATGATATACCGCTGATAGCTGAAGTGGAACAGGTGCTTTGCGTTGACGAAGGCCTCGAACGTCGGCGGACGGGTGGAAGCCTGGGTCAGGTAGAAGATCTTCAGGCGGCGGCCCTTGTCGCTGGGCGGCTGCATCCGAGCGGTGGCACGGGCCAGCATCTCGTTCAGCACGCCGGTGGGCACGCGGGCACCATTCTCGGCGTCCACATCCCGGATCAGCTGCATCAGTTTGTTCACGTTGTAGCCGGTCTGGGCAGAGATGAAGATAATGGGTGCGTAGCCCATAAAGCTGAAGCACTCGGCATAGCCGCGGCGCTGCAGCTCCATGGTGTTGGTCTCCTTGCCCTCCACGGCGTCCCTCTTGTTGACGACGATGATGCAGGCTTTGCCCTGGTCGTGGGCGTAGCCTGCCACCTTGCTGTCCTGCTCGGTGAAGCCGACGGTGGCGTCCACGAGGATGAGTGCCACGCGGCTGCGCTCGACAGCAGCCAGTGCGCGGACGACCATGTAGCGCTCGAGGCCGTCGGTGATGTTGCTGCGCTTGCGCAGACCGGCGGTATCGGTGAAGATGAACTTGCCGTAAGCGTTGTCCACGGGGGTGTCGATGGCGTCGCGGGTGGTGCCGGCCTCGTTGGCCACGATCATGCGGTTCTCACCGAGGATGCGGTTGGTCAGGCTGGACTTGCCCACATTGGGGCGGCCAATGATGGCGACGGGGATGCGATCTTCCTCCACGACGGTCTCGCTGAAATCGAGGTGGGCGCAGACGGCGTCCAGCAGGTCGCCGGTGCCGTGGCCGTGGACGGACGAGATGGGCATGACTTCGTCGAAGCCGAGGTTATAGAACTCGTAGAGCTCCATGGGGGTCTCGCCCACGTTGTCGCATTTGTTGACGGCGAGGATGATGGGCTTGTGGCTGCGGCGCAGCATATGGGCCACGTCCTCGTCGGCGGCGGTCAGGCCGTTGCGCACGTCCACCACCATGATGATGCAGTCGGCGGTGTCGATGGCGATCTGGGCCTGCTCGCGCATGTGGGCCAGAATGCCCTCGGTGGCCTTGGGCTCAATGCCGCCGGTATCCACCAGCAGGAACTCGTGGCCGCTCCACTCGCAGTTGGCGAAGATGCGGTCGCGGGTGATGCCCGGGGTATCCTCCACGATGGCCAGACGCTGGCCGCAGAGCTTATTGAACAGGGTGGACTTGCCCACGTTGGGGCGGCCCACCACAGCAACGATCGGTTTGCTCATAGGGGGTTCCTCCTTTCACAAAAGGGGTAAAATTACGGTCTTCTCCGGCGGGCGATATGCAGGCCGCTGCGCAGCAGGGCCTTGGCCTCGTCGCCGCCGCTGGTGGGCAGGACTTCCACCTTCACGCCGAGCCGCTGGCCCAGCTGCTCGATGGTCATATCATCGAGGAAGGTGTCCTTCTCCTCCCGCAGCATCACGGCAGGCACGCCCAGGGTGCCGCTGGACAGCCGGCCCTCGCACTGAGCGATGATGTCGGTCGCCGTGACGAGGCCCGCCACGCCGACGTTGCCGCCGAAGAAGTTGTTTTTGATGGGATGCACTTTTACTTCTATCATGGGGTACTGGCGGCGCAGCTCCTGATCGGCGCGATCAAGACTCGACTGATAGAAGATGCGGCCTTCGGCAAGACCTACGTCGCGCAGGCTCTTTTCGACGCCCGCCGCATCAAAGGCCTTGAAGCCGTATGTTACGATGACGGCCACGGCCGGAAGCTCCACGAGATTGATCTCCTCTAAGACGCCGTC
>URSD01000044.1 GCA_900550395.1 uncultured Porphyromonadaceae bacterium | reverse complement strand
GCCGCATGGCGGGTAAAATCCGGATAGCCCCGGGTTAAGGCGCGCAGCGCCGTACCCGGGGTATGCCCGCAAAAATTCATCTACCTGCCGTATGGCGGGTTGCACGACCCATTATAGACGACAATCAGTTAGTGTCTGAGCGAGGAGGCGCGCCCTACGACTCCTAACTTCTCACTGCGCGCAACGCACCCTCACTCCTCACTGCGGCCGCCGGCCACCCCTCCTCTTACCTCTAAAACTATCCATCTTTCCGATACACTTTAGTCAAGCATTTTAGCTGACAACACACACAATTCAGATATATTATCGACCACAATAGAGCTATTATCTATAAACACTACAAACAGCTGATTATTCAATAACAACATAGAGCTAACGCCTATATCGGCAAGAACAATTGAAACGCGATTGCCATCTTGGAAAACAAGTTCAGCATCTGTCCCATATATTATTGCTCCTTCATCCAACAATGCAAAACAATTGATATGGCCTTCCGCTTTAGTTAACGGAATAATAGTTCTCCTTTCTATCTTTGCTATTTCATCATCATAGGCCGCAATAAGGCCATCTTGACATATTGAAATCTGAGAAATTTCCGCACCGATATTTGCAGATACCATAAGTGAATCCGATGCAAAATCCCAAAATCTAACAATCGAATCACCCTTTTCAACACAATATACCCCATTGGGCCAATCCATCTCAAAATCGACAGCTCCCGCATTTTCAACGGAAAGAAACGGTTCTATTGATTTGTCAGATGACTTGTAATACAGAGTGTTTTCTGAACTGATAAACATAACATCTCCAATTACATTGATGTCATCCGGGTAAATACTATCTGGAAAACAAATGCATTTCCCGCTGTCGTCAGTCAGCTCCACACATATATTTCCTGTCAGCAATCCCACTCTGTCTCCGGAAAGATTCACATATTTATGTGACAGACATGCTTCTGAATTTATAAGCGGCAGTATCTCGCTATTCTTGGGAAATATCAGATCATACGCATTCACGTGCATAAATAGGAGCACAAAACAAAACAATGTGAAAAGATGCCTCATAATCACTTTCCCGGATTTTCCTTATAATATATGCCTATTCTTACAGATTTACCTGAGAATTTTTCAATATAACTTTCAACAGCCTCAGCCCTCTTGACCTTTTTCAAAAGTTGATTTCCTCCGGCTTGTCTGACGAGATCGTACTCAGCAGACTTTACCATTTCACGGCCACTCTTGTAAACCTTCACCCTTTTTCCGGTTCCCGGTCCGAAATCGGCTGAATTCACCATATCTCCGGCTCGGTTCAAAGTATTTGAGATGGTCTTCTCTGTATATGCAAATGCTCTGTCGCCGCTTACGGCTTCTACCATCTTTTTGGGGCCATCCTTGCCCAAAACCTCTGTTATTGTTCCGACATTAAACTCTGCGCTTGCATTAAGATTTGTAACTATTCTTTGGGCATTTTCTATACCGGTAAACGACAACAAGTCTATACCCGTCTCCTTCATCTTTTC
The DNA here is from genome assembly GCA_900550395.1 of uncultured Porphyromonadaceae bacterium. Lineage (GTDB taxonomy): Bacteria > Bacteroidota > Bacteroidia > Bacteroidales > Muribaculaceae > CAG-873. Next base: position 17,986 of record URSD01000044.1, on the reverse strand, counting down.
AATACCATAATCCACCGTATTGGAGACAGCCTTGAATCCCTTGTCAAGCAACAGGCCTAACGATGAATTGCAAAATCGCTGAACATATATATTATCTCTCATCGAATCCCAGAAACTATTGGTGCTATATGCTACACTTATAGGATAAGGATATAAATACGGCATATCCAGCGACGGCGAACGCAATTGACCGGTGCCTCCCTCGCGCAAATCAAGAGAACGGAAAGGTTTTCCTATAAAAAACGAATCTGGGATTTCATGATAATTGGCATACTTTTGAATATTTATCTGTACGTTTCTATGTGATTTCAGACTGGTAATACCGCGTACCGCAGTCTGACTTTGTGCATCCATCATCTCGCAGATATATTCTGCAGCCTCGGGAGACGCAGCATAGGCAGCCCTCGCTGAAAGGGCATTGACAATACCCTGAGTGGAAGTCATCGTATTGTCATACGCTCTTTCTGCTCTATTTTCACGTCTGAGTCGGGCCTCCCGTTCGCGCCGTTGCGCTTCTTTATGCGCTCGCTGCTTGATAATACGCGAGTTGCGCACCGCATTGTCACGTTTATTCAGATTTCCCTCAGGATGTCTTGGTCGGCTGGCCGACCTACCTTGCGAAACCGTTGCCTGCGCTGGAGCATCAACTGTTACGGCATTGATTTTAAGACTCGCTGAAAGGTCCTCAACCGCCGCGCTCTCCGCCGCCTTTGTCAGTTCATCATAAGGAACCTGCTGTCTGTATCGGTTGCGCTCCTGATTTATTCTGTCATCAATCGCCCTTTGAGCTTCTGCCTGTGTAGCATACACACCAATTACCTTGCCATGATGTTCGACACGGTATTGAGTCTCGGCACGGCAGACATAAGGCAATAAGAGAAACACAAGCAGGTGGACGACGGAAGCCCTCAGACTCATAGTCTTTAGATATTAAGGTTGTATTTATAATAATTGTTTCGTCGCTGCAGATTGTTTACGCGGACTCGCTCCATCATCTGCATATTATGCGTTATGCATCTGTTTTTCTGGGATTTTCTCGTAGTAACATCTGTAACTATCGCAGCCGGGAAATACAAAACGTACAATGGCACAAGAAAGCCTTTTTTCCTCTTCAGCTTAGTATTCTTTACAATCTCCCCATAATCATATAATGCAATTTCATCCTGCACATAGGGGTTATAGCAGTACAAGGGAAACAAATTTCCTTTTTCATCAGCAAAAAGCACATTATCGGCAGCACTTACACGATAGAATTTGGTTTTAAATGCTTCCTTTGTTTCCTCCGTTTCGCTGGATGTCGATTTTGCATATCTCTCGAATATCTCCACCACGCCTTTCATTTCATCTTTGTCTGACCTTTCAAACCTCACGTTTATTGATGTATCCCATCTTTTGGAAGCGGCAAGGTCATTACCCCATATTATCAATGCTCCGGAAGCAACAAGACCTATTATACTCGTCGATAAGGCCGTTGCTGTGCTTGCAGACCCGTAAGATACTACGCTTGCTGTTGTCGAAAGTGTTTTTTGGGCACTGTTATATGCCGCATCGGCAAAATCCTTTTCTCCTTGATGAAAACGTTTCGACTCAAAAGAAGCTATAAAAGTTTCGTTATCCTCATCATAATCCGTTCCTATGGCGAATCTCACCGGACTTAATGAAGGTTTCTTTAAATCCGGGTTACTGTCAGAAACATCTTGCCCCTTATGCAGATTATTAAGCCTTCCGGAATATATTTCCGACTGGTCCAGCATTTCTACAATACCATTGTCGTAAATACGGAAGATAAACACAGGTATACCCGTTTTTTCGTTGATTGTATCTGATACCCATACTCCTTGCAGCTCATCGGCAAACGATTCCTCGGCATATATTTCCAGTTGTTTTTCACGCAAAGACTCCAGAACGTCCTGGCTTTTCTGATTCCCGGATGGCAATACTTTTTCAAGTTTGGCTATACTGCGCTCCATCATCATGGGATCGCGTTTTTGATAGTAACACAAAGCCTCAATTTCAAAATACTCACCATTCCTTTTATCATCAGGAAAAAACACCTGATATTGTCCTATGTTTTTGATTGCCAAGCGGGCGTCATTGGCCTTTAGTGCGCTTTGTATACGATCCGATATACGGCCCTTGAATTTATCCTCATCAAGACCTTTCGGTCTTTTCGACAGATGCTTTTGTAGCTTGTTATAAGTTTCAATAGACTTAGCAAACTCCTCCGAGTCATATGTTATCCATGTTTCATATAGCTCGTCAGCTTCGGTTAAATATCGGCTTACCTTATCCTCTGCTTTCTCACCTTTGGCAAATGCGGTAAAATTGATTGCCACGACAATCAGAAAAAACAAAACTCCTTTCATAGAATTAGACCCTTGGTTCAGACTCCACAAGAACCTCTTGAAAATAGTAAAAGCGTAGGAATCTGTATCTGTTACCGTCCTACCATCTGAGGCTTCTCGCATTGCCCTAATAAAGTCGGACGGCAACGCAGAAGCCCACGCTAATATATGCAATCATAGTTTCCGGCCACATCTCTCACAAGATATTTAGCCGGATGCATGATAATCACATATCCACGGGCATCTACCGTTGCTATCTTCCTGACTTTATTATGAAATTTTGCGAGAATTCCAGATGGTCAAGAATCAGCGCGGATAAACGCTTTCTTATGTATTTAACAGACCAACTCGCTTATCCCCGTTATCAGGGATTCAACCCATTGATCTGTGATTGCAAAGTTAAATATAAAACTTGGAACCAACAACGATTTCTGCAACTAATTAAAAGTCATAAAATACGAAACAATTCGGTTATAACCGAAGTTTGGTAGTGTATCAGGCGGTCACCCGCAGCATGGCGGGTTGCACAACTCCTCACTCCTAACTGCGCGCAGCGCACCCTCACTCCTCACTGCGGGCTGCGCCCGCCCCCCCCTCTTACCTCTAAACTCTCAACTATAAACTAAATCTCGACTATCTCCACCTCGCGCAGGCGCAGACGGGCCTCCAGATAGCGCGACAGTTCCTCGCGGCGTGCCTTCGGCAACGGCTGCGCCAGACGCACCAGAGCCACGTTCACGGTGTCAAGCCGTCCGCTTTCCGTCGTGGCGAAGACGGCGCGCGTCACGGCCATGTCCGTCACCTGCGGGAACACCACGGCCAGCTCGGGAGCAATGGCGCCGCTTACGGTGTCGTTTTGTTCGCGGTACACAAGCACGGCGCGCAGAGAGTCAATGGTCTGCTGCTTCTGCGCGAGCGCCGCCTGCGTCAGCTCGTATACATCGCGCACGGAGTTGCCCTCCAGGTCCTTCTGCGAGAGCACCGGACTGCTGTCCTGCACTATGTTGAGCGTGGCGCCCGTGAGGCCGTAATCGGCGAGTTTGGCGCTGAGGGCAAGCTGGAGCGAGTCCTGCGGCAGCCGGGTGCCTATCAGGGTTATATCGAGAGTGCCGTGGCCGCTGTGCCACCGCGTGTCGCTCGTAAGCACGTGCGTCGAGGGGAAATTGCACTGCTCGCTGACGAAGCGTCCGGCATTGATTTGGAAACGCGACTCGCGCAGCATGTTGTAGGTCAGATATATACTCGGAAGCAACGTCAGCACGGCCACCACGAGCACGATGTGACGCACGCGGCGCGCACGGTTCACGTCGGTCACCGGCACATGCTTGTACTTCATCAGCTTGACCCCGATGTAGGTCGCCAGGCAGATGTATATGGAGTTGATAAGGAACAGGTAGAACGCACCGAAGAAGTAGTTCAGCTGCCATGTGGCGAGGCCGTAGCCCGCCGTACACAGCGGCGGCATGAGAGCCGTGGCTATGGCGACACCCGGAATGACGTTGCCCTTGCTGCGCGAGCCTATGGCGAAGATGCCGGCACCGCCGCCTATAAACCCTATGAGCACATCGTATATGGTAGGCGACGTGCGCGCCAGCAGCTCGCTGTGGTTCTGCCCCACGGGCGAGATCATGAAGTAGATGGTCGACGCTATCACGGAGAATCCGGCGGCCATGGTGAGATTGCGCAGCGAACGGCGCACCAGGTCGAAATCCTGAATGCCGATGCCAAGGCCTATGCCGATGATAGGACCCATCAGCGGCGAGATAAGCATGGCGCCGATGATGACGGCCGTAGAATTGGTGTTCAGGCCCAGCGACGCGATGAATATGGCGAGGATGAGAATGAGCATGTTGGTGCCGCGGAACGACACGCCCTCGCGGATGGAGGCCTCGGCCTCCTGCTGGCTCACGAGGTAGCCCGACAGGCTGAAATACTCCACCATCAGGGCCTTGATGCTGCTTATAGGGTGTTTCATAATTTATCTTCAGAGAGTTCTATCGACACGGGGCAGTGATCGCTGCCCTCGATTTCGCTGTGTATGGTCGCGGCTGTGACGCAATCCGCGATGCGGCGGCTCACGAGGAAGTAGTCTATACGCCAGCCCACGTTCCTCTCCCTCGCCCGCATGCGGTAGCTCCACCAGGAGTAGGCGCCGCAGTCGTCGGGATGCAGCAGACGGAAGGTGTCCACCAGTCCGCACTCCGAGAGCAGGGTGCCGAACGCGGCGCGCTCCTCGTCGCTGAAGCCCGCGCTGAAATGATTGTCGGCCGGACGCGCCAGGTCTATATCGTTGTGAGCCACGTTGAGGTCGCCGCACACCACCACGGGCTTCTCCGCATCGAGGCGGCGCAGATAATCGCGGAAATTCGCTTCCCACTCAAGGCGGTAAGGCAGACGCGCGAGCTCGCCCTGCGAGTTGGGCGAATACACATTTACGAGATAGAACGTCCCCATGTCGAGCGTGAGCACGCGCCCCTCGTTGTCAAAGTCTCCCCTCTCCACGGCCAGAGGCTTGCGCCGAGTGGCCGTGGCGGTTCCACTGTAGCCGCGGCGCTCTGCCGAGTTCCAGTACAGCGAGTACCCTCCGTCGTCAAGCGTGTGCGTCATCTGTTCGGGCTGCATTTTGGTTTCCTGTACGCACACGGCGTCCGCGTCAAGAGCATATATCGTCTCCTTGAAGCCCTTTCCGAGCACAGCCCGGAGGCCATTGACATTCCACGACACTAATTTCATAATCTAATCTGTTTTAGAGGGTATTTAGAGGGTATTTTTTATGCAGGGTCGAGCGACAGCATGGTGTCGAGTATGCCTACGGCCGCCTCCACCGTGGCTACCGAACGGATGGCGAAGCTGCGGCGGCTGCCGTTCTCGCGGATGCGCACGCGGTCGGTGTTCAGTTGCAGATAGCGCACGAGGCGCCCGAACATCGCGCTCTGATAGTAAGCCACATTGTCGTCGCCCACGAAGTAGAGGTACATGGCGCCCTGCTTCAGCGCCACCTTCTCTATGCCCAGGCGGCGGGCCAGGCGGCGCAGGTGCGGTATGCGCAGCAGCTCGGCCGTCTCCGGCGGTATCTTGCCGAAGCGGTCGACAAGCCGTTCGGCGAAGGCCCGCAGTTCCGTCTCGCGCTCTATGCTGTCGAGCTCGCGGTAGAGGGCTATGCGCTCGCCCTCCTGCGGCACATACGTGGCGGGCAGCAGCAGCTCGAGGTCGGTCTCCACGGTGCAGTCGGCCACGAAGTCGTCCGAGCCGTCGTTCTCGCCGCCGGCCGTTGAGGTCTCGGCCTTGACCGCGTCGGCAAACTCCTGCGTGCGCAGCTCCGTGACGGCCTCCTTGAGTATCTTCTGATAAGTCTCGTAGCCCAGGTCGGCGATGAAGCCGCTTTGCTCGGCGCCGAGCAGATTGCCCGCGCCGCGTATGTCGAGGTCCTGCATGGCTATGTGTATGCCCGAGCCGAGGTCGGAGAAACTCTCGATGGCCTGGAGGCGGCGGCGCGCCACATCGCTCAGGGGCAGACCCGGAGGCACGAGCAGATAGCAAAACGCCTTGCGCGAGCTACGGCCCACGCGGCCGCGCAGCTGGTGCAGCTCGCTGAGGCCGAAATTCTGGGCGTTGTTGACGATGATGGTGTTCACGTTCGGCATGTCGATGCCGCTTTCCACTATGGTGGTCGCCAGCAGCACGTCATAGTCGTGGGCCACGAAGTCAGCTATCGTCTTTTCCAGCTTCTCGGGAGGCATCTGTCCGTGGGCAACGACGGTGCGCGCGTCCGGCACGAGGCGCTTCACCATGTTCTCAAGTTCGTAGAGGCCCTCTATGCGGTTGTTGATGACGAATATCTGGCCGCCGCGCGCCATCTCGAAGTTAACGGCCTCGGCCACGATGTCGTCGCTGCGGGAGTTTACGGAGGTGACTATCGGGTGACGGTTGGCCGGCGGAGTGGTGATGGACGAGAGGTCGCGCGCGCCCATCAGCGAGAACTGGAGGGTGCGCGGTATGGGTGTCGCGCTCATGGTCAGGGTGTCGACACTCACCTTCAGCTGCTTGAGCTTCTCCTTGACGGCCACGCCGAACTTCTGTTCCTCGTCCACGACGAGCAGCCCCAGGTCCTTGAACTTTACAGACTTGCCTATCAGCTTGTGCGTGCCTATGATTATGTCTATCTTGCCCGCGGCGAGGTCGTCGAGTATGGCCTTCGTCTCCTTGGCCGACCGCGCCCGCGAGAGGTAGTCCACCCGCACCGGGAAATCGGCCAGACGCTGGCTGAATGTCTGGTAATGCTGGTAGGCAAGCACTGTCGTCGGCACGAGCACTGCCGTCTGCTTGCCGTCGGTCGCGGCCTTGAACGCGGCGCGGATAGCGATCTCGGTCTTTCCGAAGCCCACGTCGCCGCAGATAAGGCGGTCCATCGGGCGCTCGCTCTCCATGTCGGCCTTCACGGCCTGCGTGGCCGTCAGCTGGTCGGGCGTATCCTCATATATGAAGGAAGCCTCGAGCTCGTGCTGCAGATAGCTGTCAGGTGCGAACGCGTGGCCCTTCTGCTGCTTGCGCTCGGCATAGAGGCGTATGAGGTCGCGCGCTATGTCCTTGAGCTTGCTCTTGGTGCGCTCCTTCATGCGCGCCCAGGCGCCTGTGCCTATGCGGTTGACCTTAGGCGGCTCGCCCTCCTTGCCGCGGTACTTGGCGAGCTTGTGCAGGGCGTGGATGCTCACGAAGATGATGTCGTTGTTGGCGTACACCAGCTTTATCATCTCCTGCGTGCGGCCGCCCACGTCGGTGCGAAGCAGGCCCGCGAAGCGGCCTACGCCGTGGTCCACGTGTACTATGTAGTCGCCCGGTTCTATCTGTCCGAGTTCCTTCAGCGACAGGGCCATGCGACCCGACCGCGCGCGGTCGCTCTTGAGGGTGTACTTGTGGAAGCGGTCGAAAATCTGATGGTCGGTGAAGACGCACGTGCGCGTGGCGTGGTCCACGAAGCCCTCGTGCAGCGTGCCGTCCACGGCTGTGAAGTCGATGTCGTCGCCGCGGTCGGCGAAGATGGCGCGCAGGCGCTCAAACTGGTGCTCGTTGTCGCTGAGGATGCACAGCGTGTAGCCGTCGGCAAGCAGTTTGCCGAACGACCCGGCTATCAGGTCGAAATTCTTATGGTATATGGCCTGCGGCGTACACTCGAAGCCTATCGCCGCCTTTGTGCCGGCTGCAACATCGGCCGCGCCGCTGAGCTCCAGGCGCGGCAGTCGGCCGTAGCAGGCGGCGAAGCGCCCGGCGTCCACTACATTGCTGAGCGCGTCGGCCTCGCCTTCGCCGGTGATGACGGCCGCCTCAGCAGGCGTCTCAGCGGCCACTGCCGCCACGCGCTCGGCCACGAAGGTGGTGGAGCGCACGGCCACGAGCGTGTCCGGCGCCATGAATTCGAGCAAGGAGCTGCCGCCGTCGCCGGAAGCCACATTGGCCGTGACGCGCACCTCGTCGAGCTTGCGCTCGCTGAGCTGCGTCTCCACGTTAAACTCGCGCACACTGTCTATCTCGTCGCCGAAGAAGTCGATACGGTAGGGCAGCTCGTTGTTGTAGGGGTAGATGTCGAGGATGGAGCCGCGCACGGCGTACTGGCCGGGCTCGTACACATAGTCCTCGTGGCGGAAGCCGTTGTCGCGCAGCCAGCGCTGCGTGTCGGTGATGTCCACCGTGGCACCCACCCGCAGGCTCAGCGTGTGCTCGTCGAGCGACTGCGCGCTCGCCACCTTCTCGGCCAACGCCTCGGGATAGCTCACCACGAAGCGCAGCGTACCGGCGGCTATGCGCTGCAGGGCCTCCACGCGCAGGATGCGGCTGGGCTCGTCGGGCTGGCCGTACTTTATGTCGCGCTTGTAGCCCGACGGCAGCATGGCCACGGCGTGCTCGCCGCACAGCCGCACAAGGTCGAAATACAGATAGCCGGCATCGTCAAGCGAGTCGCCAACCACAAGCACCGGCCCCTGCTGACGCGGCATGGTGGCGAGCAGCACGGCCGGAGCCGAACCCGCCAGGCCGTAAGCCGTGGCGTGGCCCGTCTTCAGCGCCGCTTTCAGGGCTTTAGCCCTGGCGGGCGTCATGAATTTGGCTGTAATGTCTGAGAGCTGCATGGCTGTGCGTCAGGGTTTCGGGCTCTTGCCTTTGGGCAGGAGCAGGTCGCGGTAGCGGTCGGGGTTGTGAAGCAGGGCGCGGGCGGAGTCGGCCACGGCATCGCGGCGCAGCGCGCGGCGCACCTGGTCGGCCTCGGAGAAGTAGCGCTGGCCTATCTCCACGTCCAGAAGGTCTACGATGTCCTCGCGGTTGTGGTCGAGGTCATGGTTCAGGTCGTGGCGCAGCAGAGTGTCGAGGCGCGCGAACTGTGCGGCCACGCTGTCGTTCATGTAGCCCTCGCGCACGGCGGCCTCGCGCAGAAGCTTCAGGCCGCTTTCGCACACCTTGTCGTAGTTGAAGCGCGCGGGGTCGATGAATTTCTTGAAGTCGGCGAAAATACTGTCGTCCACCTCGAAGCTGTCGGGCGAGCCTATGCCGTCGGGGTGCCCGGCGGCGTAGCGCGTAGCGTAGTCAAACACCCAGTTGTCGGCTATCAGATTGTAGATAAGGCGGTTCATATCCTTAGGCTCGACCTTGAAGTCGGGCGTGATGCCTCCGCCGTCGCGCACCTCGCGTCCGAGGCGGGTATGATAGACGGTGGTAAGGCTGTCGGGGATGCGCGTCACATTGCCGCGTTCGTCACGGTGGCTGTAGTCAATGGCCTGTATGAGGCGTCCGCTGGGGATGTAGTAGCGCCCCGTCGTCACCTTCATGTAGCCGCCGTAGGGCACGGGGCGCCCTGTCTGCACCAGCCCCTTGCCGTAGCTGCGCTCGCCGAGGATGACGGCGCGGTCGAGGTCCTGAAGCGAGCCGGCCACGATTTCCGACGACGATGCCGTGCCGCCGTCGGTGAGCACAACCAGAGGCACGCGGCGCGCCTGCGGCTGCTGCGTGGTCTTGTACACCTTCTCGTTCTGCGCGTCGCGCCCGCGCGTGCGCACTATCTCGGTGCCCTTGTCGACGAAATTGCCGGCCACCTGCACGGCGCTCTCCAGCAGGCCGCCGCCGTTGCCGCGCAGGTCGATGATGATGCCGCGCAGGCCCGGCGTGCGCATGATTTCGGCCACGGCGTCGCGCACCTTGCCGGCCGTCTTCTCGCTGAAGGTGGTGATGCGTATGTAGCCGGTGCTGTCCGGGAGCACGCCGGCGTAGGGCACGGGGTCGACCTTGATGACACCGCGCACGATGTCGAAGGTCAGCAGCGAGTCCTCGGCGTAAGGACGGCGCACATCCACCACGACGTGCGTGCCGGCCTGACCGCGCAGCCGCTTGCTCACCTCGCTGATGTCCATGTCGGGTCCGACGGTGTCGCCGTTGATGCGCAGGATGCGGTCGCCGTGGCGCACTCCGGCGCGGCGCGACGGCGAGTTCCACTGCGGCTCCGTGAAGAGCACTTCCCGGCCGCGGCGCTGGATGGTGCTGCCCACGCCGCTGAACTGGCCCGTGCTTATGCTCAGCAGCTTGTCCTCCTCATCGGCCGGGTAGTACTCCGTGTAGGGGTCTATCTCGGAGAGCATGGCGTCGATGGCCGTGCGCATCGAGCCGGTGGCGTCGATGGTGTCGACGTAGTTCGTCTGCAACTCCTTGAAGAGGCTGTTGAAGATGATGAGGTTGCGCGACACTTCCGACTTGTTGCTGCGGGTGGTCGCTGCGCTGGCCGAGGCGAGAAGCATGCCTGAGGCGGCAAGTATGAGCAGGAGTTTCTTCATTGTTCTTGTATGATGTCAGGGCTGTGCGCGGCCCAGAGTTGTGCGTGATGCGGTGATTTCTCGCCCGAGGAAGACCGAGGCCTTGCGGGCGAAGGAATCGGCGTCGTCGGTGGTGAGATAGCGCGTGACGCCTCCGCGGGTGACGGCGGCGTCGATGTCGGGGTGGCGGCGCAGATAGTCGGTGAGGCTCGCGGCCACGATGGGTCCCTGGCTCACGACCTCTATGCCGGCGGGCACGGCGGTGCGGATGGCCGGGTACAGCAGCGGATAGTGCGTGCAGCCCAGGATGATAGCGTCGATTCGCGGGTCGCGCCGCAGAAGCCTGTCGACGGCCTCGCGCACGAACCACACTGCGCCCTCCGAGCCGGCATAGCCGTTCTCCACTATCGGCACCCACATGGGCGCGGCCTCGGCCACGACGCGGAAGCCGGGATGCAGCTTCTCCACCTCGATGTCGTAGCTGCCGGAAGCCACCGTGCCGGGTGTGCCCAGAATGCCGACCACGCCGGTGCGCGACATCGACCCTACGGCCTCGGCCGTGGGACGGATGACGCCGAGCACGCGGCGGTCGGGAGCCAGCGTGGGCAGGTCGCGCTGCTGGATGGTGCGCAGAGCCTTGGCCGACGCCGTGTTGCAGGCGAGAATCACCAGCGGGCAGCCCATGCCGAACAGATGGCGCACGGCCTCGAGGGTGAAGCCGTAAACGGCGTCGAACGCGCGCGTGCCGTAGGGCGCGCGCGCGTTGTCACCGAGATATACGAAATCGGCATCGGGCAGTGCCTGCTGCAGATGAGCAAGCACCGTAAGCCCTCCGAAGCCCGAATCGAATACCCCTATGGGGCCTGGCGTAAGACCGAACATCAGCCGATGCGATCGCGGATGGCCGCGGTTTCGGCCTCATAGCCGGGCTTAGCCAGCAGGGCGAACATGTTGCGCTTGTAGGCCTCCACACCGGGCTGGTTGAAGGGGTTCACGCCCAGGATGTAGCCGCTGATGCCGCAGGCAGCCTCAAAGAAGTAAATGAGGGCGCCGAGATTGGCCTCGTCGATGCGGTCAATGGTGACCTGGATGTTGGGCACGCCGCCGTCCACGTGGGCCAGGCGTGTGCCCAGCTCGGCCATCTTGTTCACTTCGTCGACGCGTTTGCCGGCGAGGAAGTTGAGGCCGTCGAGGTTTTCGGCGTCGGTGGGTATGCGCAGCTCGTGGTCGACATTGGCCACGGAGATTACAGTCTCGAAGATGGTGCGCTCGCCTTCCTGAATCCACTGACCCATGGAGTGCAGGTCGGTGGAGAAGTCGACTGATGCGGGATAGATGCCCTTGTGGTCCTTGCCCTCGCTCTCGCCGTAGAGCTGCTTCCACCACTCGCCGAAGTAGTGGAGACGCGGGTTGAAGTTGACGAGAATCTCTATCTTCTTGCCGCTGCGGTAGAGGGCGTTGCGCGTGGTGGCATACACTTCGGCGCTCTTGTCGCTGCCGGCGAGCATGGCCTGCTGGCGTGCGCGCGCACCCTCCACGAGAGCCTTGATGTCGAGGCCGGCGACGGCGATGGGCAGAAGGCCTACGGGAGTGAGCACGGAGAAGCGGCCGCCCACGTTGTCGGGAATGACGTAGGTGGTGTAGCCCTCGTTGTCGGCCAGAGTGCGCAGCGCGCCGCGCTTGGCGTCGGTGATGGCTACGATGCGGCGTGCGGCGGCCTCCTTGCCTGCGGCGGCCTCAAGCTGAGCCTTGAGCAGACGGAAAGCGATGGCGGGCTCGGTGGTGGTGCCGCTCTTGCTGATGACGATGACGCCGAACTGCTTGCCCTCCAGGTACTGCTGGAGCTGGGCGAGATAGTCCTCGCTGATGTTGTGGCCGGCGAAGACCACACGGGGCTTTGTCTCCTCGAAGGGATTTGTCATGGCCTCGATCACGGCCTTGGCGCCGAGATAGCTGCCGCCGATGCCGACCACCACTACGACCTCGCACTCGCTGCGCAGACGCGCGGCAGTGGCGTTGATGTCGTCGATGAGGGAATTGTCGATTTCCTCGGGCAGATGTATCCAGCCCAGGAAGTCGTTGCCCTCGCCCGTGCCCTCGACAAGAGTACGGACGCTGTTGCGCACTTCAGTGGCCATCGCTTCTACGGCGCGCTCGCTCACGGTGCCGAGAGCGTCGTCTATATTTACGCGGATATTGCTCATAACAGATATGGTGAATTTGGTTATCTTTATAACGCACAAAGGTAAGAAAAAGCCCACACACATCAAAATTCATTATCTTAAAATGCGCTAAATCGGACGCAATATTGGTATATTTGTCCGATTGTTTTTGCCCGCACCGTCAAAACCTCTAATTTTGTGTTGTAATCATAGAACATGACATTATGATTCACCCATTACGCTATGAAATTTATCCTATCATCCATCATATTCATCACAGCCCTTGCGGCCACACCCTGCGCTGAAGCCGCAGACACGCCCCGCGTGGTGCCATACACCACTGACGGAACGCCTACCCTGGTTTACACCCCAGATCCCGACTCGCTGAGGGCATCGGCCGTCATTGTGACGGATTACTGCGCGGAAATCGACCACAGCCTCGACAGCCATACACCAGTACCGCCCTACGAACTCCCGTATTCATGGACCGGCAGCACGCCCGACTGGCACCGCCTGTGGCTCAATACGGCCGTATACGCCGGCGCCATGGTGGGTACACTCGGCGTGCTCGAATGTCTGCCGGAAGACGCCACGAGCTGGAACCGCGCCGAAATCCGGAACGTGCCGATGTTCAAGCGCTGGTACCGAAACGTCATCAAGAAAGGCATAGCCTGGGACAAGGACAACTGGATCTTCAACTACGTGATGCACCCCTACGCCGGAGCCGTCTACTTCATGTCGGCGCGCTCGTGCGGATTCAATTTCTGGCAGTCGATGCTGTACTCGTCGCTCATCAGCAACGTCTTCTGGGAATTCGGCATCGAGGCGTTCATGGAGCGACCCTCCATCCAGGACTGCATAGTCACCCCCGGCATAGGCAGCCTCATAGGCGAGGGCTTCTACCGCCTGAAGCGCAAGCTCGTGGAGGACGACTATCGGCTGTGGGGCTCGAAGGTGGCAGGCAATATCGTGGCCTTCCTCATCGATCCCGTCAACGAGGTGCTGGGTCTGTGCATAGGCAATCCCGCGCGCGCCGAAGCCGCCCGCAGGCGCGGCGTGCAGTCATCGCTCCTGCCGTCCTCCGTCGGCGGCGCTCCGGGTTTCACATTCACCTGCACGTTCTGAGCCGGCGTCCTCCCTCAGCTCGTCGAGCGAGATGCCCGCGCGGCGCTCGGTGTTGTCGATGAGCCACCGCCGCGCTATGCGCGCCCAGCGCGAGCCGCAGCACGACGCCTCGTTCTCCAGCATCGACAGCGCCTGCCACAGACACACGGCCGCAGCCACCACGCGCACCAGGTCCATATGCCAGTCGGGGTCGAGTATCACCGTCTGCACGGCCCTCGCCATCAGAAGCAACGCATACACCCTGCACAGCGTCGACAGCATGACGCCGATGCGCGCCGACCGCACCACTCCCTGCGCGCGGCGCCTCCCTTTCATGGCCGCAGCGCGCCTCCCCAGGCGCCACGCCGTAGCCGTCTCGCCAATCACCATCAGCGTACACACCGAGGCGTAAGGTATCACCGGCAAAGCCACTCCCAGCATCACTCCTCCGAATGCCGAGAAAATGGTCTTGAATGCCGCTATCACATCGTGGTTCATAATCTCCTCCTCTTTTTTTGGGCACAAAGTTAATACACGAACAGGGGGGTTGAATGTAGTTTTTGTACTTACCCCCTATTTTTTTTATAAAAAGCCGTATATTTGCCGTACCAAACACATTTCCATGAAAAAGACATCCGTTCTTCTCGCCCTCGCGCTCACCGCCGCTTCGGCCGGCGCCGCCGGCAGCATCGACTGGCAGACTCTGGGCAACCGCACCAATGACAATGGCCGCGCATCTCACATTCAGCGTTTTACGGTAGTTCCCGATGGTGCCGAAGGCTTCGCTTTCTGCATGTTCAAGCGCCCCATGAGCGCTGTCAATCCCGCCGACACGCTGCTGGAGATTCTTCCGGGCTACTTCGCCGTCATGTCGCCGCGCCTGGCCGCAGCCGCCCCGGGCGATACGGTAGTGGTCGACATCGAGACCCGCGCGCCGCTGCTCCACGCCTCCTACCGCCCCGACGGCATGCACCTGATAGCGGACGGACGTCCCGTGCGCTGCCGCACCTCGCGCCACAGCAACACGGAGCGCCCCGACCAGTGGCGCAACGGAGAGAAGGACGGCATGATTTACGGCCCCGAGGCATTCGCCGTCAACGACTCGCTGCGCACGGCCCTGCGCCCAGGCCCCTACGGCGGCGTACCCACCCTGAAGAAGCTGACCCTGACCGGCGGCCGCGTCAAGGCCCCGCAGAGCATTGAATACGTGGCCGACACGGACCCGCGTCCCGCCTACGCCCGCCTGACCCTCGACGGCTCTCCCGTGCTGCGCATACACACCAACGAGCCCCGCGCGCTGCACCACCTGCTGCGCAAAATCGAGGAAGCCACCGCGCCGGACGGCACTCTGCCCGCCGCAGAGATAGAGGACTGGGCCGACTATCCCTACCGCGGCCTGATGCTGGACGTGGCGCGCAACTTCACCACCGCCCCCGAAGTAAAACGGATGATGCGCCTGATGGCCGACTATGGCCTGAACGTGCTGCACTTCCACCTGGGCGACGACGAGGCATGGCGCATGGAGACACCCGGCCTGCCGGAGCTGACGGCCGTGGGCGCACGCCGCGGCTACACGCGCAGCGACGACGTCGACTTCCTCAAGCAGATATACAGCGGCGACGGCAACCCCGACGCCACCGACACGCCGGCCAACGGTTTCTACACCACCGACGAATTCATAGACCTGATACGCACCGCCGACTCCCTCGGCATCGAAATCATTCCGGAATTCGACGCGCCGGGCCACACCCGCGCGGCCATACGCGCCATGGAGGCACGCCGCCGCCACACCGGCGACGACTCCATGCGCCTGATACACGACGGCGACACCAGCGTCTACAACTCGGCGCAGGACTACCACGACAACGTGCTCAATCCCGCGCTCGAAGGCCCCTACCGCTTCTGGGGCGCCGTGATGGACGCTACGGCCGAACTTTTCCGCCGAGCCGGCGTGCCGCTGCGCACCATCCACATCGGCGGCGACGAGGTGCCCCGCCGGTGCTGGGACGGCAGCAGCGTGGCCCGCGACTTTATGGAGCGCCACGGCATGAAGTCGCAGAGCGAGCTGCACGCCTACTTCGTGGGACGGCTGTCGCGCATGGCCGCCGACCGCGGACTCAGCATAGCGGGATGGCAGGAGGTGGCCGTGGGCCACTCCGAGGCCTACACCGACAGCGTACGCCCCACCGTGCGCGCCGTCAACTGCTGGCTCCACGCCGGCGACACCGGCCGCCGCATCGCCGAGATGGGGTATCCGCTGATTCTCAGCAACGTCAACTATCTCTACTTCGACCAGACCCCGACCACGCACCCCGAAGAGCCCGGCCTGACGTGGGGCGGCCTCGTGGACGAGTTCCGTCCGCTGCACGCCACGCGCAAGCTGCTCTGCGACGCTGACCCGGAGACCCTGAAGAACGTGCGAGGCATATCGTGCCACCTCTTCGCCGAGACCGTGCGCTCGCCGCAGATGGTGCAGCGCTATTTCCTGCCCCGCCTGCTCGGCGCGGCCGAACGCGCCCACCACGCCGAAGCCACCATCTCCGACGAGGAATACTTCGGCAGCATCACCGCCGAAATGCCCCGCTGGGACTCTCTCGGCCTCGACCACCTCATGCGCCAGCCGGGACTGCGGCTGCGCGAGGACGGCCTCGTGGAGATGAACTCGGCCTACGGCGACGGCTACGGCACCATACGCTACACGCTCGACGGCTCCGACCCTACGGAGGAAAGCCCCGCCTACACCACGCCGCTTAAGCCCGCAGGCGCATCGCAGATACGCGCCCGGCTCTTCGCCGGACCGCACGCGCGCAGCGTCGTGAGCATACTATACCTCTGAGCCGGCATATTTTTCAAGGACGGCGAACAATCGGCGGCCGCATGCCGTTATAAAGCCAAAGATATACACCACATTATGGATAACTTCACCTATTATGCCCCCACCCTCTTCGAATTCGGCAGAGGCAGCGAGGAAAAGACCGGAATGCTCACCTATCTGACGGGAGCACGCCGGATCATGCTTGTCTACGGGCAGAAATACGTCAAGACCAACGGACTCCTCGACCGTGTGCGCAACTCACTGAGCGCCATAGGCATAGACATCGTAGAGCTGGGCGGAGTCCAGCCCAATCCCGTCGACACGCTCGTGTACAAGGGAATAGAACTCGGACGCAACCGCAACATCGACGGCCTGCTCGCCGTGGGCGGCGGCTCCGTCATAGATACCGCCAAGGCCATCGCGGCAGGCATTCCGTACAAAGGCGACTTCTGGGACTTCTTCGCCGGAAAGGCCGTCATAAAGGAAGCCCTGCCCGTGGGTGTGGTGCTCACCATCCCCGGCGCCGGCAGCGAGGGCAGCGGCAATGCCGTCATCACCCGCAGCGAAGGCCTGCACAAGATAAGCCTCCGCACCGACAGCATACTGCGGCCGCGCTTCGCCGTCATCAACCCCGAGCTGACATTCACCCTCACGGCCTGGCAGACGTCGTGCGGCATCGTGGACATGATGAGCCACATCATGGAACGCTACTTCTCCACCACCCGAGGCGTAGAGGTGACCGACCGCCTCGCCGAAGGCCTGCTCATGGCTCTCGTGGACGTGGCGCCGAAAGCGCTTGTCGACCCTACCGACTACGACGCCCGCGCCAACATAGAGTGGGCCTCCACCCTGGCCCACAACGGCCTGACCGGCTGCGGCCGCAAGGAGGACTGGACAAGCCACGCGATGGAGCACGAACTGAGCGCCGTCTACGGCGTGACACACGGCGCAGGCCTTGCCGTCGTGTTCCCGGCATGGATGGCCTTCATGGCGCACCACAAGCCGTCGAAGGTGGCACAGCTCGGCCGCCGCGTCTTCGGCGTGCAGGCTCCGGACGACCGTTCGGCGGCTATCGAGGCCGTGGCACAGCTGCGGGCGTTCTTCAGCGCCGTGCTGCGCATGCCCCTCACGCTGAAGGCCCTGGGCATAACCGAGCCCGACATCGACCTGCTCGTTGCCAAACTGCACGAGGACAAAGGCGAGGAGATAGGCGGCTACTACCGCCTCACCGCACGCGACACCCGCCAGATATACGAGCTGATGCTCGACGAGACGCAGCGCACCGGCCATCCCGCCGAGTGAGCTGCGCAACGGCATGACGCGACAACGGCGGCGTCCCTTGAGGGCGCCGCCGTTTAGTTTGAATTTTATACCTGTTTAACTTTGTTACAAACTTCCTCTTGCCCATCTCTATGGAGGTTGGAGGAACGTAAAGAACCTTTCCTTCGGCGAGTGCTGCAAGATACGCGGCTGCTGTATCTTCCGCGTCAACGTATGAAATAGTCCGATAAAACAAGAACAACCCGCGCTCGTCGCGGGTTGAATCCGGTTAGCCGCGAGTTAAGGAGCGACCATAGGGAGCGACGTACTCGCGGTAGAAGCGCCACAAACGTATCAACCCGCCGGATGGCGGGTTGCACGACGTCCGAGTTTATTGTCAGATTTTCAGAATTCGCGGCTGCCAGAAGTTGTGCAAGAGGGTGTTGCAAAACCTCCATTGTCAAAGCTTCTGAGAATTGAATATTTCAGATAAAATCGGAATTTTTCGAA
>URSD01000043.1 GCA_900550395.1 uncultured Porphyromonadaceae bacterium | reverse complement strand
TTGTCATGTCTCTTTCTTTTTTGTGTTATTGTGATTTCTTTGTGTTGTAGGTTTTGGTGGTGGTGTCGTTTTGCGCGGTTAGGGTGCCTTCCACCTTGGCCCCGTCGCTCTTGCGCCGGTAGGCGCCGTGAAGCACTATCTCTACCCAGGGGGCTGTCATTATGCCTACAGTCACGACCGGCATCTTGTTATCATCATTCATTTTAAGACACTTTATTTGATATTTCTTCTATTTGCTCCGTATCGAGACACAGCTCGTCGAACACTCGGGCGAGCAACTGCGCGTCAAGGCGGTCGAAATCCTCGCGGCGCGGGGTGATGAATGCGCCTCCCATGTCGACGCTGGCCGGGCTGAGCAGCATGCATCCTTCGCCTTCCGTACCGTAGAAGCTGGGACGGTGGCGCTTGCGCGGCACAACCACGAGGCGGCTGCCGGCGGCAAGCAGATTCATCATGGGTTCTTCCTCGCCCTCCGGCAATACTCTGTACAGGCGCTCGAACATGCGCTCGCCGGCCTCCGGCGTAGCGGCATCCACAACGAAAACATTCACAGGCAGAGCCGTGCATACGTTCAGCCTCGTGCCCGCACCGTCGTCGGCCACTGTGCGCAGCGGCGCGGCGTCAAGCGCCTGCCATATAGGCAGGAAATCGCTGTTGCCCGCCTGAAAGTGCATGTGGTCGGGCGCAGAGGCTCCGCAACGCGGACCGTTGTAGAACACCGTGTAGCCGGGCAGCTCGGCGGCCAGGGCAAGCATGTCGGCCACGCGGCCCTGTATACGCTGAGGGGTATGCCCGACAGCGGGTATGGTGAGATGTCTCGGAAATATCGGGAAAGGATTCACCAGCACCGTGTAGCCGCGCCAGTCTATGCCGCGCTGCTCGGCCGGGCGGTTCTTCTCGCAGAGAAAGCACGGGCGCTCGGCCAGCGAGCGTGCGTCCACTTTGGCGCCGCTGCTGACTATGCGCGCAGGATTGAACTGCACCTTGATGTCCATCCCGGGCATGGCTATGCTGCGCACCTCTACGCCCTCGAGGGCATCGAAGTTGCGGGCGGCCAGGGGCCATTCGGCGCGTTGCGCCGTTATGAAAGCGGCTGTGTCAATCATTCTGTGCGAGCATTGCCTTGCGCGCCTGGAGTTCCCAGGTACGTATGCGGTCCTTATAAAGATTGTTGGCGTTCGTCTTGTTGATGTCGAGGGCGTGGTCGCTGTTGTCCTCCCAGCGGCGGCAGTAGTACAGCACGTCGTAGATGCGGCCTATCTGATTGTGGCGCGAGAATGCAAGACCCAGCGCATAGTCCTCGCCGTAGCTTGTATTTGGCACGCGGATAGCACGCAACATGGGGGTATAGAATGCGCGCGGTGCGCCGAGGCCGTTGATGCGCAGGGCGTTGTTGCGGCCGTTCTCCGGCGTCCATTCCTTGTGGTCGATGACGCCGGGCGGGATGGTGTTCATGTCGATGTCGGTCAGGCAGTAGGTGCCCACCACCATGCCGCAGTTCTGCTCGTAGAAAGCGCGGACGATTTTTGCCAGCGTATCAGTCCCGCTGTACACGTCATCGCTGTCGAGCTGAACGGCGAACTTGCCGCACTCGGGACGGTCCACAGCCATGTTCCAGCATCCGCCTATACCGAGGTCGTCGCGCTCGGGCACCACGTGGATGATACGCGGATCGTCGAATTCGTCGATGGCCTCTGTGGTGCCGTCG
Source organism: uncultured Porphyromonadaceae bacterium (assembly GCA_900550395.1). GTDB lineage: Bacteria > Bacteroidota > Bacteroidia > Bacteroidales > Muribaculaceae > CAG-873. The sequence continues at coordinate 18,201 of URSD01000043.1, read as the reverse complement.
GTGCTGTGGTTGTCGACGATGATGAGATTGAACGGGAAGTCGGTCTGCTGCGAGAGCACGCTGCGGATAGCGTCGCGGATGGTGCGCACACGGTTGCGCACGGGAATCACCACACTGGCCTCGACGGGAAACTCCTCCTCGCCGAATTCAATCTTGTCGAACACCGGCTCCAGATAGGCGCCCACGGCCTTGAGATGGTCGGTGCAGGCCTGCTCCATCTCTATCTGCGAGGCGCGGTTGCGCGGGTCCACATAGTCGAAGATCTGCTCGCCGCCGCCCTTGCGCACTCCGGCAATGTCGGTGTATAGATACTCGTTGATGTGTACTACGGGAGCTATACGGCTCACGCGCAGACGCAGGTCGTAGAGGCCGGCGGCCTTGTAGTCGGCCGTCATGCCGGCGACGGCCAGAGTCAGCACCGAGGTACTGAACATCAGCAGCGAACCGAAATTGAAGTCGTCGCGCAGCGAGCCTTCCTGATAGTCGATGACCGGGGCGTTGGTGCGGTGTCCCTCGGCATCCACGGCGTAGCTGTCGGCATAAAGCATGCCGGCGCCGCTGTCGGCTGCGATGCGGAGCATGCGCTCAAGAGCGTGGTAGCCTGGCACAAGGCGGTCATACTTATTATATAGGAGCACATAGTCGCTGCCCTTGGCGGCTTCGGCGATGGCGCGCACCGTCGTGCTGGCCTTGAGGCCGTCGGGGGCGGCTATCACCTCGCAGCCCTCGGGAGCGCCGGCAAAGTCGGCATCGGGGCCTGCCAGCAGGAATATACGGGCAACGGCAGGGTCGGCCGCGAGTATGGAGACTGTCTCGCCGACCTGGGCACGGTCGATATAAGGCAGGAAGCAGTACACTGTGGATTTCATCATTTTAGGGTATTAGGGATATGTAATTATTTGTTTTTATCGTGAAAGAAGTCAAGCACCTGCTTCATGAGCGCCGCGCGGGCGTCAGCGCCGCGGATCACTTCGAAGGGGAAGCCGAGCACTACGGTGCGGTAGGTGCCCGGAGCAAAGGCCGTGCCGGCCACAAGGTTATTCTCGCCGTAGCGCATAAGCGTGCATCCGTGCTCCTTGTCGGAAGCATAGAACGAGTCGGGCGACTCCACGGCATAGCACTCGCCGTTGAGCTCGGAGCAGAACTGCCAGCGGCCTCCGGTAAAGGCGGGGAAAGGAGTGAGCACCTCGTAGGCATCGCCCTCCACCGTGGCCTGACCGACGCGCCAGTGGTAGCCGAGCACCTCGGTGGCGAACTTCTGGTCGGCCTCGGCGACCTCCTTGCTGCTGAACGAATTGTCCCACAGGTCGGTGGCTACATAAGCGCCGCTTACCAGCACATCGCCGCCCGCGGCAGTGTGGGCGCGCAGTGCGTCCTGAAGCGCGGAGGGGAATGTCTTGTAGCGTGTGCCGAAGACGCCGCGGCCTTTGGCGCACTCTTTCTGTTTGCCGAGAATGAGGTCGACAGTAGCGCCCGGACGCAGAGGCGCCGAGCAGAAACTCTCGACGCTCTCGCTCACGAAGCCGCGGCCGGCGGCTGCCACGGCCTCGCCGTGCAACGCCACGAAATCAAAGGTATTTCCGGCAATCACGCGGTCCTCGTAGTTGGCGCGCGACGCGCCGAAGCCGGCGGCGTCATCGTCCATCCAGGGAATGTCGCGGCGGAATTCAAACTGGCTGCCGATGAAAGAAATGTCCTGCACATAAGGCACGCCATGGTCGCGCACGTCGTAGAATCCGGCTATCTCGCCGCTGTCAAACCAATCCGGAGCGCTCAGACGCGTGAATCCGTTGACTATCACCACAGGCTCGCCCGGGGCGTCGCGCAGGGCGAGCACCTCGGAGGGGAAGCTCACGCCGCCGCTGTTGCCGGCTACGATGCGGAAGCTGTGGATTGCGTCGTCAGTGGCAGTATAGATGTATTCGGGGCTCTCCACCTTGGCTATAGTGCGGAATGCGCCGCCGGCCGAGCCGTCGCGCTGCTGCACGAGATAGTAGGCCGGCATCGCCGTGGCCTCAAGGCTGTCGGGCGTGGCGCGCCACGTCAGGCGGTAGGTCTGCGGGCCCTCCTTGCGGATGGCGAAGGCGCCGGGTGCGAGAGGCTGCACCACGTAGGGGCGTCCGTCGCGACGCGCGAGGAACTGAAGCATGCCTTTGTAGATGGCGCGCGACACGTCGAAGCGGAACTCGGGGTCGAGACCGTACTTCATGTCGGCGAAATTCTGATGCGAGAGGAACTCCAGCAGCATGGCGGGCACCTCAGGCACGCGGGCCTCGTAGTAGCTCTTGTCCCACATGCCGCGGCGTGTCCACTGCGGCTCGTACTTCGCGCGCACGTCGCGCACGATGCTTGTCATCACCAGGTTGGTGAGGTCGCGCGAAGCGTCGCGGCTGCTGCCGTTGCCGAGCTTGTCGCCGGCCGTGCTGTATATGCCGAGGGTGCCGATGATGCTGTCGTTGAGTGTCGTGCCGGCATCCGTATGGAACGCGAAACTGAGGTCTACGGGTACGCCCAGGCCCTTGCGCCCGGGAAGCATCGACGAGCCGCCCGCCAGCCAGTTCACCCACAGGCCGCGGCTGCGGTAGTCGTCGCTGTAGTCATTGACATTGCCCGAGGGAGTGTAAACGCTGTCGGGCGCTCCCGCCCACTGCAGGAAGTAGCGCGCGCCCTCGGTGAAGCGCGGATAACCGCTTGCCACGTAGTCGTAGGCCATGCCTTCCGTGCCGTTCTTCACGATGCGCTCCACATTGCCCATGCCGCCGCCTATCTTCACGGCGTCGGCGCTGACGGCCCGTCCGGCCTTCTTCGACAGAGTGCTCAGCTCCACCACGGGCCGGCTGCCCTGCTTCAGCGGGAAATGCCCGAGATATATCCACGTGCCGGCTCCCATGCGCTGGTTGACGGAGAAGCCGACAGGACCTGCGGCCGTATTCACGGTGTAGCGGGCGTCGGTCGTGGCGTCAGGCAGGGCGGCGTAGCTCACGTACACGGCGTATGTGCCGTCGGCGGGGATGTCGGCCGTCCAGGTAGCCTTGGTGGCCTTGTCGGCGCGGCGCACTGTGGCGGCACGGCGGGCAGTTCCGGCGCGGAAAGGATTCTGCGTGTCGCGCAGCATCGGTGTGGTGTGGGCGAAAGCTGCCACACCCGCATCGCTCCAGGCAGTGGCGTCGTCGGCATATCCGGGCTGCGCGCAGCCCCCGTCGCCGTCCACGATTATCTCCACGGTGTTGGTGTCGCGCTCGCGCGGGCTCATCACGTAGGCGCCGGCATTCTCGAGCATAGGCATCAGGAAAGGCATCACGTAGCTCTGCGTGTAGAGGTCCTCCACCGTCTGGAAGATGCGTGCACGCTGCCACTCCCAGCGGTTCAGCTTGGGCTCGAAATACCATCCGTGGCTCTGCCACATGGCTATGTTGGCGCCGTCAAGGCCGTCGGGAGCCGCCTCGGCGTCAAGACGGCGCACAAAGCCGTCCTTTTCGCGGGGCGCCCGCGGCGGACGGGATGCGAAGAGAGCCAGGCCATCAAGTTCGCGGCTGCCGGCATATATTTTCAGGCGCGAGGGCCCGGCTCCCAAAATCGATGCTATCTCGCCTTTCAGTGCTGCTGTCTGCCGGGCGTCAAGAGGCAGGTACGAGAGAGCCTCGTTGCAGTACACCGCGGTGCCGGTGCGGCTATCGACTATGCTGTCTACCTTTATGGCGCCGAAACCTGTGGTTCCGGGCATGTACGAGCCGATGACTTCCAGAATGGACGCTTTAACGTCGGCTGGGGCGGCCGAAGCCGTCACGGCAAACGAAGCAAGAAATGCGAGTACAAGATGTTTCTTCATATCAATCAGGTAAGCAAGGGCATTATACCCCCTACCCTACAAAGTTACATCTTATGATTCACATATAAATAACGCCGCAGCCAAAAAATCAGGCCGGAAAGCATTTTTTAATATTTATATACGTATTTTCAGATATTTTTGCAATCTTCAGAACCACTTACCGACAGTAATAGTTGCCGGAGAACACCGTGACGGCGGGGCCTGTCATCAGTATATGGCCGTCGGCATCGCAGTCGAGTTCCAGATTGCCGCCTATCAGCCTGACTGTAAGGGGCCACTCGGCGCGACCGGTGGCTACAGCTGCCGCAGCCGCCGCGCATGCACCTGTGCCGCAGGCCATTGTCTCGCCGGCACCTCGTTCCCATGCTCGCATGGAGAGGCTGTGCCGGCCGTCCACGCGCACAAACTCTATATTGGCCTTTTCGGGCCAGATAGAGTGGCACTCGAGCTGAGGGCCCAGAGTGGTGACGATGTCGCCGTCGAAACTGTCGACGAACACGACGCCGTGCGGATTGCCCGTGGAAACAGCCGTGAGGCGAAGCCCGTCTATGCCCGGCACAGGCATGTCGACCATGCGCCCGGCATCACAGCGCACAGGCACCTCGGACGCATCGAAGACGGCGCGCCCCATGTCGACGCGCACGCTGTCGGTGAGTCCGTCGGGACCTGTGTGGATGTCCACGGTCTTTATGCCACTTAGTGTGGCTATGCGCAGCCGGCTGCGGCGGGGCACCACATTGTTGTCGTAAATGTATTTTGCGGCGCAGCGTATGCCGTTGCCGCACATCTGCGCCTCCGAGCCGTCGGCGTTGAATATGCGCATGCGGCAGTCGGCGTCCTCGCCGCCCGGCAGAATGGCGATGATGCCGTCGGCGCCCATACCCATGTGGCGGCGTCCCATCTCCACGGCCAGCGCCTGAAGATTGTCGAGCGAACGGTCCATGCAGTCCACGTATATGAAATTGTTGCCGAGGCCGTGCATCTTGACAAATGGAATCGTCACGGTGCGGCGCTCGCCGGCCGGGGCTCCCTCGCTCGAAAGCGATCTGACAGCCCCGGCCAGGCGCTCCAGACCCTCGGAAAGGATGCTGCGCGGCACGCCGACATTCATGCGCATGAAGCCCTCGCCGCCGGGGCCGAAACTCAGGCCGTCGCTCAGCGCTATGTGTCCGCGCTCCACGAGCAGGCGCACGAGCCAGTCCTGCGGCAGCCGCAACTTGCGGAAGTCAAGCCACATCGTGAACGATGCCTGCGGGCGGCACAGATGCACGTCCGGCACATGCCCGCGCAGGAAAGATTCCGCATAGTCAACATTGGCGTCGAGATAGGCGAGAGCCTGATCCAGCCAGTCGCCGCCATGCTCGTAGGCGGCCTGTGTAGCCACCATCGACACGATGGGCGGAGCGTTGAACTCGCTAGCATTTAGCCACGAATAAAAGCCCTCTCTCAGCCGGGGCGACCTGACTACCGACCATGCGCTGACGATGCCCGGAATATTGAATGTCTTGCTGGGTGCGCCGAGCGTGACGGTGATGTCTGCGGCCACGTCGGACACCGACGCCGTGGGCACATGCCGCCGGCCGCCGAGCATCATGTCGCCGTATATTTCGTCGGAGACAAGCACCACGCCGTGCTCGCGGCATATGTCGGCCACACGGCGCAGCGTGGCCGCATCCCACTGCAGGCCGATGGGATTGTGCGGGTTGCACACTATCATCATGGCCGGATGCTCGTTGCGCATAACACGCGTCAGCCCCTCGAAGTCCATCGAGTACTGCCCGGCGGCATCGCGCACCAGCGGGTTGGCTGCCACGCGGCGCCCGTTGCCCTCTATCACCGAACGGAATGAATGATACACGGGCGGCTGAATGACAATGGCGTCGCCCGGACGTGAGAAATAGTTGATGCAAAGCCCGAGGCCTTTCTTCAGGCCGGGCATGAAACTCAGCTCTGCGGGGTCAACGTCCCAGCCGTGGCGCGTGTGCAGCCATCCGGCGATGCTCCGCCAGAACGATTCCGGCGGAGTGGTATAACCCAGCACGGAGTGATTGAGGCGCTGACGCAGGGCGTCGATGATGGCCGGACAGGCCTCGAAATCCATATCGGCTATCCAGAAGGGCAGCAGGTCGCGGTGGCCGAAACGGGCCTCCATCTCCTCTATCTTGGTGGCACATGTGTGATGGCGGTCCACCACGCAGTCAAAGTTATAGCGAATCATAGGCAGTTGTTCGGAAGTGATTACCGGTGCAGCTCGACGCAGGCCCAGTTGTCGCGGACAGTGCGGCCTGCGGCCGTAAGACCTGCGGCTACAGCCGCTTCCTCCACCATGGCGCAGTCAGCCTCATAGAAGCCGCTGAGCAGCAGCGTGGCGCCTGGACGCATTGCAGCTGTGTAAGCCCGGATATCGCCGAGGATGACATTGCGGTTGATGTTGGCTACGACCACATCGGCCGGCGCAAGAGACTGAAGCAGCGACGCGTCGCCGCACAGCACGGCAATCTCGGGATGGCCGTTGAGACGCACATTGTCGCAGGCGTTCTCCCAGGCGAAACGGTCAATCTCTATGCCGGCCACAGGCACGGCGCCGCGCATAGCTGCAAGGATGGCGAGGATGCCCGTGCCGGTGCCTACGTCAATGAGCGAGCGTCCCTGAAGGTCCATGTCGAGCAGACGGGTGAGTATGAGCGAGGTCGTAGCGTGGTGGCCCGTGCCGAAAGCCATCTTCGGGTCGATGACGATGTCGTACTCGGCCTTGGGCACATCGGTGTGAAACGAGCTGTGTACCACGCAGCGCTCGCCCACAACGATGGGACGGAAATAGTTGCGCTCCCATTCGGCATTCCAGTCGCGGCCCTCCACCAGCTCGGCGCTGGCTGTGACGGTGGCGTCGAAACAGAATTCCTCAAGAGCTGTGCGCACGGCCTCATCGCTGTACAGTGCGGCCGGCACATAAGCCGTGAGACCCTTTTCGTCGGGCACAAAACTTTCATATCCCGCCTCTCCCAGCAGATATGCCAGAAGGTCGGTGGCATCGGCGGAGCAAGGCTCTACGTCGAGGCGCAGTGCGTAATAGTCGTTCATGAATATTCAGTATTATGTCGCACAAAATTACACATTTTCTCCGACACTCTCAAAAAGCGCCCCTACCCCCTCTTACTTCTAAACTCTAAACTCTAAATATCGAGAAATTCACCGACCCGTACACCCGGTGCTCCAGAAATCCGGGCAGCCCGGAGAAATCATGCGCCTTGCTGTGCTCCACCACTACCAGTGTACCCGGGCGCACCATCTTCGAGCCGAGTATCGCGCCCGGCACCTCCGCGAAGCCGGGCATATCGTAGGGAGGGTCGGCGAATATTATGTCGAATGTCGCCGAGCACGTCGATATGAAGCGCAGCGCGTCGCCGCGCACCTGGCGCAGATTGTCGGCGCCGAGCTTCGCCGCCACGCTGCGGATGAACGTGTACTGCACCTGAGCCTTCTCCACGCACGTTACCTCGGCGCATCCCCGCGACAGGAACTCGAAACTGATCGCGCCCGTACCCGCGAAAAGGTCCAGCGCACGCGCGCCCTCCAGGTCGATGAGATTGTCGAGCACGTTGAATATGTTCTCGCGCGCGAAGTCGGTGGTGGGGCGCGCCGTGATGTTGCCGGGCACGTCGAAGCGGCGACGGCCGTATTTGCCTCGTATTATTCGCATAGCGGAAGTATCAGCAGTGAGAAAGGGATGTCGGCGGCCACACCGGCCATCGACGGCGACGGCTGGAAAATCCAGGGCATCACGCAGGGTGCGAAGAGCCGCAGCGTACCGGCCACAGCCTCACGCACGGACGGCGCTCCCGCCACATAGAACTGAAGCTCCGGTCCCGCCACGCCGCACGCCTGCGCCATAGCCACGGCGTAATACGCCATGTCCGCGGCGTCAGTGCAGCCGTACGATGCCGCCCCGAGCAGCCTGGAGCCGTCGAAGCAGAACAGCTGCGCGCCACTCTTCTCCACCACCGCGAACAGCTTCGGCGCATTGCCGCTGCGCGGCGCCTTGGCCGCGAAATAACGCAGACCCGCCGACAGCTCGTGACGCACGCGGGCGTCGGCGAACGTGCGGCCCAGAAAGGCCGCTACATCGGCGTCGCAGGCCGTCAGCACCGATGCCCCGGCCGCGGTGTCCGTCAGCAGCGCGGGAGAGAAATCCGGATCGGTCCAGAGCAGCGACGCGGCGTCGGCCGCCGCCTCCGGCGTCTCCGTAGCCTCGGGAGGCAGCACGGAGTAGCGCGGCGTGCGCAGCAGTATGGAGCAGCGGCCGAAGTCGGCCAGCAGCAGCGGATTGTCATAGACGGCATCCTCAAGAGCGCGCAGCAGCGCCACGCCCGGCGTCAGCTCTATGCGCCGGCATATGGCGTCGCCCTCGCCCACGGTGGGCGTCGCGGCCACCGTCAGCACATGCTCCTCCATGTCCAGGAGCATCCCCAGCCGCCACAGGCGCGGATTGGCGATGGTGCCGCCCGTAAGTGCTTCGCCGTCGGCCGCCATCATCAGTATTGCTCGTTCTCGTTGGGGAAGTCGCCGGTCTTCACGTCGTCGATATAGTGGCTCACCGCCTCGTTGACGAGAGCGCCCATGTCGGCATAGCGGCGCAGGAACTTGGGCGAGAAACCCTTGTTAAGCCCGAGCATGTCCTGCATCACCAGCACCTGGCCGTCGCAGGCTCCGCCCGCGCCGATGCCTATGGTGGGGATGTGCAGCTCCGAGCTGACGCGGGCGGCCAGTGCGGCCGGAATCTTCTCCAGCACCAGCGCGAAGCAGCCTATCTCCTCCAGCATGTGGGCGTCGGCCACCAGTTTCTCGGCCTCAGCCTCGTCCTTGGCGCGCACGGCGTAGGTGCCGAACTTGTTGATGCTCTGAGGCGTGAGGCCGAGGTGACCCATCACGGGGATACCGGCCGAGAGGATGCGCTCGATGCTCTCGCGCACCTCCGAGCCGCCCTCTATCTTCACAGCCTCGGCGCCGCTTTCCTTCATTATGCGTATCGCCGAGTGAAGCGCCTCCAGCGAGTCGCCCTGATAGCTGCCGAAAGGCATGTCGCACACCACGAGCGCGCGCTGTGTGCCGTTGCACACGCAGCGCGCATGGTATATCATATGGTCCAGGGTGATGGGCAGAGTCGTGGCGTTGCCGGCCATCACATTCGACGCGGAGTCGCCCACGAGTATCATATCTATTCCGGCTTCGTCCACAAGGCGTGCCATTGTGAAGTCGTAGGCAGTCAGCATCGCTATCTTCTCTCCGCGCTCCTTCATCGCTATGATGCGCGAAGTCGTCACTTTCCGTTTGTCGTCAGTGGTATTCGTTGACATTTCTATCTGAAAATTTGGTTTTTCGCGGCAAAGTTAGCGAAAAAAGAGATACCAACGCCCGACTTTATTCAACAATGTATGACCGCGGTATCGGTTTTTTCCGTAATTTTGCAGTCACCTAAATAGTATCAATCCTCTTTAAAACAACACAACACACTATGGCACAATGGTTTGAATGCAAAGTGCGCTACGACAGAATGATGGAGAACGGCGCCGTGAAGAAAGTGACCGAGCCGTATCTCGTCGATGCCCTCAGCTTCACGGAAGCCGAGGCCCGCATCATCGAGGAGCGCACACCATATATCAGCGGCGAGCTCAACGTCACAGCCGTAAAACGCACCAAAATAGCCGAAATATTCTGGAACGACGACGAGCAGGCCGACCGCTTCTACACCGTCAAGGTAGCCTTCATCACCATCGACGAGAAGACCGGCGTGGAGAAAAAGGCATCCACCCTCATGCTCGTCCAGGCAGCAAGCTTCAAGGACGCCATGGAGCACTTCCTCGCCGGAATGAAAGGCACAATGGCCGACTTCGAGATTCAGGCCATCACCGAGACGCCCATCCTCGACTGCTACAAAGTGAAGGGCATGGCCGAGACTAAGGAGGAAAAATGAACCCCGACGGTATAGCCGGACGCCTCCGCGCCGTCCGCGCCACACTCCCGCCGGGTGTCGAGCTCGTGGCCGTTTCCAAGTTCCACCCCGTCGAGGCACTCCGCGAGGCCTACGACGCCGGCCAGCGCATCTTCGGCGAGAGCCGCGTCCAGGAGCTGCTGCCCAAGATAGAGGCCATGCCGCCGGACGTGCAGTGGCACTTCATCGGCCACCTCCAGCGCAACAAGGCGCGCCTCGTCGTGGGCCGCGTCGCACTCATAGAGAGCATCGACTCGCTGGAGCTCCTCGCCCTCGTCGACCGCCTCGCCGCCGAGCGAGGCATCGTGCAGCGCGTTCTGCTCGAAGCCCACGTCGCCGCCGAGGAAGCCAAAAGCGGTTTCGACCCCGCCGACATCCTCGACTACATGCGCTCCGGAGGCTTCAACGCACTGCGCGCCACCCATATCTGCGGCATCATGGGCATGGCAAGCAACACCGACGACACAGCCCGCATCGACGCCGACTTCGCCGCCCTCGCCCGCCTCCTCGGCGACATCCGCCGCTGTGCCCCCGGTCTGCGCGGATGCGACATCCTCTCCATGGGCATGAGTGGCGACTATCCCGCCGCCATAGCCCGCGGCGCCACCCACGTCCGCGTCGGCACCGCCATCTTCGGCCCGCGCCAATAAACCCCCTCTTACCTCTAAACCATAAACCATAAACTCTAAACAAAAAAAAGGCGCGCCCACGGCCATCCGTGGGCGCGCCTTTTTTTTGTTACGTGTGGCTTACTTCTTGAAGTAGCGGTTGTACAGGCCCTGGAAGCCCTGGCCGTGACGAGCCTCATCTTTTGCCATCTCGTGCACAGTGTCATGGATAGCGTCCAGATTCAGTTCCTTGGCGCGCTTGGCGATGCGCATCTTGTCAGCGTTGGCGCCGGCCTCAGCCTGCATACGCTTCTCAAGGTTGGTCTTCGTATCCCATACCACATCGCCCAGCAGCTCGGCGAACTTGGCGGCATGTTCGGCCTCCTCGAACGCATAGCGCTTGAAAGCCTCGGCCACTTCGGGATAACCCTCGCGGTCGGCCTGGCGCGACATTGCCAGATACATGCCCACCTCGCCGCACTCGCCGTTGAAGTGTGCGTTCAGGTCCTTTATCATCTCCTCGTCGCAACCCTTGGCCACGCCCACCTCATGCTCGGTGACGAACTGAAGCAGAGCTTCCGTGTCAAGTTCTTTGAACTTGCTCTTGGGTGCGCCGCAGATAGGGCATTTCTCAGGAGCTTCCGGACCCTCGTGGATGTAACCGCATACCACGCAGATAAATTTCTTGTTCATAATCGTTCTTGAATTATCGGTTTTCGATACTGCAAAGATAACGCTTATTTGAATACTATGGCTCAATCACAGCCGAAAAAAACACGGCTGCATTCCAGGACGAATAATAAAAAAACACTAAATTTGCGACATAGCTTGAAAAAATAATAAATCTTATAAATATTATACGTCTTATAAATCTTATTTCTAATGCCCGGTTTTCTTAAACTTTCCGGCGATTACACCCAATGGAACGTGTATCGTAAATCGGTGATTATCTGCGATGTCACCGAAATGTTTATAAATCGTGCGCTTCCACGAGGCTCCCGGACTATCGATCAGATGCGACAGGCCGCGCGTTCCTGCAAACAGAACATTGTGGAGGGAGTGAGTGATGGTGCTGTCTCCGCCGAAATGTGCATCAAACTTCTTGGTGTGGCACGAGGCTCCATAAGGGAATTGCTTGAAGATTATGGCGATTTTTTGCGGCAACACGATTATGAGATATGGAGCAAGGATGATCCCCGTACAGATGCAACCCGCGCTTACTGCGTTAAAAACGATGATGCAAAAACCTTTACTGCCAAATGTCGTGAGCGAAGCGATGAGACAGTTGCCAACATAATGCTCACCCAAATACGACAGATTGATTCAATGCTCGCTGCTGTAATGAAGAAAATTGAGGCCGAGTTTATCCGGGACGGAGGAATAAAAGAGGCAATGTCGCGCGAAAGGCGCAAAGCCCGCGGCTACTGATTTCAAATCAACATCAGAGACCCCATAAGACTTATATGACTTATATGACTTATATGACTTATAAGATTTATACCCCTCTCCTAAAGTTTTTATCGTTTTTTTCGCTTTTTATTTGCACATCTCAAATGTTTGCTGTAATTTTGCATCGCTAATCCCGGAGGGGGTCAAGCAATACGCTTCAATAGCTCAGTCGGTTAGAGCATCTGACTGTTAATCAGAGGGTCGATGGTTCGAGTCCACCTTGAAGCGCTGGAGAAGATGTGCCGCACCGCGCGGCGCATCTTCTCTTTTTTCATGCCTGTGTTAACACTTCTTATCCCGGACAGTCCGATTTGCAAAAAATCCATAATATTACGACGACAGATGTAACTTTTCGCCTCCCCGCGCGTCTTATGGATAAATGAGATTAGACTTCCATAGGTAATTGAGTAATACGAAACAGACGCTGTGCGGCCGGGTTGGGAAACTCGGCCGCACAGGCTTTTGTATGCGATTTTTTTGTATCTTTGTTCCATGAAAAAAGCATTCACAGCCCTCCTCCTCGCCGCGGCCGCGCTGACGGCCGCAGCAAGCGACACAATCGACCTCAGCGGCCGCTGGCAGTTGGCGCTCGACCGCGACGCCACCTTCACCACGGCCGACGCCATGACCGACAGCATAATGCTGCCCGGCACCACCGACACCAACCGCCGCGGCGACAGGCTCGCGGACACTTCCGAGACGAAGCACCTGTCCCGCCCCTGGTCGTACCGCGGACGCGCATGGTACCGCCGCACGGTCGACATTCCGGCCGACTGGGCCGCACGCCCGATAGTGCTCTCGCTGGAGCGCACGAAGCCCTCGCAGGTCTTCGTGGACGGACGCCCCGCGGGCAGCTCCAACGACATCTCCACCCCGCAGGAGTATGAGCTCGGCGCGCTGCTCACACCCGGACGCCACACCCTCGACATCATGGTCGACAACTCCTCCGGCGTACCCGAGCAGCTCTACGCAAGCAGCCACGCCTACACCGAAGACACGCAGACCAACTGGAACGGCATCATAGGCCGCATCACGCTCTCCACGGAGCCGTGGCAGCCGACAGCTCCGGACAGCATACACCCCGCCCTGCGCGACTTCCGCGCCGAAGGACGCCACCTCTACGCCAACGGCCACCGCACCTTCCTGCGCGGACGCCACGACGCCTGCGTGTGGCCCCTGACGGGCCACACGGCCATGGACCTCGACTCGTGGCGCCGCTACATGCAGGTGTGCCGCGACTACGGCCTCAACCACGTGCGCTTCCACTCCTGGTGCCCGCCGGAGGCCGCCTTTACGGCCGCCGACGAGGCCGGCATCGTGCTTCAGCCCGAGCTTCCCTTCTGGGGCAGCTTCGAGTCGGCCGACACCACACTCATGACTTTTCTGCGCAAGGAGGGCGAGAACATCCTGCGCCGCTACGGCCACCACCCGTCGTTCCGCCTCTTCGCCCTCGGCAACGAGCTGTGGGGCGACATCGACGCCATGAGCCGCCTCACGGAGCACTTCCGCAGCATCGCCCCGGACAAGCTCTACACCCTCGGCTCCAACTACTACCTGGGCTACCAGGGCGTGAAGCCCGGCATGGACTTCTTCGTCACATGCCGCACCGGCGGCGAGGGATGGGGACGCTACGGCACCCACACCCGCGGCTCCTTCTCCTTCGCCGACGCCATGGACGGCGGCATCATCAACCACTTCCGTCCCGGCTCCGCCCGTGACTTCAGCGAGGGTTGCGCCGCCAGCCCGGTACCTGTCATCAGCCACGAGACAGGCCAGTTCCAAGTCTATCCCGACTACCGCGAGATTGACAAATACACCGGCGCCCTGACGCCGTGCAACATGGAGGTGTTCCGCCGACGCCTCGCCGACGCCGGCATGGCCGACCAGGCCGAAGCTTTCCACCGCGCCAGCGGACAGTGGGCGCTGCGCCTCTACAAGCAGGACATCGAGATGGACCTGCGCACGCCCGACATGGCCGGATTCCAGCTGCTCGACCTCCAGGACTACCCCGGCCAGGGCAGCGCATACGTGGGCATACTCGACGCCTTCCTCGACAGCAAGGGCCTCTGCACGCCCGAAGAGTGGCGCCGCTGGTGCGCCCCCGTAGTGCCCCTGCTCGTCACCGACAGCTACTGCCTCACCGCCGCCGACACCCTGCGCGCCGCCGTCCGCGTCGCCAACTACGGCGGCACGTCGCTGGCCGGCAAGACCCTGCGCTGGCGGCTGGGCGACGCGGCCTCCGGCACCATGACGCTGCCCGATGGCGAGGGCCTCATCGACGCCGGCGCCATAGCCGAGCCGCTGAGCGCCGTCGCCGCCCCTGCCAAGCTGCGCCTGGAGCTGTCCATCGACGGCACCGACGCCGCCAACGGCTACGACCTCTGGGTCTACCCCGCCGACGTCGACCCGGCGGCCCGGCGCGGCGACGTGGTCGTGGCGCGCGAGCTCACTCCCGACCTCGCGCGACGCCTGGAGCGCGGTGCCTCCGTCCTGCTCATGCCCGACTCCTCGGCCCTCTCCGTCGGCCCCCTGTTCCAGACCGACTACTGGAACTACCGCATGTTCAAGACCATCTGCGATAAGAACGGCAAGCAGCCCTCGCCCGGCACCATGGGCATACTCGCCGCCCCCTCGCACCCGCTGCTGCGCGCCTTCCCCAACGACGGCCACAGCGACTGGCAGTGGTGGGCCGTAGTGCGCGAGAGCCGTCCCTTCATGCTCGACAACACCGCCCCGGCCTACCGCCCCATCATCCAGGTGATAGACAACATCGAGCGCAACCACAAGCTCGGCCTGGCATTTGAATTCGCCGTCGGCCGCGGCCGCCTGCTCGTGGTGATGGCCGACCTCGACCGTGCCTCGGCCTACCCCGAGGGACGCCAGTTCTACGCCTCCGTGCTCGACTACATGAACTCCTCCGACTTCCATCCGACCACACACATCACCGCCGACGACCTGCGCCGCCTCTTCACCACTCCCGTGCAGGAAGGCCACATCGGCGGCCTCGACAACATCTCGCCATACTGAACCCACACGCCATGACCGACCCCAAGACACGCATAGACCAGCTCCGGCGCGAGCTCAACACCCACAACCACAACTACTACGTGCTGAACGCGCCCACCATCAGCGACCGCGACTTCGACATGCTCATGCACGAGCTCGAAGACCTTGAGCGCAAGCATCCCGAACTGGACGACCCCATGTCGCCCACCCACCGCGTAGGCTCCGACCTAAGCGGCGGCTTCTCTCAGACCGACCACATCTACCCCATGCTCTCGCTGGGCAACACCTACAGCCCCGAGGAGGTGGACCAGTGGCTCCAGCGCACCCGCACGGCCCTGATGGGGCAGGAGGTGGAGATAGTGGGCGAGCTGAAGTTCGACGGCACGGGCATCTCCCTCATCTACGAGCACGGACGGCTGGTGCGCGCCGTCACCCGCGGCGACGGACAGCGCGGCGACATAGTCACCGACAACGTCCGCACCATACGCAGCATACCCCTGCAGCTTCAGGGCGAGGGCTGGCCCGACTTCTTCGAGATACGCGGCGAGATAGTGATGCCCTGGAAAGCCTTCGAGAGACTCAACGCCGAGCGTGAGCGCGACGAGGAGCCGCTTTTCGCCAATCCGCGCAACGCCGCCGCCGGCACCCTCAAGCTCCTCAGCCCTGCCGAGGTGGCGCGCCGCGGCCTCGACGCCTACCTCTACTACCTGCTGGGCGACAACCTGCCCTCGACGACCCACTACGGCAACATGGAGGCCGCGCGCTCGTGGGGCTTCAAGGTAAGCGACCGCATGACGCTGCTGCGCTCGCAGCAGGAGGTGGACGCCTTCATCGCCCGCATGGACACGGAGCGCAAGTCGATGCCCGTAGCCACGGACGGCCTCGTGTTCAAGGTCAACTCCCTGCGCCAGCAGCTCAACCTGGGCTTCACGGCCAAGAGTCCGCGCTGGGCCATCGCCTACAAGTTCGCGCCCGAACGGGCGCGGACGCGGCTGCTGTCGGTGTCGTTCGACGTCGGCCGCATGGGCACCATCACCCCCGTCGCCAACCTCGAGCCGGTGCTGCTCAGCGGCACCGTGGTGAAGCGCGCGTCGATGCACAACGAGGACATCATGCGCCAGCTCGACGTGCGTGAGGGCGATATGCTCTACGTCGAGAAAGGCGGCGAGATCATCCCCAAGATTGTCGACGTGGACCGCAGCGCCCGCATGCCCAGCGCTCAGCCCGTGCCTTTCGTGTCGCACTGCCCGGCCTGCGGCTCTCCGCTGGTGCGCGTCGAGGGCGAGGCCGCCTGGGTGTGCCCCAATAAATGGGGCTGCCCTCCGCAGATAGTGGGCCGTATAGAGCACTTTGTGGGCCGCCGCATGATGAACATCGACGGCATAGGCGAGGAGACCGCCGCACAGTTCTTCGCCGCCGGCCTGATTCACGACATCGCCGACCTGTATGCCCTGCGTCCCGAGCGCATCGTATGCCTTGAAGGCTACGGCCCTCGCGGCGCCGAGCGCATCATGGACGGCCTGCGCGCCAGCCTCGACGTGCCCTTCGAGCGCGTGGTCTTCGCCCTGAGTATCCCCGCCGTGGGGGAGACCACAGCGCGCAAGGTGGCCCGCACGGCAGGCAACATAGACCGCCTTATGGCAATGAGCGAGGCCGAGCTGACGGCCATCGAGGACGTGGGGCCGCGCATCGCCGCCAACATCGTGGAATACTTCGCCGAGCCGCGCAACCGCGACATCGTGGAGCGCCTGCGCGCCGCCGGCCTCACCATGGCGATGCCGGAACGCACCGAAGCCGAGGCCGCGGGCGACGCCCTGCAGGGCAAGACCTTCGTCATCAGCGGCGTGTTCGAGCACCACAGCCGCGACGAGTACAAGGCCATGATCGAAAGCCAGGGCGGCCGCAACGCGGGCTCCATCTCCAAGAAGACGGACTTCGTGCTCGCCGGAGCCAACATGGGTCCGTCCAAGCTGGAGAAGGCGCAGAAGCTTGGTGTGCCCATCATCGACGAGAACGAATTCCTATCCATGATAGGACAATAAGCATCAGACACCCTACGAGCGCCCACACCCGGCCGGGGCTGCCGCCCTCGGCCTCAACTTCGCTGTGCCGTTCCTTCCTCTCCGCGGCGGTGCTGTCCTCACGGGCGGCCTCCACATGCCGCCCGGCGCCTGCCACCACCGCCACTCTGCCGCCGCGAGCCTCCAGCCGCAGCCCCGAGTCGGGGCGCAGCGTCAGGCGAGGCTCGTCCAGCTCCACCACTGCCGTGACCCGCAGCGAGTCGTCCGTCAACACCCTCACCACGCGCCGTGTCTGCCGCGACGCCGTCTGCGACTGCGCCTCGCGGCTGCCGCGGCATCCCGTCAGCACGGTCGCCGCGCACAGCAATACTACCGTCTTCCTCATAGCCCTGCATATTCACGGGTTGCGTCAAAGCAGGGACACGCCTTTGCGGCAAAGTCCCTATGGCTGTGTATGGCAGCCTGCGGAAAGCGTCGGCGCAGTCCGCGCAGCAGCGTGAGCAGCGTGCGCTTCTGCGCCTCGGTGCGTGTGTCGGCCGGACGCCCCTCGCCGTCCAGTCCTCCCACGTAGCACACTCCTATGCTCCGTGCGTTATGGCCCGTACAATGCGCTCCTGCCTCGGCCTCGGGGCGTCCACTCCACAATTCGCCCTTCAGCCCCACAAGATAGTGATAGCCAATCCCTTTCCATCCGCGGGCACGGTGCCAGCGGTCCACGTCGCCGGGGCCGTACTCCCTGCCGGCCCGCGTGGCGGTGCAATGCACAATAATCTCTGTGATCTGTCTCATAACTTTGCAATTTTTAGATTTGACGGTGCAAAGTTACAACACGAAATCGCGTTTGAATGTAGTTTTTGTCACATACCCCAAATTTTTTTTGAGATGGGGTGCCTGAGGGTGCTATCGAGGGTGTTCTTGAGGGTATTATCGAGGGTGTTATCGAAACAAAAAAAACAGAAAAGGACAAAAATAACAAAATTATATTTTTTTGCTTTTGAACTTTTCATGTTCAAAATTTGTCCATTTATTACTAATTGGTTATATTTGCACCATGAAAGCTAAGGAGAATCTTGCCGGTGAGTACCGTACCATCCTCTTTGCCATTGACAAAGCCAATGTCATAGAAGCCACCAAAATCATTCTGCTCAACGGCTTTCTGAAGAAATCCAACAAGGATTATCGCAAACAGATAGAAATTGCACAATCAATTATTGCTGTCCGATAAAACGGGAACAACCCGCGCTCGTCGCGGGTTGAATGTGGTTAGCTTTTACCTTTGCAGTCGAGATCTCCGTTAAC
>URSD01000042.1 GCA_900550395.1 uncultured Porphyromonadaceae bacterium | reverse complement strand
GCGTTCATCCTGAGCCAGGATCAAACTCTTCGTTGTTGTTATATTGTCTTTTCTTTTTTTCAATCAAAAAGGCAATCAGTCTTGTTATTGCCTTCGCAATCCCTTGCGACCAACTCCGAAACGTCTGCCCCGGGATTATTCCCAGAACTATTCGCCGTTTATTGCGTTTTAAGAATTGAACGGAGTCGCTGCCGAGACTTGCTCGGCCTTGCTCCTGTACTACTCTTGTCTATTGTAATCGTTTCAATGTGCTCTTTCGTGCCTTTCGGACGACGGATTGGCGTTTTGTGCGAATCCGACTGCAAAGTTAATGCAAGTTTTTCAAACCACCAAATTTTTGTGCGATTTTTAACACTTGTTTTTCTTTCGGCGCCTCCGGGCCTCCTGCGAGGCTTTCCGCGCCGCCCTTCCTCCGAAAAGCGAGTGCAAAGTTACAGCTTTCCGGCGAATCCACCAAATATTTTTGAAGGAATTTTTGAGGAAAAATTATTGAATACTGTATATCAGAATAATACGGATGACGAGATACAGAAAGACATAAGGTCAGAAGGGACAGAAGGAGTAATTGAGGGCGCTATCGAAACAAAAATACAGAGATGACAAAAATAACAGATTAAATTTTTAATCTGGTATGAGCCCACCACTCCGTGGTTCTCTGCTATGGGGGATTCTCCGCCGCGCCCCGTGTTCCGCTTCGCTCCACGCGGGATTAATCATAGATACGCGCGTCCCGCGCTCTCCTCTTTAAAGTTTACAGTTGATGGGAGATCGGTAAGAGGGAGGGGCGGGCGCTGTTTTTTTACTCTTTTACCAACGAGGAAAGGCGGAAATCACTTCTATGCCTTTGAAGCTAACCTGATTGCCTTTGCTATCTTTATATGTATCCAGCTCTCGGCCTGTCGGAACAACAATCTTCTTGAGCGTAGACGGCAATCCCAATACCTTCAAATCCATCAGCCCGTTTATATATAATGTTTCCAATGAAGTCCGTTCGGCAAGCAGTTCTGTGAGATAGTCACAACTATAAACATCAAGGTCCAGCGTGCCACCAAGATTTTTGTTGGACTGGATGCTCAGGACTTCAAGTTTCGGGAATTTCATGTCGGGCAATTCCTTCAGGTCATTATCCCACACGACCAGTTTCTTCAAGTTGTAGACATACCGCCCATCGACAGTTCTGAACTCCAGCTTCTTCAATCGGCTTGCCACGCAGCGCGCCTCAACACAATCGGGGAGCAACAGCGTGGATATGTCTGAATAATCTATATTTACGGTCTTCAGATTGCGGCATTTGCTTAAAT
The DNA here is from genome assembly GCA_900550395.1 of uncultured Porphyromonadaceae bacterium. Lineage (GTDB taxonomy): Bacteria > Bacteroidota > Bacteroidia > Bacteroidales > Muribaculaceae > CAG-873. The sequence goes on along the minus strand of URSD01000042.1, from coordinate 18,971 downwards.
CAAGAATCGAAATATGATTGTGCCCGAGCTCTTCCATCCAAAATTCAGTAAGATTCGGTAAATCAAAGCTCAAATTTTCTGCAATTCCCATATCGGAGCCAAGGCCCCTGACATGAAGACGCTGCAAATTCGGGAAATACGTCAGGGCACGAGCCAGCTCTCCGTCAATCACATGCGGGTAGTCGCCCTTATAGCCGATTTCTGTAATTTCTCGAGCTTCATCCTCACTGACGGAGCCATCGCCGTTTTTGTCGGCGACAGAAAGCAGAAAGTCACGGGTCTTAGCATCGCCGACAGAAAGGCTCTCGCCTTTGAACATATAATCGGACACAGCTTTTCTCTCCGAGGCGACGCCCTTCTCATAGGAAATCTTTGCGCCTATTATGGCATTACTCTCGGACGCACTCTCTCTGTAATCCAGGCAATATATGCTTACATACTTATAACGTGGCCAGTCTGGACCGGCATAACCGACTTTATATCTGGCTATATATCCGCCCTCAGGACGAACACGGACCTTTGACGTCCAGCCATCTTCCGGTATAGTCTGTATATACTCCAGACCATTTCGGTTCCCGAGAGAAACGAATTCCCACCCACCCTTTTCCGAGGAAAAGTTATTTTCGGGTGTCATTATAATCTTATCGGCTATTTCAGAATACGGCTGAAAGGAGTTATCCTGATTGAGGTTGTTGGACAGATTGATGTCAACAGGTTGAGCCATGCACAATAGGCCAAATGTCACAAATGACAGGACGAGGAGAATGTTTTTCATGGTTGAATACGATTTTTACAATCGCAAAGTTAATAAATATTCCGAAATTACAACATAAATGCCACGCAAATTAACAATGGACCAACATGTTGCATCCGCACTTCAATCAACGGAAAATTCCTCCGAATGATAATTGCTGTAAAAACGACCGGATATGGCGGTAAACTTGAGTACGCAATAATCAGGGTCGGTGACACCTTCGGGGTAGTATTCCGTATCACCGTCACGCCAAATCATTTCCTTACTTTCGGCATCGGTCAAGACTTCCATTGTACCGCGAAGCATTGCTCCTCTGAAAAAACGACTATCACAGAAATATACGCACGCTTTGTTGTCAGACAAAAATTGACGTACACGCATTGATGATGTATTGGTTGTGAAGTAGAATACTTTTATGCCATCCCTCTTTCTTGGCTGGAGCATTGCCTTGACGTTGGGATAGCCTTGTTCATCAACCGAACCGATAAAGGCTATTTTCAGTTTATCAGCTATATTGCCGATAGTTTGTTCCGGGTTTCGCATGGTTCATGCAATTATAATGTGACAAGCGGTTCGTCCACTATCTGTTATAATACTTACGGTACCACTCCACGGTTTTTTCGATGCCTTTGCGAAGGGGTGTGGAGGGGGCGAAGCCGACGGCGGCGGCAAGGGCGGACGAATCGGCGCACGTCTGATACACGTCGCCGGGCTGCATGGGCAGGAATTCTTTTTTCGCCTCACGCCCCACGACTGCCTCGATGCACGAGATGTAATCCATCAGACGCGTTGGGTGCTGGTTTCCTATATTATATATGCGGTAGGGTGCGGTGGAGGATGCAGGGTCAGGATTCATGGCATCCCATGAGCCATCGGGCTCCGGGATGCGTTCGGCTATGCGCACCACTCCCTCCACGATGTCGTCGATATAAGTGAAATCACGCAGCATGTCGCCACCGTTGAATACTTTTATGGGCTTATCGCGCATGATGGCGTCGATAAACAGAAACGGCGACATGTCAGGGCGTCCCCACGGGCCGTACACCGTGAAGAAGCGCAGACCGGTGACCGGCATCGAGTAAAGCTGCGAGTAGGCATGGGCCATCAGCTCGTTGCTTTTTTTGGTGGCCGCATAGAGGCTGACCGGGTGAGCGATGCCGTCGTGCTCGGAGAACGGCGTCTTGCCGTTGAGGCCGTAGACGCTGGACGACGACGCGTACACGAGATGCCCTACGCCTGCCTCACGGCAGCCTTCCAGCACATTGATGAACCCGTCTATATTGCTGCGGATATAGGAGCGCGGATGGGTGATGGAGTGACGTACGCCGGCCTGTGCGGCGAGATTTATCACTGTATCAAAACCGCCCGCGGCAAACAGAGCCTGCATGGCATCCGTGTCCTCAAGATTCATGCGCACGAAGCCGAAACGGGGATAGAGCGACGAAGGCGCCATAGTGTTCCACTCCACATCGTCCTCACGCACGCCGAGCGCGGCAAGGCGCGCGAACTTCAGCGCGGGGTCGTAATAGCCGTTAATGCTGTCGAGGCCTACAACTTCGCATCCCTGCTCAAGCAGCCGTGCGCACACGGCCGCGCCGATGAAGCCGGCAGCGCCGGTAACGAGGACCTTCTGCATACCGCGGGATTTATCTGTCGTTGGTGACGCCGCAGAAATCGAGCACTGTCTTGCCGGCACCGTCGGGCAAAGAACGGAATTCGTCGTGGGCCGTAAGATATACCACGATGTCGGCTTTGTCGAAAGCCTCGCGGTAATCGGTAAGCTTGAATACGTTGTGCTCCCTGATGTTGGGCTCCACGACGAGGATGCTGCTGTTGTTGCCGCCCTGCAGCACGGCCGACACTATTGCCTTTGCGGGCGACTCGCGCAGGTCGTCGATATTGGGCTTGAAGGCGAGTCCCATCATGGCAACTACGGGCTTGCGACCCGTGGCAATCTCAAATTCGAGCATGGCGCTCTTGACCTTTTCGGCACACCACTGCGCCTTGTAGTTGTTAGTCTCGCGGGCGGTGGCAATGAGTTTAGACTCCTCGGGGTACGCAGACGTAATGAAATACGGGTCGACGGCTATGCAGTGGCCTCCCACCCCGCAACCCGGACGCAGTATGTTCACACGTGGATGACGGTTGGCGAGCGCGATCAGTTCCCATACATTGATACCCGCACGGTCGCAGATAAGACTCAGCTCGTTGGCAAAGGCTATCTGCACGTCGCGCGAGGCGTTCTCCGTCAGCTTGCACATCTCGGCCGTACGCGCGTTGGTGCGATGCAGGCTTCCCTGCACGAAACGGGCATAGAATGCGGCAGCAGCCTCAGCCGAATCCGGGTCGACACCGCCAATGACACGGTCGTTGTGAATGAGTTCATGAATGATATTGCCGGGCAGCACGCGCTCGGGGCAATAGGCTATACGTATCTTGCCGCGCAGCTCGGGGCGCATGCCGTATATGATGTCGGCCATAGCCTCGGTGGTGCCGACGGGCGACGTAGACTCTATGACGAACAGATTGCCCTCACGCAGGAACGGCACCACGGCGCGCGTGGCCGCCTCCACATAGGTCACGTCGGGACGGTGGCCGCTTTTGAACGGCGTCGGTACAACGATAAAGAATGCATCGGCCTCTTCCGGGCGTCCAGCCACGCGAAGCCGGCCGTCCGCCACTACCTCGCGGAGCATAGCCTCAAGACCCGGTTCCACAAAATGCAATTTACCGGCGGCAGTCTGCTCGACTACAGCCGGATTTATATCTACGCCCAGCACCTCGACACGGCCGTGGCGGGCTGCTATGATAGCGGTGGGAAGGCCTATGTAGCCAAGACCCATAAAACAAACTTTCATAATCCTAAAACTATTGGAAAAACCTGCTGATTATCTCGGCGATGCGCTCCGAAGCTTGTCCGTCGCCGTAGGGATTCACCGCCTGCGACATGGCAGCATACGCGGTCTCGTCGCCGAGCAACAGGTTCATTTGGTTTACTATTGCGTCGTAATCGGTGCCCACGAGACGCACGGTGCCGGCATCGAGCGCCTCGGGCCTCTCGGTGGTGTCGCGCATCACGAGCACTGGTTTGCCCAGGCCCGGCGCCTCCTCCTGGATGCCGCCGCTGTCGGTCAGCACAACCGACGAGCACGACATAAGGCGGACGAAAGCCAGATACTCAAGAGGTTCGATAAAGAACATATTTGACAGCCCTCCCGCATTTTCGCCGAAGACCTCGGCAATGGGACGGCGCACATTGGGATTGAGGTGCATCGGGTACACGAAGTCAACATCGGGATGCGTCTCGGCCAGCGTCTTTAAAGCACGGCATATCGAACGGAACGATTCGCCGAAGTTCTCGCGGCGGTGGCCGGTCACGAGCACCATTCGGCGGGACTCCGCACGAACGGGGTCGTAACCCGCCAGCCGCAGGTCTTCGTCGACCTTAGCTGCAAGAGCCCCATCGCCTTCCAGGCGGCGGACCACGATGTGCAAGGCGTCGATGACGGTATTGCCGGTGACGAAAATGCTGTCGGCACTTACATTCTCGGCAAGCAGATTGCGCCGGCCAAGCTCGGTGGGAGCAAAATTCAGGCGCGCCATGCGACCGGTGAGCTGGCGGTTCAGTTCCTCGGGCCACGGCGACATGAGATTGTGCGTTCGGAGTCCGGCCTCCACATGCCCCACGGGAACCCCGGCATAAAAAGCGGCAAGAGCCGCCGCCATCGACGTCGTAGTATCGCCATGCACGAGCACAAGGTCGGGGCGCGCTTCGGCTATGACACCACGCATGCCCAGAAGCACCCGCGAAGTCACGTCGTACAGGTCCTGTCCGGCTTTCATTATATTAAGGTCGTAGTCGGGCTTTATACCGAACACGTCCAGCACCTGGTCGAGCATGCTGCGGTGCTGCCCCGTGACGCACACAAGCGTCCGGAACTCGCGGCGTCGCTCCAGTTCCTTCACGAGGGGAGCCATCTTGATAGCTTCAGGACGAGTGCCGAACACGAGCATCACCGTCCTGAACGCTTCATCCATATTGCAGTCTGTAGTCAATTGTCAGTCTAAGTTTTTATTTCTTACCGTCGGCCATGGCCTTTTCACGCTTTCGTATCGCCGAACTGAGCCAGATATTCACCACGATAAACGACATTATATCCAGCAGGAGCAACACAGCGCTCGATATCATAGTGGACAGCCAGTAGTTGGCGGCGGTGAAGGCTACAGCAGCCACGAGCAACGACACCATGGCCACGCGCTGATTCAGGCCCAGGGCAAGAAGTTTATGATGTATGTGCGTGCGGTCGGGCAGGAAGGGATTAGCATGTCGGCGTATACGACGAAAGTACACCCGCACGACGTCAAAGCACGGGATGAGCAGCGGAGCGAACGCAAGCACCAGCGGGTCGCATCCGAAACCGTAGGAATGCGCGTCGATATTGCTGATCTGCAGCGAGAGGAAACAGATTATGATACCTGTGGTGAGAGCCCCGGTGTCACCCATGAATATTTTCTTGCCGACCTTTGAATTGCCGAACACATTATAATAATAGAACTGGATAAGCGCGCCGAGCGTACCGAAAGCCACAAGTGCATAGGTAGTGTAGCCGCATTTGAGCAACACCCATCCATAAAAAAGCATGGCGATGGAGCACAGTCCGGAGGCAAGGCCGTCTATTCCGTCAATAAGATTGATGGAATTGGTAATGAACACCACAACAAGGACCGTAAACGGCACAGCCACCCACACCGGCAGCTCGTAAATGCCCAGGAAGCCGTGCAGATTGTTGAGTGTCAGGTCAGACAGCGAGAGGAATGACGCGGCAATTATCTGAGCCACGAATTTGGCGCTGTAGCGCACACCCACAAGGTCGTCGGCGATACCTACAAGATACATAATCATCAGCGCACATATGCCGAATGAGAACACCTCGGCATCGCAGACCGATATCGGCACTCGTTCCAGGCCGAGAAGCAGAACGACGCCACTGACACAGGCCACGGAGAATACCATCGAAGGCATGAACGCAATTCCGCCCAGACGGGGCACACGCCCCTGATGAATCTTTCGTTCGTCAATCTCGTCAAAAAGATTTTTGCGGAATGCAATAAGCAGAATTTGAGGTATAATCACACCCGCGAGACCAAGGCTCACGAGAAATACCGCCAGACATTGAATAGCATTAAGATTCATAGGAATTCTCTAACAATGGTTTGACGCAAAAAGCCGCAATCCGATTGATTCCGCAATCGGGAATGATAACAAATATTTTGCAGCTCGGCAATTTTGCATAGCATAAGCTTGATTTATAGCTATTTACCCCCCCCCCGTGCATTTCGGCCGCAAAAAAGCCACCGAATAAGCCCGATTGAGGACAAACGATTCCGTCGCAAATTTACGACTTTTAATCCTAAATGCCAAATTTCTATAAAATTTGAACCGTTTTTATGTTTGAGGAACCGTTTCAATAAAAAACGAACGAATATGTCACTCCGAATTTACCATATTAGAAGCTGTAAATTTGTGGAATATCTGTAACTTCACATGGTGTTTATACGGTTGCAGACTTGCTGCACATGATCAAGTCCATAAAGCAAAGAATGGCTGTCGATACCCATCCACATAAACAACTTATGCAGGTTATGATAGGCATTGAGGATGTAGGCTGTGCCAATTTGTGGCTGTCTTCTCGCAAAACAGATAGGCTCATGGTGCGCTATTCGGTTTCGGAGGATATTGATGCCGTCAAGCTCATTAAACATATAGGCATTATTGTATTGAACCTCTGCCGATGAACGAGGCTTGTTAGGGAATATTCGGAGAAGAATCTGTCCGGTGGCACGATACTGAGGGTTGGCAAACATATACTTCCATACTCCGAACTCCATTTCTGCGAGGAGTTTATGATGAGTGTACTCGCCATTTCTGTTCAGTCGATTGAAAGCCTTGTTGATTATTCGCGCACTATCCCTACAACTGGCAATATCAAATATTCCTCCTGCCAATACAGCATCACGGAGCCAATTCTCACCGAACCGAGACGTAAGCTCACGGTCAATGGCATTTCTTAAAGCGACCTCGAAACAACTCAACAACGTAAAAACTTCTTGTGAAAGATGTAGGTTCAACCGATACAGCGACATAGCTTTTCGGGTGTCATTATCACAGGCAGCAACATATCTGTTGAGTCTTTCCGAGGATAATATATTCTGAAAATCGGTAAATTTCACTTGCTTTACAATCTTTTACGAGCCAATATTTGTTATAATCAAAAGAAAGCACTATATTTGCAGTGTTGATTCCCGGTAGCCCCTGACTCGTCAAGCTATCGGGTTTAGTTTTTAATATATGCAAAGGTAATCATTTTCATCTGATTGGACAACACTGAGAAACGCGCCACCAGTTTGAACGGCTTTAGGCAGATTTGAGCCGCATTCATAATGCAGATGGCGCACACTATTTCATATTTTAAGTTTTTTTCACTAACTTTGCAGCGGATTTCCGGCAGCGGCCTGCGGGCACGGCTGCACACAGGTATAATTTCTAACGCACGCACGGCGCCATAGCGTTCGGGCGCGCCAAAAAAGATTTGTTTTCAGACATGGATCTCACTGCTACAATTGATTTCCGCCCCAAACTGCTGTCGTCGCTCAGACACTACAGCAGCGGGCGTCTGCGCTCCGACATCACAGCCGGCATCGTTGTCGGCATAGTGGCGCTACCTCTGGCAATCGCCTTCGGCATAGCTTCGGGCGTCAGTCCCAGCATCGGCCTCATTACGGCCATAATAGGCGGCTTCCTGGTATCGGCATTCGGCGGCAACTCCGTACAGATAGGCGGCCCGACAGGCGCATTCATCGTCATCGTCTACAACATTATAAGCCAGTTCGGACTGCAGGGCCTTGCAATAGCCACGCTCATGGCCGGCCTCATACTCGTGGTGATGGGGCTGTTCCGCCTCGGCACCGTCATCAAATTCATCCCCTACCCCATAGTGGTCGGCTTCACGGCCGGCATTGCGCTGACCATCTTCTCCACGCAGATCAACGACTTCTTCGGCATGGGACTGCGCGATCTGCCCGGCCAGTTCATCCCCAAATGGGGCCGCTATCTCACCTCGCTGAGCTCCATCGACATCGCCACCACACTGACGGCGCTTATATCATTATTTATAATAATAGTGACGCCCCGCATCTCAAAAAAACTGCCCGGAGCCCTCATAGCCATCGTACTCGTGACGGCAGGCGCATGGCTGGCATCCATATTCATTCCCGGATACAGCGTGGAGACTATCGGCGACCGATTCGGGTCGATGAGCACCGACATCCCCGCGCCCCACGGCCTCACCATCGACATGGCTACCATCAACATGCTGCTGCCCTCGGCCTTCACCATAGCCATGCTCGGTGCCATAGAGTCGCTGCTGAGCGCCACCGTGGCCGACGGCGTCACCGGCTCGCGCACCAACAGCAATACCGAGCTCATGGGCCAGGGCATAGCCAACATAGTGGTGCCCTTCTTCGGCGGCATACCCGTAACCGGTGCCATCGCACGCACCATGACCAACATCACCAACGGCGGGCGCACCCCCGTGGCCGGCATCATCCACGCCATGGTTCTGCTGCTGATCTACCTCTTCGCCATGCCGCTGATCAACTACATACCCATGTCGTGCCTCGCAGCCGTGCTGATAATGGTGGCCTATAACATGAGTGGCTGGCGCACTGTAGTGGGCATCATGCGCACACCCAAAAGCGACGTATCGGTGCTCATCGTCACATTCCTGCTGACCGTAATTTTCGACCTTACCATCGCCATAGAGATAGGTCTCCTGCTCGCCGTGGTGCTGTTCCTGCGCCGAGTGATGGAGAACACTGAGATAAAAGTCTACTCCGAGCAGCTCGACGTGGCCGAAGGCACCGACCTCAGCCGGCACGAAGTGCTCGACGTGGCCCCCGGCGTAAGCATATACGAGATAGACGGCCCGTTCTTCTTCGGCATAGCCACCAAGTTCGACGAAATGATGCGGTCAACTATCGGAAGCAAGCCCGTGGTACGTGTGCTCAGGATGCGAAAGGTAGCCTTCATCGACGCCACCGCCCTGCACAACCTCGAGATACTCATACGCTCGTCGCAGAACGAAGGCATCCACGTTGTGCTCTCGGGTGTGCGTCCCAACGTGCGCGAAAGCCTCGTGCACGCGGGCATCGACGGCCTCATAGGCTCCGACCACATCTGCGACCACATATCCAAGGCTCTCGCGCTTGCAAACAGGATCGCCGAGGAATCGCGCAAGTAACTATCACTCTGCATATTGCAAATATTGACATTTTTTAACGTTCGATTTTTATGCTTTAAAGCAGAAAAAAATGTGAAAATATTTTGCGATACGCAAAAATTGGCATAACTTTGCATCGTTTTTGAAGCATAACAATATTGTTTTACTCTTAACTCAAAAAGAAAATGAAAAAGTTAGTTCTTTTGCTCGCAGTCGCTTTCAGCGCTACGATGTTCTCCTGCGGCAGCGCCGACAAAGCTGAGAACGCTGCTGACAGCACCGCTGCTGACACTGTTGTAGCTGCTGTAGAGGAAGTCGTTCTCAACGACACTCTCGCCAACGACACCGTCGTAACCGACACCGTTGTTGCAGCTGCTGTTGCCGCTGAATAATAAGCGACCACGCCAAGCATAAGCCGGCTGTCCCGAGGGGATGGCTGGCTTTTTAGTATCCTCCCATCCTCACAGCACCACATACGCACCATGATAGAATACATCACCGGACGCCTCACCGCCATCACACCCACCGACGCCACCCTTGAGACAGCAGGCGGAGTGGCATACCTGCTCAACATCACGCTGCCCACCTTCACGGCGCTCCAGGGCAAGGAGTCGGCACGCCTGCTCGTACATGAGAGCATACGCGACGACGCATGGCTACTTTTCGGTTTCATCGACGAGTCAGAGCGCTCGCTGTTCCGTTCGCTCATAGGCGTCAGCGGCGTCGGTGCCGGTTCGGCCAGGACAATTCTATCGGCCATTCCCGCGCGCGAGCTGGCAGCCGCCATCACCGCCGGCGACGCCGCAAGCCTCAAAAAAGTCAAGGGCATAGGAACAAAAACAGCCGAAAGAATAATTGTAGACCTGCGCGACAAAATAAATCCGCCTGACGATACGTTATTTACACAGCAAAGCCGCACCAAGGACAACGAAGCATTCGACGAGGCTCTCACCGCACTCACCATTCTGGGCTACACCAGGCAGCAGAGCCAGAAAGCACTCGCAAGAATCTTCGACGCCGACCCCCAGACAAAGGTGGAGACGGCAATCCGCAAGGCTCTTGCAATGATGTAATGGGAAAAAGTGCCAAGCTGACACGCATGTACATACGCGCGCACGCGCGACGACTGACCGGGATTGCCGCCCTGTGCGCGATTCTGGCAGCCACGTGCATAGGCCTGTCGGCCCAGACACAAAGCTCCGCGCCGTCCATCGCCCCGCCTCCGCCCGCGGCTTACCCGCAGCCCGTGGCGCCCATCGACACCGTGCAGCTACCCCTGCCCGTGGGCGGCACCGTGCCGCGCGACTACGAGGAACTGATGGCCGACGAGCTGGCCTACGACCTCGACAGCCCCGGCAACATCAGCACCACGGCCGAGTACGACCCGGCCACCAACTGCTACGTCGTGCGTACGCGTGTGGGCGACATCGACATCGCCACACCTTTCATGCTCAACAAACAGCAGTACGACAACTGGCAGCTGCGCAAGTCGTTACAGGACTATTACCGTCAGCGCAACTCCGTGGCGGCAGAGGATAAGGACAAGCAGCCCTTCAACATCCTCGACATGAATTTCGCCCTCGGCCCGCTGGAAAAAATCTTCGGACCCGGCGGCGTGCAGCTGCGCACGCAGGGTTCCGTGCAGGTGGCTATGGGCATCAAAAGCAACTTCACCGACAATCCCGCCCTCTCGCTCGGCTCCCGCCGCAAGACCTACTTCGACTTCGACCAGAAAGTCCAGGCCACAGTCAACGCCTCCGTCGGCAACAGGCTCAAGTTCAACATGACCTACAACACCGACGCCACGTTCGACTTCGACTCCAAGAACCTCAAGCTCGCCTACGAGGGCGAAGAGGACGACATCGTCAAGAGCATCGAGGCGGGCAACGTGTCCATGACTACCGGCTCGTCGCTAATACGAGGAAGCACCGCGCTCTTCGGCCTCAAGACCAAGCTCCAGTTCGGCAAGCTCACGGCCACGGCCCTCGTCAGCCAGCAGCAGTCGGAGAGCAAGAGCGTCAGCTCGCGCGGCGGAGCCCAGACCACCAAGTTCACCGTCAACGCCGACCAGTACGACGCCAACCGACACTTCTTCCTCGGCCACTTCTTCCGCGACAACTACGACCGCTTCGCCGCACGCCTTCCCTACGTCAGCAGCGGCGTAAAAATCACGCGCATAGAGGTATGGGTCACCAACAAAGGCGGCAAATACGACCAGAGCCGAAACCTCGTCGCCTTCCAGGACCTCGGCGAGAGCTCGCACCTCGCCAACAGCTACTGGCAGCCCAACCCGGCGCTTCCCAACCCTGCCAACGCGTCGAACAACCTCCTCCAGGTCATCAAAACCGACTATCCCGGCGCCCGTAACATCAACACCGTCACGCAGGCGCTCTCGCCCCTCTCGGACTACGGCATCGAGGGCGGCAGCGACTACGAGAAGATAGAGAGCGCCCGCCTGCTCTCGTCCTCGGAGTACACGCTCAACTCCACCCTCGGCTACATCTCCGTGAAAAGCGCCATCGCCGCCGACGAGGTTCTGGCCGTAGCCTTTGAATACAGCTACAACGGACAGGTGTACCAGGTGGGTGAATTTTCCGGCGACATCACCACCACCGACCAGTCGCTCTACGTCAAGATGCTGAAAAGCACCACCACCACGCCGACCATGCCCGTCTGGCACCTGATGATGAAAAACGTCTACAACATCGGCGGCTATCAGATTCAGAAACAGCGCTTCAAGCTCAACATCAAGTACCTCAGCGACACCACCGGCACTCAGATCAACTACCTGCCCGTGCCGGGGCTCAACAACCAGCCCCTGCTCCAGGTCATGAACCTCGACCGCATCGACTCCAACGAGCAGAGCAACCCCGACGGATTCTTCGACTTCATCGAGGGCTACACCGTCTACTCCTCCACGGGCAAGATAATCTTCCCCGTCGTCGAGCCCTTCGGCAAACATCTGGCCGCCAAAATCGGCGACCCCGTGCTGGCCGAGAAATACGTCTACCAGGAGCTGTACGACTCCACCCTGGTGGTGGCCCGCCAGTTCGCCGACAAGAACAAATTCGTGCTCACGGGCGAGTACCAGGCATCCTCCGGCTCGCAGATACGCCTCAACGCCATGAACGTGCCGCGAGGCTCGGTGGTCGTCACGGCCGGCGGCGTCACCCTCACCGAGAATGCCGACTACACTGTCGACTATGCCATGGGCATAGTCACCATCACCAACCAGAGCATCATCGACTCGGGCCAGAGCGTCAGCGTCACCCTCGAGAACCAGTCGATGTTCTCCACCCAGCGCAAGACGCTCCTCGGCCTCGACCTCCAGTACCAGTTCAACAAGAACCTGAATCTCGGCGCCACAATACTCCACTATTCCGAGAAAGCCCTCACCGAGAAAGTCAACATCGGCGACGAGACCGTCAGCAACACCATGCTCGGCCTCAACCTCAGCTACAACCAGGAATTCATGTGGCTCACCAACCTCATCAACAAGATTCCCACCGTCAACGCCACGGCGCCGTCGCGCCTGAGCCTCACCGCCGAGTACGCCCGCATCCTCCCCCACTCGCAGAAAAGCGGCAGCAACAAGGGCTCCAGCTACGTCGACGACTTCGAATCCACGCAGACCGGCATCGACCTGCGCTCGCCCTATGCCTGGCAGCTCGCCTCCACGCCTTGGGAGCCCGGCTCGGACGCCCTCTTCCCCGAGGCCGGACTCAGCAACAACGTGGACTACGGCAAGAACCGCGCTCTGCTCAACTGGTACTACATCGACCGCATGCTCACGCAGCGCAACTCCTCACTGGCCCCCGGTTATCTCAAGAGCGACCTCAAGCAGCTGTCCAACCCCTACGTCCGCGAGGTTTACACCCGCGAAATCTACCCCGGCCGCGAGCAGAACTACAGCGAGTCGGCAACCATACAGACCCTCAACCTCTCCTTCTACCCCACCGAGCGCGGCCCCTACAACCTCGACGCCACCGACATCGACGACGAGGGCAACCTCCTCTATCCCGAACGCCGCTGGGGCGGCATCATGCGGCGCCTCGACAACACCAACTTCGAGCAGAGCAACATCGAGTACGTGCAGTTCTGGCTCCTCAACCCCTTCCTCGACCCCGAGAACCCCAACACCGAGGGCGGCGACCTCTACCTCAACTTCGGCGAAATCAGCGAGGACATACTCAAGGACGGGCTCAAAAGCTACGAGAACGGCATACCCTACGACGGCAACGACCAGTATCTCGAAAACACCGTCTGGGGACGCGTGTCGCGCCAGAACTCGCTCACATACAGCTTCGACAACGCCAACGGCGCCCGCCTCGTGCAGGACGTGGGCCTCGACGGTCTGCCCAACGAGATGGAGTACGACCACACAAGCTACGCCGACTATCTCACCCGCCTGCGCCAGCGCCTCTCGCCCTCCGCCCTCGAGCGCATGGAGGCCGACGCCTTCTCGCCCGTCAACGACCCCGCCGGAGACAACTATCACTTCTACCGCGGCTACGACTACGACGAGCAGCGCCTCGGCGTGCTCGAACGCTACAAGCGCTACAACGGCGTAGAGGGCAACTCGCTCAACCCCGACGAAGCCTCCGACCCTCTCTACCAGTCGGCCAAAAGCGGACCCGACGTCGAGGACATCAACCAGGACAACACCCTCAACGAGTACGAGCGCTACTTCCAGTACAAGGTCTCCATCCGCCCCGAGGACCTCGAAGTAGGCAAGAACTATATCACCGACAAGCAGGTGTCGCTCCAGCGCACCGTCGACGGCAACGACCTCCAGGTGGAGTGGTACCAGTTCAAGATTCCCCTGTCCGACTACGAGCGCGTCGTCGGCTCCATACGCGACTTCTCCACCATACGCTTCGCCCGCATGTTCATGACAGGCTTCAAGGCCGTCACCCACCTGCGCTTCGCCTCCTTCGAGCTCGTGCGCGGCGAGTGGCGCCCCTACGACTTCAACCTCAACACCCGCGGCGACGCGCCCGCCGAGGGGCAGCTCGACATCTCCGTCGTCAACATCGAGGAGAACTCGCGCCGCGAGCCCGTCAACTACGTGCTGCCACCCCACGTCACACGCATCACCGACCCAGGCCAGAGCCAGGTGGTGCAGCTCAACGAGCAGTCCATGTCGCTGAAGGTGCTCGACCTCAACCCCGGCGACGCACGCGCCGTCTACCGCAACACGCAGCTCGACCTCCGCAACTACAAGCGCCTCCAGATGTGGAACCACGCCGAGGCCCTCATCGACAACACCACCAACCTGCGCTCCGGCGACCTCTCCATGATAATCCGCCTCGGCTCCGACGTCAAGAACAACTTCTACGAGTACGAGATACCCCTCGAGCTCACCCCGCCGGGCAACTACAACACCTATCTGCAGAGCGACCGCTACATCGTCTGGCCCGAAAACAACTTCCTGAACCTCAACCTCGAGGCCCTCGTCGACCTCAAGAAGGAGCGCAACCGCGCCAAGCGCGACGAGCAAGAAGGCGTGGGCTACGCCACTCTCTACACCGGACGCGACCCCGACAACGAGCGCAACCGCATGGCCGTGCTCGGCAACCCCACCCTCAGCGACGTACGCGTCATCCTCATAGGCGTACGCAACAACTCCTCCACCACCAAAAGCGGCACCGTATGGGTCAACGAGCTTAAAGTCACCGACTTCAACGAGCAGGGAGGCTACGCCGCCAAGGCCAACGCCACCCTCGCCGTCAGCGACATAGCCACACTCAATCTCGGCGCGCACATCGAGAGCTCAGGCTTCGGCAACGTGGACCAGAGCCTCAACGAGCGACGCCTCGACGACTACCACCAGTACAACGTGGCCGTGCAGGCCGACCTCGGGCGCCTCCTGCCGGAGAAGGCCAAGCTCCGCGCGCCCGTCTACTACTCCTACTCCACCGAGCGCACCACGCCCAAGTACAATCCCCTCGACCAGGACGTACTCCTCGACGACGCCCTCGACGACTGCCGCGACAAACACGAGCGAGACAGCATCCTCGCCTACGCCGAGGAGTCCACCGTCATACGCAACTTCTCCATCTCCGGACTCAACTTCGGCGTCAAGAGCAAGAAGCCGATGCCCTGGGACCCCGCCAACTTCACCATCAACTTCTCCTACAGCAAGCAGACGAAGAAGGACCCCACCACCGAGTACGAGTACACCAACGACTACCGCGGCTCGCTCGTCTACTCCTACGCGCCCTACTTCAAGCCCTTCAAGCCCTTCAAGAACATCAAGAGCAAGAACAAGAACGCACGCTTCCTGCGCGAATGGGAACTGAACTGGCTCCCCTCCAGCATCAACTTCAACACCAACATGAGCCGCTACTACTACGAGCAGCAGACGCGCTCCGAGGTCGACCAGATGTTCCAGCTCCCCGTTTCCGTCAGCAAGAACTTCCTCTGGGACCGACAGCTCAACCTCACCTGGAACATCACCAAGACGCTCTCGCTCAACTTCACGTCCAACACCTCGGCGCGCATCGAGGAGACCGTAGGCGCCGTCAACCGCCGCCTCTTCCCCAACAAATACCGCGAGTGGCGCGACACCGTGTGGCAGTCAATCCTCTCCATGGGCACGCCCTGGAGCTACAACCAGACATTCAACGCGCAGTACAAGGCGCCCTTCTCGCGCATTCCCGCCCTCGACATGCTCTCCGGCAACATCGCCTACAACGCCACCTACCGCTGGGACCGCGGCGCCGAGGTAGACGGCGTGCGCCTGGGCAACAGCATCGGCAACCAGTCGTCATGGACCGGCGACGGACGCCTCAACTTCGAGAATATCTACAACAAGATTCCACTGCTCAAGCGCATCAACCAGCGCTTCGCCAACAAGCGCCCCGCGCAGCAGCGGCAGCGCAAGCCCAAGAAATTCGAGCGCACCTACCAGCTCAAGCCCGACACGAGCATCATCATCAAGCACAACCTGCGCACCAACAAGATACGCGTCGCGGCAACCACCGTCGACGGCAAGCCCTTCGCCGTGAAGACGCGCCCCGTCGACCAGAACTCCGTCGAGGTGCTCACCCGCGGCGACGGCACCAACATCAAGTTCACCGTCTCCGAAGTCATCAAGGAGGAGAAGAACTTCTGGAAGGAGCTCGGCGACTACTCCCTGCGCCTTGCCATGACCCCGCGCAACATAAGCGTGCGCTATCGCGGCACACGCTCGCTGACGCTCCCGCTGTACTCGCCGGGCATAGGCAACGTCTTCGGCCAAAGCCTCAGCTACGGCCCCATGGCTCCGGGCCTCGACTTCGCATTCGGCTTCGCCGGACGCGACTACATCGACAAGGCCCTCGACCGCCATTGGCTCATCACCGACGACGGACAGACATCGCCCGCCCTCTGGAGCAACGGCAAGGAGCTCAACATCGAGGCCACGCTCGAGCCCTTCAAGGGCTTCAAGATTCAGCTCACCATGAACCGCACCGACAACCGCACACAGCAGGTGCAGTTCATGTACGCCGACATGCCCACCAGCTACAACGGCTCCTACACCAAGACCCACATGGCCCTGGCCACCGCCCTCGCGTCCTCCAGCGCCAAGGACGGCTACGCCAGCAAGGCCTTCACGCAGTTCATCGACAACATTCCCGTGGTGCGCGACCGCGTCGAGGCGCAGTACCTCGGCACCACCTACCCCGATGCCGGCTTCATCCGCGGCACCGCCCAGGCCGGCGCGCAGTTCTCGCCCGAGGTCGGCACCGTCAGCACCACCAGCAGCGACGTGCTCATTCCCGCATTCATTGCAGCCTATTCCGGCAAGAGCGCCAGTGACATCTACCTCGACCCGTTCCCCTCGTTCAAATACGTGCTGCCCAACTGGCGCGTCACCTACGACGGCTTCATCAACCTCGGACGCATGCGCGACATATTCAAGACCTTCACCGTCTCGCACGCCTACCAGTGCACCTACTCCGTCGGCTCCTACGGCTCATATCTGAACTGGATCAGCGCAGGCGGCGAGCGCCTCGGCTTCACCCTCGACGAGCTCACCGGGCGCCCCATACCCTCCTCGCCCTTCAACATCTCGTCCGTAGCCATCACCGAGCGCTTCGCTCCCCTCATAGGCCTCAACGCCACGCTCAAGAACGACCTCCGCGTCAACATCGAGTACAAGGACCAGCGCACACTCACCCTGAACACCTCGGCCGGACAGGTCGTCGAGGCCTCGCAGCGCGGACTCACCATCGGCGCCGGCTACAAAATCGTTGGATTCAATACCGTGCTGAAAATGAAAGGCACACAGACGGGCGTCAGCAACGACCTGACACTCAACGCCGACTTCACCCTCAACCACAACAGCGCGCTCATACGCCGCATCGAGGCCAACTACACGCAGCCCACCAGCGGCACCAACAGCTGGCGCCTCAACTTCACGGCAAACTATGTGCTGAGCAAACGCGTGACCCTCGCCGCATACTTCGAGCATCAGGTCAACAACCCCATCGTCACCACAAGCTCCTACCCCACCACCAACACAAGCTACGGCCTGAGCTTCAACCTTTCGCTATCCCGATAAGCGCGAACAGCCGCTGGCGCACCAGGTCAACCGCCATGCACGCAGCGTAGATTGCAGCCATTGCGGCAAGCATCAGCAGCGAGAACTCCCACAGCGGCAGCGCATCCCACGCGGCAGCCGAGGCACGCTTTATCACCCCGCCCCATATCAGCGGATTCTTGTGGATAAGATACACGGCAAAGGCGCCGGAAGCCATGCGGTTGACGAAGGCCGACCGGAACTCCATGCCCCTGAACAGCATGAACAACGCCACCGTGGCGACGAGTACAAAAGGCGAATTGTAGGCATACGCGCGCGGCAGGTCGTAGCACGCGTCGGCGACGATACACAGCGTTGCCGCCACGAACACCACGGCAGACACCCTGCGGCGAGGCCGACGCCCGAAACGGCGCACATAGCGCGCCACGGCATACACCAGCACAAGCTGCCATGCCGTATAACCCGTGGGGTTGAACGCGCAGCCCCACCACCAGCCCGCCCACACCGTAAGCAGCGCCGAGAGCGCAAGCATCCACGCGTACTGTCTGCGGCCAAGCGAGTCGAGCCCCGCGTTCAGCACCGGGCTGACAATCATCAGCAGAAAATAGGCCGGCACATACCACAGGTCGGTATGCGTCAGCACCAGCCAGCTCTCCGCCCAGCCCTGCCACGTGAAGCTGCCCGCCAACGGAGCAAGCACGGAATAGATACCCACCGAATAGAACGCGCACTGAAGCAGAAAACTCACCGTGCCACGCACCGTAAGCCGTATCCCGAAGTATCCCGAAATCATCGTGAAGCAATTCACGCCCGTAATGGCAAGCGCCTCCACCGCGAGCCGCCACCAGTCGCGCGCCGTCGCCCCGGCCGGATTGCCGCCCAGGTCAGGCAACCCGAGCGACGCACCGTCAAGATGCACCGCAAGCACCATCATCATGCTCACGATGCGCAGCAACTCCATGTTGCTCTGCCTCTCGTTCCGTCCGTCTTTCATAACGTCGGCGAAATTACACTTTTTTCACGAAATCTTTGCAAAATCCGAAAAAGAATCGTAACTTTGCACTCGCAACCCACCGATGGTACCTTGGTCCGAGTGGTTAGGCAACGGTCTGCAAAACCGTGTACAGCGGTTCGATTCCGCTAGGTACCTCCAAAAACCCCGACTCCCGTCGGGGTTTATTTTTTATATACATCCCATCCGTACACGAAAATTTCACAAAAAGGTTATAGCGCTATAACCTTTTTCGCGAAATCACCCGCCGAATGTTGGTTTGCACCATACTTCCCTGCGGCCTCCGCCCGCATCCTCTTACCTATCTCCTATAAACTGACAAGCAAGAGGGTGTTGCAAAACCTCCATTGTCAAAGCTTCTGAGAATTGAATATTTCAGATAAAATCGGAATTTTTAGG
>URSD01000041.1 GCA_900550395.1 uncultured Porphyromonadaceae bacterium | reverse complement strand
GCAAGGGGTTAACTCTATTTTATCCTCAGGGGTCAATCGCTCTTGCCGCAGGGGGTCAATCGCTCTTGGATTTTCCAAGTGGTTCTTCAATATAGACGGAGATCTGTTTGAGCGTCAGTACAAGCGTCATCTGAGTGGTTACTGGCAGTGGAAAGATACAGCAGAGGGGCTTCACGCCGAGCAATGGCTGGTGTTCCCGCAGAACATCGGGCCACATCTGAGTATTGACGAGACCTCGCTCAGCAACGGAGAACTCTATACAATCGTGACCAACAAGGATGCCCACGGTCGGAAACATTCGCTTGTAGCCATTGTGGCGACTACTGCCAGCAACACGGTACTCCATGCCCTCAGACAGATACCTTCGGTGCTACGTAACAGTGTGACCGAAATAACACTGGATCTATCCGACAGCATGCGCAGAATCTGCCGATACGCATTTCCCAGGGCTTCCCGTGTCATTGACCGGTTCCATGTTCAGAAGCTGGCACTGGAAGCTGTTCAGGAGATACGCATCAAGCACCGGTGGGAGGCCATTGATGCAGACACCCAGACACGTGAACAGGCTAAACTCAATGGTCTGACCTATGTCCCGAAACGTCTGGAAAACGGTGACACGCTCAAAGAACTGTTAGCCAGAGGGCGGTATGCCCTGTTCAAATCCCCGGAGAAATGGGCCCCTCAACAGCAGCAGAGGGCAGAGATGATGTTCTCGCTATATCCCGACCTGAAAGCGGCATACAGTCTTTCACAAAACCTGAGGGCTATCTTCAACAAACGCTCAATCAAAAGCGCTGCCCGACTGAATCTTGCACGTTGGTATAACAAGGTTGCAGAAGCCGGATTCCGTTCATTCAACACCATCGCCGCTACTGTATATGAACATCATGAGGAAATCCTGAACTATTTTGACAACCTTTCAACGAACGCTTCCGCTGAGTCAATCAACTCAAAAATCAAAGCATTCAGAGCTAAGCTACATGGAGTCACAGATAAAAAATTTTTTATCTTTCGCCTTTGCAATCTCTATGCTTAAACACAGCTTTTTTACCATGCGCCCTTTTTTACCATGCGCCGGATTGGTGGAGAATGAATGATTTGCACAGCCCTATAAACACACAAAACACCGAATATCTCTGATATTCAGTGTTTTGCATCGCCTTTCGGCTTTAGGTTGTGGTGCCACCAGGAATCGAACCGGGGACACAAGGATTTTCAGTCCTTTGCTCTACCAACTGAGCTATGGCACCTTTTTGCTTTTGCGATGCAAAGGTAGGGAGTTTTTTTGAATTGTGCAAATATTTTCTGCAGTTATTTGTACGACTATTAATGACAAACGACATTATTCTTCTGTTAACGCTCTAATATTTAGCGAAAAATCGCTACCTTTGCATCTGTTTAAAATTTAAACATTTTCAGAATACATATTACAACTTCATGCAGATATTTAAGATATTCATCTTGCTTGCCGCTTCACTGCTCGCCTCGTGTTCTGCCGCAAAGACGGCTCCGCATAATGTCGCCCATGAAAACCTAATCATATACTATGACCCCGAGGTCGGCAATGAAGCTCTGCTAAGGGCCGCAAAACAATACGGCTCCGAAATTCTGTACATATATAATAACATAAACGGAATTGCAGTCACCGTTCCGCACGACACGCCGCTTCAAGATGCAATAAAATATTACGAGGGCATAAAAGGCGTTCTATCAGCCACCAAGGACATGAAAGTGCAGCTTGATTAAAGACACAAACTTAGGTGCGCAAGTCTAATTAGGCATTTTTAACATTAACAAATTTGGTACCAGTGCAATAAGACGTACCTTTACAAAAAATAACCCAATCATATAATGAAAAAACTATTTGTCACATTTCTATTGACCTCCATGCTTGCAATACATGCAGCCGCCGAGGTCAAGACATTAGAAATATCCGTCAGCGAGAGTCCGGTATATGGCCTGAATGGCGTCATTGGAGAGACCGGGCTCGTAATAGATGTCAAAAAAGGCTCAACTCCGACAATAAAAAAAGGCATACAGAAATTTTTCCTCAACAATGTCATCAATGTCCAAATGACCGAGCCCAAAGAAATTATATCTATTGCTTATACTGCGGAAAGCGATGAATACAGCATCAGTTCGGAGACAGTGCAAAGCAATAACGGCATTGTTGGATTAGGTAAAATTACCTTCGAGAATCCGGTAACAAGCACCAAAATCACTGTTCTAAAAGAGCTGCATCTATCCAAACTCACCCTAACCTATCAGGATACAGAAGCAGTAGAACCTGTATTCAATATAGGGGACGGTTCGGAAGTAAGTCCGGGACAGGAAATATCAATAAACAAAACAGGATCCCTCTCCACCGCGCTGCTTGCCAATGACATTAAAGTGGCAGGCAACACCTACACAATCCCGGAAGACGCCGAGCCAGGCTCGGAAATTGCTCTTACTGCTGTATTCACATATTATAGGGATGAAGAGTACGAACCCGAAGCCGGAACCTACAATGAAACCGCCTCCATCCGCGTAAAAATAAAATCCGCAATTCCCACTCCCGCAATCACCAAACACGAATGCGCCATAACAGCTCGCTCCGCCAACGGTGGCTGGATTACCGGCACATACACCCTTGAGATAGAAAACTACGGCGGCGAGACCCTTCTCCATACAATCGAGGCATCCGACGACAACGGCACCGGCTACACTATGCTGACCGATGTCACCTTCGTACCACAATCGCCCTCCGTATCCGGCATTGCAGCCAAAGAGGCACCCCGCACCACAATCGCCGGTACGTTCAAGGCTAAAGACCCATTCCTCGTCGACCCCGACAGGACCAAAGACTACCTCTTCCGCTTCTCGACGGCAATAGACAACCAGTCTGCCGAAACAGCTACTTCGCAGACAGAGGTGCAGTCACCTGCCGCAGAAGGTACCACCACAGGCATTGACAACATCACCACCGACGCCGACGGTACAACCCGCTACTACGACATACATGGCGTACGCATAGACACCCCCGTTCCCGGCGCGCCCTACATCAAAGTCTGCGACGGCAAAACAGAGAAAGTACTCATAAAGCAATAACACACCCCAAATGAATATAATCCCCGCCACCCCTGCCCATGCGCCCCTTATAGGCAAAGCTGTCGTCATGGCCATCGGCGACGAACTGACCCGCGAACTGGCTGGCGAGTACCACACGCCCGCCGAGGTTGAAGCGCTTTTCGCCGACCTTGCCGGACGGGACGACACGCAATACAGCTACCGCCACACCCTCGCCGCCGTCGACGACGAAGGCCGCGTCATGGGCTTGCTCGTGTGCTACGACGGAGCCGGACTCATGACGATGCGCCGGATTTTCTTCAAAGAGGCAGCCGAGCGAATTGGCATGACGGTTGACGGAAACGTCGACGACATACCGGGAGAGACCACCCCCGACGAGTTCTATCTCGACTCGCTGGCAGTCTTCCCCGAATTTCGCGGACAAGGCATCGCCGGAAAGCTCATTTCTGCTGCGGTCGAACGTGCCGCCCTTTCCGGCAAGCGCCCCGGACTGCTCGTCGACAAGACCAACCACCGCGCACGCAAACTTTACGATTCCTTGGGTTTCAATGTTGTCGGCGAACGTCCCTTTGCCGGCGAGACCATGTACCATATGGTGCTGGAATAAACCCGTGCAGAAATCTCTATTCCCTATCTTCTATCACACTTCACGCCCCATTTCATAAGCCGCCCGCATAGCCGGATGTCCTTCTTCGTCTGTCTGTGCTGCCGACGCCTGACGGTCATATTCACGTTGGTCGAAATACCGGATATCGTAATCATTGATGTTAAGCATCTCCACAGTGTTTTCGGGCTCTTCCGCGCCTTTCTTGAATTGAATACACAGCTGCTCACTGTTGCCTCCGCGACGGGGACTTGACGAGAGTATCAGAACGGATTTGGGACGACCGAGGTCTTTGCGGGGCTGATTATATTTGGTCTCGGTTTGAGTTGACTCTTCTGCCGGGGTGTCGCCGGATGTACTTTCCTGAGCTTTCCCGGCACAATCGGTGAAAGCAAAAGAAAGGAGAATGATTGAAATGGGATATAGTATTCTTGTCATTTTGATTAAAGTTTATTTCCGAAAAATTCTTTTAGCTTGTTTACGGCATCGTCAACATATTCCGGAACGTAGTAGGTCTGTATGTGTGAAGCTCCGTTGATCTGGTAGTATTCCTTATCTGGGGTTCCTGCTTTGATATATGCTTCACGGCTCATATAATCTGAATCCGACTTGCTTCCCGACATGATGAGCAGAGGGCAATCAATGAGGTCGGCGTGTGAAGTCGCATCCCATGCCATAAGATCCATGAGGCTTGCAGTCGTATATCTGCTCACCGAATTGGGATGTGCGTGAGTGATGCCGTAGTATTCCAACCCATCGTGATACAATGTGCCGGGCAGGAGATGGCTCATCGCCTCCTCTATCTCTTCCCTTGTCTGCGTTCCCGTCGGTCCTTCATAGGCGGTCTCGCCGGTAAGAACGAATTTCTCGCGTGCTTCTGAGGCACGTTTCAGTCTGTCCCGAACGGTGGTCATCTGCGAATCCTGATATCCAAGCCGACGCACGCGGCCTGTATTGAACAGGCTCAAGGTTGCTCCGGCCTTTATGCGTTTGTCAGACTGGAGTGCCGCGAATGTATAGCCTCCGCCACCGCAGATACCCAAAGCCCCGATACGTGAGGCATCCACTCCGGGATATTGCGATATGTAATCTACCATGCCGCGCACATCATTGATGCGGTTCTGCGGAATATCGAGATTGCGGGGCTCTCCGCCGCTTGCTCCCTGATATGAGGCATCGGCGGCAATTGTGATGTAGCCGAGTCCGGCAAGACGCTGTGCATACAGCCCGGCCGTCTGTTCCTTGACTCCGCCATTAGGGTGTGATACTACGACTGCGGCATATTTTTTTGCAGAGTCATAGTTTGCCGGTGTATATACATTAGCGGCAATTTCGTTACCATTGAGGTTATATTTCACGGGATGTATATTCACTTCACCATGACGGTTTTCAGTGATAGCTCCACGATAGACCAGTCCGAAGGGATTTTTGGTATAGTCAAACACTTCCTGAGCCGAAACGTTGATGCATGTAGTTGCCATAAGCATTAACCCAATTAATAAATATTGAAATATTTTTCTCATTGCTGTTATTTAGTAATGGATTATAATACTAACTTCTTGTTTACACGCCGGTTGTCTGGCTCATAGGTCATAGACAAAAAATAAACCGATTTTGCAGGAACGGATATGGAATAATTCTTTCTACCCGACATCCTCTGCACCAGAGAACCGTTGATATTATAGATTTCAACAATGTTTGAACTTATGTTCTCGTCAAGCTCGATATGGATTTCCCCTCCTACATTGCATATACGTATGTTGTCGGAAGAATCATAACCAATATCAGCGATTCCGGAGTTTCCAAGCACACCAAGACGGGTCAGCCAACCCTCGACACCTCTTGCATTGCCGGGCATATCTATTCCTGCATCATCGGGGCGGCCGGGGCGGGTAATGTCATCCGCATCCAGATCCTCCGGCAGTGTTTCAGGAATATGAACCGAATTCGGAGTACACTTGTAGATTTTCTGCATGGATTCGTTCAGATATGTTGTCGCTCCATATGTAAAAAACGGAATTATGACATGGTTGCTCAAATCGTATGTTTCAAGAAAGGTACATGCGACCATCGCGGGCTGATGCCACCAGCACGGAGAACCGATATATACACGCTCATATTGGTCGATCCACTCCTGCGAAGGAAGATTGGCGACAGCCGGACGAAGGTCATTATAAGATTCGTTCTGAATCCGGTCGCTGTCATCGTACGGGTTTGCGGCGTACGGTTCGGCCGCCTCGATGCGGTATATATCAGCTCCGGTCAGTTCTGCGATGCGTTCAGCCACAGCTTTAGTGTGACCCTCCGCCGAGAAATAGGCTACGAGATCCTTTGCCTGCGTTGAGGGGACAGCGATTCCCGACATCGCGACTACAGCCAAAAGTAA
The DNA here is from genome assembly GCA_900550395.1 of uncultured Porphyromonadaceae bacterium. GTDB lineage: Bacteria > Bacteroidota > Bacteroidia > Bacteroidales > Muribaculaceae > CAG-873. The sequence goes on along the minus strand of URSD01000041.1, from coordinate 15,401 downwards.
ATTCTTCATTGCTTTATGATTGTTTTATGTTTTATGATTTAATCGGTTTTTATCCATTGCAAAATTACTATGGATAAGTATTGCCGGTTTTATCAGTTTTACGGATTGAGGTGTAACTTTTACCGATTGTCATTGAAGATTGCTTATTTATGCTTAAATTTGCAATCATCAATCTCCCAATAATATGGATAAGATAATCAATATTCCTACTGTAAAGGACTACGACAATCACTGGGGCGTTCCCACACGTCATCCATATGTGAATATTCTTGAAGGCTCGCAGGTGACAAAGCCCATCCCCAATTGCCGCAAGAATATGGGGATGTATGTAATATTCCTCAAGGATGTGCTGTGTGCCGACTATCTCACATACGGTCGGCAGGAATATGATTATCAGGAGAACACTCTTGTGTTTACGGCCCCGGGGCAAGTATTCGGTCATCCCGCTGACGGTTCTACATATCAGGCAAAAGGCTGGGCATTATATTTCAGCCCGGAATTACTGCGCGGGACATCACTTGCCCGTCACATAAAGGACTACACATTCTTTTCATACGCCACAAATGAAGCTCTGCATCTGTCAGAACGCGAGCGCAATACCATAATAGATTGTTTCAAAAAGATTGACGATGAAATAAATTACGGAGGCGACAAACATAGCAATACAATCATAGCCTCTGCGATAGAGCTTTTTCTGAACTATTGCCTGCGTTTTTACGACAGACAGTTTATCACCCGAAAAAAGGTAAACAAAGATCTTCTGATACGCTTTGAGGAACTGATTGACGGATACTTCGTTTCAGGCAAAGCACAGGAACATGGCACCCCTTCAGTAGCATGGTGCGCATCACAGCTTTGTCTTTCGCCCAATTATTTCGGGGACTTGATTAAAAAGCAGACAGGAAGAACCGCATTAGATTACATCCAACAAAAAACAATGGATATGGCGAAAGATATGCTTCTATACCCTGATAAATCTATCAGCGAAATAGCCTATTATCTCGGTTACCAGTATCCACAATATTTCAGCCGTGCGTTCAAAAGAGCCACAGGCCAGGCTCCTGTCGCTTATCGTCGGCAATACCTTGTTTAACCTCTTTTTATCACTATGATGATCCGCCGCCTCCTTATCTGCCTTATCCTCGCCGTCGCCTTCCTGTCGTGCCACAACGAAGACACAGGCGCGATTACGCCGCCACAGAGCGACGTATCCCCCTCCGGCACCTTGCCCGTGCTGCACATCTATACGAAAGACAGCAAGCCCGTCACTTCCAAGACAGAGTACATCGACGCAACCTACTGGCTTGAAACCTCAGGCCGCGACGACATCGAGCCACTCGGCTCCGCATCTGCCCCACTCCCCTTGCAGATACGCGGGCGCGGCCACTCCTCCTGGAAAGGCCTCAAAAAGCCCTACAAGATAAAGCTCGGCAAGAAAACTCCGATTTTAGGCATGCCCCAAAACAAACACTGGGCGCTCCTCAAACCCATCGAGACCACCGTGGCAGGCCTTCAGCTCGGCAGGCTGATGAATATGCCCTGGTCGCCGGATTTCCGACCCGTCGAGGTGATACTCAACAACGACTACATCGGGCTGTATTTCCTCACCGAGACAATACGCATCGACGAGAACCGCGTCAACATCTACGAACAGAAAGACGGCGAGACCGACCCCGACCTCATTAAAGGTGGCTGGCTGGTGGAGGTTGACAACTACTCCGACGACTGTCAGATTGTAGTCCCGGAAGGCAACAACTGGAACCTCACACTGCGCTACCACTCGCCGGAAGACCTCTCCAACGCACAGCTGCACTGGCTCACCGACGAATTCAAGGCCATCAACGCCGCCATATATTCTCCCGACAAGTCATCCCGCTTATGGGAAAACTATATCGACGCCGAAAGCATCGCCCGCTACTTTATCCTTCAGGAGATCATGGACAATCCCGACGGCTTCCACGGCAGCTTTTATCTCCATAAGGACCTCTCCGACAACGCAAAGTGGATAGCCGGCCCGATATGGGACCTCATGTGCTACAACCGCGACAAGACCGACTACACCTTCCGCATGAAAGTCCATTACGGATTCACCCCGCACTGGATAGGCGAGCTCATCCGCTACCCCGCATTCTGCTCCGCCGTAGCCTCGGTATGGAGCGAAGTCTATCCGGCGCGACTCGCCGAAATCTACGACTACATCGACCGCACCGTGCTGCCACTCTCCGAAGCATGGCAGAAAGACTGCCTGCGATGGGGCGACGACCCCACGCAGACTGCCGCCCTCCGCGCCGAACGCATCAAAAAATCGCTCCGCGGCAACATCGGGTGGTTCAATTCCCACATTCCCACACCATAAGCGGCATTTCTTTTAAAAAATCTAAAACTGCACTAAAAAAAGTTTGTTTATTAGCATCGTGAGCCGATATTGCGTAAATTTGTAATCATTCAACCAAGATTACATGAAAATCCTTCGCAATATACTACTCTCCGCCATTCTCGCCACATCCACCCTGTTCGGCCACGCCGCCACAGGCAACGCCCGCACTGCGCTCGGCAAGCCCGACCTCAAGGCCATACAGCAAGCCTCCGTCGACGAGCACTCGCAATACTACTACCCCACTCTCCTCAATGCCTTCCTGCGCAGCGACACCACCATGACCTCGACGGAGTACCAGTACTTCTACTACGGCACCCTCTTTCAGGAAGATTTCGACCCCTACCGCAAGACCTACCGCCCTGAAGAGCTCGAAGCCCTCGCTCCCCTTTTCAGCAAAAAAGAACTCTCGCCCGCCGAGCGCGAACGCGTCCTCGAATACACCGAGCAGGCCGTCAGGGAAGACCCCGTCAATCTCCGCCAGCTCAACAACCGCATCTTCGCCTACGAGCAGAAAGGAAGCACCAACCTCGCACGCATCTGGCAGAACAAGCTCAACCATCTGCTCCTCGTCATAGCCAGTAGCGGCACGGGACTCGACCGCGACAACGCCTGGATTGTGGTATCCCCGCAGCACGAATATGACTTCCTCAACCTGAAAGGAATAAAAGCCGTGGACCACAAGTACGAACAGCCACACTTCGACTATATCGAAGTCGAGCACACCGACAAGCAGCACCCCGGCTACTACTTCGACATCGAGGAGATCCTCCATCAGTACTACCTCAAGCACCCTTCCGAACTGAAATAGTTGCATATTCCATATATTATTCCTACTTTTGCAACGCTGACGCCCCAAATATAGGCGTATAGCACAACATACTAAAGCGTCGACTTTCGCTTGATTCTTGACGACTGGAAATCTGACAGTTTCACAATCGGAGTCAGGGATAAGGCAATGCCGTATGCCTCCGGTTCGCAGAACTGGTGACAAATTTGAATCCACGCTTTTTCTGTATACTTACGCCAACACCACGAAGTTCTGACATCAATGGCATTCAAATGGTTCTATCGTATTCTGTCAAAAGCGACTGCTTCATCGAAAGAAGATTACGCTATCAACTGCCGTGCAGCAATCTATCGGACACCTGCCGACACAGCGAAAGATTATCACAATCCGGTCATCGAGAACTTCCGGGGCGATAACCGGCTGTTTATCGCAGCTGAAATAGACGATAACCATGACCTTAAAGCCATTGCAAAGCTGGCGCATGCACATCCCGAAGTAAAGTTCCTTGTCACTCCACCCATAATTAACGAGGAACGTCTCAACCGGATGGCATGGCATTTCTCCGGCAACACAAGACTGTATTCACAATGCACTCCAGAAACTGCGCTCGACAAAGTTCAGGTTCTCATTATTGACTATATAGCCGATCGACAGCATCTCTATGAATTCGGCACATGGTGCTACATGGGACACGGCATATCCGATTCGCCAATAGATGCTGCAATCCCGGTAGCATGCGGCTTACGTACATGCTCTTGTCCGCCCATCCGAAAAGAACCATTTTGCCGGAGTCTCATACGACGCGGGGTGATTTCAGTTGTCAGAAACAGCACACAGCTCAACGAGTGGTTTTGCCGCCACATGGATTGCCATGATATCGGGCAGATTCCTTCACACACCACAGGCGCGATACCCGATAACACTTCTGTTATATAACGTTTATTTTATGTACCGTATCATAAAATTTTTACTCAGAGCCGTAGCCTGGATTCCGTTTTGCGTTATACCTGCTGTCTCTCTCGGCCTGTATATTCTCATCTACTACGTACTGCGCTATCGGCGCAAAATCGTCTCACGCAATCTTTCAGAGTGCTTTCCTGAAAAAAGCGACGCGGAAATCAAACATATTGAGAAACAATTCTATCGCTATTTCGCAGACAATATTCTCGAAATTTGCAAGATGCAGACGATGAGCCGCGACGAAATGGTTCGCCATATAAAGTTTATCAACATCGACATGATAAACGAAGTCCTGCTCAAGGGCCGGTCCGTAGCCCTCTATTTAGGCCACTACGCAAATTGGGAATGGCTGTCATCCATACCGTTGCATATAGCCCCGGAAGCAACGTGCGCACAGATATACCGCAGACTCAACAACAGGACTATCGACCGGCTCATGCTTGAAAGCAGAGCACGCAACGGTGCCGTTAACGTAGAGATGCGCCATACCGCAAGATTCATCAGCCGTATGGCGTCAGAACACAAAGTATGTATCGTTGGCTTCATAGCCGACCAATCACCTAAAAAAAGAGATGCTCGTTTCTATCTGAATTTCTTGAATCATGAAATTCCGGTTGTGACAGGTACGGAAAAAATCATCTCACATTTCAACATGGACGCCTGGTTTGTGAAGACAAATAGAATCAGACGAGGCTACTACGAAGTAGAATTCATACACATGGACAATCCCACCGGACCATCCGCCGGCAGCTTCGGACTGACCGCGCAATATTACCGCCTGCTGGAAAGCACCATCAGCCGCAACCCTGAGCTGTACCTGTGGACCCACAATCGCTTCCGCCTCTCGAAACATTCATATAACCACAATGTCGAAAGCACCTCACAGCCGGAGCCGACTGTGGATTTTGTACTCACATGGGTCAACATGAACGATACCGGATGGCAAAAAAAATTTGCCCGATACGCAAACGATGCCGGAAACGAGAGAAACGGCGTTTCCGACGCCAGATTCCGCGACAACGGATTCCTGCGATACTGGCTGCGCGGAGTCGACCGCTTCGCCCCGTGGGTCAGGACCATACATATGGTGGTTTCCGACGAATGCACCCTGCCCGACTGGCTCGACACCGGCAATCCACGCCTGCACATCGTGCGCCACAGCGACATAATACCCCCGGAGTTCCTTCCCACCTTCAACTCTGTTGTGATTGAACGGTATATGCACCGCATACCGGGACTCTCCGAACACTTCGTCTACTTCAACGACGATTTCTTCATCACACGCCCCGTAAGCAAGGAGCGATTCTTCCGTAACGGGCTGCCATGCGACATCGCCGCTTTCAAATACCACCTCCCCCTGTCACAATGGTACAGAAGAATAAAGAACAACGTCAGGATAATAAACCGGCATTTCCGCAAGAAAGAAGTGATGAAAGAATTTCACGACAAATGGTTTCATCCGTCCTATGGCAGTAAGGCCATATGGAACCGTCTGCTTCGACCATACGACAAGTTCATAACACTGCGCACGCCGCACAATGCACAACCATATCTTAAAGAAACCTTCCGTCAGGTATGGAACGCGGCGGACGCAGAACTGACGGCCACATCGGCAAATAAATTCAGAGCAGTCACTGACTATACGCCCGAACTGTTCCGAATGTGGCAAATCTGCGCCGGCAATTTCGAGCCATACAACACGTATGCCGACACACGTATGTTCCCCCTGATAATCAGACACAGAGAGGCAATAAAAGCCATCTACAATCAAACCTACGCGCTGATATGCATCAACGACAATATCCACATCCGCAACTACGACGCTGTAATGGGAGAACTGAAAGCAGCATTCGATTCTATTCTCCCCGACAAATGCTCCTTTGAATTGTGACATATTATTTCTATTTTTGTAAAAAAACATGCACAAGATTCTGGCAGAAATCATAGCAGGGGTAATTCCCGATAAAATGGCAAGAAACCGTTGGCGCGGAATCCTGCGCTTCGGGCTTACCAACGCAGTCAGGCTTAAACGCCGATTGGCAGCCAAGGCACCGCGCCCCGCCTGCAATCTGGCAGTTTGCGCCATTGCCAAAGATGAAGGAACCTATTTTAAAGAATGGATAGAATGGCATATCGGCAAAGGCGTCGATAAATTCATCATATATGACAACGGGAGCACCGACAACACAAAATCCGTGCTGAGGCCATATATAGACGCCGGAACCGTGGAATATATATCCTTCCCCGGCTATCGGCGGCAGCTCGCCGCCTACGACGACTGCCTCCGCCGCCACCGTCTCGACTTCAACTGGATTGCCTTCATCGACCTTGACGAATTTATTGTGCCAGTTGCAGACAGAACTGTCCCCGAATTTCTCAAACGCTTCGAAGGCCGCCCGGCTGTCGAAATCAACTGGCTTGTCTACGGCAGCAGCAATATGGACAAAAGAACTCCCGGAGGAGTAATGCAGCGCTTCAGATTCCATTCCGTGCCGGACAATCCTCTTAACAGGCACGTAAAAAGCATTGTCAACCCACGTCTGGTATTCAATATGATCGGTTGCCACGAAGCCGCATGTATTTCGGGAAGGGCGGCCGACTCACACGGCGACACCGTAACAAAGAATTTCCGAGACCGCGAGCCCCTGCATGATGTCATCCGCATCAACCACTACGCAGTGAAATCCTATGAGGAATTCATTGAAAAACAGGCGCGAGGAAGAGCAAGCGGTACCCAGCGGTCCGTAAAACCCGAATACTTCTGCCGGTACAATCTCAACGACATTGAGGACACGTCGGATTACGATAAAAACCTATAACGCAATTCGAGACAGATGAACACACACACGGGAGAACAACAGGTCGTCGTTTCCATGACCTCGTTTCCAAAGGCGATTCCATACGCCGAAAAAGCCATCCGTTCCCTTCTCAATGGGTCGGTCCTACCCGATCAGCTTGTACTGTACCTCACCTTCTCGCAGTTCGAGGGCGGCCGTATTCCGGACAGCTTGATAAGACTATCCCTGGAGAACCCCGTTTTTGAAATAAGGAACTACGACAGGGACATACGCTCTTACCGCAAGCTGATACCCGCGCTGAACGATTTTCCCGAAGCAGTAATTGTCACCGTCGACGACGATGTAGCCTACCACCGGCACATGCTCCGCGACCTGCTGGCACTTCATTCCCTCATTCCGGATGCAGTCCTTGCACACCGCGCAAAACGTATTATCTTAGGCAAGCCATATCGTGACTGGAAAAAATTCCGCTGGTACGACTTCCTCTTCAAAAGGATTCACCGAAGCTTCACCACATTGCAGACAGGTGTGGGAGGAGTGCTTTATCCGCCACATTCCCTCCGGCAGGACATGCTCGACGTTGAACTGTTCACCGCTATCGCCCCAAGCACCGACGACATCTGGTTTTGGGCCGCCGCCGTCGCCAACGGCGTACCCGTGATTCCCGTACCGTTCGGACGCAACAAACCCCGCGGACTGGACAAGCCGAAGGCCCTCTCGCTGAAGGCGGTCAACTTCAAGGGAAAAGAGGACCGCAATTCGGCGGCATTGAACGCCATATTGAAACACTACCCCGAAATCACAAAACGGCTGAATGATGGATATTGACCTGGTATACCTCTGGGTGAACGGCAACGACCCGGAATGGATAAAAAAACATGACGTCTGCGTCGGAAAAATGACAGTGTCCGACGTAAACTGCAAAGGCAGGTACGTTGATAACGACGAACTGAAATACAGTCTGCGCTCCATAGAGAAATACGCGCCCTGGATACACCGCATATTCATCGTAACGGACAATCAGATTCCCGAATGGCTTGACTGCGCCCACCCGAAAATCCGCATAGTCGACCACTCCGAGATTCTCCCCGAAGAAGCCCGGCCATGCTTCAACGCCAACATTCTGGAACACCATCTGCACCGTATCCCGGGACTCTCCGAACACTTTCTGTTTGCCAACGACGATATGTACCTCAACAAGCCCGTAACGCCCGGTACATTTTTCGCCGGGGACTCTCTGCCGATAATACGCATGAACCGGCGGCCGTTCAGGAAATGGGGCATTCTATATCGCACAAAAGTGCGAAAAAAAACACTAGGGAACTACAAACAGATCATTCACAATGCCGCCATGCTCGTAGAAAGAAAATACGGCAGATACTATTCCGGCAAGGGCCACCACAATATCGATGCCTACCTCAAAAGCAGCTATCAGCACACCCGGCAGCTCTTTGACAAGGAAATAAACTCCACCCTGACCAACCATGTGCGTGCCGCCAACGACATCCAGCGCAATCTCTATTCCTATGTGGCTCTGGAGGAAAAACAAGGACATCTTCAGTACGTTTCACAACACACCTCGTTCAGACTCCACATCGACAACCGGAAACAATACGAAAAGCTAAGAAGATACAATCCGACATTCTTCTGTCTGAACGATTCGGAATACGCTAACGACGAGGACCGTATCCGGGCAAAAGCCTTTATAGCGAACCTTTTCCCCGACAAATCCCGCTTCGAAAAAGGCTGATCTTCTGAGTGCGGCCTTCCGTCAGCCACAGTTACGGATTGACAAAATCTTAGAGGCTGTTTAAAAACTTCCGCTTGTACGGACGCACGGCTCGTGCGTCTGAAAATTAGCAGTTGAGTCTCAGCTTGTTACGCAGACGCACAAACCGTACAATGCGGTTTAAAATAACATTATAAGACATTCAGGCGATTACCCGCCGCATGGCGGGTTGCACCACACCCAAACACCTTATTTGAACCAAGCAATGCGGTTTCAAATAAGGGAATAATGACCGAAATCGGAAGCCCGCGGAGCGCGGCGGACAGTTTTCAGCCCATGCGTGAGGAGGCGCAGCCGACGAGCCATGGGACAGCGTCCCACCATCCTCCACGCGCCGAGCTCCGGCAGTGAGCGACAGCGCGTGCTTGCGGACCTTGGTCCGTGCAACCGTCTGGGAATGCCGGGACAAAAGAGATATGACCGGAGGCTATACAACTATTATCTTATATCAAATATCAGCAAGCTGATGCAGTTCGAGAAAGACTGACGGAATCTTCTTCAGCACATTTTTCCGCGCGCTCCTCAGTCCCGGCGACAGCTCGCCTGTTTCCATCAGCCTTATCGCCTCCGTCAGTTCGTTCAGCAGTTCGGGATAGTGGCGGCACTGCTCGTACGCCTGCTTCAGGCACAAAGCCCTGATGGCGTACGGCGCTGTGAAATTGATTCCCGCAAGACAGTAATCCAGATATTCTCCGTCCACATCTTCCGGCTCCGTCGGCATGCTGTCGAGCAGCGTCAGCAGCAGCCGGCGCTTGCCGTCATGGTTGCAGCGCAGCAGCATCCCGACGAGCTCTCCCCGGTGCGCCCTCAGCACAGGCCGCCCCGCACGGGGCATATGCGTGAGCACCCACAGCGCATTGTATCCCGTGCGCGTGTCCGCACTGTCCGCATGCCGCAACAGGCGCTCCACCGCCGGCATCACATCCCGCGCCGCGCCCGCCCACAGACTCCGTATTGCACCTGCATGGAGTCTGCCGGCGAGCGTTGCCGCGAGATCTGTATCATTCTGTAGGTCGTTCCACACTGAACACCCTCTACTTCTTGATTTTCAGCACCGGCGCTATGGCATCGTCGTGCTGCGACGGAAGCTCCACAATCAAGCCATCTTTTGTACGTTTGAAAGGCACCGGACCATAACCCAGCAGCTCTACGCGTCCTATTCCTTTGGTAAAAAGCTTGGAACCCTTGGCGAGCGACCTGATTGTTACCGACTGAGGCCCGTCGGCATCCGGCCAGCGCAACACCGTAGCATACAGATGGCTGCGAGTCTGCGTGAAGCGTATCTCATCGGCCGATGGATTGCTGTACGAGCCCTCGTTGAAGCCGGGGCCGTTCATCGTTATGTCGGCATCGGCTATCGGGCCTTCGCCGAACACCTTCCACGGGCGCGTCGAGTATATGGCCTCTCCATTGGCCTGCATCCATTTGCGCAGCTCCAGCAGGATTGCATATTCCTTTTCGTCGAATGTGCCGTCGGCGCGCAGCGGCACACTCAGCAGCAGGTTGCCGTTCTTGCTCACCACATCCACAAGCATCCGGGCTACCTGTCCCGCACTCTTGTACCATCCGTTCTCATAGACTTCTCTGTTGTAATGCCAGTCGCCCAGGCACGTACAGGTCTGCCACGGAAGAGGAATGATATGGTTGGGCGCGCCGCGCTCCACATCCCAGGTCATAGCCTTCCGCAGCGAGTCGGGCAGAATCTTGCACGTCATCACGGCCCGCTGCTCGCCGTCATGAACGGCCAGCGAACTGTTGTATAGCGCCGATGCTATTTTCTCACCCGTGTTGTCTATGCCGTGGAACGGCGCCACAGTCACGTCGAAATAAAGCACATCCGGCTTGTAACGCTCTATCACGTCAAGCGTGCGGTTGAGGAAATTTTGCCGGAATTCTTCCGACGGGATGTCTGCACCGTTATCCCAGTTCCACTGGTTATGCAGCATATAGTCTGCCCAGTTGCCCTTGCTGAAGGGATGGTTCTGCGCATATAGGTCCTGCGGGTCGAGTCCTTCCCACCATTTGCCCTTGCCGTCCTCCTTTGTAAGCCAGCCGTCATAGTTGGCGGCAATCTTGTCACCGCTGCGGTCGTAGCGGCGCGATGGCTCGTACCACGTCCACGCATGGTCGGCGTGCAGGCTCACTCCGAAAGGCAGTCCGCACTTGTGCGCCGCGGCGGCCCATCCGGCCAGCAGGTCGCGGTGCGGACCGATGGCTACCGAGTTCCACGGCTGGAACCTGCTGTCCCACAGGTCAAAATTGTCGTGATGGTTGCCCAGAGCCATGAAGTACTTGGCTCCCACCGATTTATAGAAGCTCACAAGCGAATCGGGATTCCAGTGCTCAGCCTTGAAGTCGGGCAGCACATCCTTGAATCCGTACTCCGACGGATGCCCGTAGTTCTTCAGATGTTCTTTATATTGCTTGGTTCCCTCGAGATATATCGACCGGGCGTTCCAGTCGCCCGACTCCTCGACACACTGCGGTCCCCAGTGCGCCCATATTCCGAACTTCGCGTCGCGGAACCATTCGGGACAATCATACTTCCGGAGGCTCTCCCAGGTGGGTTCATACGGTCCCTCGGGCAAAGGCAGTTCCTCAGCTACGGCCGGCAGCGAGGCCAGAGCAAGAACAGCGGTGATCAATGCGTTTTTATTCATGATATTGTGATTTTTGATTGGTTATTCTATAACAAAGACACATCCGCCGCGAGGACTCAGCTTCACCTCCGCCGGCAATGTCGTGAAGTTCACGGCGCGCAGGCCCCTGTCTCCGTCTATGGCCGTGATTTTCACAGGCTTTTCTGTCGTAATTCTCGACCAGTCAGGCGCTATGCCCATAGGTTCATCAGTGCCGTTTATGATGCCGACATACCATCGGCTGCCGCTACGGCGCGCAATTGCGGCATATCTTCCCGGATCACCCCCGAGCAGACGCGTGTCATCCCACGCCGAAGGCAGCGAACCCAGAAACTCACGCACGCACCCGGGCTGCGACATATAGCTCTCAGGTTTGTCGGCAAGATGCTGCAACGCCGACTCAAACACCACGGTAAGCGCCAGCTCATGCCCGTCGCCGGTGATATGCGGATTCTGAGAATCGGAAAAAGTACACGGCGTATAATCCATCGACCCCACAACATTCCGCGTAAACGGCAGCGTGGCGTTGTGCGATGCGGCGGCGCCCGTCAGCACCGGCCCGTTGTTGTACCATTCGGCGCCATACACAGCCTCGGCCGACATGAAGTTCGGATAGGTGCGCTGCCAGCCCCTCGGCAATGTGGCGCCATGAAAGTTCACGAGCAGATGGTGACGCGCCGCGCTTTCAAGCAGGTCTATGCAGTAGGCCATTGTGGACGGTGTGTCTCCCTCGAAGAAGTCTATCTTGACACCGGCCACTCCGAGAGCCTCAAGCCGGGCAAATTCATTTTCCCGGCTGACGGCATCGTTCAGACGGTACAGCGGGCCGGGAGCGCCCTCGCCTTTCCATGCCGTACAGGAATTGTACCATAACAGCGGGCGTACACCCCTGGCCCGGGCGTAGGCCACGGCATCACGCACGTCTCCGCCGTTGCCCATTATGTCCCACTCCCAGTCAATCAGCACGTAAGTCAATCCGAGTTCGGCGGCCATGTCGATGTATTGTTTCACGATGCCGAAATCCTTGGAACCGTGATTATAAGCCCAGTAAACCCAGGAAGCAACCCCGGGGCGCACCCACCCGTACGCATCGGACGACGGCTGGTCGGCCACGTCGGTCACAAGCGTCGACTCTACGACAGCTGCCGGACTCCCGACTATAATCACTCGCCACGGCGAAGTCCAGGCGCCGTCGCTGCGCAGGTCGGCGCCGTCAGTTGTCACATAGTAAATCCCGTTGTTGTGGCCGTCGGTAGTCAGCGACGACGCAGCATGCCCGCGCGATATGTTAGATTCGGAAACCAATGCCCACACACTGTCCGACGGCTGCACAAGCACAGGATAGCCATAACGGCCGGCAATATCGCTCCAGCTATCGGACGCAGTATAAAAATTCTCATAATCCCGTCTGTAATCCTGTAGCCATCGGCGCGTGCCGTCCGGAATACGGTACGACGTAAGCTCCCCGACGGCCCCGTGCCCGTCAAGATTGTCTATCTCATAGCGGAAAGCCACGCCGTCGTCATATACCCGCATCACGATGCGGCGGCATGGATCGCCCATGCACTCAAAACGGTATTCATTGCCGGAATTCCGGCAATGACGGCGTTTGCCCGACAGCATGGTATAGTCTGACGACACCGGTGTTGTCGTCATCAGTCGCCCCGGATACCACCGCACAGAGTCCGTTCCCTCGCGGCACACGCCGAAAGAGGCGATGTCGAGTACCGCTGTATCTCCGTACCTGAGCTGCATCGTGGAACTGTCCGCCATCTCCACGCATACCTGCCCCGACGGCGACTTCATGCTGATGCCGGATGCGGTGGCCGCGACCCATACATTAAAGCATATTAAAGCAACAATTGCATTTCTCATTCCTGCGGTATTCATTATTCAAGGTGTTAAAACAGCATATGAAGGCCAACACCCTCGTTTGGCTCAGCAAAATTAAGAAAAAATCCGCCTGTCGGCACTTAATATTTGTTGTCATTAAGCGCACAACCGACATCTGTCGGGCGAAATGATTGTTAGAGGCTGTTTAAAAACACCCTCTTATTTCCTTGCGGGGCGCTTCACGAGCGTATAGGCAAGCACGCACACAAGCAGCGCCCACGGATAATACAGATATGGCCACGGAGCCACCGGGCTGATGCCCGCCAGACTGGTGGCAAGCAGCGTCTGTGCGCCGTAAGGGATAAGACACTGCACTATGCACGAACCCGTATCCAGGATGCTTGCCGCGCGGGCGGGATCGACATGAAAACGCCGTGCGATGTCGCGCGATATGCTCCCCACCGTTATTATCGCCACCGTGTTGTTCGCCGTACAGGCATTGACAGCACCCACCAGCAGCAGCATCGTCAGGCCGGCCCCGCGCGGACCGTTTACACCGCGCGTCATCACGCGCAGAAGCCAGTCTATACCGCCATAGGCCTTGATGAGCCCCAGCATTCCGGCCGCAAGAAGCGTCACCACTATCAGGTCGCCCATGCCGTCTATGCCGTCGCCCATCGCCTTTGCCATCGCCGATGCCGCCGTACCGTTAACGGCTCCGAGCAGCAACGTCAGCACGATGCCCGTCACAAGCACCACGTTGACATTCAAACCCATAAGAGCCATCACTATCACTGCCACATAAGGCACGACCAGTATCACGGGCTGACTCTCGGCCGCCACATATTCCGCAGCGCCCGACCCCGTGACAACATATATAGCCAAAGTCACTATCGCCGCCGGCAGCACAATGGCGAAGTTGGCCTTGAACTTGGCATTCATCGGCACTCCCTGCGAGCGCGTCGCCGCGATTGTAGTGTCCGAGATGAACGAAAGATTGTCGCCGAAGAAAGCGCCGCCCAGTAGTGCCGCCACCGGGAGAGCCGCCGCCATGCCGCTTTCGCCTGCGATTTCTACAGCCAGGGGCGTAAGCGCCACCACCGTACCCACCGACGTACCCACCGACAGCGATATGAAGCAGGCGGCCACAAACAGTCCGGGGATTATGAAATCGCTCGGAATAAAGCGTAGCGCGAGGCTCACCGTAGCCTCTATAGCTCCTACGGCCGAAGCCAGCGCGGCAAACGCCCCGGCAAGGATAAAAATCCATATCATGCCTATGATGTTGGTCGACCCGGCGGCACGCGAGAATTCGGCGATGCGCATCGACAGTGTGTCGCGCCGACGGCCTATGGCGACAGCCCACACACTCGCCGCGCCGACCGCCGCCGACGCGCGTGCGGCCCAGATTGCCGCGGCCCGTGCTCAGCTTGAGGCCGAGGCCCGCGCCGAGGTCGAGCGCAAGGCGACGCTCGTGGGCCGCATCATGGACGCGAGCGGCGACAGCTGGCAGGCGGCGGCGTGGCTTTTGGAGCGCAAGTACCCGCAGGAGTACGCCAAGGCGCAGCGCATCATGGATACCACCGCCACGGCGGTGCTCAAGGCCGCCAAGGAGCTGGTCCTGTCCGTGCCGTCCTCAATCGGCGGGGACGAGTAGCCGATGCCGCTCACGAGGATGCAGCGCGAGTACCTCGCCAACTGCACACACCGCTACAACGTGAAGTGCGGGGCGACGGGCTCGGGCAAGAGCTACGTCGACATAGCCGTGACCATACCCCAGAGGCTTCTCGCCATGAGGGGCGAGGGGCTGGCGGTGATGATCGGGAACACCCGCTCGACGCTCGAGCGCAACATCCTCGAGCCGATGCGCTCACTCTACAGCGAAGACGTCGTCAGCCAGATCGGGCGGGACAACACGGCCCAGATATTCGGGCGCAAGGTCTACTGCCTCGGGGCGGATAAGAAGACAAGCGTATCCAAGAATCAGGGCGCCACGTTCGAGTGGGTCTACGGCGACGAGGTCGCCACGTGGAGCGAAGACGTGTTCCAGATGCTCAAGAGCCGCCTGCGCTGCGAGCACAGCCGCTTCGACGGCACCTGCAACCCCGACAGCCCCAACCACTGGTTCAAGCGGTTCCTCGACGGCGACAGCGACATCTACAGGCAGGACTACACGATCTGGGACGGTGCGCTGGCACCGGATGGCATCGAAGCCCTC
>URSD01000040.1 GCA_900550395.1 uncultured Porphyromonadaceae bacterium | reverse complement strand
GGAGCTGTACGAAGCCATCGTCAACATGTACGTTTAACAAGGTTTAAGGTCAAAAGTCTAAGGCTTAGAGAAATGCACCATATAGGTATTCTCTAAGCCTTAGACCTTAGACCCGAGACCAACAAACCTTAAACTTTAAACCAGAATGACCAACCAAGATAAAGGCAGCAAGCTGTACCTGTTCTCCATCGTCATGGTGGCCGTGATGGGCGGTCTGCTGTTCGGCTACGACACGGCCGTCATCTCCGGCGCCGAAAAAGGCCTCCAGGCCTTTTTCCTGAACGCACAGGACTTCATCTACACCGACGGCCTGCACGGCGTGACATGCTCCAGCGCCCTCATAGGCTGCATCCTGGGCAGCGCCATCTCCGGCTTCTTCGCAACGCGCTACGGCCGCAAGCGTTCGCTGTTCTTCGCCGGCATAATGTTCTTCCTGAGCGCCGTAGGCTCGTATTACCCTGAGTTCCTGTTCTTCGAGAAAGGCCATCCCAGCCTTCAGCTGCTGTGGGCGTTCAACGCCTACCGCGTACTGGGCGGCATAGGCGTCGGCCTCGCTTCCGCCATCTGCCCGATGTACATCGCCGAGGTAGCGCCCAGCAATCTGCGCGGCACCCTCGTGTCCTGGAACCAGTTCGCCATCATCTTCGGCCAGCTCGTAGTGTATTTCGTCAACTTCATGATACTCGGCGAGCACACCAACCCCGTCATCGAGAAGATAGGCGAAGGCGTGTACGCCGTCGCCGCGCAGTCCGACCCGTGGACCATCTCCACCGGCTGGCGCTACATGTTCGGCTCTGAAGCGTTCGTTGCCGGTCTGTTCACCATCCTTGTGTGCTTCGTTCCGGAGTCGCCGCGCTATCTCGCCCTCGTCGGCAAGGACAGCGCCGCCCTCAAGGTGCTCACGCGCATCAACGGCAGCAAGGCCGCGCAGACCATCCTCGCCGAAATCAAAGGCACCGTCGAGGTGCGTTCCGAGCGTCTCTTCAGCTTCGGCGTGATGGTGATATTCGTAGGCGTGATGCTCAGCGTATTCCAGCAGGCCGTAGGCATCAACGCCGTGCTCTACTACGCGCCCCGCATTTTCGAGTCCATGAACATGGGCGACCCGATGATGCAGACCGTAATCATGGGTATCGTCAACATCGCCTTCACTCTGGTAGCCGTCTTCACCGTCGACCGCCTCGGCCGCAAGCCCCTGCTCATATGGGGCTCGATAGGCATGGCTATCGGCGCCATGGGTGTGGCCCTGAGCAACATCGTGACGCTGCCCGCCATCGTTCCCGTGGTAAGTATCATGGTCTACAGCGCCAGCTTCATGTTCTCCTGGGGCCCCATATGCTGGGTTCTCATCGCCGAGATATTCCCCAACAGCATCCGCGGCGCGGCAGTGGCCGTAGCCGTGGCTTTCCAGTGGATTTTCAACTTCATCGTCAGCTCCACGTTCGTGCCTATGTACAATCTTGAACTCGGCTCGATGGGCGTCCGCTTCGGCCACATGTTCGCCTATGCCCTCTACGGCGTCATCTGTATCGTCGCCGCCATCTTCGTCTACCGTCTCGTGCCCGAGACCAAGGGCAAGACTCTCGAGGACATGACCGCCTACTGGAAAAACCGCAAATAATCCTATCGCATGAATATACGGAGTGGCGGGGCCTCATAGTCCCGCCACTTCTATCTTCTGACAGGTCTGTGCGGATGGGTTTTACAGGCTGTTTCTGTATTGTTTCGGCCCGACATTCAGCTGTTGCTTGAAATATTTACCGAAAGCCGACTGCGTGGGGAAGTTCAGCGAGTAGGCTATTTCCTGAATGGTCATATCCGTATAGCGCAGCATCATTTCGGCTTCCAGGACGACGTACTCGTTGATCCAGTCAAGTGCGCTCCTGCCGCTGAACGATTTTATCATGCCGGAGACATATTTCGGGGTGAGGAACATCTTGTCGGCATAGAACTGGAGGCTTCTCTCCTGAGTATGGTATGCACTGAGCAACTTCATGAATTTGTTGAAAATCTGTTCGGCGCGCGGCACATTCCTCTCCGATTCGGATGACTGCGTGTGCTGGTATTTGCGCAGCAACGACATTATGGTGTGTGAGAGCGCGATAGCCAGACCGTTTATCACCTCGGTGTTTCCTTCCTCCATATTTTTCTTCAGGAGCGTATAGTAGGGCTTCAGGCCGACCAGCTCCTCGAAGGGCACGGCAACCGGGCCGTTGTCGCGGAGGCTGATGTAACTCTGCGCGCGGAACCTGAAGTCGAGCTGGATATGCTGAAGGTATTCCTCGGACAATATTATGGCATATCCGGCTATATTTTCGGCCTTGTTTATGTGTATGATGTCTCTGGAGAAGTTCACCAGCATATGGTTTTCCGTGATGAGAAACTTGTGCAGATTGACGCTGCACTCTATGACTCCTTTCAGGCATATGAGCACTGTGGTGGCCTTCAGCCGGACAGGATGGGCAAAAAGGCTCATATCGCCGAAGTTGTTCACTATCACGATATCTTTGTGGAAGCGTACAAGCTCCGGTATGTCCTGTTCGAGCAGTCTTTCCACCGATATTTCATTGGGAATATATTCCATATACTGATTTTTCTTTTATTATTCGCAAATATAACAATAATTCACCGTTTTAAAATTTCATGGCGCAAAAAAGCGAGTTTTGCTCCAATTAGCCCGAAAAATCCCCCTTTCCCGTCGCTTTGTTTGTAACGAACTTTGCACCGAAATCAAGTTGTGACAAAATGAACAGACAAAAGCTGACATTATCAATCGTACTTATATTGCTCGGGATACCGCGACTCGTGGACGCACAATGCGTCCTCACGCTGGACAACTGCCGCTATATGGCCGCGGAGAACAATAAAGAACTGCGGGAGAAAGACATGCAGAGGCAAGCGTCCCGCTACAATCGCAAATCGGCCCTCACCTCTTATCTGCCTAAAATCTCGGCCACAGGATTGTATATGCACACCGGAAAGGAAATCTCGCTGCTGAGCGACGACCAGAAAGGGTCTCTACAGCATCTCGGCGATGCTCTCGCAATGCCGGAACTCAATATTGCGGGCCAGAGCATCGTGGACGCACTCCGCACAGACACCCGCAATATGGCCGGCGCCGCCGTCATCCTTACGCAGCCTATATATATGGGAGGTAAAATCCGTGCATACAACAAAATCGCCGGTTATGCCGAGCGTATTGCCGGCGACATGTACTACAGGCAATATCAGGAACTTATAGTCTCTGTGGACGAGACGTACTGGAATATAGTACAGCTCTCGGCCCGTAAGCGGCTGGCTGAAAGCTACCTCGAACTTGTAGACACTCTCGATTCGAATGTGTCTCAGCTGATTGCGGAGGGGTTCGCCACAAAGGCCGATGGCCTGAGTGTAAAGGTGAAAGTGAACGAAGCCAAGGTCGCCATAATTCAGGTGGATAACGGCATCGACATTCTAAAAATGAAGTTGTGTCAGCTCTGCGGACTCCCTCTCGATTCAGGCATCGTTCTTGCCGACGAGAATTGCGCGGAACTCCCCACTACCGTAAATGATGAGGATACAGGCGACAGTTACGCATGGGAGAATCGCCCCGAGCTGTCTGCCCTGGGTACGTCGGTGCTGATTCATGATGAAAAAGTGAAACTGGTGCGTTCCGAATTTCTTCCATCTGTAGTGCTGACAGGCGGATATTTCGCAAACTATCCGTCGGTGTTCAATAGCTTTGAGAAGAAATTCAAGGGCACGTGGAATGTAGGTGTAGCCGTCAGCGTTCCACTGCTGACGTGGGGCGACCGGCGATACAAGGTGAAGGCCGCGCAGGCCGAAGCCGCTGCCGCAAGACTCGATTTCGAGGAGACGCGCGAGAAAGTAGAGTTGCAGGTGTCGCAGAGCCGCCGCCGGGTGTGCGAGGCTCGGGAACGCTATGAGGCCTCTCTCTGCAGCCAGAACGAGGCGGACGAAAACATGCGGTACGCCACGCTGGGGATGAAGGAGGGCGTCGTACCACTGAGCAATGTCCTTGAGGCACAGACGGCATGGCTAAAGGCCAGAACTAACCTTATATCCGCCGAAATAGACCTCCGGCTTTCGCGGCTCTATCTGAATAAATCATTGGGACAAATCAAATAACTCGCTATGAAAAAAAATCTTAACATAATTCTCGTAACAGCCACAGCAATCACCCTCGTAATTGTGGCAGTAATCATTGTGGGCTTTGCTCTGCCCTCCCCGAAAGAAACCATCCAGGGACAGGCCGAGGCTACAGACTACCGCGTGTCGAGCAAGATACCGGCAAGGGTTCTTGAAATCAGGGTAAGAAAAGGCGATGTCGTGCACCAAGGCGACACGCTGGTCGTGCTGGATGCTCCGGACATAGATGCAAAACTCTCGCAGGCTCATGCAGCGTTCGACGCCGCACAGGCATTGGAACTGAAGGCCCGCAACGGGGCGCGCAACGAACAGATACAGGGTGCATACGCCACGTGGCAGAAAGCCGTAGCCGGGAGAGAGGTTGCCGAGAAAACATTCCGCCGAGTTGACCGTCTGTTCGATTCCGGAGTGATGGCCGAGCAGAAGCGCGACGAGGCCTATGCTCAGTATCAGGCCGCCGTCGCAACGGAGAAAGCCGCCAAGTCGCAGTATGATATGGCCGTGAACGGATCCCGCCACGAGGATCTGACAGCTGCCCGAGCGCAAGTGGAAAGAGCGCAGGGCGCGCTGAGCGAGGTCTGCTCCTATGTTTCCGAAACGGCTCTTGTCGCTACTGCCGACGGCGTGGTGACGGATATTTTTCCGGAAGTAGGAGAACTTGTAGGCAGCGGCGCGCCGATTATGAACGTATCCGTGGTCGACGACATGTGGTTCACATTCAACATCCGCGAGGATATACTGCCGGGTATCACGGTCGGCAGTGAGACTGATGTATATGTGCCGGCATTCGACCGGACTGTCAGGGTACGCATCAGCCGTATCAGTGATGTAGGCAGCTTCGCCGTATGGAAGGCGACGAAGGCATTGGACAAATATGATCTGAAGACTTTTGAAGTTCAGGCATATCCGGTGCGTCCCGAAGAATTGGCCGGAATACGGGCCGGAATGACAGCTGTGTTTGAGAGGTAAAAACATGAACAACAGCTCAGCATATCGACGCATTGCGACTATAAGTCGCAGGGAAATAGGCATATATTCCCGCCGTCCGTTGTTCCTTTTCTGCCTGATTGTGGCTCCTGTGCTTTGTGTGGTAATGTTTGCCACACTTATGGGTCCCGGCTTGCCTGTGAAGTTGCCTGCCGGAGTTGTAGACAAAGACAACACGCAGATCTCGCGTACGATCACGCGCACCCTCGATGCAATGGAGGAAACCGACATCATACGCTCGTATCCTGATTTCAGCGCGGCAAGGAAAGCCATGCAGAAAGGAGAGATATATGCTTTTCTCTATATTCCCCGCGGCACCACCGAGAGAGCAATCGCCAACCGGCAACCTGAAATCTCTTTCTATACGAACGACGCCTATCTTCTTGCCGGCTCCTTGCTGATGAAGGATCTTAAAACAGCTTCGGAGGCCGTGTCGCTGGCTCTGACAAGGGAGAATCTGTACGCCCACGGCATGACCGAAGCCAAGGCCATGGGCATGATACAGCCCATCGTTATTGAGACTCATCCCCTTGGAAATCCCGAGCTGGACTATTCCGTGTATCTCAGCAATGTTATTGTGCCGGGTATATTCATACTTCTTATAACTCTCGCCACCACCTATACCATCGGTCTGGAGTGGAAGCGGAAGACGCAGAAACGGCTTTTTGCCATGGCAGGCAATTCTTCATGGGTTGCTCTGGCAGGAAAGCTGCTGCCGCAGACATTTTTGTTTTCGTTGATGTTCGTGTTCTACGACGTATACCTTTACAAGTTCCTGTGCTTCCCATGCAACAGCGGGATTCTATCCATGATAATGCTCGGCATTCTGACGGTGCTGGCCTCGCAGGGATTCGGCGTGTTTCTCTTCGGAATATTCAGCGGTCAGATGCGGCTTGCCATGTGCATCTGCTCACTATGGGGCATATTGTCTTTCTCTCTTGCCGGATTCACATATCCCGTGACGTCAATGGACCGTTGGCTCGAGGCGTTTTCATGGCTTTTTCCGCTGCGACATTATTATCTTATATACGTAAATCAGGCCCTGGACGGTTTCCCGATAGGATATGTGTGGACATCGGTTGTGGCCCTTACCGTATTCGCGCTGTTACCTTTAACGGTTATCGGGAGATACCGCACAGCTTTTCTGAAATATAAATACAAGCCATAACCGGTCATGAAATTTGTGGAGAATATCTCGCAGATATGGTACAACGAGTTCCGTTCCATCTGCAAGGACCCGGGCATATTGATTTTCATTTTGTTTGTCCCGATTGCCTATCCTTTGCTGTATTCATACATATACACCAACGAGGTCGTCCGCGAGGTGCCTGTCGCCGTAATAGACGAGAGCAACAGCACGCTGAGCCGCGAGTTCATCAGGAAAGTCGACGCATCCCCTGATGTGAGGGTGGCTTCCCGTTGCCGCGACATCGGTGAGGCCGAAAAGATGCTCATGGAGCAGGATGTATTCGGTATTATAAGGATTCCATCATCTTTTACATCCGATCTGAATCATGGCGAGCAGACACATATAGGCCTATACTGCGACATGGGTAAGATGCTGTATTATAAAGCTATACTTCTGACGACTACAAATGTGTCGCTCGATATAAACCGAAATATCAAGGTGGAAAGGCATCTGCCGGCCACAACCCGGCGCCTGGAGGAAATCGCTAAAACGCCTGTCGAGTATGAGCACATATCGCTGTACAATCCTCAAGCGGGCTTTGCAGCATTCCTGATTCCTCCTGTGCTTATGCTGATTATCCAGCAGACACTCTTCCTCGGTATCGGCATGTCAATGGGAAATTCGCGCGAGAAGTATCTTGGCAGCGTCATTCCCTTCAACAGATGGTATAAGAATCCGATCGAGATTGTGTTCGGAAAGGGACTCCCGTATTTCCTGCTCTATATCCTGATTGCGGTGTATATGTTCGTCGTTGTCACCGGGCTTTTCTCATTGCCCGGACTCGGAGATTACCGGACATTCGTGGCATTCGTCATCCCGTATCTGCTGGCGTGCATATTCATGGGCATGGTGCTGTCGTCGCTTGTCTACCGTCGTGAAGACTGTATAATGCTGTTCGTATTTCTATCTGTGCCGTTGCTGTTCCTGTCGGGTCTGTCGTATCCCGGCTCCTCGATTCCGCAGTTCTGGAAATACGTGGCCTGCGTTTTCCCCTCCACATTCGGCATGAACGGATATGTGCGTATCACCGCGATGGGCGCCACGCTTCATGACGTCAGGGCTGAATTCTGCGCGCTGTGGATACAGACGGGAGTGTACTTCGTCATGGCATGTCTGTACTACAGGCATCAGATACTGAATCTTGTAAAGAAAGTCAAACCTTCAATATAAACGTATGGATACCAAAGTAATCGCCAAAAATGCTATGCGCATGTGGCAAATCATGAACAATGGCACGACGTGGTGCTACGACAGTCTCAAAAGCACGCTGAAAATGTCGGACCGGGAAATAAACGCGGCTTTGGGATGGCTCGCCCGGGAGGATACGGTGGAAATCCTGCCGGACCCCGTGACGAATGAGGATACCTACAAGGTACGCCATTTCTGGGAAGGCGGGTTCTGAGCCACACGTGATTGGTTAGTATCAGGAGGCAGGTGCTGCGCATGTCCCCGGCTTGAGAGGCTGTTTGAGAATTCTTGAGAATTTTTAAACAGCCTCTGATTGCATTTTGGCTTTTATTGATGGTATGTGCCATTCGTTTTTTGTAACTTTGCGGCGCAATGGCGAAATGTGCTACATACGGGCTGATAGGCCGTACGCTCGGGCATTCGTTCTCGCAGGCTTATTTCACGGAAAAATTCGCCCGCGAGGGCATCGACGCTCATTATCTCAACTTCGAGCTGCCCTGCATCGGAACGTTGCCCGACGTCATCGCCGCCCACCCCGGCCTGCGTGGCTTCAACGTTACAATACCTTACAAGCAGGACATCATTCCGATGCTCGACACCGTGGACCCGGCGGCCGCCGCCATCGGCGCGGTGAACACAGTGAGGGTGGAACCCGACGGAAGCCTCTCCGGTTTCAACACCGACGCTCCCGGCTTTGCCGCATCGCTGCGCGGACTGCTTGGCGATGCCGCCGTGCCGCCCCGGGGGCTCGTGCTCGGCACCGGGGGCGCCTCGCTGGCCGTTGTGGCCGCCCTGCGCGGCATGGGATGCGAGCCGGTGTGCGTAAGCCGCACGCCCCAGTCGGGGCAGCTGGGCTATGGCGACGTGACGGCCGATGTGATTAAGGCATGCGGCGTCATCGTGAATGCCACGCCGCTGGGCACGTGGCCGCGCGTCGACGAGGCGCCCGCCCTGCCCTACGATGCCCTTGCGCCCGGCCACTTCTGCATGGATCTGGTCTACAACCCCGACCCCACGCTCTTCATGCGTCTGTGCGCGGCCCGCGGTGCCGCGGTGCGCAGCGGCCTTGACATGCTGCACCGGCAGGCCGAGGGCTCGTGGCGAATATGGAACAACAATGACAACAATGAATAAAGTAATCTACATCGCAATCATCGCGCTGATACTGTTGCCCTGGAATCTGCTCGGGCTTCCTGTGGTATCGGCGCCTGTCGCTTTGCTCGCGGGCCTTGTCTTCGCGTTCACCTGCAAGAATCCCTGCCCCAAGTTCAACAAGAAGACGTCGAAGTACCTGCTTCAGGTGGCCGTAGTTTGCCTCGGCTTCGGCATGAACCTCCAGGAGTCGCTGCGCAGCGGCGCCGACGGCATGCTGTTCACGGTGGTGAGCGTTATCAGCGTGATGTGCCTCGGCGTTATACTGGGCTATTCGCTCCATATCAACCGCAAGACGGCCTATCTCATAAGCAGCGGCACGGCCATATGCGGCGGCAGCGCGATTGCGGCCGTCGGCCCCGTGCTGAAAGCCAACGAGAACGAGATGGCCGTCAGCCTCGGCGTCATCTTCATCCTCAATGCCGTGGCGCTGTTTGTCTTTCCTCCGCTGGGCCATATGTTCGGCATGAGTGAGCCTCAGTTCGGCACATGGGCCGCCATTGCCATACACGACACATCGAGCGTGGTCGGCGCCGGCGAAGTCTACGGCGAGCAGGCGTTGCAGATGGCTACGCTCATAAAGCTGACGCGTGCCCTGTGGATAATCCCGCTGGCGCTGGTGACGATGTTCGTCTTCCGCGACGGCTCCGGACGCATCTCCATCCCCTGGTTCATCTTCATCTTTATTCTGGCTATGGTCGCCAACACGTATCTGCCCCTGCCGCAGTGGTTCACGGCTGCGATGGAATGGATAGCACGCCGCGGCATGGTCGTGACGCTGTTCCTCATCGGTGCTTCGCTCTCGCTCTCCACTGTCCGGCAGGTGGGCGTGAAGCCCCTGCTGCTGGCCGTAGCGCTCTGGATTCTCATAGGCGTGAGCAGCCTGCTTGTGGTGCTCAACACCATAGACTGATGCCATGCAGGCGCCCTATGCCCGCATCCCTGCCGTCCCGGCCGCGATAGGGCTGGTGTGCGGTGTGGCATGCGGCATGGCTGCGCCTTCGGGCCTGTGGCTCTGGCTGGCAGTTGCATGCTGTGCGGCGGCGGGGATAGGCCTGTGGCTCTGGCGCGATGCGCGCTTTTATGCTGCGGCGCCCCTTGCTATGGCCGCCGGCATAGCGCTCTCCATGTCGGCCGAAGCGGCTGAGAATGAGAATCCTCCGCTTGCCGATGCACGCAACGGCCTCGCCGAGTGTATATATTCAGCACCCCTCGACGGCGACGCCGCCGCCTTTCTGGCTACCACGCTGGTTGCCGACGGCCGCTACATGCGCCGCGCCGTGCGCGAGGACTTCCGCAATTCCGGCATGGCCCACGTGCTGGCACTCAGCGGCTTTCATGTCGGCGTCGTCGCGCTTCTGATGCTGTGGCTCACGCGGCCTATGGTCCTGTGCCGCCGGTTGCGTCCGTGGCGTCCCCTGCCGGTGCTTGGCGCGGTGTGGGCGTTCGTATTCATTGGAGGTATGGCGCCTTCGCTTCAGCGTGCGGCGCTGATGTTTACCCTTCTTCTTGCGGCGCGTTGGTCGGGCCGGGGATATTCGTCGCTCAACGCCCTTGCCGTCGCTGCCATTGCGATTGTGCTGGTGCGGCCTGCAGCGGCTACCGATGTGGGCTTTGTGCTGTCGTTTGTGTCGGTAGGCGGCATAGTGCTGCTTATGCCGGTGGTGAATCCGTTCGACGAGTCATCGCATCCGCTTGTGCGGCGCGCGGCGTCCGTGTTGTCGGTGCCGGTGTGCGCCACGCTTGCCACGGCGCCTGTTGTCGCCGGAGTGTTCGGCTCGCTGCCGCTGCTCTTCCTGCCTGCCAATGTGGCGCTGTCGCTCCTTTTTGCGCCCTTCTATGTGCTGTCGCTTGTGCTGGTGGCCCTCTCCGCGGCAGGCATCGCGCTCGCCCCGCTGACGGCTGCGGTGCAGATGCTTTATGGCGCCATGAGCCGTGTAGCCGTCTGGTGCTCCTCGGCGGTCCCTGTCCACATGCCGCAATGGGCCGGCTTGGCGTTCTACGCCGCCCTGGTGGCGCTGACCCTGTGGTACTACAATCAAAAAAAGCGCCGGCCGGAATGACAGCGTAAGCGAAAAATGGGTATTTTTGCAGTGCGAAAATCCGAAAGATATGACACACGAAAAAGAAATACCCGTACTGCTGCTCACCGGTTATCTCGGCAGTGGAAAGACCACCCTCCTCAACCGCATACTTGCCAATGAAAAAGGCATCCGCTTTGCTGTAATAGTCAACGACATAGGCGAGGTAAATATCGACGCCGACCTCATTCAGAAAGGCGGCGTGGTGGGTCAGTCGGGCGCCGACGACCTTGTGGCCCTGCAGAACGGCTGCATATGCTGCACGCTGAAGATGGACCTCGTGGAGCAGCTGCACGACATAGCCTCCACCGGCCGTTTCGACTACATCGTAATCGAGGCCAGCGGCATCTGCGAACCCGAGCCGATTGCACAGACCATAGAGTCGATACCGCAGCTCGATTCCCGCTACAGCCGCGGCGGAGCCATGCCGCGGCTCGACTGCATCGCCACAGTGGTGGACGCCCTGCGCATGAGCGACGAGTTCGGCTGCGGCAAGCACCTGCAGCGCAAGGATATTGCGGAGGACGATATCGAGAATCTCGTCATCCAGCAGATTGAGTTCTGCAATGTTATAATCCTGAACAAGATTTCCGAGATCAGCCGTGAGCAGGCCGACGACATCCGTTCTGTCATCCGTGCATTGCAGCCCGCGGCCAAAATCATAGAGTGCGACTACGCCGACTTCGACTTCGAGGAAATTCTCGGCACGGGATCATTCGATTTCGAGAGCGTGGCTACATCGGCCACCTGGGTGCAGAAAGTGGAAGGCGCCGTGGAGGAAGACGAGCATGAGCATGAGCATCACCATCACGACCACGAGCATGAGCACGAACACGACCATCACCACCATCACCATCACGACGAGGAAGGCGAGGCCGAGGAATACGGCATACAGACCTTCGTCTACAACCGACGTCCGGCCATGGATATAACCAAGTTCGACCGCTTTGTGGCCTCCGCATGGCCCCGCAACGTCATCCGTGCCAAGGGAATGGTCTACTTCAACAGCGACACCGACATGTGCTACCTCTTCGAGCAGGCCGGCTCGCAGAAAAAACTCACCGAGGCCGGCCAGTGGTATGCTACGGCTCCCGCCGCCGACCTCGAGCGCTTCATGGCCGCCAATCCCGGTCTGCGCCGCGACTGGGACCCGCATTACGGCGACCGCATGCAGAAAATCGTCTTCATCGGCCGTAATCTCGACCGCGAAGCCATCACCGCCGCCCTCGACGCCTGCCTTGTGAAATGACAGCGCCTATTCCTTTTTCAGGAAATAGTGCGGTTGCCAGTTGTGCGACTTGATTATGCCCTCCGGAGTTGCGAATGTAGCATCGACGGAGGGTATCAGTTTGTCGGGCTTCACCTCGATGCTGTATGCCACATCCGTGCATTTCCCGGCCACGGATGTAGAATCCGAGGTCTCGATTCCGAACTCATGCCCCTTCATCAGCGAGAGGTGCCTGAGGATTGACGGGGAGAGAATTATGAGCCCCTCGTTCTCGCCCTGCGTGTATTGCCACTTCACACGCTTGCCGTCGGCGGCATCCTCCAGTATCACGTAGTCGAAATGCCCGAGATACGGAATCGTCTCCGAATACATGCCGCGCAGGATGAAGCGCGCTTTCTCCAGGAAAATGCCCGGCGTGTACTGGCGGTAGGCGTTGACTCCCTCGCCGTTCACGGGCTTGTAGTTCCGTATCAGCTCGTAATGCTTCATTTCCTCAGGGTGCTTTTTCGGCCGTTTTTTCAGCCATACCGTATCCGGCACCGCCAGCCGGAACGATTCAAACATGGCCTCACCGGCCTCCGGCACATAGAAACTGATGGTATCGCCGGAGAATCTCTCCGCGAAGGCGCCCGCCGACATTGGTTCTATATACCGTCCGACGGGGCATTCCCCGCCTGCGTGTGCGGCCTGTGCATGGCCGGCGAGCGTCGCCTGCAGCAGGCAGATGCTGAGTATTGCCAAGTATTTCATCACCAGTTTTCGTTTGCTGCGGCGGTGCCGCTGATTACTGCATCGCGGATGCTGTCTATGAGTCCTATTGAATATATGTGGGAGGCCACAAGAGCCCTCGCGCCCTCCTTCTTTATCTTTTTGGTGAACGGATAACATTCGGAAGGAACGACTTCCACATACGAACGTGCCGGAGGACTGTCGAGATTCAGTATTATCCCGAGCCAGTTCAGGTCGTTCAGCATCTCGTACTTCTGTACCGAGGTGCTTATCTTCATCTTTCCGTCCTTCATGTCAATTCTGACAAGCACCGTGATGGATATGTCGGTGTTGCTTGAGAACGAGCTTGCGTGTGCGACGTCAGGTATCAAGGTCTTTGCTATAAACAGGCCCGACTCCTTGTCGCTGTGCTGGATTGCGGCGCCGTCTTCGTCGAACGAGCGTGCGAACCAGTCCATCACGATGTCGTAGAGTTGTTCCTTGGTCGCACGCAGGCTGTCAAGGACCATTTCCCGGGAGATGGCGTTGTTGCGGTCCAGCCCGTAAATATTCTTTATGGCGAGGGCCGCTTCCGTGTCCTCCACCTTGCCGTCGCCGTCAGTATCAAGCGACATGTCTATTCCTATTTTCTCGCGCTGTCCTGCCAATGCTGCGGCAGCCGCAACGAGCATAATTACAAGTGTGATGACTGTCTTTTTCATGAGATGATGCGGAGCCGGTGATTCTCCGCCGCTAAGTTAAAGAAAATTTTTGTGAAATACACAAGGCTTTCGACATTTACGACATATTTGCAGCATATTTGGTAACCGGGATGAGGCTTAAAAATTCTTGTTTGTTTTGATACAACCTCTAAAAATCGTATCTTTGCGATACCATACTGACTGCATCATGACCGAACAAGACATCAAACAGCTCAGGCAAGACCCCGACGGACTCGCCACCTACGAATATCTGGCCAACAACATCGACACCTGCGGCGACGATCTCGACGCTATTGTCGACAACATGATTACCGTTGACCACAACGGACAGTTCCTCGCCAGCGCCGCACGCTATCTGCACGCCATCGACGCCGAGCGCTATGCCGCCGCAGTGGAGCGACTCGTCGCAGCCACCATCGACAAAGACCGCGAGCACAACTACCTGCCCTCGCTCATACGCGGCATCTACGGCGACAACTACGAGGATGGAGCCGCCGAACGCTGCGCCACCGACCGCAATTTCCGCCGCATGTACCAGCGTCTGAATCCCCGTCCCGACAGCCTGTAATTTTTTAGTTTATAGTTGATAGTGTATAGGTAAGAGGGGCCTGCGCAACTCCCAACTCCACACTCCTAACTGCGCGAAGCGCAACTCACTCCTAACTCACAAAGTGAAACCAATTCTCCTGCCTATCATGCTGGCGCTCGGACTCGGAGCCTGCGCCGGCAACAAAGCCGCCGAGACCGAAGCAACAGGCGCCGCACCGGCCGAGGCAAAACCCGTTACCGACATGACACAGAAAACCGACACCACAAACGCCAAAGTGGAGATAGAAACCACTATGGGCAACTTCACCGTCCTCCTCTACGGCGACACTCCCCGCCACCGCGACAACTTCCTCCGCCTCGTACGCGAGGGATACTACGACGGCACGCTCTTCCACCGCGTCATCAACGAATTCATGGTCCAGGCCGGCGACCCTGACTCGCGCAACGCCAAGCCCGGACAGCAGCTCGGCGCCGGAGGCCCCGACTACAAGATCGACGCCGAGATAGTCTATCCCGCCCACTTCCACAAGCGCGGCGCCCTCGCCGCCGCACGCCAGGCCGACCAGGTGAACCCCGCCCGCCAGAGCAGCGGCTCGCAGTTCTACGTCGTCACCGGCAAGAAACTCACCGAGGGCGAGCTCGCCCAGACCGAGCAGTACATGCAGCAGAGCCTCCGCCAGCAGATCTTCAACCGCAAGGTGCAGGAACACCGCGCCGAGATAATACAGCTCCAGCAGAACGCCGACCGTGCCGGACTCGACGCCCTGCAGAAGCAGCTCGTGGCCGAGACAGACGCCGAGGCTGCCGCCGCGCCCGCACGCCTCACCGACGAGCAGCGCCGCGCCTACACCACCGAGGGCGGCACTCCCCACCTCGACGGACAGTACACCGTCTTCGGCGAGGTCATCAGCGGCATGGACGTCATCGACCGCATCGAGAAGGTGCCCACCGGCCCGCAGGACCGTCCCCGCGAGGATGTGCGCATCATTAAAATGAAAGTCATAGACTGACGCCGCCTAAGGGCATGAACATCACACGCTATACCCTCGCCAACGGCCTGCGCGTAGTCCACGACTACGAGCCCCGTACGGCCATGGCGGCCGTCGACGTGCTCTACGACGTGGGCGCGCGCGACGAGAGCCGTTCGCTCACGGGCATAGCCCATCTGTTCGAGCACCTGATGTTCGGAGGCTCGGCCAACGAGCCGGACTTCAACGGCGCCATAGAGCGCGCCGGAGGCGTCAGCAACGCCTGGACAAGCCCCGACTTCACCAACTTCTACGAACTCATGCCCGCGCAGAACGTCGAGGCAGCCCTGCGCGTGGAGAGCGACCGCATGCTCGCCCTGAGCTTTAGCCCCGACGTGCTGCGCGTGCAGCGCTCCGTAGTCGTAGAGGAATTCCGCCAGACCGTGCTCAACCGCCCCTACGGGCGCGTCATGCACGAGCTGCGCGACATGGTGTACGCCCCCACCCATCCCTATTCCTGGCCCGTCATAGGCCTCACGCCCGAGCACATCGAGCGCGTCACCGACGACGACGTGCGCCGCTGGTTCTACGCCCACTACGCCCCCAACAACGCCGTGCTCGCCGTCAGCGGCAACGTCCGCCCTGACGAGCTGCGGCGCATGGTGGAGAAATGGTTCGGCGACATACCGCGCCGCGACATCGCCCCGCGCAGCCTCCCCGCCGAGGCACTGCGCGCCGGCGGCAACACATGGCGCGAGATCACCGACCGCGTGCCGCAGCCCTACGTGCTCCTCGGCTTCCCCATGCCCGCCCGCG
Source organism: uncultured Porphyromonadaceae bacterium (assembly GCA_900550395.1). GTDB lineage: Bacteria > Bacteroidota > Bacteroidia > Bacteroidales > Muribaculaceae > CAG-873. The sequence goes on along the minus strand of URSD01000040.1, from coordinate 7,576 downwards.
GCGAGGAAGGCTACACCGAGTGCGACATACTCACCGACCTGCTCTCGGCAGGACGCGCCTCGCGTCTGCGCACGAGGCTCACCGGACGCCGGCCCGACCTCGTAGCCGACGCCGAAGCATCCATCATGGGCTCCGAGCACACCGGCATGCTGATGCTCGACTGCCAGGTGGTTAGCTGCGACAGCGAAAGCATAATCCGCGCCCGCGAGGGGTTGCTGAACGAAGCCACCGACCTCACCATCGAGGACCACATCAGCCCGCGGGAGCTGGAGCGCGTACTGCGCCGCCACGAGACACGCCACGCCGCCGACAGTATGTCGGCCGTCGACAACGCCCGCCGTCTGGCCGAAGCCGAGATGCACGGCGAGGACATCGACACCGAGCTGCGCCGACGCCGCGCCGTCACCCGCGCCGGGCTCGCCGCCTGGGCGCGCCGCATCTTCATCGACAGCCCCATGGCGACCCTCATAGTCAAACCCGACGAAGATGGCGAAGCATAACGACACCGGACTCCTGGGCGAACAGGCCGCAGTGGACCTGCTCACGGCCAAGGGCTATGCCATCGTCGACCGCAACTGGCGCTGCGGACGCATGGAGATAGACATCGTGGCCCAGCGCGACGGCCGCCTCGTCATCGTCGAAGTGAAGACGCGCTCCGACGACACGATGGACGACCCCGTGGAGGCCGTCACGCGCCGCAAGCAGCTGGCGATGGTGCGCGCCGGCGTGGCCTACGCCAGTGCCTACGGTCTGCCCCACGAGTTGCAGTTCGACATCATAGGCGTCAGCGGCACGCCGGACAACCTCAAGATTGAACACATAGAGGACGCATTCCCGCCTCCCCTGAAAACATACTGACTTATGAACACAACAGAAGAACGTCTGGCCGCCCTGCGCGCACAGATGAAAAACAACGGCATCGACGCCGCCATCATACCACAGGCCGACCCACACATGAGCGAATACATAGCCTCGCACTGGCAGGCGCGCCGCTGGCTCAGCGGCTTCAACGGCTCGGCAGGCACCCTCGTGGTGCCCGCGTCGGCTCCCGCCATGCTCTGGACCGACTCGCGCTACTTCCTCCAGGCCGAGGCGCAGCTCGAGGGATCCGAAATACAGCTCATGAAAGAAGGCCTGCCCGAGACGCCCTCCATAGAGGAGTGGCTCACAGCGCACCTTCAGGCAGGCGCCACCGTAGGCGTCGACGGCATGCTGTACAGCACCGGAGCCATGCGCAGCCTGCGCGCGGCGCTGAAGTCGCGCGGCATCCTGCTCGACACAGGCTTCGACCCTCTGCCCGCCATATGGGCCGACCGCCCCGCGCTCCCCAAGTGCGCCGTCTTCGTCCACGAGGAGAAATACGCCGGACGCAGCGCCGCCGACAAGATTGCCGACGCTCTTGAGGAGGCACGCCGCCACGGCGCCGACGCCGTCTTCGTCTCCGCGCTCGACCAGACGGCATGGCTGCTCAACATCCGCAGCCGCGACGTGAAGTACAACCCCGTCGCCACGGCCTTCACCTACCTCGGTCCGGAAGGCAACCTCCTGTTCATCGACCGCGACAAGGTGGGCGACGACGTGGCCGCCTACCTCGCCTCGCAGGGCGTACAGATGCGCCCCTACGGCTCCGTCAAGGACTTCGCCGCAAGCCTCTCCACGCAGCGCCGCGTACTGCTCGACCCCGCCTCCACGGCCTACGGCATAATGGAAGCCTTCGGCGACCGTGCCGTCGAGAGCACGTCGCCCCTGGCGATGCCCAAGGCATGCAAGAACGAGGTGCAGGTAGCCGGTGTGCGCGAAGCCATGCGCCGCGACGGCGTCGCCCTGGTGCACGCCGTGATGGAGCTGGAACGCCGCCTCGGCGCCGGCGAGGCCATCACCGAGATGGACGTCGCCGAGATACTCCTGCGCCACCGCAGCGCCATGCCGCTGTTCTTCGACGAGAGCTTCGGCACCATCGCCGGTTACGGCCCCCACGGCGCCATCGTGCACTACGAGGCCGACGAGGTCAGCAACGCCACGCTGCGTCCCGAGGGACTGCTGCTCATCGACAGCGGCGCGCAGTACCTCGACGGCACCACCGACATCACACGCACGATATGCCTCGGCGACCCCACTCAGCAGGAGCGCGCCGACTTCACCCTGGTGATGAAGGGTCACATCGCCCTCGCCACAGCCATCTTCCCCGAAGGCACATGCGGCACACAGCTCGACGCCCTGGCCCGCCAGTACCTCTGGCAGCACGGCCTCAGCTACCTGCACGGCACGGGCCACGGCGTGGGCCACTTCCTGAACGTGCACGAAGGCCCCCAGAGCATCCGCCTGAACTACGTGCCCGCGCCGCTGACGCCCGGCATGATAACGAGCAACGAGCCCGGCCTCTACCGCGCCGGCGTGCACGGCATCCGCTGCGAAAACCTCGTGCTCACGGTCCCGGCCTTCGACACCGAGTTCGGCCGCTTCTACAAGTTCGAGACCCTTACGCTCTTCCCCTTCGACACGCGCCTGCTGGCAACCGAGATGATGACCGAGGACGAGCTCACGTGGATCAACCGCTATCACGCTCACGTCTACGACACCCTGGCCCCCGCGCTGGACGAGCCTGCCCGCGAATGGCTCAAAGAAAAGACCGAAGCAATTTAATTAAGTATGAAGTATTAGGTATTAGGTATTAAGTATTAAGTGTTAAGTTGTTGACTGTGCGTGGATATGGAGAACGACATCAAGCTTGAAAAGGCTGAAAACCTTGCTCTTGACATCATCGATCTATATCGTTTTCTGACAGAGACAAGCAAAGAATTTGTAATCAGCAAGCAACTTCTGCGCAGTGGCACATCTATCGGAGCAAACATTGCCGAAGCAATTTATGCCGAAAGCGGTTCCGACTTCATCCACAAACTCGGCATAGCACAAAAAGAAGCAAACGAAACTCTTTACTGGATAAGGCTACTTAAAAAAGCTCAATTCATAGATATAGAACAGGCAAAACCGATATACCTCAAAACTCAAGAAATCCTGCGCATCCTCACCTCCGTGATATGCAGCATGAAAGCCAAAACCGGCCGCCAGCCCCACCCCTAACACTAAACCAACACTTAATACTTCACACATCATACTTAATACTTAATACTTAATACTTTTTATATAACCGATTATGGCACTGATAATTCCTCTGCGCGGCGTTACGCCGCAGATAGGCAAAGACTGCTTCCTGGCCGAGAACGCCACCGTCGTGGGCGACGTGGTGATGGGCGACGGATGCAGCATATGGTTCAACGCCGTGCTGCGCGGCGACGTCAACAGCATACGCATCGGCAACCGCGTCAACGTGCAGGACGGCTCCGTACTCCACACGCTCTACCAGAAATCCACCATCGAGATAGGCGACGACGTAAGCATAGGCCACAACGTCACCATCCACGGCGCCAAGATCCACGACCTCGCCCTCATAGGCATGGGCGCCGTGGTGATGGATGACGCCGAGGTGGGCGAGGGCGCCATCGTGGCCGCCGGCGCCGTGGTGCTGTCGCGCACCAAGATAGGCCCCAACGAGCTGTGGGCCGGCGCCCCCGCCAAATTCATCAAGATGGTCGACCCGGCCCAGAGCCGCGAGATAAACCAGAAGATAGCCCACAACTACCTGATGTACTCCAAGTGGTATAGCGAGTGAGCCTGGCGCGCTACATAGACATCCGGCGCTTCGGCCGCACGGCCTTTCTGATCACGGCGGCCGCCGTCGTGGCTATGTTCCTGTGGATCAGCGACGGCCTGGTGCGCGATCTCTCCGCGCAGGAGCGCGAGCGCATGCAGATATGGGCCGACGCCACGCGCGAGATGGTGCGCGTGCTCTCGGCCGAGAGCAGCGACAGCACGGGCGCCCGCGTCGACGTCGACTTCCTGCTCGGCATCATCGAGGCCAATACCACCATCCCCGTGCTGCTCACCGACGACGAGAGCAACATACTGCAGCACCGCAACTTCCGCCTGCCCGAGCCGGTGGACTCCCTGGCACCGATGGCGCTCAACGCCGCCAACGAGCGCTTCCTGCGCGGCAAGCTCAAGGCACTGGCCGGAAGCACCAACGTCATCGACTTCGACATAGCGCCGGGCGTCACGCAGCACCTCTATTACGAGGATTCGACGCTGCTCAAGCGCCTGACGCGCTTCCCCTACGTGCAGTCGCTGGTGATGCTGGTGTTCGTGGCCGTGGTCTACTTCGCCGTAATATCCATCAAGAAGGCCGAGCAGAACAAGGTGTGGGTGGGTCTGAGCAAGGAGACGGCCCACCAGCTGGGCACGCCCATCTCGTCGCTCATGGCGTGGATGGAGCTGCTGCCGGGCATGGGCGTGCCGCCCGACATCATGGCCGAGCTCAACAAGGACGTGACGCGCCTCGGTTCCATAGCCTCCCGCTTCTCCAAGATAGGCTCGAAGCCGCAGATGGAGCAGGCCGACATGCGCGACATCATCCTCGGCGCCACCGACTATATGGCGACGCGCATCTCCGGCCGCATCGCCCTCAGGGCCGACGCCGGGGAGCAGCCCCTGCCCGTCAGGGCCTGCCCGCCGCTGTTCGCCTGGGTTATGGAAAACCTCATCAAGAACGCCGTCGACGCCATCAGCGGCGACGGCACCATCAGCGTCACCGCCGGCTGCGACGGCGCCCGGCGCATCTTCATCGAAGTGGCCGACACCGGCAAGGGCATCGCGCGCAAGAACTTCAAGAACGTGTTCTCGCCGGGGTTCACCACCAAGAAGCGCGGCTGGGGCCTCGGCCTCACCCTCGCGCGGCGCATCGTGGAGCAGTACCACGACGGCCGCATCTTCGTCAAATCCTCCACTCCCGGCGCGGGCACCACATTCCGCATAGAGCTGCCGCGCGCCTGACACACAACCTCAATCTACCGCCATGACACCGATCACCAGCTTCGCCGACCTCTCGGCCCACCTGCTCGGCCACCCCTCGCGCCGCAAGCGCGTAGCCGTGGCCTATCCCCACGACGACCACACCCGCGAAGCCGTAGAGGCCGCCCTGCAGGAAGGCTTCGCCGACTTCATCCTCGTAGGCCGCACCGACGAGTTGCGGCAATTGCCTTTCGTGACCGCCAGTCCCGGCCGCGTGACCCTTGAGCAGAGCGACACGCCCGAGGATGCCGCACGCCGCGCCGTGGCGCTGGTGCGCGGCGGGAGCGCCGACGTGCTCATGAAAGGCATGATGAACACCGACGTGCTGCTGCATGCCGTCCTCGACAAGCAGCTCGGTCTGCTGCCGCCGGGCGGCGTGCTGTCGCACATCACCGCCTCGGAGATACCCGGCCACGGCCGGCTCCTGTTCTTCGCCGACGCCGCCGTCATCCCTTTCCCCACCCTGGCGCAACGCACCGCCATGCTCGCGGAGATGACGGCCACCATACGCAGCTTCGGCATCGCACAGCCCCGCATCGCCCTCATACACTGCACCGAGCAGACGAGTCCGCGCTTCCCCGTCACGCTCGATTACGCCGAGCTGCGCCGTCTGGCCGCAGAGGGCGCGTTCGGCGCCGCCACTGTGGACGGCCCGATGGACGTGCGCTGCGCCTGCGAACCGGGAGCCGCCGCCGTCAAGGGCATAGTGTCGCCCGTGGCAGGCTGCGCCGACGGGCTGCTCATGCCCGACATAGAGGCCGCCAACGTGTTCTACAAGACCGTCACCACCTTTGCCGGAGCCATCAACGCCGGCATGCTCATGGGCACTACGGCGCCCGTGGTCCTCCCCTCGCGCGGCGATTCTCCGCGCGGCAAACTGTACAGCCTTGCCATGGCCTGCCTCAAAACCCTATCCACCAACTGAACGCTATGAGACTCCTCACCATCAATCCGGGTTCCACCTCGACCAAAATAGCTGTCTTCGACGACATGACACCCGTGTTCTCGAGCAACATCAGCCACTCGGTAGCCGACCTCGAGCCTTTTGAATTGGTGTCTGACCAGTTTGAATTCCGCCGCGACCTCATCCTCGACGAGCTCGCCCGCAACGGCATTCCCTTCCGATTTGACGCCATTGTGGCCCGCGGCGGTCTGCTGAAGCCCGTGGAGGGCGGCGTCTATGCCGTCAACGACATCATGCTCGGCGAGATCGAGCACCCCATGCGCAACCATGCGTGCAACCTGGGATGCCGCATCGCTGCCGACTTTGCCGCACGTCTGCCGGGATGCCGCGCCCTGACGGCCGACCCCGGCGTGGTGGACGAGCTGGACGACGCCGCGCGCATCTCCGGCTCGCCGCTGCTGCCGCGCATCACCACCTGGCACGCCTTGAACCAGCGCGCCATAGCACGCCGCTACGCCCACGAGCACGACACCACCTACGAGGCCCTGAACCTGATAGTCGCCCACCTGGGCGGCGGAATCTCCATAGGAGCACACCGCCACGGCCGCTGCGTCGACGTCAACAACGCCTTCGACGGCGAGGGGCCCTTCTCGCCCGAGCGCGCGGGTTCGCTGCCGCCGGGTGCGCTCATCGACCTCTGCTTCTCGGGCCGCTACACGCGCGAGCAGCTGAAGCGCCGCATCAGCGGCAACGCCGGGCTGGCCGCCCATCTGGGCTGCACCGACGTGCGCGCCATAGTCGAGGCCATAGAGGCCGGCGACAGGAAGGCCGAGCTGGTGGTCGACGGCATGATACACTCGATAGCCAAGTGGATAGGGGGCGCCGCGGCCGTGCTGCACGGCCGGGTGGACGCCATCCTGCTCACGGGAGGCGTGGCCTACTCGGACTATGTGATTGGTCGCCTGCGGGACTACATCAGCTTCATCGCTCCGATACATGTCTATCCCGGTGAGAACGAGATGCTTGCCCTTGCCGCCAACGGGCTTGCCGCGCTCCGCGGCGAGCAGGAGATAAAGGAGTATCGGTGAAGAGTTTAGAGTTGATAGTTTAGAGGTAAGAGGGAGGGCGGGGCGCCTGTTCCTCAATTGGCCCTGCGGTCCTCTGTTTTCATTGATTCTTCTCATAACTTTGCAATTTTGACATTCTGACGCTGCAAAGTTACAACACGAAACACCCCTTTCGACTATGTTTTTGTCACATACCCCAAAATTTTTTTTGCGCTGGTGGGTAAAGTTACCGTAGACAGCGAGATACGGAAAGACAGAAGGTCAGAAGGGACAGAAGTTTTTTCTATGGGGGTATGGTGGTGTGGTGCAGCCGCCTCCGGGGCTGATTCTGCGGGTGTGCTACTGACCCCGGGCGCATGCGCCCGGGGTTAACAAAATCCATGGCCTCCGGCCATAAGGCCGTTATCTCAATGGATTTTCACGGACGCAAGCTCGCCGAGCTTGCAGCCTGGGGGATGGGTTCTTTATCAAGCGATTACCCGCCGCATGGCGGGTAAGATATGGTTAGCCGGTGGTTAAGGAGCGACCGCAGGGAGCGACGTACCACCGGTAGCATCGACCTCATGAATCTACCCGCCGCATGGCGGGTTGCACGGCGTCTGTGTTTTTGTATCCGATTTTCAGAATAGGCGCCGGGGGGGGGGAGTTGTGATACCCGCCATCCGGCGGGTAGATGCTTATTTGCGGACGTAGCACGGGA
>URSD01000039.1 GCA_900550395.1 uncultured Porphyromonadaceae bacterium | reverse complement strand
TTCTTGCCGAGGACAACGCGGTTTGCGTCGTAGTAGCGGTAGGCCAGCGGGTTGTGGCTCTCGGGACCCTCGTAGGCGATCTTGCCTATGCCGGGAAAATATTCTTTTGCCATAGTTTTGTAAAAAGGTTGGATTATTTAAGTTTGAATTTTGCTTTCACAGGAGTGTTGTCCGAAGCGCCGCCCACGTACAGCGTGAACGAGCCCGGCTCGGCCACCCACTCGTGGGCCTCGGCGTCGAAGAACTTGAGGAGGTCGGGGGTCACGGTGAATGTCACGTTCTTTGTCTCGCCGGGTGCGAGCCATATTTTCTCGAAGCCTTTCAGCTCTTTTACGGGACGGAGCACGCTGGCCTTGTCGTCGCCGACATAGAGCTGCACCACTTCGGCGCCTTCGCGCTTGCCGGTGTTGGTGACGGGTACGGTCAGTGTGAGTTTGCCGTCGCCGAGCACGTTGGACGAAAGCTGCGGCTTGCCGTAGGCGAAGTCGGTGTAGCTCAGGCCGTGGCCGAAGGCGTAGCGGGCGGGGACTTTCTTGGTGTCGTGCCAGCGGTAGCCCACGAGAATATCCTCCTCGTAGCGCTGCTGCGGAGCGCGAGCGCCGAACAGAGTGTCGCCTTCCTTGCTCTCGACGCCGGGATAGCACTCCGTGCCGAATGCGTTGGCACCGTTGTCGGCGAGTTTCACGGGAATCGAGAAGGGGAGCTTGCCGGAGGGATTGATGCGGCCGCTGATGGCATCGGCGACGGAAGCGCCGCCCATCGTGCCGAGATAGCCTACGTGCATGATTGCGGGCACGTCGTCGGCCCAGGGCATGGCGTAAGCGTTGCCTGTGATGTTGGCGACAATGATGTTGGGGTTGGCCTTGGCGAGTTCGGCGATGAGGCGGTTCTGATTGTAGCTCAGGTCGTAGCTCTTGCGGTCGGTGCTTTCGCAGTCCTCGTAAGCGTTCTTGTTGAGGCCGCCGATGTAGATGACGACATCGGCCTTGCGTGCCATATCAACGGCCTGCTCGCGCAGGGAGTCCTGCACGGCGGCGGGAATCTCGTCGATGCGGCCGTACATGGGGCGTCCGGCCTCATAGCCCTGTGCAAATTCCACGTTGGAGGCACCGAAGACATCGCGCAGCGCCTGAAGCGGCGACACGTAGTCTTTGACTTTCAGTTCAGAAGAGCCACCGCCATCGCTGAGCCGGCGCACGGCATTGTCGCCCACGACGAGTATTTTACGACCGGCAGCCGGGTCGAGGGGCAGTATGCCGGAATTCTTCAGCAGCACGATGCTCTCGTCGCCTATTGCCTTTGCGGCAGCGTAATGCTCGGGCGTATGCAGTGAGCCGAGGGGTTTCTTATCGTTGAGAGCCGTGCGGAACACCAGGCGCAGGATGTTGCGCACCTTGGCGTCGACGGCCGAATCGGGAATCTCGCCCTTGGCTATCATTTCGCGGAAAGGACGACCGAGGTAATAGTCGTCGTATGTGAACTCGCTCTCGCTGGTGAGGCCGTTGGTGTAGCTACCCATCTCCACGTCGAGGCCGTTGAGCGCGGCCTCGCGGGTGTCGTGTGCGCCGCCCCAGTCGGTTACCACTACGCCGTCGAAGCCCCATTCGCCGCGCAGTATGTCGTTGAGCAGACGGCTGTTGTGGCAGCAATGCTGGTTCCATATCTTATTGTAGGCGCCCATGATGGTCCATGCGCCGCCATCCTGCACGGCGGCCTTGAATGCCGGCAGATAGATCTCGTAGAGGGCACGGTCGCTGACGTTGACATTGATATTTCCGCGCCACTGCTCCTGATTGTTGAGCGCGAAATGCTTAACGCTGGCAGCGACGCCGTTTTTCTGGAGCTCCTGAACGTAGGGCACCACCATGACGGAAGCAAGCCACGGGTCTTCGCCCATGTACTCGAAGTTACGACCGTTCAGCGGCGTACGGTAGATGTTGACGCCGGGGCCGAGCAGTACGTCCTTCTTGCGGTAGCGGGCTTCTTCGCCCACGCTCTTGCCGTAGAGAGCCGACATGGCGGGATTCCACGTGGCTGCGAGAGCCGTAAGCGCCGGGAAGGCAGTCACGGAATCGTTGGTCCAGCCGGCATAGCCCCAGTCGTTCCAATTGATTTCGGCGCGAACGCCATGTGGGCCGTCGCTCCACCACAGCTCGGGGATGCCAAGCGAGGGTACTCCGGCCGAAGAGAATTTGCTCTGTGCGTGGCACATAGCTACTTTTTCCGCCAGTGTCATACGGCTGAGGGCGTCTTCGATGCGGTCTTCGACCGGCGCGTTAGGGTTGAGATAGACCGGTGTCTCTGCGACCGCTATCGCGGCCGAGGCACCGAGTATGAGGGATAATATCTGTGCTTTCATGACTTTTTCAGTTGCAAATATACAAAAAACAGATAAAAGGCGATTCTTATTTGGAAGTAATTGTTGTCTCGGCAGGGGCGAGGCTTTCGGATGTGGCACGCACTGTGGCGGTGCCCGTCCTGCCGCCGGCGTTCTGCACAATCAGCATGGCCTTGCCGTAGAAGGCGCGGCGTTTGTTGTCCTTGAAGCGTTCGAGTGATATGGGGCTGCCGTTGTCGACCCCGGCGTTGAATGCCGGTCCTTCAACCTCGAAGAAAATCTGATTGTCGGCCCAGGGGCAGACGTTGCCGTCCTTGTCGACCACCTCGGCGAGTACGTAGCTCAAGTCGGTGCCGTCGGCGTTGATTTCAGAACGGTCGGGCGTAAGGCGTATGGCCGCCGGAGCGCCTGCCGTATGGCGCTCGGCGCGCGCCACCTCGCGGCCGCCGCGGCGGCTGATGGCTGTGAGAGTGCCGGGCTCGAAGGGTACCTGCCAGCTCACGTGGAAGTCGTCCGGACCCTTGCTGCGTGTGCCGAGGCTGCGGCCGTTGAGCAGCAGCTCCACCTCGTCGGCATTGTTGTAGTAGGCCCATACGTCTACCACACGGCCGGGCCCCCAGTTCCAGTGCGGCAGCAGATGCAGCACGTTCACGTCGGGACGCCATTCGCCCTGATACATATAATATATGTCTTTCGGTATGCCGGCAAGGTCAACGATGCCGAAGTAGCTGCTTCGTGCGGGCCATCCGTAGGGAGTGGGTTCGCCGATGTAGTCGAAGCCGGTCCACACGAACTGGCCGGAGATGAAGTCGTTGTCGCGGACGTGGCGCATGGTTCCGGCATGCGTGTTGCCCCAGGGTACGTGGCAGTTGTCGAAGCTGGAGCATGAGAAAGTCTCGTTGAAGAAAGGCTTGTCCCAGCGCTCGGGCCAGATGTGCATGCTGTCGGCCGGCATGTCGTAATAGCCTCGCGTAGCAAGGCCGGAGACGCTTTCGGTGACGATGAAGGGCTTGCCGGGGAAATTCTGCGGCACGGAGGCGAAATCGGAATCGTGGTAGTTGTAGCCTATGATGTCGAGCGCTCCGCTGCGGAAGAGGTTGTTGCCGGGATTGGGCTCGTTGCAGCCGGCGGTGACGGGGCGCGTTGGGTCGAGCGAGCGAACGCGGTCGGCGAGCTTCTGCGTCAGCAGCATGTTCACGTTGACCTCGCCCTCGGCGGCAAGCTGCTCCTTGCTGTGGCCGAAGTTGAGGATGAGATTGGCTTCCTCGAGGCTGAGGGTGTCGGCTGCGGCGTCGTTCCACTGCTCGAGGACCTCGTTGCCGATGCTCCACATGATGATGCTGGGATGGTTGCGGTCGCGGCGGATGAGGTCGTCCATGTCGCGCTCATGCCACTCGTTGAAGTAGCGGGCGTAGTCGTGGGCCGTCTTCTTCTTGCGCCACATGTCGAAAGTCTCGTCCATGAACAGCAGGCCCATCTCGTCGCAGAGGTCGGCAAGCTCGGGGGCAGGCGGGTTGTGCGACGAGCGTATGGCATTGACTCCCATATCCTTCATTATCTGAAGCTGGCGGCGTATGGCTGCTTTGTTGACGACGGCACCAAGCGCGCCGGCGTCGTGGTGGAGGCATACGCCGTTGATTTTCATGCGTTCGCCGTTGAGCGAGAAACCGGTTTTCGCGTCAAACTTGAAGCTGCGCAGACCTATGGGTGTCATGTACTCGTCGATGGTCTTGCCGCGCGAGTCGCTGACGGTGCTGCGCACGGTGTAAAGCACGGGGGTGCGGGTGCTCCACAGCTCCGGTTTGTCGACGCGCATGCGCACGCCCTCCACGGAGGCCGTGCCGGGAGCCACAGTCAGGGTGGTGTCATGGCTGGCGACAACACGGCCTGAAGGGGAGAGCAAAGCAGTCCGCAACCCTACTTTCTGCTGCTTGCGGCCGCTGTTCTCAATCTCCGTAGCCACGTTTACAACGGCTTCCTTGTCGCTGACTTCGGGGGTGGTCACGAAAGTGCCCCACATAGCCACGTGCACGGGATTGAGCTTGCGCAGCCACACGTTGCGGTAGATGCCGCATCCGCTGTACCAGCGGGAGTTGGGCTGCTCGGCATTGTCGACATGCACGGCCACGACGTTGCGGCCGGCATGGAGCCAGGGCGTCAGGTCGTAGCTGAAAGATATGTAGCCGTAGGGGCGTGTGCCGAGACGGTGGCCGTTGACGTAGACGGTGGAGTTCATATATACGCCGTCAAAGTCGATATAAATCTGCTTCTTAAGGTCTTCTTTGGTAAGGTCGAAGCTCTTGCGGTACCATCCGATTCCGCCCGGAAGCGCGCCTCCGCCGGTGCCGCTGGGATTGTCCTTGCTGAAGTCGCCTTCTATGGCCCAGTCGTGGGGCAGGTCGAGCTTGCGCCAGCCGGAATCGTCATAGCCCGGTGCCTCGGCGCCGGCCACCTCACCGAGATGGAAACGCCAGCCGTCGTTGAATCCGTCGGCGCGGCTGTCGCGCGCCGCGGCGGGGGCGAGGGCGGCCACAGCTGCTATGAGTGTTATCAGTATTCTCTTCATTGTGTTTTCTTATTCAAAAGGTACAGAGGGGCGTCGGCCCTTCTGTACCTTTTGTAATTGCTGAATGTATCAGAGTTTCACTTCTGTAGACTTTCCGCTGTAGTCAACGACTACGCCCTTGCCCTTGTGCTCGAAACCGGCGGGCGATTGCGGGCTTACGAGAACGACACAGAACTTGCGGTCCTTGAGCATGCCCGGGAACTCGCCCTTGCGGTCGCCGATGGTGAGAGTGCGCGTGGCGTTGTCCCAGTGCATGGGTATATCGGCGTATTGTCCCTTCTCGTAGTTGTAGTTGAGGCCTTCGTCCTCATAGAGGGTGAAGTCGCCGTCCTTGCCTTCGTAGACGTAGAGGTCGATTACGTCGGCCGGCTTCTCGGCGCTCCACTGCATGTCGGGACCGAAGGGCAGCAGGCTGCCGGCGGCAACGAACAGAGGCATGCGGCCGTAAGGCGCGTCGACGGTGAGTGTCTGGCCGCCCTTGTATTCCTTGCCGGTGTAGAAGTCGTACCAGTCGGTGCCGGCGGGGAAGTAAACCTGGCGGGTGCGGGCGCCGTACTCCGTGACGGGAGCGACCATGATGGCCGGGCCGAACATGTACTGGTTCTTGATGTCGCGCACGGCCTTGTCGGTGCCGAAGTCCATGACAAGCGGACGCATGATGGTGTAGTCGTTGAAGTGGGTCATGCCGGCCAGCGAATAGATGTAGGGCATCAGGTTGTAGCGCAGGCGGGTGTAGAACAGCATGCTCTCATAGGCGGGATGACCCTCGGGAGCGATGTTGTAGATTTCGCGGAAAGGCCACTGGCCGTGTGCACGGTAGAGGGGAGCGAACGCGCCGAACTGGAACCAGCGGGTGTTGAGCTCGCGCCATTCCTTAAGGTCGTCGTTCTCGCGGCCGGTCTTGTCGAACTCACGCTGTGCGGCCACATAGCGGTCCTCTACGCAGAAGCCGCCGATGTCCATGGTCCAGTAGGGGATGCCGCTTACGGCGAAGTTCAGGCCGGCTGCTATCTGTGCGGCCATGTCTTCCCAGCGGGTGGCGATGTCGCCACTCCAGGTGGCGGTGCTGTAACGCTGGAGGCCTGCGAAGCCGGAACGTGTCAGCAGGAACACGCGCTTGTCGGGCTCTACGCCGCGCTGGCCGTTGTAGATGGCGTCGGCGTTGACGAGTGCGTATGCGTTGAAGTATTTTGCCGAGGGGCCGAGAGCCGTCGGGCCGCAAAGGTCCTTGCGGTACTGGATGTCGGTACAGTCGCGGATGTTGGGCTCGCTGGCGTCCATCCACCATGCGTCGATGCCCAGGGGATAGTAATGGTCCTGCATCTGATGCCAGAAGAGCTTGCGGGCATCGGGGTTGTAGGCGTCGTAGAAGGAACCGAGATAGCCGGGGCCAACCCAGTCGCGGATGCTGTCCTCGATGGCCTGACGGTACATCCATCCTTTTTCGTCAAATTCCTTGAAGTGCTCGGTGGTGGCGTAGAACTTGGGCCATACGCTCACCATCACGCGGCCGTTCATGGCATGAATGCTGTCGACCATGCCTTTGGGGTCGGGGAAACGGGCGCGGTCGAACTCGTGGCTGCCCCATGCATCCTGCGGCCAGTGGAGCCAGTCGATGACGATGTTGTCAATGGGTATGTTGCGTTTGCGGTACTCGGCCAGAGTGGATAGCACTTCCTCCTGAGTGTTGTACTTCTCGCGGCTCTGCCAGTAGCCCATAGCCCACTTGGGCATCACCTGGGCTTTGCCGGTGAGGGTGCGGTAGCCGTGTATCACGTCGTCCATCGAGTCGCCTGCGATGAAGTAGTAGTCGACCATGTCCTGCATTTCGCCCCACCAACTCATGTCGTTCTTGTTGATGTCCTCGTTGGGAGCATAGACGCGCAGGCCGCAGTAGGCCACGCCGCCGTTGGGTTCCCACTCTATGCGCACAGGCACGCGCTTGCCGCCCTCAAGGGCCACCGTGAACTTGTAGCTGTTGGGATTCCAGGCTGTGCGCCAGCGCTCGGGCACCACTTTCTTACCATCGATGTAGATGGTCTGATAACCGGAATAGTACATGATGAAGTTGTAATCGCCGGTCAGTTCGGGCTCAATTTCGCCCTCATAGACCACCTTGCCGCCGAAGAAGCGGAAGTCCTCCGGTGCGTTGACCACATGACCGAGGTCGCCGCGCTTCAGATGCTCGAAGTAAATCTTGTCCTCGCGGCGCGTCATGGTCTTGCCGTCGGCCTGGGTGTAGGTGCCGGTCAGGGCGCCTTCCTTGCCGTCCTTGTCGAAAAGCTTGAAGGCTTCGCCGAGCTGAGCATAGTCGTCGGGACGGCCGAAGCGCAGCAGCGAATAGCTGTCCCAGAGTATGCCGTAATTGCCGGTCGACACGATGAAGGGCACTGACACCTTGGTGTTGTACTGGAACAGTTCCTCGTTCTTGCCTTTGTAGTTGAACTCGTCGGCCTGATGCTGTCCGAGTCCGTAGAGACCTTCCTCGTCGTCGGGCGAGGCGAACGTCTGCTGCACGCTGAACGATTCCGTGCCGTCAACTTCGATAGGCTCGAACTTGCGGCCGCCGGCATTCTCGCCGAGCAGCAGCTTGCCGTCCTTGCCATAGAAGGATACCTGACCGGTGAGGGTGCTGACTGTTGCGCTGATTTCGGGAGTGCTGACGCGGATGGTGCTGTCGTTCTCCTGCTTTACGTCGAAGTCGGTGTAGGCTTCCTGCTTGATTACCACGAGGCTGGTGTCGGCGCTGAATTTGTCGGTAGGAGTTGCGCTGACGCGGATGATTTTTGGTCCGAGCACCTGAAGGCGCACTTTACGGGCTCCACCCGCACGGTCGGGGTCGACGTTTACCGTCACACCCTGCTCATCCTTGGCGTATGCGCTGTTGCAGCTTCCGAGCAGAGCCGGGAGCGATGCGCCGAGAAGGAGGAGCGACAATGTGTGTAATTTCATCTATATGGATTTATGGTTATTGAATTATCTTATGCAAAGATAACGACTTCGCGCCGATTTTATTACTCCGAATGTAAACTATATGTATCAAGGAGTTATACGGGGTGGGGATATGTTTCACGAATGGGGATGATTTGTTAACAGGCTACTGCGCGGCGTCCTCGCGGTTCTGATATACCGAGGGCAGTACGCCGAATTCCTCCTTGAAATAGCGGCTGAAGTATTTCGGGTTGTTGAAGCCGCAGTCGTAGGCGATTTCGCTGATATTGAGCTGGCTCTCGCGCAGCAACTGTGCGGCACGCTTGAGCCGCAGCAGGCGTATGAACTCTATCGGGGTCTTGCCCGTGATCTGCTTGAGGCGCTTGTACAGGTGCACGCGGCTCATGCCCAGCTCCGCGGCAAGTTCTTCTACCGAAAGATCGGCACGTGCCATGTTGGCGTCGACATAGCGCACGGCGCGCTCTATAAGCTTCTCGTCGAGCGATGTGATGGTGATGTCCTGCGGCTCGGGGTCAATGAGCGCCCGCTTTGCACCCCGGCCGCGCAGGTCGAGAAGCTTGCTGAGCCGCAGGCGCAGTTCGTCCACATTGAAGGGTTTGGTCATATAGTCGTCCGCACCGAGAGTCAGACCCTCGATTTTGGCTGACACATCGTGCTTGGCAGTCAGTATCAGCAGGGGAATATCGGCCGTGTCGGGACTGCCTTTCAGCCTGCGGCACAACTCGATGCCATCCATACCCTCCATCATGAGGTCGCTGATGATTATGTCGGGCTTGACGCGCTTTATTTCCTGAAGGGCTTCGGCGCCGTCGGAGGCGGTGACAACCATGTAGTCGCCATTCAGTTCCGATGCGACAAAGCGCTGCAGGTCTGCATTGTCGTCGACCACCAGCAGGCGCTGGCCTCCATGTGGGGCCGCAGGGGGGCGCGTCTGCGTGTCGTCCGCGGAGCTGATGGAATCAGCTCCGCGGACGGGTATAGTCACCGTGAACACCGTCCCGCGCACCGCATTGTCGGCTACAGCCACGCTGCCGCCGTGCAGACGCGCGAACTCGGCCACAAGGTTCAGGCCTATGCCTGTGCCGCCTACCGATGGCGCGTCGGCGCTCTGGAAAAAACGTTCGAAAACACGCTGCTTGTCGGCGTCGGAAATGCCGCAGCCGGTGTCGGCGATGGTGATTTCCAGCATGTCGCCCTCGGGCGCAAGCGTCATTGCCACATCCACGCGCCCCTCGGCCGGGGTGAACTTGAAGGCATTGCTGAGCAGGTTTGTCACGATCTTGCCCATCTTGTCTTCGTCGAAATCCATGTTCAGGCTGTGCAGAGGGCTGAAGAACGTAAGATGTATGTTCTTCTTCTCGCCGAGAGACTTGAAGTTGTCGCATATGTCGCGTACAAATGCCACGATGTTGCCGCGCGACAGATTAAGGCTCAGGGCCGCCATCTCGCTCTTGCGGAAGTCGAGCAGCTGGTTCACCATAGCCAGGAGTTTGTCGGCATTGGTGTGGATGATGTCAAGTTTCTCGTGGACGGAAGAGTCGAACTTCTGTTTCATCAGTGAGTCGAGAGGTGCGGTGATGAGCGTCAGCGGCGTGCGCAGTTCATGGCTCACGTTGGTGAAGAACCGGAACTTCATGTCGTCGAGTTCTTCCTGCTTGCGGCGCGCCTCCTCTCGTATGCGCATCTGCGATATGCGCTGGTCGCGCCGGTGTACCAGCCATACGCTGCCTATGATCGACAGAGCGAGCAGCACGAAAAACAAGGCCTTGGCAATGGGTGTGGCGTAGAACGGCGGCCGGATTATGATGTCGAGCGCGGCCTCATTGGCCGATGGCACGCCGTCGCCGCTGACGGCGCGTACGTGCAGGCGGTAATGGCCCGGGGCAAGGTTGGTGTACGACACCCGGTGGGTGTTCGGCGGCAGCTGCTGCCACTCCTCGTTGAAGCCGTCGAGGCGGTAGCTGTAGACAGTACGCTCGGGCTTGACATAGTTGTCGGTGGTGAAACTGATGGAAAACTCGTTGTCGGTGTGGTCCAGAACTATGCGGTCGAGGTCGCTGATGCGGCGCGGGAGCAGCACACGGCCGCGGTTGGATGCGCCCACTGCCACTTCCTCGTTGTATAGCGACAGGCCGGTGAACATCACCCTGGGCGCGGTCTGTCCCGGCTTTATGGCATCCGGCCTCCATTCGTTGACTCCGTAGAATCCGCCTATCATCATCCCGCCGTCGGGTAGGGAAGCGATGGAGCGCTGGTTGAAGTCGCACGTCTGGAGCCCGTCACTGCTGTCGTAGGTATGGGTAGTGAATGTCCAGGGCTTGCCGTCGCCGCCGTCTACGGCGATGCTCGTCAGCGAGTTGCCTATACTCGTCCACATGGCATGGGCTGCGTCCTCCGCTATGCCGAGCACGAAGCGCCCGGGAGGCCCTGTGGGAACCACGTAGACGCTGTCGGCGTCCGGATCGTAGACGTTCAGGCCGGTACGCGTCGCAAGCCAAATGAGTCCGCGGGAGTCGGCGTATACCTGATTGACGTTGTCGTTGAGGAATAGCGCGTCGCCGCGTCGGTTGCCCCGCATCGTCACGATGTCGTCGGTGCGCGGGTCGTAGACCGACACGCCATAGGCGGTCGACAGCCACACGCGGCCGTCGCGTGCGCGCGACATGCTGATGACGAAGTCGTTGCCGAGGCCCGAATTCTGAGTGTCGTACACTTTCGATGCGCCGGTGGCCGGATTGTAGACCTGCAGTCCGGCGCCGAGGGTGCCGAGCATCAGCGAGCCGTCGCTCAGCGGCAATATGCTCCAGATGTTGTCCGATACGAGGCCGTCGGTCGTGGTGTAACGGCGGGTGCCGCTGCCGTCGGCGCTCGTGCGTATGAGGCCGAGGGCGTAAGTGCCGGCCCACATCGTGCCCGTGCTGTCGCCGGCAAGAGTCACCACCGTAGCGTCCGGGCCGTCGCAGCCGGGGATAGCCACATTGTGACGGCGGCCGCCGCGGCGGTCCCAGAGTATGATGCCGTCGGAGTCGGTGGCGAGCCACACCTTCCCGTCCGTGCTCGGAAGTATGCAGTTGACATCGGGAAATCCTGTGAAGTCAAATTTGAAGGCGGTCTCGTCGTAGCGCGACACGCCGTTTTTGCGCGAACCCACCCACACCGTGCCGGAACGGTCTTCCATGATGGCGGTGACTGTGTTGGCGCCAAGGCTGCGGTAATCGCCGCTGTCATTGTTCAGGTGCTGCATCACGCCGTTTTTCTCCATTACTATGATGCCGTCGTGCTCGAAGCCTATCCACATGCGTCCCATGCGGTCCTGTATCACACATTTGACCAGGCCTTGCGGCAACGGCGTGCCGCCGAGCGAGTCGTGCCATGTGCCCGATGCCGGTGAGTAGAGCCACAGGCCACCCTCCGAGTACACCCACAGCAGCCCGTCGCGGTCGTGGTATAAGTGAAAAATATGGTCGGGCTGCGGCGTGGCACCTCCTGCCGGCCGAACAACTGAGACGGGCCGTGCCGTCTGCGGTTCGATGAACACTATATCGCCGCCGCGCAGCGCGGCACACATGCGTCCGGAAGAATCTTCGGTAAGCTCACACACTTCGCCGCGTCGGAGTAGCCCGTCCGGATCGGATACGCGGCGTGTCACGCCGCCGGCGCTGATGTAAATGCCGTCGTCCCGCACATAAAACCATCCGTTGCCGGCGCTGTCGAACGCTACCAGCTGCGGGGCCGATGACAATCCCAGTGCTGTATAGTCGGCGCTCGAATTTCGATGAAATCTATCCGTCGCCGGGTCGAAGACGGAGAATCCGCTTGCGCCTCCAACCCACAGACGCCCGTCGGGCGCGGCGACGATATATTCCACATAGCTGTCGTGGATTGTGGTGGTGTCGGCCGGGTCGCATACATAGCCGCGTACACTGTAGCCGTCGAAGCGGTCAAGACCCGAGGCTGTGCCGAAATAGATAAAGCCGTCATCGTCTTGATATATAGTGTTAACGAGTTTGCTGCTGAGCTTCGCTCCTTCCGGAAGGTGCAGAAACTGGATGGTGGATGCACCGCGCATTAAACACGGGCAAAGACAACATATTATATATATAAGGATACGGTAAGGCATAGTGCTGTATACATTTGAGCTTTTTCGGTATTGCAAAAGTAATCATTTCAGCCCCCTGCCGCATGTTAAAATATATGTTCTTAAACATAAATTTGGTTACATATAACATTTTATACCAAGTTAGGCAACATTTCGGGCAGTAGGTAAAACTTTTAATGTATCCCTACGCAACGAGGCAACATCGGCCCATATTATTAAACGCGTAACTTTGCGTACGGATTCAGACACGCCCAGCGACAGCCGGGCTGCATGATCCGGACAGATATTTTAACCTGACAAATTTAAACCTGACAAAACTGACGACATTTGACGAAACACTGAATCTAACCCCCGAAAAAATCACACAGACAAAAACGGTCTCTATCAAGGCCACTCTTTCCACTCCTTTTGAATCAATCATCAAACAATCTATCTTACCAAAAATCATTATCAATGGGACAAACACTCAGTAAATGGTGCCTCCGGCTGAGCTCCGCGCGAGCCATGCTGCTGGCATTGTGCCTGTTGGTGGGCGCCGCTGCAGCGAGCGCACAGACGCAGACGGTCACCGGCACGGTGACTTCGGCCACTGACGGCGAACCCCTCATCGGTGCATCGGTAACAGTAAAGGGTGCCAAAGACGGCGTCACCACCGACATCGACGGCAACTACACCATCAAGGTGGCTCAGGGCACAACCCTGACCTTCAGCTATGTAGGCTTCACGCCCCGCGACATCAAAGTCAACGGCAACCGCCTCGACGTGGCACTCACCGAAAACTCCGAGTCGCTCAACGAACTCGTGGTCGTAGGTTACGGCGTTATGAAGAAGAAACTCGTCACCGGCGCCACCGCCCAAATCAAGGGCGACGAAATCGCAAAGCAGAACACTACATCGCCTCTGCAGGCCATGCAGGGCCAGCTCCCCGGCGTCAACATTGCCTCTGAGTCAGGCCAGCCCGGTTCGAGCATGAAGGTCACAATCCGTGGTCTCGGTACCACCGGCAACGCTTCGCCCCTCTACCTCATTGATGGTGTGGGCGGCGACATCTCTACCCTGAACCCCGCCGACATCGAGAGCATCGACGTACTGAAAGATGCTGCATCAGCAGCCATCTACGGTGCACAGGCTGCCAATGGCGTAGTGCTCATTACCACCCGTCAGGGCAAGGACGGACGCGCCAAAGTCACTTTCGACGGCTACTACGGCTGGCAGAGTGCCGCCAAGAAGATGAAGATGCTCAACGCCCATGAATACATGACAATCATGGACGAGCAGGCGCTCAACAGCGGTAACCCACGCTATGACTGGGAAGGCATGAAGTCCATCTGGCCCCTCGACGCCGAGGGAAACCGTCTGGGCCACACATACGATACAGACTGGATTGGCCAGATGTTCAAAGACAATGCAATCACCCAGAGCTATAGTCTGGGTGTGACCGGCGGAAACACCAACAGCACTTACGCCATGAGCCTCGGCTACCTCAATCAGGAAGGTATCGTGGGCGGCAAAGATGTGTCGAACTACTCGCGCTACAACTTCCGCATGAACTCCGACCACAAGCTCTTCGACGGAATAATCACCGTGGGCGAGCAGGCCAGCTTCGTCTACACCAAGAGCCGCGGCATCGGCGTGGGCAACCAGTACAACAACACGCTGCGCGGCGCATTCGCCACAACTCCCCTTTCGCCCGTCTATAACGCCGACGGCGAATTTAACAATACGGACGGCAGTGACTGGTATCCGAACGACGGCAACCCCTACGGTTCAATGATGATAAACACCAACAACGAGAATAAAGGCGCGACATTCTCAGGCAACGTCTACGCTCAGGTAGAACCCATCAAGAACCTCAAGGTACGCACTGTCTTCGGCGTTGTCTACGGCAGTACGGAGTACCGAAGCTTCACCCCCATATACCACTTCTCGCCTTACACATATAATGATTATACGCGCGTAAGCCAGAACACCAACCACAGTCTGGGCATGACCTGGACCAACACTGTCAGCTACGACTGGAGCATCAAGGACCATAACTTCAACGCGATGCTCGGCATGGAATCGTACCGCTACGAGGGCACCTACCTCGGTGGCAATCAAGCCTACCTGCGCGACGGCTTCGACACATGGCCCTACGCATGGATCAGCAACGGCACCGCCGCCAGCAGCGCCGACGGTCTCGGAGCAGCCGGCAACCCGCACGACCAGGCCCGCACCGTCAGCTACTTCGGCCGATTGGGATGGAACTGGAAAGAGAAATACATGATTAACTTCACGCTGCGCTCCGACGGCTCGTCGCGCTTCGCCAAGGGCCACCGCTTCGGCACCTTCCCCTCCGTGTCGGCAGGCTGGAACATCAGCAACGAAGCATTCATGGAAGGCACACGCACATGGCTCGACTTCCTCAAGATTCGCGCCAGCTGGGGCCGTGTCGGCAACCAGAACATCGACAACTACCAGTACCTCTCGCCCATCAAGCTCGCCAACATCCACTACTTCTTCGGTGAATATCTCGGTCCCAACGGCAAGCAGGAGACCGGCTACGATACCGTTCTCGGCAATAACTGGGGCGGCTATCCCGAGCGTTTCGGCAACGAAGACCTCACCTGGGAGACTTCGGAACAATTCAATGTCGGCTTCGACGCCACCTTCCTGAAGAACCGTCTGCGCGTCAACTTCGACTTCTACAAAAAAGACACCAAGGACTGGCTCGTTGTTGCCCCCATCCTGGCAACCGCCGGCACCAACGCACCATTCATCAACGGTGGTAACGTGAAGAACACCGGCGTTGAATTCAACGTGGCATGGAACGATGTCATCGGCGACGACTTCAGCTACAGCGTAAGCTTCAACGGCGCTTACAACAAGAACAAGGTAGGCTCCATACCCACCGAGGACGGCATCATACATGGCGACAACAATATGCTCTTCGACAACTCTGCCGAGTTCTACCGCGCCGCCAACGGATACCCCATCGGTTACTTCTGGGGCCTCAAGACAGGCGGCATCTTCCAGACTCAGCAGCAGATTAACGACTGGATTGCAGCCGGCAACGGTGTCAAGCAAGACAACCCCCAGCCCGGCGACGTAATCTTCCTCGACATCGACCACAACGGCCGCATCGATGACAAAGATAAGGTCAACCTCGGCAACGGTATGCCAAAGTTCACATTCGGTTTCAACATCAACCTCTTCTACAAGAACTTCGACCTCGGCCTGACCGCCACCGGCGCCACCGGCTTCAAGATTGTACAAAGCTACCGTAATCAGGTCAACAAGAATGCCAACTATACTACACGCATCCTCGACCGCTGGACCGGGCCTGGCACCAGCAACGAGATACCCCGCGTCACCGACCAGAACATCAACTGGGACTTCAGCGACCTGTACTGCCAGGACGGCGACTACCTGCGCCTGAGCAACCTCACTCTGGGCTACGACTTCGCTCCGCTGATGAATCAGAAGTGGTGCAGCAAGGCTCGCCTCTACTTCCAGGTTCAGAACCTTGCCACATTCACCAAATACGACGGCATGGACCCCGAAATCGGCTACGGCACGAGCAGCTGGGTAAGCGGAATCGACCTCGGCTATTATCCCCGTCCCCGCACATTCCTCGTAGGTGTTAACCTTGCATTCTAACCATCAGAAAAAGTAAGCTACAATGAAATCATTTGTTTCCAAAATAATGACACTCGGCTTCGTCGCCGCCGCCACCATGCTCGGTGCATGCTCCGACGATTTCCTGGATGTCACCTCCAAAACCCAGCCCTCTACCGGCAACTGGTACAAGGACGAGGGCGACGCCTACCGTGCGCTCATCGGCTGCTACGACGGCTGGCGCAACACCGCCTCCAGCCTCGGCGGCGTCAACAACTTCTATGTATCGTCCACAGTCATGAGCGACGAGTGCTACGGCTCCACCGGCAACGGCGACGACTTCACCGCACAGGTAGTAGACCGCTTTGACCAGGCTCAGAGCCCCACACACCTCGACATTTACAACGACACATGGAAGATATATTACGCTGCGGTCTACCGCTGCAACGAACTCCTGGCCCACGACGCGACCATCACCTGGCTCGACGAGAGCAAGAGCAAGCGTAACCTCTACCTCGGCGAGTGCCGTGCGCTCCGCGCCATCCTCTACTTCGACATGGTACGCCTCTGGGGCAACATCCCCCTATTCCTCAGCCCCTCGCAGGAAAACCGCGCGCAGGCCGACCCCGCCGAAGTGTACGCCGCAATCATCGACGACCTGCGCTTCGCCGCCGACAATATTCCAGCCGACGCATACCTGAGCGACAGCGGAGCCCTCGATACCAAGCAGTTTGGCCACGTCACCAAGTATGCCGCAGAAGCACTCCTCGGCCGCGTATATCTCTACTACACAGGTTACTACGGGAAAGAGCCCGGCTACACCAACGCAGAAGGCGTCACCACCGGCACCCTCACGCAGGCCGAAGCCCTCGCCTACGTGGAGGACGTCATCAAAAGCGGCCCCTACAGTCTTGTGAGCTCTTTCAAGAATCTATGGCCGGCAGCCTCGCTCGACCCCATTCCCGACGCTGTGGGCTGGGCCGAATCATCCACCTACGCCGGCGACGCCAACAGCGAAGTGATTCTATCGATGAACTTCACTCCTACTCAGGACTACAACGGCAACAACGACTCCAACCGCTGGCTCGTCATGATGGGCATGCGCAACCAAAACTTCACAGCCCGCGGCTACGGCAAGGGCTGGGGCGCCGCCTGTGTCAACAAGCCTTTCATTGACAAGTTCTTCCCCAACGATCTTGACGCCCGCCGCAGCGCCGGCATCATCGACATCGTGGCAGAAGGCGTAAGCGCCGAGGAGAACTTCCCGACCAACGTCAAAGACTGGCGAGAATACACCGGTTACACCGTCAAGAAGTACTGTCCGCTGGTCTACGGCAACGGCCTTCCAGGCACTAACCCTCAGGGCACCGCAGGTTTCCAGGAGTGCAACGCTCAGCCCTGGAACTTCGTCCGCCTCGCCGACGTCATGCTGATGGCAGCCGAGCTCGGCTCGTCTTCCGCAGCCGACTACCTGCATCAGATCCGCAACCGCGCCGGTCTGTCCGACATACCCGTCACCAAGCAGAACATCCTTGACGAGCGTGCACGCGAACTCGCATTCGAGGGCCACCGCTACTGGGATCTTCTCCGTCAGGGTGTCGATGTCATGGCTGACGCCGTATGCGCAACGGCAGGCCCCGTTACCAGCGGCGGCATCGCAACCAACGTAACGTACAACCGCGAGAAAATTATCGCCACGAAAGGTCTCGCCCGCATTCCGCAGACGCAGATTACACTTTCCAACGGCGTTCTCAAACAAAACGAGGGCTGGAACTGATGTGAACCAACGGCGACAAACAGGATATTGACATAAAATCTCCGGCCCGCAGGGCCGACATGACACGCTCCCACGCACCGGAGATTTTAACCATAAATATCAATATAACTCCTATAAAAAGTTAACAGCCAGCGCACAGCATAATAATGGCACTAAATTTGCGTTTGACTCACTGACTCAAAATAGGAAAATACTCCTGATTCCGCCGCACACACCGTTCAGACCCGACAATAAACCGTAGTCAAACACATATCTCTCTTCTATAACACAAACAATGAAAAAGCAATTCAACTACCTACTGACGTTGGTTGTCCTAGCCCTCAGCGCTGTATTTGCCGCTTGCAGCGCCGACGACCACAAGCTCGTCACTCCCGGTTTCGCGCCGGAAGAGCTCGTCGAGGGTGTGGCCTACATGGTCGAACACGACGCAAGCAATCCCAACATCATCCATCTCAAGAGTCTGCTCAGCGACAACTACCGCACCTCCTGGGAGACGCCTCAAGGCACTGTCAACGGCAATGACGTGACTCTCCAGATGCCTTTCCCCGGCGACTACGAAGTACGTTTCGGCGTCAGCACCATCGGCGGCTACGTCTGGAGCGAACCCACAGCCTTCACAATCGACGAAATGTGCACCGACTTCATCCAGAGCGACGCCTGGCGCATGCTTACCGGCGGCGTTGGACATAGCAAACGCTGGATTCTCGACATCGATTCCAAGGGCGTATGCCGCAACAAATACGGCTACGGTCCCGGCGGCTTCTGGGACCCCGCATTCACCCGCGACAAACTCCACGGAGCCAAGGGCGGCAACTTCTGGGACGGACTCCCCGGCGACAAGGCATGGGACTGGGCAGAAGCCATCGACCCCGAGCCCGCAGGCGAAAACTGGAACTGGATGCCCGGTGCCGATGCCGACTGGTTCATCGCTGTGGCCGATTTCGGCGCAATCGAATTCAGTCTCGACGGCGGTGCATTCATGAAGAACTACGACAACGCCGGCGGCGTTGCATCTGAGGGCACTTTCATGCTCGACGACAACAAGTTCATCCTCACCACAGGCTACGCCATCCAGCCCGTGCTCAAACAGATCGGTGGCACCATCGACGACCGCATGGCCGACGTACGCGAGTGGGACGTATTCTATCTCAGCGACGACTTCATGTGCATCACCTCCAAGAATACCACCACCGGCGAGCGCATCGGCCTCCACTTCATCTCCGAAAACTATAAGAACAACTGGACACCCAAGGAGTCCCGCCACCTGCCCAAGGGATGGCTCGACCGCTTCTGCGCTCAGAACCTCTACCAGAGCTGGGAACTCGATCTGGAGGAACCCATCGCATGGTTCAGCAACGCAGGCAAACGCATCAGCGGCATCGAAGTTCCCGCCATCAAGGTTATCGAAGACGCAATGCCCCTCTACTTCAACAACTCAGGCGTAACCACCCCGGCACCCCGAGCAAGTATCAGCGGCAGCTACACCTTCAACGACATCGACGGAGCTGAACATAAGGGTAATTTCTCCTGCGACAGCATTGGCAACCTCGCATTCGAGAACGGCCTCGGCAACAGCATCCTCACCGACAACGGCATAGCCCTCACAGGCAACAGCTTCACCGTGCTTCATGTAGAAGAAAGCGCTGAGGTGGAAGGTACCATCGGCAAAATCTGGTTCGGCGTTCCGCAGTACAACCAGCTCGGCCAGCAAATCAACTTCCTTGCCTTCGGCTTCAAGCAGGTAGTATCCGGCGAAGGTCCCAAGAAAGAATACGAAGTGAACCTCGCTTTCAACAACACCTCCTGGGGCAACAATCCCATCGCCAAGCTCGCCATCAGTAGCGAAGGGACCTACTCGATAGCCATCGACGTAACCGAGAGCGACCCCTATCTGCTCTACCTCGACGTTCTGAAGTTCCTCCGCGACTATCCCAACGGTGACATCTACCTGAACAGTGTCAAGGTAGACGGAACTGACATCGGCATGACCGACGCCGACGTAGAGCGCGGCACAGGCGATGATGCCACTACAGCCCGCCGCTACATCCTCAACCCCTGGAACACGGCCTCAGTGCCCTGGACGCCCAAGTTCGTAGTCAAGAGCAAGATTGAAGTATCATTCACCGTCAAGTTCGACAACGGCACTCCATTCATTCCAAAGGCCGACTAACGACGCACACCACAGGCCGGCGGAGGCATCATGCTCCGCTTCCGCCGCGTCTTCCGAATCAATCATTAATCTGAAAACCATACAGAAATCATGAAATCCAAAATACTGTTCGGTGCGTTCGCGCTTGTCATGGGCTTTGGTTTCGCCGCATGCAACGACGATGACACCTACAACATCGCCACCGACCCGATGGTGTCGGCCATCACAACCACCGATGTGGCTGTGACCGCCACCTCGGCAAGCGTCACCGCCACGGTCGACGCCAACTTTGCCGATGCCGATCCCTCCACCTACACCGTAGGCGCCGCTTACGCCGACAATGCCGACATGACCAACCCCACTCTCGTGCGCGGTCAGCTTGACGGCTCAAACATCTCAGCCACCATCACAGGGCTGCAGACCGGCAAAGTCTACTACATCGCGGGCTACATGCAGCTTCAGGGCAAGCTCAACGTCTTCGGCAACGCTCTCAGCGTCACCACCACCGATGCCAAAGTAAGCACCGGCACAGCCGAGGCCATCACCGAGGCCGGCGCCACCATATCCGGCAACGTCAAGGATATTGTCGCCGAACTCGCTTCCGGCATGACCCACGGCATCGCCATCGCTGCTACCGCCGACATGGCCGACCCCGTCTTCTACAACACTGACACCCGCACTGAGACATTCACAGTGCCCGTTACCGGCCTCATTCCGGCCACCGAATACTTCTACGCCGCATACATGACCGTCAACGGCGCTCCCGTACTCGGTGAATCCAAGAACTTCACTACCGCCGAATCGCTTCTGGAGACCAAGAACTTCGACAGCGAGTACTACGTCGACCTCGGCCTCAGCAAGCAGTGGGCAACCTACAACGTCGGCGCCACCAAAGCCTCCGAACTCGGCGGCCTCATGGGCTACGGCGACATCAAGGGCCTCAACCGCAGCGATGACGCAGCCACCTATGCTGAAGGCAACATAGCCGGCACTGACGTGGATCCCTTCAAGGCAGCCGGCATAGGCATGCTGCCCACCGATGGCGACTGGGCCGAACTCATTGCCAACTGCGACGCATCCGACGAGACTCTTGACGGCGTGGCAGGCACACGCTACACTTCCCGCAAGACCGGCAAGAGCATCTTCTTGCCCGCAGCAGGCATCCGCACCGGACTCGCCACCGAAGCCGGCAACGGCTACTGGACCGGCACGGCCTACAACGCCGACGCACAATACGCCATCGGCTACATCGGCGGCAGCAAAACCATCACCGACCGTTCCACGGGTCTGGCCGTGCGCACAGTGCGCCTCACCCCGCAACCGGCCGCAGGTATAGCCTTCATACCCGGCAAGATAGTCGGCGGCGACATCGAGGGCAACGGCAAATACCGCATCGAACTCTACAACGCTTTCGGACCCACCGCAGCCGATCCCGCATTCGACCCCAATGACATCGTAAGCAACGTATGCATGTCCGTCACCTTTGCCATCGCAGGCGTCGGTGACGGAGAATACAAGGCTCAGCTCAGTCTGGCCGATGCCGATTGGAACCCGCAGTTCTGGGGCGACGGCAGCGACAACGGAGCATGCACCATCAAAGGCGACGGCGAATACACCGTACGCTGGAATCACGAGGCTGAAGGCAAGGCTGAAGGTGCTACCGTATTCGTAATTGACATTGACGGACTCTCCGCAGCTGTTGGAGCCGACAACGTAAGCTTCCAGGTCAAGAGCATCGTCATGGATGACTTCGGCACTTCCGTAGCTTTCGACGCAAGCAAATTTCCCTGCGGCAATATCGAGGGCAAAGGCGACTTCCGCATCGAGCTGCAGAACGAGTACGGCTCGACCAAGGGCAACCCGGCCCTGAACCCCGCCGACATCAAGTTTGACAAATACATTGGTATCGAGTTCGAGCTCAAGGGCGCACCCTCCGACAAGGAGTATGACGTCAACTTCTACCTCACCAACCCCAGCTGGTGGCCGTCGTTCGACGTCAAGCCTGCCATCACCGTCAAGGGCGACGGCGTTTACCGCCTCTTCGTCAAGAACGAGACAGGCAGCGCCTGGACAGGACCCGCCTTCGTATTCACCATCGACATTCCCGGACTCGCCGCCGACGCTCCCGACTGCACGACCACAGTTCGCGCGATAAACGTTCTCTAACACCGACCTAAAACGAAAAGGATACAGATCCAATTCAAGTC
The DNA here is from genome assembly GCA_900550395.1 of uncultured Porphyromonadaceae bacterium. Taxonomy (GTDB): domain Bacteria; phylum Bacteroidota; class Bacteroidia; order Bacteroidales; family Muribaculaceae; genus CAG-873. The sequence continues at coordinate 2,504 of URSD01000039.1, read as the reverse complement.
ATTGGATTTGTATCCTTTTTCAAAAAGCTTCCCACCACCAATGAAAGTACGAAATTTGATCTCCGCATTCGCACTCTGCGCGCTCGCACTCGGCTTTACCGCTTGCGACGACGATTACAAAATCGCCCAGGGCCTAGGCAACGAACTATACTCCCGCGAGACTCTCTCCCTCGCCGCCGACGCCGAGCAGACGCTTAACATCAAAGCTCCCTCGCAGCCCACACTCACTGCCGACGCCGAGTGGCTCCACGTAAGCGCGGCAGCACTCAAGCCCGGCACCACCAGCATCTACACCGCTACAGTGCAGGCCGCCCTCAACCCCGCAGCCCAGTCCCGTGAGGCTAAAATCACCGTGCCCTGCGGCGCTGACACCAAAATCGTCACCGTCACCCAGCACGCCGGCGAAGTGCTCAACATCATCTCCGTCGAACCCTCCGCCACCCTCAACCCCGCCGGAGGCAAGCTCACTGTGACCTACACCGCCACATCGCCCGTCACCGTGACGGTGCCCGAATGGATGACCTACACCGTCAATGACGACAACACCGCGCTCACCGTCAGCTACATCGGCAACACCGGAGCCGAACGCACCGGCGAAATCGTCATAGCAATCAACGACGACGTCCGCGAGACCATCACCGTCACCCAGGGCACCTCCGACGCCCTCGCAGGCAAGACCGCCAAAGAAATCATCGCCTCCATGTACGCCGGCATCAACATCGGCAACACCCTCGAGGCCCCCGGCGGCGAGACCGCATGGGTAAAGACCAAGGTCAACCAGGCCTACATCAACGGCCTGCTCGAACAGGGCTTCAACGCCGTGCGCATACCCTGCGCCTGGGACAGCCACGTCAGCGACCCCGCCACCAATACCATCGACCCCGCATGGCTCGACCGCGTCGACGAAGTTGTAGGCTACATCGTTGGCAACGGCATGTACGCCGTGCTCAACATCCACTGGGACGGCGGCTGGCTTGAGAACACCGTCAAGGACGGCTACAACGAGGCTGTCAACAAAAAGCAGCATGACTACTGGAAGCAGATAGCCGAAAAGCTCAACCACTACGACCAGCATCTGCTCTTTGCCGCCATGAACGAGCCCAACCACAGCAGCGACACCTCCACCGACGCCATCATGCGCTATCAGCAGACCATGCTCGACGTCGTGCGCGCCACTGGCGGCAACAACGTCGACCGCGTCCTGCTCATGCAGGGCCCCAACACCAACATCGACATCACCACCGCCGGACGCTTCCACATGCCGGACGACGTGGTCGCCGACCGTCTCGGCGTCGAAGTCCACTACTACGACACCTATCAGTTCAACATGATGGAAGAAGACGCCAACTGGGGCAAGATGCACTACTACTGGGGCGCCGCCAACCTCATACCCGGAAGCGACCGCAACAGCAATCACGACGAAGCCGATGTGCGCGCATCCATGCAGAAAATGAAAACAGCTTTCGCCGATAAGGGCATCCCCGGCATCATCGGCGAATACTGCGTATGCGCCAACCGCGAGAACTACAAGGACATTGATGCCGACCGCTGGCGCGCGTCAGTTCGTCTCTGGAACAAGGCCGTGACCCGCGAGGCAAAGAACGCCGGCATGGCTCCCTTCTTCTGGGAGACGGGCGGCGACATCGACCGCACAAACGGCAAGCCCACACGCACCATCCAGCTCGACGGCCTCTTCGAGGGCGCAGCCGAAGGCAAGTACCCCTTCTGAATTAGTGTATAGTTGATAGTTTATAGGTAAGAGGGGAGAAGTTACACCGCGAGGGCGAGATACTTCCCCTCTTACCTATAAACTATAACACTTCTCTAAACCCTAAACCCTAAACCGCGGCCGCAGGCCGTTCCCTCTTACCTATAAACTCTCAACTATAAACTTTTATAAAAAAAATTTGCGCAAATCAGAAAAAGTCCGTAACTTTGCAATCGCTTTTTAGCGCATGGCCCATTCGTCTATCGGTTAGGACGCAAGATTTTCATTCTTGAAAGAGCAGTTCGATTCTGCTATGGGCTACCATTAACAAACCAAACAGATTATAGCACAGACAAATGGCAAATCATAAGTCATCACTCAAACGCATCCGCCAGACAGAGGCCCGTCGCCTGCGCAACCGCTATTACGCCAAGACAGCTCGTAACGCCGTTCGCGCTCTCCGTCGCCTCACCGACAAGGCCGAGGCCGAGGCAAAGCTGCGCACCGTTAGCGCCATGCTCGACCGTCTCGCCTCCAAAAAGGCTATTAGCAAAAACAAAGCCGCCAACCTCAAGAGCAAGCTTGCCAAGCACATCGCCAAGCTCGCTGCCTAAGGCTGCGGATCTTTGATGCGGCCCATTCGTCTATCGGTTAGGACGCAAGATTTTCATTCTTGAAAGAGCAGTTCGATTCTGCTATGGGCTACCAGAAGGGGTTGCACGCACACGCGTGCAACCCCATATCCGAAAAGATAATGTAGGGGAGCACGGCTACTGAAAAGAGGGTGAAGGAAGGC
>URSD01000038.1 GCA_900550395.1 uncultured Porphyromonadaceae bacterium | reverse complement strand
GCGGAATTGGTAGACGCGCTACTTTGAGGGGGTAGTGATCATTAGATCGTGTGAGTTCGAGTCTCATTTCGGACACTTTGAGAAACCCGGGTGATTGAATTTCAATCGCCCGGGTTTCTCTTTTTTTATTTATAACCGGTTACGAATCCACCCGGCGGAATAAGTATCCCTGCGCTGCCGTAGTTCAGTTGCCGGTGGTGCGGCGCAGAAGGATGCACTCGGCCGGGGCGGCTCCGTTGAGGCGCACCACCGAGTCGCTCTGGACGTCGATAGTTGCAATATTCGGAAGCACGCGACGCAGAATATCCTCGACGTCCATATTATCGCAGGCCATCTCCGTCATGGCGCCGTCGCCCAGCCGAAGCGAATCGCCGGACTGCACGTAAGAGCCGGAGATAGAGTTGCAGTTGGTGTGGATATAATACTCACCGCCGTCGAATGTCATGTACTGGCTGACTCCCGGTACGGCCTCCGAGGGTCGCACGTATGTGGAATCGTCAATCACAATATTCTCGATATCCCATCGGCCTGTAAGGTCGAAAGGCGCGGCCTCTGATGCCTGCGCCGGAACCGATCCGTCGTTCCCGGACGTCTTGCCGGCACAAGATGCGGCAAGCGCAGCCATCATCATGATTGCAAGTGCTTTGCTTGATTTTTTCATATGTTTCAAAGATGAATATGTTCACAGGATAGGGCTGAGCAATCGCAGGAGCGACTGCATGGCTTTGTCGCGCAGCGGCCGGCGGCGCCACACCGCCGGCACCACCCGTTCGCACTGATGCATATCGTTGCGGAATATCTCGGCCATTCGCTCGTTCACACTTCTGGAATATATGAACAGATTGGCCTCGAAGTTGTGCTCGAAGCTTCGGAAGTCGAAGTTGGACGACCCGATGGTTGAGAACTCGTCGTCGACGAGTATAGTCTTGCTGTGCAGCATTCCGGCCGTGTAGCGGTAGAACTTGATGCCCGAACGCAGGCACTCCGAAATATAGCTCTCCGAGGCATAGGTGAGCATGCGCGAGTCGCTGTGCTGCGGAATCATTATGCGAACATCCACATGCGACAGAGCCGCCGACTGAAGCGTTTTCAGCAGGCTGTCGGTAGGCAGGAAGTAGGGTGTCTGGATATAAATGCGGCGTTTTGCCGTGGCTATGGCCTTCTGGAACAGGAACTCGATGTCCGACCACTGCGACGTCGGGCCCGTGGCGAGCAGCTGCATGCCGGCGTCGCCCTTGCCGTAAAGAGCCATAGGGTCAGCTATGTCGTCAATCAGCGGCTGTCCCATAAAATTCCAGTCCACCGTGAAACTGTAAAGCAGCGAGGCCACGATGGGACCGCACACGCGCGCATGCGTGTCGCGCCACAATGCGAACTTCGGACCTCCATCCATGTAGCGGTCGGCTATGTTCATGCCGCCGATGTAGCCTATAGCGCCGTCTATCACACATATCTTGCGATGGTTGCGCCAGTTCACCTTCGTGCCGAGCTGCGGGAACGTGACCTTGAAGAACGGGAACACCTGCACCCCGGCGTCGCTCATCTCCCGAAAGAAACGGTTTGGCGTGCCCCAGGACCCCACATGGTCATAAATCACTCGGACAACCACTCCGGCCCGGGCCCGTTCCATCAGGATATCGCGCAGCTCGCGCCCTGCCTTGTCGTCGTTTATGATGTAATATTGCAGACAGATCGACCTGCGGGCACGGCGCAGGTCATCCTTGAGCGCGTCAAATTTCTCACGTCCGCAGGTGAATATCGTTATGTCATTACCGGGATGAAACGGCGCCCCGGTCAGCGAGCGCCCCAGGCGTATCTTCTGCTCGCTTTCCATCGTCAGCCCCTCGGGGCGCCTGTCGCGCGGCAACCGCAGTTCGCGCTTCTTCAGCCTGCGGCGGTTGCGGCGCGAGATCATGCGCTTGTTCTTGATGCTGCGTCCGAAGAACACGTACAGCAGAATACCCGCTACGGGCAACAACAACAGAACCGTCACCCAGGCCAGCGACTTGACCGGGTTGCGGTTTTCTGAAATGATGACTATCACAATGCCCACAACCGTCAGCGCATAGAGCGTAGCCAGGATGTAATACATCCAGCCGTTACCGAACAGTGTAGCCAATGTGGGGAACATACGCTATGGATTCTGTGACACGGGCTCCAGCCGCAGGACGGCGCCCGTGGCCGGGTCGAGGATGGCGCAGCAAGGCGCCTTGCGGTCGGTGAACACATTCGGGTCCAGGCCAAACACCGTGCCTAACTGAGCCACCGGCATAGTGACGGAGGCCACCCGCGCGCCGTCGTAATTGAGTGTAAAAGCAGCCTCACCCGGGATATTGTAGGCGAAACCGCCCTTCGGGAAGCGCTTGGGCTCGCCCTTGTCGGTAAGCGGCAGCTCCGCGCGGGCCGTCACCGACATATCAAGGGTGACAGGCACACCGGCCAGATTATCAGCGTCCACAATGCCGTCTACGGGCGAGATGCGGGCTACCACAAGGCCGCTGAAGTCGGCGCTGTCGGGCATCACGGTCACTGTGCGCACCACGGTCCGTGTGCTCGTCGTGCCGGCGAACATAGCCGTAAGCGCGGCCTCCTGCGCCGCTATGTTGTCCAGCACCAGCTGCATGGCCTTGCCGTCGGGCGGCGTGTTGTCGGCCTGACCGGAAAGCAGGTCATTGCGCATGTCGCGCAGCTCGAATATGCGCTGTGCCGCCAGCTCGGCGCGCTTGCCCAGCGACGAGCTGCGTGTCATCTCCTGCGTCACAGCCTGACGGGCGGCATCGGTTTCCAGCGGTGTGGGCACCGCCGGTTTAGCCACAGGGAGAGCCGGAGCGTCGGCCTGCGGCACTGCGTCGGTGTTCACGGCTACAGGCACTCCCGACTCGTCGAGCACGATGAAGGGCGAAGTGCCGCTTTTGAACTGAACCAGCCACTGCGACTGCTCGTCGGGCACGCCGCGCGACCTGATGACCGCCGAGAGCAATCGGGCCGACCGGCTGCCGCGGCGTATGGCGTCGGTGATACCCATATGGCGGTTGGCATAGTTGTAGAATTCTCCGGGAGCCGACTCTGTCAGCTCCACCTCGAGGGTTATGTCGATGGCCGTGCGCGGAAGATTGTACACGAGCCCGTACTCAGTGGCCTTTCCTGCCGACAGACGCTGCGTAGTCTGCGCGGCGGCCGGCAGCAGCGCGGCGGCCGCAAGGCATATGATGGCAATTATTTTTTTCATCATCAATTCATTATGGATTTTATAGCTTTGCCTATATTGTCGGCTACATCGCCGGCCGTGACCCCGTAGGCTCCGTGGGTTTTCTCAGCCATCTGCCCGGCCAGGCCGTGGATGTACACGCCTGCCGATGCGGCGAACTCGCTGCGTATTCCCTGGGCCATAAGGCCGGCTATCAGCCCCGTGAGCACATCGCCGGTGCCGGCAGTAGCCAGCGCGACTGTACCCGTGGGATTGAAACACACTTTGCCGTCGGGACGCACCACAGCCGTGATATGCCCTTTCAGCACAATGAAAATCTTGTGGAACATCGCAACCTCGATCGCCTTGGCAAGGCGCGCGTCGGCGCCCGGCTGCTGGCCGAAAATACGGTCAAACTCACCGGCATGCGGCGTAATCACGCTCATCACGGGCACATAGTCGAGCAGCGTGGGGCGGATGGCTATGCAGTTCAGGGCGTCAGCGGCGAGCACCAGAGGACGACTGTTGGCATTGGCTACCTTCAGGAAAGCCTCGAGTGCGTCCACCGTGGCGTCGTTGGTGCCCATGCCGGGACCTATGGCAACGGCACTGTAATTCTTCTTAAGTTCGAAATCGCGTATATACAGGTCGCACGTGTCGGCATCGAAGAGAGCCTCCGGAGTAGCCGTCTGCATTACGTAGTAGCCACAGCGCGGCGAGTGGCACGTCACCTTTCCGGCGCCGCTGCGCAGAGCAGCGCGAGTGGCGAGCTGCGCTGCGCCCATCATGCCGAAACTTCCGGCGAAGATTATAAGGCTGCCGTAGTCGGCCTTGCTCGTGTCGGGATTGCGGGACGGCAGGATGTGGCGCACCTGCTTGCGTTCTATCAGCACATAGCCGGCCGCCATCTGCGCCATGACCTCGCGGCTGTAGCCTGCGTCGAGTATCTGCCAGTCGCCGACGAGCTCGGCATTGTCGCCGACAAAGAACGCCAGCCGTGGCATTCCTATGGCAAGCGTCAGGTCGGCATGGATGATATTGCGGTTGATAAGACCCGACGCACTGTCGGCAGGAAGACCGGAGGGCATGTCTATAGCCACGATGCGGGCGCCGCTTTCGTTTATCAGCCTCACCAGGGCCTGGTAGGCGCCACCAAGCGGCCCCTCCACCTCGCTGCCGAAAAGGCCGTCGACCACAAGGTCGCGCGCCGACAGCTCGGGCATCGAGAAGCGGCCCGTAACTTCCTCCAGACTCTCCGCGCCGCACTCTGCTATGTAGGCGTCGCGCTGAGCCACGGCATCGGCCGAGGCCGACGTGCCGCGCACATTGAAAAAATACACCTGAGGCCGGTGCGACGTCTTGCTCGCAAGATTCTTCGCCGCAGCAAGCGTGATGGCGCCGCAGCGGCCCGGGCCGGCAAAAAACGCCGGACGGCAGCGGCACTCGTCAAGCACCTCGGCGATAGCTTCGGCGGCCTCCGCCCCCAGCGTGATATCGAGCTGCGCCGGCGTACGCCCTGCAGCGGCAAGCGAGGCCGACTCTATCTCCTGTATCTGTTTGTATGAATATAGCTTCATGTGCAATAATTTCGAGCAAATTTAGCGAAAATACGCGAGAAGGCAAAGAACGCGGACGCGTTTTTATACTCATCATCCTGCCTTGAAACAATTTTTTGTTTATCTTTGCAGACACAACCAACTCAACAAGTGATATTATGGGAAAATTTCTTTCTGACTTCAAGGAATTTGCCATGCGCGGCAACGTTGTCGACATGGCTGTCGGTGTAGTTATCGGCGGCGCTTTCGGCAAAATCGTATCGTCATTGGTAGGCGACGTTATCATGCCCGCAGTAGGCGTACTCACCGGAGGAGCCGACTTCTCCGGATGGAAATACGTCATCAAGGCCGCGACTGTCGATGCCGCAGGTGTCGAAGTTCCGGAAGTTGCCATCGCGTACGGCACGTTCATCCAGGCAGTCGTTGACTTTATCATCATCGCGTTCTGCATCTTCGCAATAATACGTGTAATGATGAAGTTCAAGAAAAAGGAAGAGGAGAAAGTCGAAGAGGCAGCTCCCGCAGCTCCCACCACGGAGGAACTCCTCACCCAGATCCGCGACATTCTCAAGGAGCGCGATTGAGCGTAATTTATCTCGTAGGCATGCCGGGGTGCGGCAAGTCCACCCTGGGCCGTGCGTTGTGCGAGGCAGGCGAGGCCGATTATATCGACCTCGACTGTCTTGTGGAGTTGCGTGCACGCGCCACCATCCCGGCCATAATGCGGCTGCGCGGAGAAGCGGAGTTCCGCCGCATGGAGAGCGACGCACTGGCCCGCGTGGCATCCATGCCGCGCGGTGACAGGCCGCTGGTGGTAGCCACAGGCGGAGGCACACCGTGCTTCGGCGACAACATGGACCGGATGCTCGCCTCCGGACGCGTGGTGTGGCTGCATGCCGACGAAGGCCGCACGCTCCGGCGTCTGGCCGACGCGCCCGGGCAACGCCCGGCGGCCGACCGCGCCATGGCCGGCGGCAGGCTGCGGCAATGGTACCGCGACCTTCTTGCCGTTCGCACCCCCGTCTACTCGCGCGCCGACATCCGCTTCGACACCACCGAGCTCGACGACGCAGCAGCCATAAGCGACGCCGTGCGTCGCTTTGCCACGCTCATAGCCCCGTCACCGTGAAAAAAAATTAAAAAATGCCGATGTCGGTCGTTTTTTTATTCCGCGACGAAGATATATTCGCAGTTTATCACTAACTTTGAGCCACAGCACATGTCCGACGAACATTCACGCCGGGCAAAGCGTTTAGACTTAAACGTCTAAACTATCAAAACATCGAGCTATGAACGAGAACGATTATAAAAACGAAGCTCCCGACACCGCACGCCGCCGCACCTCAGGCACCGGCACTCCCGCCGTAATGCGTACCATTTTCGGCATCATAATGGTGATTGTCTACGTAGGCATGGGCATACTCCTGCTCATCAACTACTTCGGATGGGCCGGCGACTGGGCCTGGACCCGCTACGTTGTCGGCGTAATGCTCATAATCTACGGCGCATGGCGCGCCTACCGCCAGGTCAAGGGCATAGACTCGCCCTACTGATTTCCGCCACCCCGACTCTAACAATGAAACTACTCACCCGCATAGCTCTCGCGGCCTGCACCCTCGCAATGGGTGCTGGCGCCACATCCTGCCTTAAATACGAGAAGAAAGCCAACTCCTCCACCACCGGCAGCACCACCATGGTGTGCGACGCATCGTTCCAGAACATCATGCAACAGGAGATTGACGTCTTCGAATACCAGTATCCCGACGCCCACATCCTCGCGCGCTACGAGCCGCAGAGCGTAGCCATCGACTCGCTCATGAGTCTGAACACCAAGACAATAGTCATAGCCCGCGACCTCACCGACGCCGAGCGACGTGTGCTCAAGGCCAAGCGCAAGAACATCAAATCCTCAAAAATCGCTGTAGACGCCGTAGCCCTCATCGTCAACAAGGACAACCCCGTGGAGATGCTGACGGTACGTGAGATAGGCGACATTCTGGCCGGCCGCAGCCGCCAGTGGAACGACCTTGAGCCGAGCGAGCTGGGCGAGATAGCCGTAATCTTCGACGATAAAGGCTCCAGCCTCGTCACCTACATGCGCGACTCGCTGCTCAACGGCGGCGAACTCGGCCCCAACGTCTACGCGCAGGGCAGTGTCGCCAAAGTATTCCAGGCCGTGAAAGACAACCGCAACGCCATCGGCGTTCTCGGCGTCAGCTGGATTACGTCCGACATGGGCGGAGCCGACATAAGCCCCGACTCCGTCGCCGCCGACATCCTCAGCGACAAACCCGTCATAGGCGCCACCCTCACCGACGACATCAAGGTGCTCAAGGTACGCCGCAACAACGAAGTCACCGCCTACAAGCCTTACCAGCAGAACATCTTCGACGGCACCTACCCGCTGTTCCGCCAGATATACATGATCACCACCGGCGTCAGCGGCAGCCTCGCAAGCGGCTTCTACAGCTTCGTCACGGGCGAGACCGGCCAGAAGATAATCATGAAGACAGGAATCCTGCCGGCTCGCACACGCATCCAGGTGGTGCAGCTCGGCGAGGACGAATAACACCGCATATAATAAAACAATACAATAAACCCATCTACACTTCACACAAACCAAGATGAAGATCAAGCTTATTCTTTCCATGCTGGCAGCGGGCACTATCGCCGCCGGAGCACAGAGTCAGGGCTACAAGGACGGCATCGAATACTACAAGGCCGGCCAGTACGACAACGCGGCCACTATCCTCACCCGCACCATCAACGACTCCGCCACCGACAAAGCCCTCGCAAGCTACTACCTCGGCCAGACGGCTCTCGCCAAGGGCGATGCCGCAGCCGCCAAGAAATACTTCGACCAGGGCGTGGCTGCCAACGCTGAATGCCCCTACAACTATGTAGGTCTGGGCGCCCTCGCCATCAAGGCCGGCGACAAAGGCACCGCGTCCGACAACTTCAAGCTCGCCCAGAAATACAGCAAGAAGAACAGCGAGATTCTCGTCGACATAGCCCGCGCCTACTACAACGCCGACCCCGTGGCCTACGCCAAGGAGATAGACGAGTACACCGCCAAGGCTCTCAAGCAGTCCAAGAACCAGGAGCCCTCCGTCTTCATCCTCGAAGGCGACATGGCAGCCGCCAAGCAGGACTGGGGCGACGCCGCAGCAAAATACGAGATGGCAATCACCATAGACCCGCAGAACCCCGAGGGCTACGTGAAGTACGCCGACGCCTACTTCAACGTCAACCCCCAGTTCGCCATCAACAAACTTGAGGAATTCCTGGCCCACGCTCCCCAGTCAGCACTGGCACAGCGCGAACTCGCCGAGAAATACTTCAAGGGCAACCACTGGAAAAAGGCCTCCGAGCTCTACGGCCAGTACATCCAGAACCCCAACCACTTCCCCGAGGACAAGGCCCGCTACTCCGTGCTCCTCTACTGGGGCGAGGACTACCCCAACTCCCTCAAGGTGGCTGAAGAAGTGCTCGCTCAGAAGCCCGACAACTTCCTGATGCAGCGTCTCCGCTTCCTCGACACCGTCAAGCTCGGCGACAACGCCAAGGGCGCCGAATACGCCAAGGCTTTCTTCGCCAACAATCCCGACGGCTACTTCACCGTCAACGACTTCACCACCTATGCCGACGCCCTCACGGCTCTCGGCCAGGATTCCCTCGCCGTGGTTCAGTACGAACTCGCCGCCAAGAAATTCCCCGAGGACGGCGACCTGCTCAAGAACCTCAGCTCCATCTACACCAACAACAAGGACTACGTGAAGGCTGCCGAGGCCTACGACGCATATGTCAAGCTCCAGAAAGAGCCCACGATGAACGACTACTTCGCAGCTTCCGGCCGCTACCTCAACGCAGCAGCCACCGCCGGCGACAACCAGCAGCAGCGCGAGGAAGCCGCCGCACGCGGTCTTGAATACGTCAACAAGGCCATCGCCGGCACCGAACCCCAGCCCGCCATCTACCAGCGTCTCGGACGCCTCTCCATGGCCCGCAACGCCGGCAACACCATGGACGAGCAGGCAGCCAACGCCTACCTCAAGGTGATTGAACTGCTCGATGCCGACCCCGCCAACAAGGACGCCGCCAACGGACAGCTCGGCCTCTACAAGGAAGCCTACATGCTGCTCTACGTATACTACGCCAACGTGGCTCACGACAAGGAGAAGGCCGACGAATTCGGCGCAAAGCTCAACGAAGTGAAAGCCGCCCTCGGCGAATAACAACCGCACCACATCCAAGCGAGGCCGCAGCTTTCATGCCGTGGCCTCGCTTTTTAGAAAGGTAATTCAAATTATGTCACTCGCACCTTTGGCCGAACGCATGCGGCCTACATCTCTCGACAACTACATAGGCCAGTCACACCTCGTGGGACCGGGAGCCGTGCTGCGCCGCATGATTGAGTCCGGCCGCGTGGCTTCGTTCATTCTCTGGGGTCCTCCGGGTGTCGGAAAGACCACGCTGGCGCGCATCATCGCCAACACCACGGAATGCAGTTTCCACACGCTTTCGGCCGTGACGTCAGGCGTCAAGGACGTGCGTGAAGTCATAGAGCAGTGCCGTTCCGAGGCCGGGAGCATGTTCTCCAAAGGGCGTCCTATACTCTTCATCGACGAAATACACCGTTTCAGCAAAAGCCAGCAGGACAGCCTGCTGGGCGCCGTGGAGCAAGGCATAGTCACGCTGATAGGCGCCACCACGGAGAATCCGTCGTTCGAGGTCATCCGCCCGCTACTCAGCCGCGCGCAGGTGTACACGCTGAAGCCCCTCGACGAGCAGGAGCTGCGGCGCCTGCTCGACCATACCATTGAGAACGACACCGTTCTTTCTTCTCGCAATATAGAGGTGCGCGAAACCACGGCCCTCTTCCGCTACGCCGGCGGCGATGCCCGCAAGCTGCTCAACATCCTGGAGCTGCTCGAACAGTCAGCACCCATAGGGCAGCCCATCGTCATCGACGACGCCACCGTCACCGACAGCCTCCAGCAGAATCCGCAGGCCTACGACAAGGACGGCGAGATGCACTACGACATCATCTCGGCGTTCATTAAAAGCATACGCGGCAGCGACCCCGATGCCGCACTCTACTGGCTCGCGCGTATGATTGCCGGAGGCGAAGACCCCGAGTTCATAGCCCGGCGCCTCGTCATACTCTCGGCCGAAGACATCGGCCTCGCCAATCCCAACGCCCTGCTGCTGGCCAACGCCACGTTCGACGCCATCAGCAAGATCGGAATGCCCGAAGGACGCATCCCGCTTGCCGAATGCACCGTCTACCTCGCCACAAGCGCCAAAAGCAACTCGGCATACATGGGCATCGACGCCGCGCTTGCTGAAGTGGAACGCAGCGGCAACCTTCCCGTGCCGTTGCACCTGCGCAACGCACCCACTGCGCTGATGAAGAAACTCGGCTACGGCAAGAACTATCTGTACGCTCACGACTATCCGGGCAATTTCGTGCGCCAGCAGTTCATGCCCGACAAGCTTCAGGGCCTGCGTTTCTGGAAACACTGCGACAATCCGGCCGAACAGACGCTGGCACAGCGTCAGCAGTCGCGCTGGGGCTGACATTCTGACATACATCACATTATGAAAACTCTCTATGTAAGCGACCTCGACGGAACCCTGCTTGACGACGCGTCGCAAGTGAGCCGTCGCTCAAGCCGCATTATATCGGGCCTCTCAGCCGCAGGTGCTCTTATCACCGTAGCCACCGCCCGCACTCCCGCCACCGTGCAGCCGCTGCTTAAGGATACAGCCATGACGCTGTCGGCCATCACCATGACAGGCGCGGCGCTGTGGGACAGAACACGTGAAGCCTTTGCCGACGTCCGGCTGATGCAGCCCGACGACGTAGCGACCGCCTTGGAGACATGTGCCCGAAGCGGCATCTACCCATTTGTCTACACTCTCGGCGATAACAGACGTCTGGAAGTCTTTCACGGCGGAGCTTGCCTCAATCATGCCGAGGAGGTGTTCTACGAACAGCGACGTCACCTGCCGCTGAAGCACTTCCACCTGCGCACTCCGGTCCCTCCGGAAGCGCTCAGCCGTACCATCCTGCTGTGCACCCTCGGCCGTATGGCGCAGACCGACGCGGCAGCCTCGTGCCTGCGCGACGGCACCGAATGCACCGTACAGAGCTATCCCGACATCGCGCTTGCCGACACGGGCATCCTGGAAGTGTTCGCACCGGGAGTTTCCAAAGCCGAGGCAATACGGCGCATGCGCCTGAGCACCGGAGCCGAACGCGTGGTGGCCTTCGGCGACAACCTTAACGACCTGCCCATGCTGGCCGAGGCCGACGTGGCCGTTGCCGTTGCTAACGCCCTGCCTGAAGTGCGCGAGGCCGCCGACATCATCATCGGACCGAATACCGCCGACGCCGTGGCCCGCTTCATCGAAGCGGACTTCACGGGCGCAAGGTAGGCTTATTTCGTCATTTTCCAGTAATCGACGTCGAAAAGACGGCCGTCGCCGCCGCGGAACACGAGATACACATCGTGGACGCCGGCGGCTTTATCGGCGTTCTGCACCGGACAGCCGTACGTCAGCGACGAGCCGTCGGTGCTGACGGAGCCGAGCAACGGGCCGTCCTGACGGTCAAGCCGGAACTCAACGGTGCCACCGTCATGCAGGGCTGCCATAGCCACCTCGATGGCGGCCGGAGCGCTGTCACCGAAATCCACATCGCGCACGCACAGCCAGTCGCCGTTGTCAACATTGGTGATATAATGGTCGCTGCCGGCGCGGCGGTCGGTCTTCAGGCCGTAGCACGAAGCCATCGTCTCAGCCTCCACGCGTGCATAGGGATTCAGGTGCCCTATACCCTTTTCCAGCCGTCCCCTGGTGTGAGGAATGAACGGCAGACTGTCGCCCTGCCACTCGAACTCCTCCACGGTGGTGCTTCTGCGGAATCCTCCGCCGTTGGGCGCGAGACCGTTATGGTAGAACATGAAGTTGCGGCCTGCCACCTCAATGCTGCCGCCGTGAATTGTGAAACTGCCCGGCGACTCGTCGATGATGCGGCCGCCGTAGGTCCAGGGGCCGTTCACATCCTTTGCATAACTGTATGCCATATGCTCCGGCACGCCGCCTGCGGCATACACAAGATAGTAGATGCCGTTGCGCTTGAACGCCCAGGGGCCTTCCTCGTAATTGGTCTTCATCATGCGGCGCCCGCTGGCGTAATCCATTTTCTCACGCATGGGGCCGAAAGCGGCCGGGTCATTCAGTCCGGGCACTTCCCTGACAGGCCCTGCCAGCGACACCATGTCGCGGCCGAGAGGCGCGTACCACAGCCCGTTGTTGCCCCAGAAGAGCCATGCCTGCCCGTCGTCGTCAATCATCACCGAGGGGTCGATGAAGCCCAGTGTGGTGCCGGGGACGAGAGGCTTGCCGAGAGGGTCGGTGTATGGTCCTTCCGGATGATCGGCCACGGCCACGCCGATGGAGTGAAGTCCGCGGCGCGCGGTATCGCCGGCGCAGATGTACCAGTACCAGCGTCCGTCGCGCTCTATGGCCTGCGCCGCCCAGGCGTTGTCGCCCTGCTCGGCCCATGCGAATGTGGCCGTGCTGATAGGCGTTCCGCGGTAAGTCCAGTTGAGCATGTCGGTGGTGCTGAACAGCTGCCAGTCCTTCATCTTGAAGTACAGCGCGTCGTCCTCGTCGTGTCCGGTGAAGAGGTAGACGGTATCGCCGTGCACATACGGCGCGGGGTCAGGGGTGAACGAGGTGACCACGAGAGGATCGGAGGCGTAGGCTACCATCATGGCGCCTATCGCGGGAAGAATCAGAAGACTGCGTTTCATTTGTCTGCAATGGTAAAGGTGAACACACTGCCGTCCAGACGGTCGGGGCGGCAACCGGCACAGTCGGCACTGTAGGGTGCTCCCGTGCCGGGCTCGAGAGCCACGTAGCGCTGCGTCACGGGCGAAAGCAGCATGCAGTCGCCGCGCAGCATGTCCTGCCAGAGGAACTGCGATGCCTCGCCGCGTTCATCGGCAAAGAGGCGTACGTCGGCCGAGAGACCGGCTCCCGTGACCGTCACGAAGCCGGTGCCGTTCATGGCCTCGAGAGCCACACGGCCGCGGCCGCGGTCATGCACGCGGAACAGCGTACCCTGGCCGTCGTACTCACGCGAACCCGGCTGCACAGAGTGGAGCATTCCGTGCGGGTTAGCCCACACGCGGCTGCCGTCGGCCTTGTTCTCAAGGCGTATCAGATGTCCCGTCGGGAGATTGGCGCTGCGGTCGGCCATAGGCTCGTCCACGACGAAGTTGTCGAATTCGGCATAGCCTCCCCGTCCCTCGCCCTCGCGGAAAGCGTACAGCGCATAGCGTGTGCCCTGGAAGGTCTTAAGCTGATACGGCAGCAGGATGTCGTCGCCGGTAGTCGTGAATGTCTCGCCGTCGGCGCTCCAGGCAAAATTGCCGAGGTCGCGGTCGAAAGTGCCGTAGGCGCGCAGCTGCACGGTGCGCGTGGATGCCGGCAGGGTGTCGAGGTCGACAGTAGAATTGTCGGCCTGGTTGTAGCGCCGGATTATGAGGCCGTCGGCTGTGCGAAGCACGCCGAGCGTGGCATACGGTACGTTGAGAAAGCCCATTCCGGCCTCGTCGCCCTCGCGGAGACCCGCTGTGTGGAGTTCTACCGTCGCTGAGGACACAGGGCCTATCACGCGCTGCGTAAGCGTATTGCGGGCATGCATCATGTCAGGAGCCTGCTGCGCCGTTATGCGCAGACGTCCACGGCGCAGACCGGCGTAGCGCGGGTCGGGATTATGGTTCCACTGCCATATAGGCTTGAGGGCCTTTCCGTCGAAGTCGTCGCTGCGCTCGTATGGGGCGCTCGGAGCGTGGCCCTGCACCGGCTTGTCCCATGTGCGCGGTGTGCGCCCGAGATTGCCCGGAAGGCCGAAATACGGCCAGCCGTCCACCCATGTCACGGGCGATATGGCGATGGTTCGACCCACAGAGTGGAAATCGGTCATGCTGAATCCCCACCACGTGCCGTCCGGCGCAGTCACGATTCCGCCCTGATGCAGCGGCGTTGCGGCGTGGTAGTTGCCCTCGGTGGGACGCACGGTGAAGCGTGTGCCTTTGGGCGGGATGCGGACGTTCTGCGTCACAGGTAAGTCGGCCTCCACGCCGGCAAAGTGTTGCTCGCCCATAGTCTCCTTGGCACTGATAGTCACCGTCTCGTACGGTCCCTCCACTTTGTCGGCGCGGGCGCACGTCATGCGTCCTACTGGAGCATAATTGGCACTTATTATATAGTATTTACCGTCGATTTTATAGAAATGATGTCCCTCGCCCATGGCGTTGCCTGCCGGAATCACCGTGCGCTCGGAGCCCTCGACGATGCCCGAGAGGTCGGGCTTCAGCTCTATCATCTTCACATTGTCGTAGCCGTACACGGCGTAGACGCGGCCGTCGTCATCGAAAAGCAGCGACGAGTCGTGTATGCTGATGTTGTTCGGCACACTGCGCCACGGACCGGCCGGATTCTCGGCTGCAAAAATTTTGGTGCCGACGCGGTTTACATTGCTTAGCACATAGAAAGTGCCGTTATGGTAGCGTATGCAGGGCGCCCAGAAGCCCTGGCCGTAGACGTCGCCGCCATCCAGATTGAAGGCGTCGCCATAGTCCATGCGGTCGGTGCAGTAGCTGAGGAAGCGCCAGTTCACGAGGTCGTCGCTTTCCAGCACCACGGGCCCGGGCACGGTGTGCATCGTGGTGCCGGCGAGATAGAACTTGTCGCCCACGCGTATTATGTCCGGGTCGGAAAATTCGTCGTAGAATATGGGATTGGTGAACGTGCCGTTACCGTTGTCGGCAGTCCAGCTGCGCGCGCCGCACGTGCCCGCGGAGAGCACAAGCGCAAGAGCCGCTATAAGACAATGCTTCATGGTAGCAAGTATGGTTTTATGGTTTATCGCCTGCAAAATTAGCGATAATCAGCCCGCAGAGCCGTCTGCCGCGTTACCAAAAGCAGCTCGGGCGTAACATACGGGCACATGTCAGCCCAAATTCCGCCCTATCCACCACGCCACAATGGCAACGGCAATGGCGAGAATGAACGCAGGACGCCGCAACAGGCGCCGCAGCCCTGGCGGCAGACGGTCGATGGCAAAATATGCCGCGGCCAGCGGCACGGCGAAGAACACGGCCGGATTGTAGCCCCAGGCATCCCCTACCCGGCCGTGCAGCAACGCATGCAGCGCGCGCTGCGAGCCGCAGCCGGGACAGTCGTAACCCGTGAGCAGGCGCAGCATGCAGCGCGGCGAGGGTGACGACGCAGGGTCTACGGCATAATAGTAAACACACAATGCGGCGACCGCCACAATGGCAGCCGCCGCTACTGTGCGTTTTCGGACCGGCGTCATCACAGCATGGCGATCATGCTGACGGGAAGACTGACGATGCCGAAAGTGATGGCAAGAATCACAAGCCACTCCGTGGCGCGCGACATACGGCGTGCGCCGTCCACGTCGCCGCGGCCGAAACGGGAATTGGCTATGGCACCCGTGACGATGGCCGCGATGCTGAACGGTGTGCAGCAGCAGAGCGTCAGCAGTATGCTCCATGCGAGGAACGTGTCGGGACGCCGCAACGTTGCCGAGGGAGCCACAGCGGCTGCCACCGGCTCGACGGATTCTACAACGACGCGCTCTTCCACCCGCACCCCGGCCTCAGGCTCGGCAACGTGTTCCCCATCCGCGGACTCACGGTTGTAGCCGAAGATGTCGGACAATGCAGGCGCCTGGCAGGCGGGAATCCACTGCGGAAGGCCCTCGTACCACACGGGGGTGGCGGCGGGAAGGTTCATGGCAGCAATCTCCTCCTTGCTGTAGGGGCCCTGCTGCATGCCGTTGATATGTACCCAGATTTTCATTTGAAGAACTTGGTCTCCTCGCCCAGGATTGCACCAAGCAGGTTGTTGGCAAGACTGCTTGCACCGAGGCGGAAGTATTCGTTAGTAAGCCATTTCTCGCCGAGGACGGCCTTCACCACGCAGTAGTACTTGACGGCGT
Source organism: uncultured Porphyromonadaceae bacterium (assembly GCA_900550395.1). Lineage (GTDB taxonomy): Bacteria > Bacteroidota > Bacteroidia > Bacteroidales > Muribaculaceae > CAG-873. Next base: position 8,564 of record URSD01000038.1, on the reverse strand, counting down.
CCTCCACCGTGCGTACGCCGCCGGCGGCCTTGAAGCCCACCATCGTGCCGGTCTGCTCGTAGTACTCCTTGATGCACTGGCACATCACGTAGGCAGCCTCGAGCGATGCGCCGGGATAACCCTTGCCGGTCGACGTCTTGATGAAGTCGGCGCCGCAGTACATGGCAAGGATGGAGGCCTTCTTGATGTTGGCTGCCGTCTTGAGGGCGCCGGTTTCGAGAATCACCTTCATGCGGGCGTCGCGGCAGGCGTGCTTCTGCTCTATCATCTCGTCGCAGCACTCCTCGTAGTCGCCGTCGAGGAAGTTGCCGAGGTTGAGCACGATGTCGATTTCGTCGGCACCGCCTTCCACCGCCAGCGCGGTCTCAGCCACCTTGACCTCGGTGAACGTCTGCGAGGAGGGGAAACCGCCACTCACGCAGCACACGTCGACGTCGCTGACGTCGAGCACCGTGCGCACAAGCTGCGCGAAGTTTGGATAGGTGCAGATGGCGGCCACATTGCGCAGCTCGGGATGCTCCTCGTCGAAAGCGTTCACGCGGTCGACAAACTCGGCCACGCTGCTGGGAGAATCGGTGCTGTTGAGTGTGGTCAGGTCGACGGTGTTGAGGAGGAACTTGTGCACCTCCATCGTGTTGCTGGCATCGTAATTCTCTTCGAGAATCTTGGCTAACGCGGCGCTGACGGCTGCGTCGTCCTCTGTTACCTTGCTGGCCTCTATGGCCTGATTGTATTTGTCTCTCATAGTGTTGGAGTTATTTCGTTGTCTTTCAGTTTCGGATTGTCATGGTGGCGCGTGGCGTCGCGGACAGTCTTCTTGTCAATGTTGCGCCGGAGAGCGTCGGCAAGGTCGGTGCCGGTCTGGTTGGCTATAGCCATCACCACCCACAGCACGTCGGCGAGTTCATCGGCAAGCGCATCGGCACGTTTCTCGCCTGGCTTGAAGCTCTGGTCGCCGTACTCGCGGGCCATTATGCGCGCCACCTCGCCTACCTCCTCGGCGAGCACCGCCATATTGGTAAGCGGCGAGAAGTAGCGCACGCCCACAGTGCGTATCCAGCGGTCGACGACGCCCTGGGCCTCGCGCAGCCCTATGTCGCAGCTTTCACTCATGCAGCAAAGATAAGCATTTTTTGCCCATATGCAAAATTAACATACCTTATTGCTGCAAAGTTCAATCAGAGCCTCGGCTGCAAGCCGGTAGACATCGCCGCCGAAACCGCTTATGCTGCCCGCACACACCGGGGCGATGAACGACCGGCGGCGCACCTCCTCGCGGGCGGCGACGCGGCTCATGTGCACCTCCACCACCGGCACCTCCACGGCGGCCACAGCGTCGGCCAGAGCCAGCGACGTGTGCGTGTAGGCTCCGGCGTTGAGTATCACGCCGTCCACGGCGCCGAAGCCGTCGGCATGCAGGCGGTCGATGATCGCGCCCTCGTGGTTGCTCTGGAAGTAGAGCAGCTCGGCGCGTCCGGCCACGGCCTCGCACACGCGGGCCACAATCTGCTCCATGGTGTCCGTGCCGTAGTGGGCAGGCTCGCGGCGCCCCGTGAGGTTGAGGTTGGGGCCGTTAAGTATCAGCAGCCTGACCATGTTTACTTCACGTGTACGTGCTCCGTGGGCGGAAGCTCGCGGTTGCGGCGGTCCACGGCGTCGGTCAGCTCGTGGGCCAGATGTATGAAATACTGCGCGCTGAGGCTGCCGGTGAGCGCCACGGGCTCGCCGCTGTCGCCGTGCTCACCAACGGACGCCACAAGCGGAATCTCGGCAAGCACAGGCACGCCGAAGTCGGCCGCCGTCTCGCGCACGCCCTCGTCAGAGCCGAAGATGTAATACCGTTCCTCGGGATGTGCCTCAGGGGTAAACCATGCCATATTGTCGACCAGGCCGAGCACCGGCACATTGATTTTCGGGTCGCGGAACATGGCGATGCCCTTGCGGGCGTCGGCCAGCGCAACGCGCTGCGGCGTCGTCACCACCAGCGCGCCCGTGATGCCCAAAGTCTGCACGAGGGTCAGATGTATGTCGCTCGTGCCGGGAGGCATGTCGATGAGGAAGTAGTCAAGCTCGCCCCAGTCGGCCTGCCCGATAAGTTGTTTCAGAGCGTTGGAGGCCATGGTTCCGCGCCACACAACTGCACTGTCCTTCTCCACCATAAGGCCTATCGACAGCAGCTTCACGCCGTATTTCTCAATAGGAATTATGAGATTGCGGCCGTCCACCTCGTGCATGTACAGCTGCTCGTCCTCTATACCGAACATCTTAGGCACGGAGGGACCGAAAATGTCGGCGTCGAGGAGCCCCACGCGATAGCCCTCGGCGGCAAGCGCCACAGCCAGATTGGCGGCGACGGTGCTCTTGCCCACGCCTCCCTTGCCGGAGCTTATACCTATTATATTATGCGCGCCCGGAAGCGGCGACGGCGCAGGCTCGGGAGCCGCGGCGCGTGCCTTGACGGCCACGCTCACCTGCACATCCTCGCCTACATGGGCATGGATGGCGGCCTCGGCGGCCTTCACCAGCGAACGGGCAAAGGGGTCGGTAGTTTTGTCGAAGATAAGCGAGAAGCTGACGCTGCGGCCGTCGATGCGCATGTCGTCCTCTACCATACCGAGGCTCACGATATCCTCGTGCTTGCCGGGGTAGCGCACGGTGCGCAGGGCATCGGTGATCTGCGCGGGATACAGGGGATTCTCTACCATTGTTATTCCATTACGAAGACGTCCTCGCCTTCACGTTTCATATTGTACTGTTCGCGCACCACCCGTTCCATAGCCTCGGGGTCGGAACTGAGCCTGCGGTTCAGCTCCCGGTAATAGTTGACGCTGTCCTGCACCAGCTCCACCTCCGCGCGCAGGCTGTCGATCTGTCGCTGATACTCCACGCGGCGCGCTACGGAGCTGTCGCCGAAAAAGACAATATACACCAGCACTCCTATGACTATCAGCGTTGAGACAGACATGTAGCGCTTCATCCAGGCTCGGGCGTTGCTCATTTCAGTATGATTTTTGATTTTATAGAATGGCGGGCGGCGCACCACACGCCGCCCGCCCGTTCAGGAAATTATCACTTTACCAGGACGCGGCGCGTGTCTTTGTCCACCACAACCACATAGAGGCCTGCGGGCAGGTCGAAGGTGGATGTTCCGGCTGCTACGGCCGCGCCGTTGACGTAGGTGAGGCCGTCCACACCGTGGATGGTTACGTCATGGGCCTCGGATGCCTCCACGCACAGAACGCCCGGCTCGGAGCAGTAGGCCGTCCAGCTGTTGCGCTCGGCAGCGGGGTCGTTGATGCCGCTGCTGAAGTTGCTGATGCTCACGTTGTCGAGGTGTATGCGGTTGCCCTTGATGCGGTCGAGGCGTATGCGGATGTTGCCGGGCTTGTTCACGGCCACGCTATACAGGGTGTAGTCCGAGGCGCTGATGGTCGCGGTGCCGGCGGTCTGCCACGTCGTGCCGCCGTCGGTGCTGTAGTCAACCGATACGGTAGCCTCTTCGTCCACGGTACCCTGGTTGTTCATCCAGCGGCAGGCGTAGAAGCTGACGGTGCCTGCGCCGCCGATCTTGTCCTCGGCAAGGGCGATGCTTGTGGTCTTGCCGGACTTGCCGAAGCGGCACGATTTCTCGCCGGCATAGATGCGGTCGCCCTGGCTCTCAAGGCCTACGACACCCACGTTGGAGAAATCCCACTTTGCAGCGGAGCCCTCATAGAGACCGGTAGTGTATGTCTTTGCGAAGTTGGCCTCGAATGTCTCGAGGAAGTCGGCGCCGGGTGCGGTGCAGACGCCGGTGATGACGCCGCTTTCGGCCACGAACTCGCCGACGGTGCCGGTGATTCCGGTAGTGAACGTGCCGGCGCGCTCGCTGTTGAGGCGCATGAAGAAGTTGTCCTCCTCGGGCTGGAGCACGAGGCTCGTGGCCCATGTGGCCTTGTCGGTGCTGATCTGGAACGGAGCGCTTACGCTGACGGTGACGGGCGACGAGATGTTCTCGAAGTCGACGAGTATCTCCTCGGCCACACTGGGCACGCCGGGCTCGGAAGTGAAGCTGAGCTCGCCGTCGTAGAGGAACTCTATGCCGGGCAGCAGCTCGCCGGTGGTGACGCTGATGGTGTTCGACGTCATTGTGGCCGACTTCAGCGTGTATGTGTAGGTGGTCTTTTCGTCAAGGCCGTCCACGAGGTATGTGCCGGCCTCGGCTTCTACGCTGCGCGGATAGCCGTCGATGCTCGTCTGTCCCTGGCGCACGTCGAGAGTGTACTTGCCGTCGGTGGCGTCGCCCACATAGGCCCAGTTGGCCATGAACGAGTTGTAGCTGACGGAGGTCGCGGGCAGCGCGGGCAGGCCCTCCTGCACGGTCATGCGGACGGTGACGGTGCTTGTGCTGCTGCCGCTGCTCACGGTAAGCTTCGACGTATAGTTACCGGCCTTCGACGATTTCCAGGTAAGGGTCAGCGGCGCACCCTCGTTGGCTGCGGCGGCGCTGATGCTGGCGGCGCTCAGCTGGAGTGAGTTGGTGGCGGAGATTGTCACGGCGCCCGTGAGGTTCTGACCTTGCACGGTGATGGTCTTGCTGATGGCTACGCCCGGAGCCGTGGTGCCCAGCTCGACGGTGCTTCCGTTGACGGGAAGAACGATACTGCCGTTGTCCTCGGCGCCCTGACCGTTCCATGTCTGGTCCTTCTTGTCGCCCCAGATGTATTCCACGAGTTCGGGATGGTCGATGAAGGGGTTGCGGTTGCGCTGATGGTTGTAGACCGCGTCGTTGCGCACGGTCTCCTTCTTGCTCACGGGGTCCTGGCGGTGCCATTTCAGCAGAAGCTCCACGGCCCACGATTTGAAGGCGGGATAGTTGTTGCCGGCGAGCATGTCGGAATGGAAACTGCCGAAACGGTCGAAATAGGCAGCGGCCATGTAGAAATACGACCGAGCGAAGTCACCTTTGTACTCGTCGTCAGGCTCGAAAACTCTGCCGCTGTAGCCGGGGAATGTGCTCGTGCCGAGCTTGCCCAGAGCTTTGGTGGTGCCGTTGGCCGGAAGAGTGGTGCCGTTGGCGCACTCGCCGTACGGGAAGTTGCTGCGCTGGCCGTTCACCTTGCCGTCGGTGGGATAAATATGGAACGCATCGCTCACCATAGGCGACGAATCGTCGAACCAGCTCTTGGGGAACGAGTGCTCGCGGTTGATGCAGTCACCCACGAGCGAGTAGTTGCCGCAATGCTTGGCCTGCGAAGGGCTGCCCCAGTTTTTGGTTGAATACATGTCCCACACGGTGCCGTTGTCGCGCACGTCGGATGTCTTGTACACATTCCACAGCCCGTCGTATCCCACATTGGTGTGCGAGCCGATCTTGTCGCCGAGGGCCTCGAGCAGGGCCTTGCCGCCCTTGCCCTTGCAGGAATCATAATATGAGTCGGGAGCAGCGGCGCTTGCTGTAAGCGCTGCCAGAGAGAGGAAATAGGCAAATAAATTGCGTACTTTCATTACTATGTTTTGTTGTTTATGGATATTCGGATTTTTGGTAAGTGCTGAAAAAGCACGTAAAATTAATGCATCTTAAGTGAACCGCAAAATTTTGGGCTATTTTTTAACGCTTGTAGGAGCATTATCGGCAAAAAGTAGTATCTTTGCCGAAAACACAACGAAACAGACATGGAAACGAAATACAACCGGGTACTCCTCAAGCTCAGCGGCGAATCGCTCATGGGCTCCCAGCAATACGGCATCGACCCCGTGCGCCTGGGACAATACGCAAAACAGATCAAGGCCGTAGTCGACGCCGGCACACAGGTAGCCATCGTCATCGGCGGCGGCAACATCTTCCGCGGCGTGCAGGGCGCGGCCAAAGGCTTCGACCGCATCAAGGGCGACCAGATGGGCATGCTCGCCACCGTAATCAACTCCCTGGCGCTCAACTCCGCCCTCGAGAGCGAAGGCTGCGCAGCCAAGGTGTTCACCGCCCTCAACATGTATCCCATAGGCGAATACTACAGCAGCCGCAACGCTTCCGAGGCCATGGACGCCGGGGTGGTGGCTATCGTGGCCGGAGGCACCGGCAACCCCTTCTTCACCACCGACACCGGCGCCGCGCTCCGCGCCGTCGAGCTCCGCGCCGACGCCATGCTCAAGGGCACGCGCGTCGACGGCATCTACACCGCCGACCCCGAGAAAGACCCCACGGCCACCAAGTTCAGCCGCATCAGCTACGACGAAGTGCTGGCCCGCGGCCTGCGCGTGATGGACCTCACGGCCACAGCCCTGTGCAAGGAGAACGGCATGCCCATCGTTGTCTTCGACATGGACACCCCCGGCAACCTCGAGCGCCTGCTCGCCGGCGAGCCCATCGGCACCGAAGTCTATGCCGAATAATCGAATAATCTCAACGCCAAAATACTACTGACAATGACCGACGTCAACACTTACCTCAATCCGGCCAAGGACAAAATGGAACTGGCCGTGGCTTACCTTGAAGAAGCACTCGCCCACATCCGCGCAGGAAAGGCCAACGCCAAAATCCTCGACGGCATACGTGTGGAATACTACGGCAGCGCCGTGCCTCTGAGCAACGTAGCCAACATCAGCGTGCCCGACGCACGCACCATCGCCATCACGCCCTGGGAGAAATCCATGTTCCGCGAGATAGAGAAGGCCATCATCAACTCCGACCTCGGCATCACGCCCGAGAACAACGGCGAGATAATCCGCATCTCCATTCCCCCGCTGACCGAGGAGCGCCGCAAATCGCTCGTCAAGCAGAGCAAGGCCGAGGCAGAGCAGGCAAAGGTGAGCGTGCGCAACGCCCGCCGCGACGCCATCGAGGGCCTCAAGAAAGCCATCAAGCAGGGCATGCCCGAAGACGTGGAGAAAGACGGCGAGAACTCCGTGCAGAAGCTCCACGACAAATACCTCAAACAGATCGACGAGGTATTCGCCGCCAAAGAAAAAGAAATACTCACCGTGTAATCACCCCTCCACCGTCGGCCCGGCAACGGTCCCATCCGTTGCCGGGCCGACGGCCATACGCGCCACTGACATGAGCCGCTACGACGTTTTCATATCCTGTAAAAGCGAGGACTACAAGTATGCCGAAGAAATATACGATTTCCTGACAGCCAACGGCATAAATACGTTCCTCGCCTCCAAAGAGCTGCGCCGCCTCGGCGAATCGGAGTACCGCCGCGCCATCTCCGTGGCCATGAAGGGCGCATACCATCTCATAATCTTCGCCTCCAATCCCGGCTACATCGACTCCACATTTGTGTACTACGAGTGGGACATGTTCCTCAACGCCAAGCTCAAAGGCTTCAAGCCCGGCAACATCATCACCATTCTGAAGGACGTCGCCATCGACGACATCAACATGGACCTGTGGAAATACGAATCGTTCACCTACACCAACTATAAGAATTCAGTTCTGCAATACGTCGATACCGACGACTCCCGAGCCAGACGCGCACAGATTCAGAAAGAGAAAGAGGAGGAGCAGCAGCGGCGACAGGCTCAGGAGGAAGAACGCCGTCGGGCCGAAGCTATGCGGGCCGAGCTGACTGCACTCGCCGAAGGCTATAAAAAGAGCCTCGCCGCGCTCGAAGTCGATGCCAACAAGATCTTCAGCCTGACACAGGCTCTCGGCATCAAGGAAAAGAAATGTCCCGTATGCGGCCATCCGTTGCCGGTCAGCGCCCGCCACTGCGCCACATGCGGCTACATCTGTTCTCCCATCGAAGGGCTGCCCGGCCTCGAATATTTGTCAACAGACAAAGCAAGCGCCATCACACTCGCCCGCGGAGTCTACACAAAATCCACGCAAGACATTTCCGACGAAAAAATCAAGGAATGCGAGAGGACAATCAGTGATTTGGTAGAAGATAACAATTCTTTGCGCAAAAAGCTTTATGATGAAACGAGGCTGAGACAAAGTTTGGAGGCGGGCAGCAAAGAAGTCTTCAATCAGGTTGAAGCACTCAAAAAGAAAAACGCCGAACTCATGAGGTCCATCTCCGCAAAAGAAGAGCTTCTCAAGGAAAGCCTTTTGCGGGAACAAAAGGCCAAACAGCAATCGACTACCTCAAACGGGAAAGTCAGCCCATCAGAAATTCCTGCAACGCGCAAAGATTATTCCGTATGGGTAACCTACATCAGTAGCCGCGCAAAAACGCTGCTGATAAACGAATTGAGGATGGACAATATTTACAAAATCGGTTATACCAATCTAAAAGTCGGACTATTCGAGACCCTTGGTGACGCAATATATCTAAAAGATAAGCTTGTATCTGCAGGTGCTACCGTAAGAATAGAACACAGAGGAAAACCGATATAAATTATCCCGCGCCCAAAGGTTCTGCGACAACGTATATAATCACTACCCGCTAAACCATATTTGTACGTACAAAAACATCGGCCGCGTCAGCATTGCGGCAAATCGCAATGCTGACGCGGCCAATGTTTTTACCATATTTTATATATTTTTTTATTACTGTCCGGTAAAGCAACGTAAATAATTGGTTATTAAGTATTAGCAGGTGTACAACCCCCATTTATCGTTGATTACCCGCCGGATG
>URSD01000037.1 GCA_900550395.1 uncultured Porphyromonadaceae bacterium | reverse complement strand
GAGATCTCGACTGCAAAGGTAAAAGCTAACCACATTCAACCCGCGACGAGCGCGGGTTGTTCCCGTTTTAGCGGACAGTAATAATTTTCGTTATTTGAGCCGCATTGCACCGGGGGTGCATCCCCACCTTGATTATCAATATCTTACGGTTTATGCTTCAGCTGAACGGTTACCTGAGCAATCTGCGGAGCGTTGCGCTCGCGCTTAAGGTAGAGGATGAAGACGAGGACGGCGCCGGTGGCGGCCAGCGGTATGCCTGCGAGGCAGGGTGCCTCGTAGCCGTAGCCGGCGCGGATGACGAGGCCGCCTATCCACGCGGCGATGGCGTTGCCGGCGTTGTAGGCTATCTGGATGAGGGCGGCGCCGAGCATCTCGCCGCCGCGGGCGTAGATGACTATAGACGACTGCAAGGGACCGCCCGAGCCGAACATAGCCACGGTGCAGGCGAACATCAGCGGCACCATCAGCAGCGGCGACGCGGCGCAGAAATAGATGGCAAGGAGGAGCGCTGCCGCCGCGGCGAGCATCAGCGAGGCTATCAGCGAGGGCTTGTAGCGCAGCGATAGACGGCCGGCCCAGAGGTTGCCGGCGAACATGCCCAGGCCGCTGACGAGCATGAGCCAGCTGAGGTCGGAGGCGCGGAAGCCGGTGACCGACGTGAGCAGCGGGTCGATGTAGCTGTACCAGCAGTAGATGCCGGTCTGGCCGATGAAGATGGCGCCGAAGATGAGCCATGGCGGCAGGGTGCGCAGGAAGCGGAACTGTCCGCGCAGCCCGGTGTCGGGCAGAGGCTCCATGCGGGGCAGCCAGAGGCGCAGCAGCACGAAGGTGGCGATGCCGGAGAGCGCTGCGGCCAGGAAGGCGAGACGCCAGGAGAGCAGGTTGGCGAGCATGGTGCCGAGGGGTACGCCGACGAGGTTGGCGACGGTCATGCCCGCAATCATCAGGGCGACGGCCTGCGTCTCGCGGCCCGGACGCGCCAGGCGCCGCGCCACGATGGCTCCGACGCCGAAGTAGGCGCCGTGGGGCAGCCCGGAGATGAAGCGCGCGGCGAGCAGGGTGTGGTAGCCCGGGGCGAGGGTGGCGAGCAGGTTGCCGAAGCCTATGACGGCGGCAAGCAGTATCATGATGCGGTGGAGGGGCATGCGCCGGACGAATAGCAGGCCGATGGCGCCTGCGCACACGCCGGAGGCGTAGGCCGAAATCAGATGTCCGGCGGCGTCGATACTGATGCCGAGGCTGCCGGCGATGTTGACGAGTATGCCCATGATTACGAATTCGGCGATGCCGAGGGCGAAGGTGCCCAGCGAGAGGGCGGCGAGCGCTCTGTTCATAGGATAGTGAATCTTTTTCTTGTCTTCTTTACCTTTGTTTTTCCGGCTGCAAAGGTACTAAAAAAAGAAAATCGGCTGTCTCACGACAACCGAAAAACTTTAAACCTTAAATCTAAATACCATGAAAAACACAGTGCAAATATAGTAGCTTTGATATGAGAACACGGCTTGCTACAATATTGTTTTTGGAATGTATAGAATTTAACATTGATTAACAAATAAGAGGCTCAGAATTTTGTAATTTTGAATCGTTAAAACCTTAAACTGCATAAATGAGAATCAAGATACTTGTAATTGACGACGAAGAGGCAATTTGCGAAATCCTGAAATTCAATCTTGAAAAAGAAGGGTATGACGTTGATTGCGCATACAGCGCCGAGGAAGCTCTTGAGAGAGATTTGTCGGTTTATAGTCTCATCATGGTCGATATAATGATGGAGCGCATCAGCGGATTTGACTTCGCAAAGACAGTGCGCAACAATCCGGCCACGGAATATACGCCCATAATCTTCTGCTCGGCACTCGGGGCCGAGGATGACAAGGTGATGGGCCTGAACATCGGTGCGGACGACTATGTGACGAAGCCCTTCGTCATCGGCGAGGTGCTGGCGCGCGTGCGCGCCGTGCTGCGTCGTTCGGCGGCAGTGGAGCACTCCGGCCAGTCCGGCATGATCGTCGAGAATGCCGATAAGGAGCCGGACGTCGTGTTCCGGGGCTTGTGTATCGATCTCAATGAGAAGATATGCCGCCTCGACGGCGAGGAGGTGGGCCTGACGCGCACCGAGTACGACCTGCTGCTGTTCTTCCTCCGCCATCCCAACCGTATTTATTCGCGTGAGGAGATAATAACGCAGGTGTGGGGCGACGATGTGGTGGTGACCAACCGTACCATCGACACGAATATAACGCGTCTGCGCCGCAAGCTTGGCGAATATGGCAACAACATCATCACCCGGCAAGGGTTCGGCTACGGCTTCAAGGAGACATATTAGCTATCAGTGGCAGCTTTTTGTGCCGCTGACGCTTTCCATGTGGACGCTGCTGCTGGGCATGGCCCTGTGGCAGCGGCACAATATGGAGGTCCTCAACGACGCGCGCGTGCGCGAGCCGCTGGAGTTCGTGGGCAAACGTGTGGTGGCCGCCTTCGAGAACAATGACGACCCGCTGCCCTTCATCAACTTCATGGCCAACTACTACAAGGAGAGCCCCCTGTACGAGAGTGTGTGCATGTCGGTCTACTACGACGGCCATCTCGTCTACAACACCGGCGAGATAATAGAGCCCTCCACGGCCGACGTGACTGACGGCCTGAAGCGTGTCGAGAACGAAGAAGCCAATTTCTTCTACAAGGTGGAGCGCAGCGACGACGGGCGCGTGGAGGTGTACTCCATGATGCCTTTCGGCAGCGAGATCTCACTCATGCTCGACGAGAAGAGCCAGGACTTCTGGTGGATAATGCTGGTGCTCGCTGTCGTGCTGACGGTGGTGGGCTATTACAGCACACGGCATTTCGGCCGCAACATACGGATGCTGCGTACCTTTGCGGAGAATGCGGCGTCCAATCCCGACTTCATGCCGTCCGACGACTATCCCCACGACGAACTCGGCGACATCTCCCGCCAGATCGTGCAGATATATCAGGACCGTCTGCTGGCACTGAAGCATCTCAAGCAGGAGCATGAGGTGGCTATGCACGCCATGGAGGAGAAAGCGCGCGTCAAGCGGCAGCTCACCAACAACATCAACCATGAGCTAAAGACGCCCATAGGCGTAATCAAGGGCTACATCGACACCATCGTGGACAATCCCGACATGGACGAGGCCTCGCGCCGGCATTTCCTGAATAAGGTGCAGGAACACAGCGACCGCCTGGTGCAGCTCGTGGCCGACGTCACGGCCATAACGCGCCTGCAGGAGGGCGGCGCGCTCATCAACCTTGAGGAGATCGACTACCACGATGTGGCGTACGCGGTGGCCGACGATGCCGTGGAGTCCGGCACAATCGGAACCATGAGCTTCGAGAACGATGTGCCGCCGGGCACATACATCAAGGGCAATTTCAATCTGCTCACGGGTATGCTCATGAACCTTATCCGCAATGCCGTGGCCTACTCCAAGGGCACCGTGTGCGGCGTGCGCCTGCGCCATGACGACGAGAAATACTACTACTTCGACTTCTACGACAACGGCATAGGCGTGCCGGAGGAACACCTCGACCATCTTTTCGAGCGCTTCTACCGCATCGATTCGGGCCGTTCGCGCAAGGCGGGCGGCACAGGCCTGGGCCTGCCCATCGTGGAGAGCACGGTGGAGGCCCACGGCGGCCATATCCGCGTCTACAATGCCGAGACGGGCGGCCTCTGCTTCGCCTTCTGTCTGCCTAAGGCGCAGATGAAGGCGTGATTAGTTTATAGTTTAGAGTTTAGAGGTAAGAGGGGTGAGGGTGTTGCAGAACCTCGAATTGAAGGGACGCGCCGGCTCTTAATGCAGGCGGAAGGTTATCGGCAGGGTATAGGTGACGGCTATCGGATGCCCTTCGTTATGCCCGGGAATCCATCTGGGCATGGCGCGGATAAGGCGTACCGCCTCCCTGTTGAGGGCCGGGTGAGCGCCATGTACAATGTTCAGGTTGGTGATTTCGCCTGTTTCTGTTATTAAAAACTCTACGACGACGCGACCCTCCTTGCCTTTTTTAGCCGCCGCTTCCGGATATACAATGTTTTCACTCAGCCACTTGTACATGGCTTCTTCGCCACCCGGGAAGCTGGGCGCCTGGTCTACTTTGGCTATTCGATACTCCTTCTGTTCGTCATCTTTCTGATGGCACATGGCAGCGCACGGAAGCGCCAGCAATGCTATGGCTATAATCGTCGCGCGGACGAACTTGCTGTCTTTCTTCATAGTATGTGATTTATTGAGTTTACGTCTTTATCGGCGCAGCAGCCGGGCGAGCAGGCGCCGGAGGCGGCCGGGGAGGGCCGAGGGGGCGCTGCCGCGCGTGGACGACATCGGGTCTACGAACGAGTCGAGCTCGGGGGCGTCGCCGAACTGCTCGGGATAGATTATCATCAGATTGTTGCGCGAGAAGTATCGCTGGAGGAACTCAGGCAGGTGCACCATGTCCGAGTCGTGGCTGACGCTGTTGGCGCGGGCGCCGATGACTACGAAGAGGTCGTCGTCGAGCACGTGGCCGGCCATCGGCAGGAAGTCGTCCCAGGTCTCGGCCGTGCGGAACTCGCAGCGCACGCCGTAGTTGGCCTGATAGAGCACGCCGCGGATGAGGGGCTGCACGGCCGAGGGGCAGCAGAAGATGACGCGGCAGCCCACCTGGTGGGTGAGGCGCGCCAGATAGCGCACCCAGCGGCTGAAGCCCGTCTCGTACTGCGCTCCGGCCGGCACACGCACCACGATGCGTGTCAGCGTGCTCGGCGGTATGTAGCAGCGGGGGATGATGATCATGCGGCTGGTGGTGCGCAGCAGCTGCTCCACTTTGGAGCCGAAGAAGCTGTCGACGATGCTTGCGCGGCGGTGCATGCCCAGCACCACCTCCGTGATGTCGAGTTCCTCGATGACGTTCACCATGCCCGTGACGGCATTGAGGTCGAAACGCTCCAGCGGCTGCACGGCGACGTCCATGGCCGAGCCGGCCTTGCATGCCGCCTCCAGCACGCCGCGCGATATGCGCTTGGCCTGGGCCGAGCTGTCGGCGCGCACATGCAGGGCGTAGAAGTCGTTGGTGCCGCGGTCGTTGCGCATCAGTGCGGCCATCTCCACGAGGGCCGGCGCCGTCAGCGGATTTGCCACCGGTATGAGCGTGCGGTTGTGGCGTAGCGGCCGGTCGTGCTCGTCCTCGTCCTCGAGCATGGCTATCTTCACGCGCGCGGCGGCGCGGGAGGTGATGACGGGCGCTATGGCGCAGGTGACGAGGATGACGAGCACCGTGCTGTTGAGCACGCGCACATCCAGCAGCCCCATGTTGTAGCCCAGGGTGACGACGGCGAGGGCCACGGCCGTGTGGGCGCACGTCAAGCCGAAGATTACCTCGCGTCCGGCGCGGCCGAAGCCGTTGGCGCGCCGGGCTATCTCCGCCGGCAGCCACTTGCCGGCGATGGCGACGGCAAGCATGATGGCGCTGACGGCGAGCGTGTCGGCATTGAATATCACGCGCACGTTTATCATCATGCCGACGCTTATCAGGAAGTAGGGGATGAACAGCGCGTTGCCCACGAACTCGATGCTGCTCATCAGCGGCGACGCCGCGGGCACGTAGCGGTTGAGTATCAGGCCGGCGGCGAAGGCACCGAGCACGGCCTCCAGACCGATGTACTGCGCGCTCCACGCGGCCAGGAACACCATCACCATCACGAAGACGTACTGCTGCACCTTGTCGCCGTGGTTCTTGAAGAAGCGGCGCGTGAGGCGCGGGAGGGCGTAGAGCATGGCTCCGGCCCAGAGCAGCAGCTTGGCGAGCAGCCACAGCATCCCCTGCCAGCGGAAGCAGCCCTCGCGCGCGATGCTGCCCACGGCGGCGAGCACGAACAGGGCGCCGACCACGGCGATGATGGTGCCCACGATGGCTACGAGCACGGGTGCCGCCTTGGTGATGCCGAAGCGGGCGGCCACGGGGTAGGAGATGAGCGTGTGGGAGGCGTACATGGCGCCGAGCAGCAGCGACGTGGTCCAGCCCAGGCGCAGCACGAACACCGAGCTGAGCACGCCCAGCAGCAGCGGTATCAGCAGCGTGAGCACGCCGAAGAGCATCCCCCTCCGCAGGTTGAGCCGCAGGTGGTACATATCTATCTCCAGTCCCGCCAGGAACATGAGGTAAAGCAGGCCCACCTGCCCGAAGATGGCGAAGCTGGAGTCGTTGTCGAGTATGTTGAATCCGTATGGCCCCACTATCACGCCCGCCACTATCATGCCCACGATGTGCGGCACTTTCAGCTTGCTCAGCAGCAGCGGCGCCAGCAGGATGATGGCGAGCACTACCAGAAAGATGGCAACCGGCTGGGTGATGAGAGGAGAATGCATCGGCAGTTAGGAGTTAGTTGCGCTTCGCGCAGTTAGGAGTGAGGAGTTCAACTCAAAATGCTATTGTCTTAACTTTTTTACCTTTTTACCTTTTTAACTTTCCCCCGACCAGCAGACGGGCGATTTGCACCGCATTCAGTGCCGCGCCTTTCTTTATCTGGTCCGCCACGCACCAGTAGGCCAGGCCGCAGGGGTCGGCCAGGTCGGCGCGCACGCGGCCCACGAACACAGGGTCCGTGCCCGCGGCGAACAGCGGCATCGGATAACCATCCTCCACCAGCTCCACGCCCGGCGCCCGGCGCCACGCCTCGCAGGCATCCGCCACGGCTATGGGCTTTTCGGCCGTAGCCCAGATAGCCTCGCTGTGGGCGCGCATCACCGGCACGCGCACGCACGTGGCGCTCACTTCCAGCTCCGGCGCGTGCATTATCTTCTTGGTCTCCAGATGCATCTTCATTTCCTCCTTGGTGTAGTCATTGTCCTGGAAGACGTCGATGTGCGGTATCACATTGTCGGCCAGCTGGTGGGCGAAGCGCTCCACCCGCGGCTTGTCGCCGCAGGCTATGGCCCGGTGCTGGTCGTGCAGCTCCTGCATGGCCTGGAGTCCGGCGCCGCTTGCCGCCTGATAGGTCGCCACGTGCACGCGGCGCAGCCGCGCGATGTCGTGCAGAGGCTTCAGCGTCACCACCATCTGTATCGTCGTGCAGTTCGGGTTGGCTATAATGCGCCGCGGGGCGTTCAGGGCGTCCGCTGCATTCACCTCCGGCACCACCAAGGGCACCTCCGGGTCCATGCGGAAGGCGCTGCTGTTGTCAATCATTATGGCGCCGTGGCGCGTGATAGTGTCGGCATACTGCCGCGACACATCGGCTCCCGCGCTCACGAAGGCGATGTCCGTGCCGCGGAAGTCGTCGCCCTCGCGCAGGGCCTCCACCGTCACCTCGCGGCCGCGGAAGCAGTAGCGCGTGCCGGCGCTCGTGGGGCGTCCGAACAGGCGCAGCCCGTCCACCGGGAAGTTCTGCTCGTCGAGCACCTTAAGTAGTTCCTGACCGACAGCACCGCCGGCTCCAACGATAGCTATGTTCATTTTTCGGGAATGCAAACTTGTTTTAGAGTGCAAAATTAACAATTTTTTTGCCGATAGCCCCTTTTATGGCCTTTTTTATCACTGACAGCCCCGCATTTTTTGAATTATTCACTGTAAAAGAAAGGATAAATATGTATTTTTGCAGTTCGGAATTGTAATCTGTTTTCCTCGAACCAAATCAATTTATCACCTTTTAATTGCATCTGATGAATAAAACCCTGTTTTCAAGTGCGATATCCCTGATATTGGCGATGTCGCTGTGGGCAGTGGGTAGCCGGCTGGCTGAAGTCCCGGCCGACAGCTCGCCTATGGCGTATGGCTTTCTTATCGCGGATGAATCCGGCAGAGATGTCGGTCTGTACTCTTTCCCTGTGGCCGACTGCTCGGCTCCTGTGCAAGTGGCTCCGAGCGCCGATGTCAGCGCCGGCGCCATGGCCGATGGCGTCTACTACGCCATGACCTACGCATCCGGCGGTGCCGGCCTTCAGGCCACGTCGTGGAACAGCGTCGACCTCGCCACCGGCGAGTTCACGAAGATTGCCGACGCCACCGACGGCATGCCCATGTACGTCGACATGACATACGACTACACCCGCGGCAAGCTGCTCGGCCTCTACCACTATGACGGCGCCTCCTCCGCCGTGGTCGAAATCGACCCCGCCACAGGCATGCCCACGCCCTACGTCGACCTGCCCGGCTGCTGGATGGTGGCCATGGCCTGCGACTACGACGGATACATCTATCTGACCGGACGTTACAACACCACCAAGTACTATCTCTTCCGCCTCGACGAGGCACGCAAGCTGCACGAGGTGGCGTCCGTCACCAACGTAGGCGACCAGCTCCAGAGCATGGAGTTCGACCACAAGACGGGCAAGCTCTACTGGGCCACCGGCACCAGATATTCGGCCTACTACTTCGAGGTCAACCCCGCCAACGGCGACTGCACCTACCTCAGCGATCTCGGCAAGAACGGCGAAATCACCGGCCTCTACATCCCCTTCAAGCTCGCCGACGACGGCGCTCCCGCCGCCGTGCGCGACCTCGCCGTAACCGACAACAGCCACGACGGACAGATTGAAATCACTTTCACGGCTCCATCGCTCACCGTCGACGGACAGGCACTCTCTGAAATCACCTCCACGCAGATTCTCTGCGACGGCGAGGCTGTCAGTGCCACGGCCGTGACGGCTCCCGTGCCCGGCGCCGCCGCTGTCTTCTCCGCCACAGTGCCCCTCGGCCTGCACAAGTTCACCGTCAGTGTCGGCAACGCCGTCGGCGCCGGCGTACCCGTCAATTTCGTCACCTTCGTGGGCGTCGACTGTCCTGCGGCTCCAGCCGCCGTGCGCGTGGCCGCCGCCGGCTCCGAGGCCACCATCAGCTGGGACGCCGTCACTGCCGGTGCTCAGGGCGGATACATCGACCCCGCCGACGTCACCTACACCGTCGTGCGCCAGCCCGACGGTCAGACCGTGGCCTCCGGCATCGCCGCCACATCCTGCTCCGACGTCGTGCCCGCCATGAACGCCTACCAGTACTCCGTCACCGCCACCGCCGCCGGCATGACCGGCGAGGCCGCTGTCTCCGACATCGTGCCCGTGGGCGACGGCTTCGAGCCCCCTTACAGCTGCGACTTCACCGCCGCTGCCGACCTCGTGCTCTGGAACACCGTCGACGTTGACGCCGACGGCTACACCTGGAGCTATACCTCCAACTACGGCAACCCGGCCATGGTCGTCAAGAGCACCTACAGCTACGCCTGCGACGAATGGCTCATCTCGCCCGCCGTGCGCCTGGAGGCCGGCAAGGAGTACAAGATCGTCTACTCCGACGGAGCCATGAACGAGACCTATCCGCCCGTCTACACCATAGCCATGGGCACCGCGCCCGACCCCGCCGCCCTCACCGCCGAGGTCCGCACCGTGACCGCCGACAGCCGTTATCCCGCGCAGCGTATAGTCTACCTGCCAGCCGTGGCGACCACCGGACTCTACCACCTCGGCATCCACGCCAAGTGGCCCAAGGGCTATCCCACCCTCTACTTCGGCAAGTTCCGCATCGAGGAGAACCACGCTTCCCATCTCACGCTCAGCGTCACCGACACTGCCGGCTCGCCCGTGCAGGGCGCGTCCCTCGTGTTCGGCGAGCGTGAGGAGAGCTACGTCTCCGACGCCGAAGGCCGCATCGAGGTCATAGAAATCGACCCCGGCACCTACCACACCACCATCTCCTGCTTCGGCTACATCACCGACGAGCGCGACCTCACCTTCGGCGATGTCGAGAACAAGCAGCTCACCGTCGAGCTGCAGAGCCTCCCCACCGCCTCGGTCAGCGGCACCGTCACCACCGCCGCCGGCCGACCGCTGGAGAACGCCACCGTCTACGTCCACGGCTATGACGAATACTCCGCCGTCACCGACGCCGACGGCCGCTACTCCATCAACGGCATCTACGCCACCGGCAGCTACAGCGTCGATGTCCACGCACTGAACTACGCCCCGGCATCGCGCAACTTCACTCCCGGGGGAGGCTCGGCACTCACCGCCGACTTCACCCTTCAGGAGAAGCTGATAGCTCCGTCGGCTGTCGGAGTGTCGGCCACACGCGCCGAGGCCAGGGTGGAGTGGACGGCTCCCGCCGACCGCGAGGAGACATTCCGCTACGACGACGGCCAGCGGGGCATGATCAACAGCTACGAGATGCAGCCCGACATCTGTGACTACACCGTCACCGGCACCGTCTACGACACTCCCGCCGTATTCACCGGCATGAGCTTCCGCGCCGACGCCGCCGGCGAGCTCGGCATCGTGGTCTTCGACCTCAACGACGACGGCACGCCCACCAACACCATCCTCTACGAGCAGCGCGTCGCCGGCGACAGCTGGAACTGGGTGGACGTTGAGTTCTCGCACCCCGTCATCGCACCCCGCGGCGCGTTCATCGCCCTGCGCGGCAACTCGCGCCTCTACTTCGACGGCAACACCGACGGCACGCGCGACGAAGCGTGGCCCGTGCGTTCCGACAGGATGTGGTTCTCCTACGACTACCGCACCAAGCCTATCTACTGGATAGCCGAGGTTGACGGCCGCCCGCTGTTCGGCTACAACTTCCTTATCCGCGCCAAGGGCCGTACACTGGGCGCACCGCGCGCCAAGGAGGCTGCCGCCGGGGCTCCCGATGCCCGCTACCGCGTATGGCGCCTCCCCGACGGCAAGCAGGACTCCCCCGCAGAGTGGACACTCCTCACCGACGCCGCCATCGACGCCACAGACTATACTGACGCCGCATGGCAGAACCAGGCCAAGGGCCTTTACCGCTACGCCGTCAAGGCCGTCTACGCCGGCGACGAAGTGTCCTACCCGGCATTCTCTGCCGCCGTACCCCGCCTGCTGACGACACGCGCCACTCTCGCCTTCACCACCGATGTGCCGGGCGTATCGGCCGCCGAGGCCGCCGTGCTCCTCGTGGAGAAGGACGGCACGCACAGCTACACCGCCACTGTCGGCGCCGACGGCTCGGCCGTCATCGACGACGTCTGGGAAGGCACCTACACGCTCACCGCCACTCTGGACGGCTTCAACCCCGTGCAGTCCGAAATCACCGTCACCGGCGAGCAGGACTTCGAGGGCTCCTTCGCCTTCCGCGAGGCCATGGCCGCACCCTCCAACTTCTTCGTCGAGGAGACCGGCACCGACACCGAGCGCCTCCTGCGCTGGGATGTCGTGCAGTACATTTATGAGGACTTCGAGGGATTCGCCGACGGCGCAGCCGACGCTCCGGGTGAGCAGGGCTGGAGCTACATCGACGCCGACGGAGCCGGCCTATGGGGCTCCTGGGACACCGCAGTGGAAGGTCCCGCCGCATTCGTTGCCTACGACGCCGACGCCGCCTCCACAAGCTATCTGCGCGCTCACAGCGGCAAGATGGTGATGGCCGCACAGTCCACCAACACCGTCGACAACGATGACTATATCATCTCGCCCGAACTCGGCTTCGGCCGCGAAGTGGTGCTCAGCTTCTGGGCCTACAGCTACTGGCAACGCGACGACGAGATTCGTGTGGGATACTCCACCGCCGGCAAGGAACTCGCCGACTTCACCTGGATAGGATCGCCACTCACCATCGCCCGAGAGGAAGCATGGGAGAACTTCACCGTCAACATCCCCGCCGACGCCCGCTACGTCGCCATCAACGTGCGCAACTGCCACCGCGTCAGCCTCATCGACGACATCTTCATTGGCGATGCCACCGATATTCCCGGAGTCACCGCCCTGCGCGCTCCCGCCCGCGAGCCCGGCCGCGCCGAGTCTTACGAGGTCTTCCTCGACGGCGTAAAGGTCGGCACCACCGCCGCCAAGGAGTACCTGCTCACCGGCCTCTCCGACGGCACCCACACCGCCGGTGTCCGCGCTGTCTTCGCCTCCGGAGCCTCCGAGATGCTCACAGCGCAGTTTGAGGTTAAATCCACCGGCATCGGCAACATTGGCTCCGACGCCGACGGCGCCCTCGCCGTGAGCGTCAGCCGCCGCACAGTCACCGTCACCGGCCATGCCGACGGCACCCCCGTCAGCCTCATTGCCGTCGATGGCCGCACCGTCGACGCCTCCGACGCCCATCCCGCTGCCGTCCTCACGGCTCCCGCCCCCGGTGTCTACGTCGTCACCGCCGGCCGCGCCGCCGTGAAAGTACTCATAAGATAATTTAGGGTTTAAGGTTTAGACCCTGACAGCCAGCCGGAAGGCCGGAAGCACGCACCCCGTGCTCCCGGCCTTCTTCCTTTCCTGACTCCCTCCCCACACCGTCAGCAAGAGGCTGTTGCAAACCTCGAATTGTAGACGCATGGCTCGTGCAATGCGGTTCAAATAATCCTGCACTATCATTTGGCAGTACATCCAGTAATTAGCAGCCGCATGGCGGGTTCCACCCCACCATCCACCCCAGTCCGACAAGTCCGACAGGTCCGACCTGTCCGACAAGTCCGATAGGTCCGACCAGTCCGACTCCCCCCAGCAAGTCCTCGAAGAGGACGCGTCTGTGGTTAACCCCATGATAAGCAGCACTTTGTGCTGCGTTCATGGGGTAGGAAACACCAAGGGGGAAAAGGAACCTCGGAGAGGTTCCATCTGTGCCACACCCCTCTTCCCTATAAACTCTCAACTAAAAATTCACCGAACATGTCGAGAAACAGACGGACATAAGGTCAAAAGGAACAGAATATTTTATTTGTTGAATATCAATTATTAATTTTTCTTATGTCTCTTATGACCTTATGTCCGTCTGTTTCTCTCCCTCCGAGCCAACTCCTAACCCCTACCTGCGGGCTCCGCCTCCCCCTCTTACCTCTTGCCTATAAACTATAAACTTTTCAAGAAAAAAATTTGCGCAATCCGAAATTCGTGCGTACCTTTGCACCAGGGTAAGTCCTGCACGGACAGCTCCCCGAGAATTCCCCCAGGTCTTGACCGAAGCAAGGGTATCGGGTTGAGCGTCGCGATGCAGATAGCTTACCCTTTTTTCGTTTATGCACTTCCTCCGTTCCCTCCTGCCGCTGCTCCTCTGCCTGTGCTTCGCCGCGCAGGCCGGCGCCGTCAGCCCCGACAGCCTCGCCGCCGACACCCTCGCGCCCGTGGCCGCCCCTTCCTGCTGCGACTTCCGCCTGCGTCCCCGCGACATCATCATCCCCGCCGCCGTCGTAGGCTTCTCCGCCTTCACGGCCCGCAACGGCTGGCTGCGCAAGAAGCGCGACGTCATCCAGGACGCACTCTCGCCACGTGATGGCATCCATACCACCGTCGACGACTACCTCCAGTACGTCCCCTCCGCCACCGTGCTCGCACTCAACGCCTTCTACGACCGCCAAGGCACCCGACGCTTCGTCGACCGCATGGGCGTACACCTTGTCGCCTTCGCCACCATGACCGCCCTGACCCAAGGCCTGAAATACACCATCCGCGAGCGACGCCCCGACAGCGGCGCCCGCAACTCCTTCCCCTCCGGACACACCGCCACAGCCTTCATGGGCGCCGAACTCCTCCGCATCGAGTACGCCCACATCTCCCCCTGGATAGGCTATGCCGGCTATGCCGTCGCCGCCACCACCGCCTACTTGCGCATCTACAACAACCGCCACTACCTCAACGACGTCCTTGCCGGCGCCGCCATCGGCATCTTCAGCAGCCGCTTCGCCACGTGGCTCTACCCCCGCGTCTTCCGTCGCAGCGCATGCCGCCCCGCCCCCCGGGCGGCTGTGACCTGCATTCCCTTCGCCGGCCCCGCCGGCTACGGTGCCTCTTTCTCAATTAGTTTATAGTGTATAGTTTATAGTGTATAGGTAAGAGGGCAGCCAGGTCCCTCAAGCCCCCCGCCAAGTCAGACAAGTCCCCCGCCAAGTCCGCCAAGTCGGACAGGTCTGACAGGTCAGACGGGTCCGACCCGTCCGCCCCCCCGAAGCGCAGGACGCGCGACTCCATGATTAACGCGTGTGGAGCGTAGCGGAACGCGCGGCAGAGAATCCCCATAGCCGAGAACCACGGAGTGGTGGGTTTGGGAGTTAGGAGTGGGGAGTGAGGAGTTAGAAGTTATCGATACTGAAACAGCATTTTTTTTTGTCCCTTCTGATCTTATGTCCATCTGTTCCTCGCCCTCCCAATTACCTCCCCCCCCCTCACTCCCCAATGCCCCCACCCGCAAGTCCTCGAAGAGGACGCGCCCGTTGTTAACCCCATGATAAGCAGCGTCTTGCGCTGCGTTCATGGGGTAAGAAACCCCAAGAGGAAAGGAACCTCGGAGAGGTTCCATCTGTGGCACCCCCTCTATAACCCCTCAACTAAGAATTAAAATTTGTTAAAAGCAATGGAAAGGGGTAAATTTTTGCTATCTTTGTAGCCAAATCATTATCAAACAGACAATATCCTTATAGCGAGCCACTAAAAATGAAAATTAAGCTATATTATGCCGGCACTGCGGTGCTTGGAGTCGTTTTGTGCGCCATGCTCGGCGCATGCTCCGACGAAGTGCCCGCCATCGACAAAAACGAAGCCTACACACGCGAATTCATCAAGAAATATGGCGTCCCCGACGCCGAGAGCGACTGGAACGCCGCCGCCCGCGCCGAAGCCACCGTTCAGGGCACCATGCCCGCAGGAGCCGCCTACGTGCAGGTGTTTACAGCCGACCCCATGTCGCCAGGCGCCATGCTCGCCGCAGAGTACCCCGCCGGCAAGACCGCCTTCAAATTTGACTTCGCTAAGAAAGCCGATAAAGCCTATGTACGCATCCTCGACGCACGTCGCAGCGTCATCGCAGCAGACTATGTGAAGATGAGCGCAAATAAGCTGGCAATTTCACGTGCAGTTTTGAATGAGGACCTGCCGGAGTGCACAACCACTATACATGGCACAATCGAAGAAAAGAACAGTGTGCCTTGGTCGCTGAAGAATGCGCACGGAAGCATTACTTACAATCAGGAAGGCTGGGAGTATTGGTGGAAACAGATATTGGGCGAGGAACGGTATACTGAGCTCATGGATAATGGAGAAACAATTAAAGCCAACACTATTTTCAAGACATATCTTCTTGACAACGAGTACACCTCTGATGGCACAGTCAATCACTTGGATTTCCTTGAACCAATTGTGGGACGTACAGGTAAATTCCTTGAGCATCAATGCAACATGACAAGATACAGGGACGAATTTTCCTTTTCTGCTGAGTATTATTTGCCTGAGGGTGGCCCTGTTAGCTTAAACTATTTCTATGGAGGAACCACATCTTTCAACAAGCTGGGTTATCTGTATTATAAGGATGAGGACAAAGACGACCTTGCCAAGATAATGCGTGCGCCTCGATTTATGATTATCGATAACGCCACACCCAAGCACAACATTTATGGCGGGAATACAGCTGAGGCATGCAACACTTCAATTAGCGGAGGAATGACTATGCCTACCAATCTGTCTTTCTATGAGGATGGACAGGATTGGATGCAGAAGTACTACAAAGGCACCACCTATCAAGTACCGTATTTCGGAGATGCAGAAGAACTGGAGGCCGGTACAAAGGGCGTTTTCGATTTCCCCGCAGGCACGCACGTGATATTCTTTGTAGTCAAGAATGTAACTGCAGAAGAAAATGATGAGCCATGGAAACGCTCTTACTCCATGCCGGAGTTGAACTGGCTTATGCAATACCGCACCGGCCACTCCGACCAATGCCAATTCATAGATTATCCAAACTCGTCATCTATCCCGACGGAACTGCGTACAGAAAGCTATAGTCAGGAGTTCGTCACCTACGCCTACCATGGCAACACCATCATGGGAATAGAGGACGGTACGGACCATGATGTCAACGACATGATGTTCTTTGTAAATGGTCAGATTGATGATAGCGGAATTGTCGATATTGCTCCGGATCCCGTTCCCCAGTCGTGGATTGTGGCTGTCGAAGACCTCGGCAACACCGACGACTTCGACTTCAACGACGTTGTCTTCCGCGTCTCCCACGTATCAGGCTCGACCGAAGCCACCGTAGAGCTGCTCGCTGCCGGAGGTACACTCCCCGCCAACATATACCTCAAGGACATTGCAGAGGCCATAGGCGCCGGAAGCGGATACCTCCATGTCAACGAATTTTTCGGCGAGAACGACCATTCCGTGATGATTAACACAACCGCACTCGACCACGCCTACGGCAAGGTGACGATACAGGTCGACCCGGAATTCTCCATGGCCGACGTCAAAGAGCAGATGCAGAACAACATGGGCGGCTTCTTCGTCAAGGTAAACCCCAACGACAACACCGACTGGGTAGACGGCGTGTACGAAATACATCCCAAGGACGACGGCGAGTTTTCCGTGCCACAGATGATATGCATACCCGACTCCTGGACCGACGACGCCGGCAACACCGTGCGCTGGTGCTGGCCTGCCGAGCGAATCTCCATCGAGAGCGCATATCCCCGCTTCCGCGACTGGGTGAAGAAAGCCGAGGGCAACGAAGACTGGTACAAGACCGTCAACGAAAACCTCGTCATCAAGCGAACCAAATAAAAATCCTGCAACTCACATAACCCGCAACGGAGCCATCCGCCCCGTTGCGGGTTCTTGTTTCCCCCTCCCTAAATTCTAAATTTGCATAAAAATTTGGCCGGCACGAAAACACGATGTATATTTGTACTATCCCGCGACACCATGCGGGCCGACTGACACGACCATGACAGCGAAAGCTATGACACTCGGCGAGTACAACCGCCTGATAGTCGGCGCCATGCAGGCACCGGGGCTGCGCGCGCAGTGGGTGACGGCAGAGACCGTCGACGTGCGGCGTTCCGGCGGACACATGTACATGGAGCTGATCGAGAAGGACGCGCAGGGCGCCACCGTGGCGCGACTCGGCGCCGCCATCTGGGCCTCCTCGGCCCCGCGCCTCGACGCGCTCTTCTTCGCCGCCACAGGCGCCCACATTGGTTCGGGCATCAAAGTGATGGTGTGCCTCTCGGCCACGTTCCATTCCCTGTACGGCCTCCGCGCCGTCATCAGCGACATCAACCCCGAGTACACCCTCGGCGACCTGCTGCGCCGCCGCCGCGAGATACTGCTGCGACTGCGCGCCGAGGGCGTGGCCGACATGAACCGGTCGCTTCCCGAACCGCGCCCGGCCCTGCGCGTGGCCGTGGTGAGCGCGCGCGGAGCCGCCGGACTCGGCGACTTCATGCACCAGCTCGCCGCCAACGACGCGCGCCTGCGCTTCAGCGTGCGCCTCTTCGAGGCCACCATGCAGGGCGAGCGCGCCGCACGCAGCATCATCGCCGCCCTCGAGCAGGTGGCCGCCGACGCCGACAGCTTCGACATCGCCGTCATAATACGCGGCGGCGGCGCCACAAGCGACCTCGCCACCCTCGACGACTACGACCTCGCGGCCAACGTCGCGCAGTTCCCCCTGCCCGTAATCGTGGGCGTGGGCCACGAACGCGACACCACCGTGCTCGACGCCGTAGCCTGGCGTAGCGTCAAGACGCCCACGGCTGCCGCCGAGTGGCTCATAGGCCGCGGCAAGCAGGAACTCGACCTGCTGCGACGCCTGGCCTCCGACACCGTGCGCCTCAGCGCCGCCCATGTGGCCGCTGGCATGCGCCGCCTCGATTACATCGCCGCGCAGCTGCCGCAGCTTGGAGCCGCCCACGTGCAGCGCCGCCGCATGCGCCTCGACGCCATAGCCGAACAGCTGCCCTCACTCGCCCGTGCCGCCGCCGACAGGCAGCGCCGCCGCCTCGACGCCGTGGCCGAGCTGCTGCAGGCCCTCTCGCCCGAGGCCACCCTGCGCCGCGGCTTCAGTATCCTGCGACTCGACGGCCGCAGCGTCACCGACCCGTCCGTCCTCACTCCCGGCTGCCGCGTGGAGGCCATCCTCGCCGGCGGCAAAACCACGTTAACCCCTTGCGAATGAAACCCGTAGAAGAACTCACCTACAGTGAGGCCGTGGCCGAGCTGGAAGCCATAACAGCGCGCCTGCGCGCCGAGAACTGCGACGTCGACAGCCTGACGGCCATGACGCGTCGCGCCGCCGAGCTGCTCGACGCCTGCCGCAAGCGCCTGACGGCCACCGACGCCGAGCTTCAGACCATCCTTCAGCAGCTCGAGCCGTGAGCGCGTTGCGCCTTGTGCTCGCCATCGCGGCCGCCGCGGCCCTGGCCGCCTGCTCCCGCGGCGACGGCTGGCAGCGCGACAGCGGCGAGGCCTGGGGCACCGTCTACCACATCACCTACCGCAGCGACGCCCCGCTGCACGACAGCGTGCGCGCCGAGATGCGCCGCGTGGAGCTGAGCGTGTCGCCCTTCGATCCCGCCTCGCGCATCTCGGCCTTCAACGCCGGACGCACCGACACGCTCGACGCCATGCTCGCCATGCTCGTGCGCGAGTCGCAGCGCGTGTGCAGCATCAGCGGCGGGGCCTTCGACCCCACCGTGATGCCCCTTGTGGACCTCTGGGGCTTCGGTCCCTCGGGCCGCGGCGCCGAGCCCTCGCAGCAGGCGCTCGACAGTGTGCTCGCCACGGTGGGCATACGCGACTGCCGCCTCCGCCCCGGCGGCGTTCTGGAGCGCAAGCATCCGGCCACGCGCCTCGACTTCTCGGCCATAGCCAAGGGCGCCGGCGTGGACGCCGTGGCCGCCATGCTGCGCCGCAACGGCGTGAGCGACTACCTCGTGGAAATAGGCGGCGAGGTGGCGCTCGGCGGCCTCAACCCGCAGCGCCGCCCCTGGCACATACAGATCGACGCCCCGGTGGACGACCCCGGCGGCCTCCGTCACGAGCGCCTGCGGGTGATAGCTCCCGGCAGCGGCCGCGCTGTGGCTACCTCGGGCAACTACCGCAACTACCGTACGCTCGCCGACGGCACCCGCGCGGGCCACATCATCAGCCCCGCCACGGGACGACCTGTCGACACGCCGGTGCTCTCGGCCACCGTCACGGCGCCCACGTGCATGCTCGCCGACGCGCTTGCCACGGCTGCCATGGGCATGCAGCCCGACTCGGCCCTGGCTATGGCCGCCCGCCTCCCCGGCTGCTCCATCCTCCTCGCCGTCGCTTCCGCCGACTCCCTCCGCATCCTCGCCACCCCCGGCTTCTGAAAGCTGTTTTGGAGAATACGGGTGAAATTGCTAACTTTGCGGCACGATGAAAGATAAGATTACGATAGCGGTGTATTGCAGCGCCGCGGCCGGCCTGCCGGAGCACTGGCAGGAGGGCGCCCGTGTGGCCGGGCGATGGATAGGACAGCACGGAGCCACGCTGGTCTACGGCGGTGTGGACGCCGGACTGATGACGGTGGTGGCGCGCACCGCCAGGGACAACGGCGCGCGAGTGGTGGGCGTGGTGCCCACGCGGCGGCGCGAATGGTCGTCGCCCTACAACGACATCGTGGTGCCGACGAGCGATCTCAACGAGCGCAAGGGCACGATGCAGCTCCTGGCCGACGCCTTCGTGGTGCTGCCGGGCGGCTACGGCACCCTCGACGAGTTCTCGACCTCGTTCAGCTACATCAACTTCAACGAGCAGCAGGGCAAGCGCATCATAATCTACAATCCCGACGGCCTCTACGACCCGCTGCTGGAGCAGCTGAGGCGCATGACCGACGCCGGGCTGCTGCGGCCGGGCGCGCTGGACGTGCTCCGCGTGACGGACAATCCCGAGGGCATAGCCGCGGCTCTGGACGAGACGTTTGACAAATAAGGACGCAACAATGAAAAGCTCTCTCTACACCGGCGGGGGCGACGCCGGCAACACATCGCTCGTGGGTGGCACCCGCACAGGAAAGGATGACGCGCGCCTTGAGGCGTACGGCACCCTTGACGAACTGAACAGCCACATCGGCCTCGTGGCGGCGAGCCCGGTGCTTGACGACGCCGACCGTGCCACGCTCCACTCCATACAGCGCAGCATCTTCGACGCCGGCACCATCCTCGCCACCGAGCCCACATCGCAGTGGCAGCCGCAGCCCATGCCCGAGCAGGCCATCGCCGGCCTGGAGGCCGAAATCGACCGCCTGGACGCACAGCTGCCGCGCCACAAGCGCTTCATCCTGCCCGGCGGCCATCCCGACTCCTCGCGGGCGCATGTGGCCCGCACCGTGGCGCGCCGCGCCGAGCGCCGCATCGTGGCGCTGATGCACTCCGGAGTGGCGGTGGACGGGCGCGTGCTGCGCTACGTCAACCGCCTCAGCGACTATCTGTTCGCGCTGGCGCGCACCATCAACATGCGCTCCGGCACGGAGGAACTGTTCTGGTAGCGCGGCTGGGCCGTTCAGCAGATGCTGAATCGTTTCATTTCCTGCTCCTCGTCGGCCCATGCGGCGAGGCGCCGGCGCATGCGCGTGAGTTCATCGACCACATAGCGGCGGCAATAGCCGTGCCATTCGTCGGCCATAGTGGCGTTGAGCTTAGCCAGGGCTGCTGCCGAGGCATCCCATTTGTCCTTCAGGAGGGCGATGTATTGTTTAGCCATAATTTACAGATTTAGTTCATTTAGTTCATAGGTGAAACACTGCGGCGGCCGCGAATGTTCAGCGGTGCGGCCTGATTCGTCCCGGCGCGGGCAGTGCGGCGAAGAGCATGCGGCGCAGTGCGGCGGTCCGTTCCCCGGCGCCGCCGGCACAGGCCGCGGATGCCTGCGGCATCGCGTCGGCATAGAAGAATTGCAGCACCCGGGCCGTCACGGCGTCCTCTATGGCTCCGGCCACCAGCTCCGGACTGATGTTCAGTTCATCGCACAGCTCCAACTCCACAATGTCGCCTGCGCTGAAATTCACATTGTCCGTAAGGTCGGCTATCGCCAGCACTATGTTCCTGAGGGTGCTGCGAGCCGCCATGCGCATCGCTTCCTCATGGTCGGGCTGCAGCAGTGCCGGGCGCGTGGCGCCGGAGCCTATGGCCCCGAGCGCCGTTCCCGCCATCATGGACTGCACAATGGCCGGAATGCTTACCGTCACCTTCATAAGGCTATGGTTTTTTTGCCCCTGCGGGGACGGTGTTCGTAGCGTGCGCGGAAGAGGAATGCATTGCGCGCGATACGCATGCCCTGCACCATGGAGATCGGGAAAAATGACGGATGGCAGAAGTTGAGCACGTAGGTCAGGGCGTTGATTATGTAGCCCGGATTGCGCCGCAACTCGTTTTCGACTTTCCTGTCTATCTCGCGCCACATGCGCCCGGTGGGTGTGTCGGGCAGCGTGTCGATGCCCGTGCGTCGGAGCGCAAGGATCTTGGTGTAGGCGTAGTAGGAGTCGATGTAGTAGCTCGGAGCCGGGGTCTCGATGGCGCGGCGCACCACCTCCTTTATGGTCGGCACGAGGCCGACCCGTTCCATGTCGTTGTAGATTTCGATGCAGCGACGGCAGAAGTCGCGGTTTCTTTGTTTGCTGTGCATAATGTAAACTTTGTAAAACTTTGTGTGTAACTTTTGCAAAAATGAATTCTGATGCTTAGGTGATGCAAAGTTAATGAAAATTGACAAAACAACAAAAAATATTGCAATAAAATTGTTGTTTCAGCAATTTTTCATCTTTTCATCGCGCTGGGCCGTGAAGGCGTCGAAGGTGAGGAGGAGGTCGTAAAGGGCGATGGTTGCGTTGCGCACCTGCGCCTCGTAGAGTCCGGCTCCGCGGGCTCCGCTGTCGCTGCGCCCCGTGAGGGTGTCGCCCACGCCGGATATGTCCTCGAAAATCTTCATCTGGAGCGAGAGCAGCTGATATGCCCCGGCGGCTCCTCCACCCGTCACCACCTGCTGGGGCATCATGCCGCGGCCCGTGACGGGGATGACGCCGTCGGCGGCCGACCATGCGTCGCACACCTTCTTCCAGTCCATGTTTGGCGCCATCTGCTCCACGGGGAAGAGGAGCACGCCCTTGGCCGAGCAGCTCATGATGTGGTCGATCATGGTTATCAGGCGGTTGATGCAGCGCTGCTGGTCGAGCAGGTCGGCCACGAAGGAATGCACCTCGCCGTCGGTGAAGGGATAGTGGCGCACGGCAAAGGGATGGGTGCCGTGGGCGAAAGGCGAGGCGTAGGAGCTGAGCACCGTGCCGTCCGGTGCCAGCCAGCGGCACTGCCACACGAAGTCGAGTCGCGCCGAGCGTTCGCGCCCGCCTCCGCGGCTGCGGGATGCGCTGACGGCGTCGAGGGTCCAGAGCTCCACCACGCGCCACTTGCCCGGATCGGGCGTGAAGAAGTCGGTGGCGGCGAGGGTCATGCCCGGCGAGAGGGGTATGTCGGACCCCGAAAGGCCTTCGTAGATGCGCCGGAGGCGCTGCTGGCGCTGTGCGTTGCTGCCTCCGAAGCGGGCCAGGAGTTCGGCGGGGCTCATGTCGTGGAGCATGCCGGCGAGGTCGATGTCGAAGCCGCGCGGGTCGTGGTAGGCGTTGCAGAAGAATCGGTCGGGGCTGACGTTGTCCACCCACACGCCGCTGCCCTGGAGGCGTCGTTCGGCCACGATGCGCTGCACGGCGGTGCCGGAGATGAGGAATTCCTCGAGCATGCGGCAGTCGAGCTCGGCGAGCTGGTTGCGCAGGCGGTCGGAGCCTGGCTCGTCGTCGTAGGTCTTGCGCTCCTCGGCGAGGGCCCGGAAGCGGCCGATGACGGTCTTGACGAGCTGGCGGATGAGGTTGTTGGTGAGGGGCCGGCGTCCGTTTTTCTCGGCCAGTTCGGCCTCTGTGTAGCCGCCGGGGCCCGGGTCGCTCCACTGCCGTCCGTAGGTGAAGCGCTTGCACCGTGCGCGCTCGGCGCGCCGGGCCGCGGCGGCGAGCCAGGCGTCGCGTGCGCGCAGCAGACAGGTCTGTCCTGTGGTTTCAGAAGTTGTCATAGTCGTGTAAAATGTCGGGGATTGTGTCGAGTAATGATTCGTCAAGGATGTAGAGCTCGGGCCCGGGGTCGGTCACGGCCATGGCTTCGGCCACGATGTCGCCGTCCTCGAAAGGTGCGGCTGTCAGCCGTCGTCCGTGGGTGATGCACAGCGGGCAGTATGGCCCGGGGCGCAGATAGGGATTGAGGGCGAGTGCGGCGCGTCGGGAGGCTTCGGCCTCGTCGGCCGGCCAGGCGGGGCGCATCCAGCCCGTGAGGCGCAGGCTCAGCAGGCGCCGGACGCCGTCGGGCAGCGTGGCTGCGGCGCGCGGCGCGGCCGGGTCGGGCGTGAGCGTGAGACGGTCGGCGACGTCGGCCACGGGCAGAAGCTGCGGCGGGGCGGTGTCGAGCAGGCGTAGGTACCAGGCGCGCATGCGCGGCTCGATGACGGCATCGGCGTCCAGGCCCTCCACACGCTCCACGCGGCAGTCGCTCCGCAGGGGCTCAAGCCCGGCGGCTGTGCGCCAGAGCTTGAGCATTTCGTCGTGAGTGAGCGTACGCAGCATGGTTCAGACGTTTTTGGTGTCATCGTCCTCGGGGAGCGACAGTACGCGCATGTGGGTGTCGGGATAGCGGAGCGTGAGGCATGCGATCTCGGTGAGCACTACGGCGTCGGTGTTGCGCTGTCCGCTGGTGCGGAGGTCGAGGGTCTCGACGCTGAAGGGCGTGTGGCAGTACTTGGTGACGTAGTCGGGGTCGAGCACGAAGCCGTCCTGGCTGTGTCCGCACTGGTCGAAGACCTCGCTGTGCACCACATAGAGCGTGCCGAAGTTGGACTTCAGTTCGCGGAGCTCGATGCCCCAGCGGACGGTGCTCTCCATAGCGCCCACGTTCTTGCTGTAGCTGAGGCGCGAGAGGCGGTCGGTGAGTCCGGTGCCGGCGATGAGAATCTTGCGTCGGGAGCCGTTGCTTCCGGTGAATGCCTCGCGGCAGAGGTCGTTGACGTCGGCGTCGGAGAGTGCGCCTCCGGGCAGGAGCGCCTCATGGTCGGTCTGCGTCCAGATGCCTCCGGTGAGGTAGACCTCGCGCCCATCGGTGAGGTGCAGGCACTGCCGGCTGCCGAAGAGGAAGTTCTTCTCCATGCCGAGGCGCATGTCGATGACGGCGGCCTCCTCCTGGTCGGAGAAAGTCCAGCCCACCTCCTTGGCCTGGATGCGCTGGGCCGTAGACTGCTCGATCTGCATCTTGAAGATCTGGCAGTAGTTGAAGGCCTTGCGGGGCAGGGCGACGAACTGGGGAGTCTGTACGTCGAGCTCGGTGGCGGCGCGTCCCATGCGCACTACCTCACTGCCCTTGGCGAAGCTGACGGTGCAGCCTGCGGGGATGTTGGTGAGGAGGCACTCTACGCCGCCTCCGGATGCCTTGGCGGGACGGCCGGTGACGTAGAGCTGGGCCGTAATCTCGCGTCCGTCGGCGACGACCTTGGCGGAGGGCACGATGAGGGTCTCGGACACCTGGAAGATGTCGTCGTTGTCGGTGTGGAGCGTGAGCTCGGGGCTCTCGCCTTCCTCCACGGTGTAGCTCGCGGCGGTCTTGACCTTGGCCGAGAGGGGCTTGGTGTCGACGCTGTAGTACTCCACCTTCATGGACTTGCAGCCACGGCTGCCGGCCATGCGGGAGATCTGGTCGACGGGTGTCGACATGGGACGGATGGCGGCAACGCGCTCGTCGATGGTGTTGCGCAGGAGGCCGGGAGCGACCTGGCGCGTGAGGGTAGTGGTTACGATGTTTTCGTTCATGATTTTTAGAGTTAAAAAGGTGAAAAGTTAAGAAGTTAATTAATAGGTGATTAGTCCCAGAAGGATGGGCGCATGTTAGACAAAAAGGTTTCTTCGATGCCGGGTTCGGCGGGAGCCTCTGTGGGCTTGCTTGCTGTGGAAGCGAACATGGGGGTGTCGTCGGTTCCTTGGGTTTGTTCGTTCATGATTTGTGATTACTACTGGTGCGATAAAATCGCGTTAGTTTAAAAATCATCAAATAAAGAGAGTTCTTTGACATTTTGATTTGAC
>URSD01000036.1 GCA_900550395.1 uncultured Porphyromonadaceae bacterium | reverse complement strand
TCAGGGTTGCCTTGTGACCCGCATCGAGCCAAGCTCGGCCAGCACGCACAGCGCACAAACACATACAGCCGCATGCCCTGGTACCAGCATGCGGCTGTTTTTGTTTAATCAACAATGACCTTGTGTCTTTATATATCTCGCCCTCTGAGGCCCATCAACTCTCCTCAAAAAAACAAGCCGACCCAATCGGAGCCGGCTTGTTTTTTGAGGATTATAAACTTACTTCTTCAGACCGCAGGCATTGCATTTCTGCGAAATCTCAGTGAAGAAGTCGTTGCCCTTGTCATCCACAAGGATGAAGGCGGGGAAATCTTCCACTTCGATTTTCCAGATGGCTTCCATACCGAGTTCGGGATACTCCAGCAATTCCACTTTCTTGATGGAGTTCTGTGCCAGAACGGCGGCGGGACCGCCTATGCTGCCCAGATAGAAACCGCCATGCTTGTGACAGGCTTCCGTAACCTGCTTGCTGCGGTTGCCCTTGGCAATCATTATCATGCTGCCACCGGCGGCCTGGAACTGGTCTACGTACGGGTCCATGCGACCGGCCGTTGTGGGACCGAACGAACCGCTTGCCATGCCGGCAGGAGTCTTGGCCGGACCGGCATAGTAGATGGGATGGTCCTTGAGGTACTGAGGCATGGGCTCACCGGCATCAAGGCGCTCCTTAATCTTGGCGTGAGCTATATCACGGCCTACGATGATGGTGCCGTTGAGCGACAGACGGGTGCTTACTGGATATTTGGAGAGTTCGGCCAGCACTTCGGGCATAGGACGGTTAAGGTCGATGCGTACCACATCTCCCTCACCCTGCTTGCGGTATTCCTCGGGGATGAGTTCGCCGGGATTGCTGTCAAGTTTCTCGATCCACAGACCCTCACGGTTGATTTTAGCCTTGATGTTTCGGTCGGCCGAGCAGCTTACGCCGAGACCGATCGGGCAGGATGCGCCGTGGCGGGGCAGACGTATCACGCGGATGTCGTGGGCGAAGCAGGTACCGCCGAACTGGGCTCCCAGACCGAGGCGTTCGCTCTCTTTCTTCAGTATCTCCTCCAGCTCGATGTCGCGGAAGGCATGGCCTAACTCGTTGCCCTTGGTGGGCAGGTTGTCGTAGTATTTCACCGAAGCCTTCTTCACTGTCTCGAGGTTCTTCTCGGCCGATGTGCCGCCGATTACGAAAGCGATGTGATACGGAGGACAGGCGGCCGTGCCGAGGCTCTTCATCTTCTCAACGAGGAAAGGCACGAGCTTCTGGGGCGTGATGATGGCTTTCGTCTCCTGATACAGGTAGGTCTTGTTGGCGGACCCCCCACCCTTTGCGACGAACAGGAAGTGGTATTCGTCGTCCTCGCCTGCGTGGATGTCGATCTGCGCGGGCAGATTGCAGCAGGTGTTCACCTCGTCGTACATCGTCAGAGGGGCGTTCTGGCTGTAACGGAGATTGTCGGTAGTGTAAGTGTCATACACGCCGTGGCTTATGTACTCTGCGTCGTCGGCGCCGGTGAAGACGTACTGACCCTTCTCACCGTGTACGATGGCCGTGCCGGTGTCCTGGCAGAAAGGCAGCTCGCCCTTGGCGGCTACTTCGGCGTTGCGCAGCATGGTGAGCGCTACGAACTTGTCGTTCTGACTGGCATCGGGATTGCTGAGGATGCTGGCTACCATTTTGTTATGTTCGCGGCGCAGCATGAATGCGTTGTCGTGTGTGCACTGGCGGGCGAGCACGCGCAGAGCCTCGGGGTCTACGACGAGGAACTCATGTCCTCCCCAGTTCTCTACCTTCACATAGTCTGATGTAAGGTGGTAGTATTCCGTGGTGTCGGGACCCAGCGGAAACATCTCCTGATACTTGAAAGGTTTTGTAGGCATTGCTATATGTTTTTGTAGGATGTTCTTGGTGCAAAGGTAGCGAAATTTGCGGGATTATTGCTAATTTTGCATACGCAAATTCAAAATTTATGAAACTTATAAAAGATACTGACTTCGGAGGCGAGCGTCCGCTGTTCGGAAGTTCCGACATACGTCTGGAAAATGTCACAATACACGAAGGCGAATCGGCAATAAAGTGTTGCCGCAACGTCGAGGCCGTGGACTGCCGCTTCGAGGGCAAATACCCGTTCTGGCACACCGACGGTTTCCGCATCGACCGCTGTGTGTTCACGCCGGGCGCCCGTGCCGCGCTGTGGTATTCGCGCGGACTTGTCATGACCGACACGCAGATAGATGCGCCGAAGATGTTCCGCGAGATGCATGACGTTGCGCTGGAACGAATCAGAATCCCCGACGCACAGGAAACGATGTGGCACTGCTCCGACATCCGTCTGCGCGACGTGGAGGTGGACAACGCCGACTATATCTTCATGCACTGCGAGAGAATACGCATCGACGGCTACCGGCAGAACGGCAACTACTCGTTCCAGTATTGCCGCGACGTGGAGATACACAACGCTGTGCTAAACACCAAGGACGCGTTCTGGAACACGGAAAACGTGACAATCTACGACTCCGAGATAAACGGAGAATACCTCGGCTGGCACTCGCACAACCTGCGCCTGGTGCGCTGCCGCATCAGCGGTACGCAGCCGCTGTGCTACTGCACCGGACTCGTGATGGAGAACTGCACCCTGGCCGACGAC
Source organism: uncultured Porphyromonadaceae bacterium (assembly GCA_900550395.1). Taxonomy (GTDB): domain Bacteria; phylum Bacteroidota; class Bacteroidia; order Bacteroidales; family Muribaculaceae; genus CAG-873. The sequence continues at coordinate 22,264 of URSD01000036.1, read as the reverse complement.
TGCGACCGCTGCTTCGAGGACAGCGACGTACGAGCCGACATCCACAGCCATATCGTCAGCATAACGAATCCGCGCACGGGCGAGATACACTGCCACAGCGTGGGCGACATACATATCGACGAGTTTGTCCGCGAGCCGGCCGACTGCCGCATCATCAGCGATCTATGACTTTCGATTTCGACAACGCTCCGTCGCGCCGCGGCACCGGTTCCTACAAGTGGGATTCGGCGACGGCCGATGATGTGATACCGCTGTGGGTGGCCGACATGGATTTTCGCACTGCGCCGGCGATAATCGAGGCGTTGCGGCGTCGCGTTGAGCACGGCGTCTTCGGTTATGTGAAAGTACCTGAGGCGTATTACGATGCCGTGACCGACTGGTTCGCCACCCGCCACGGCTGGAACATACGGCGCGAATGGATACAGTACACCTCGGGCGTCGTGCCGGCCATCTCGGCCATCATCAAAGCGCTGTGCCGCCACGGCGACGGCGTGATAGTGCAGACGCCGGTCTACAACTGCTTCTTCTCGTCGATTCGCAACAACGGTTGCAGCATCGTGGAGAATCCGCTGCTGCGGGATGACTTCGCCGACGGCACATTCACTTACCGCATGGATTACGACAGGCTGGAGATGCTCGCAGCCGACCAGCGCAACACCATGCTGCTGCTTTGCAATCCGCACAACCCTGCCGGCCGCTGCTGGTCGGCCGAGGAACTGCGCCGCGTGGCCGACATCTGCGGGCGCCACGGCGTGACGGTAGTCAGCGACGAAATCCACTGCGAACTCACGATGCCGGGCTACAGCTATACGCCGTTCGCCACCGTTGCCGGCGACTGCCCCACCGTCGTATGCAACTCCCCGAGCAAGGCGTTCAATACAGCCGGCCTACAGATTGCCAATATCATTTCAACCGACAGCCGGACACGCGCCGCTATCGACCGTGCGATAAACATCAACGAGGTGTGTGATGTGAATCCGTTCGGCGTCGAGGGACTTATCGCCGCCTATACGCAAGGCTCAGAGTGGCTTGAAGCACTGCTTGAATATCTACATGGCAATCATCTGTACTTCTGCGATTTCATGCGCGAGCATCTGCCGCAACTACCCTTCGCAAAGCTTGAAGCCACATACCTTGCATGGATTGACATAAGGCCCACCGGACACTCCGGCGAATGGCTTGAGGAATACCTCAAAAGCAACCACGGCGTATGGGTCAACGCCGGCGCCATGTACGGCTGCGACGGATTCATACGCGTAAACCTCGCCTGTCCGCGCAGACTTCTCGCCGAAGGACTGCGACGCATAGCCGACGGCATAACGGCACAATGGCTTCGATAGCACAGATACAGAACGGCGACCGACTGGGACTGCGCGACAAACTCGCTCTCGCGGCCAAGCTGTCGTTGCCGGCCATCATGGCTCAGCTTTCGAGCATCCTCATGCAGTATATCGACGCGAGCATGGTGGGGCGCTTAGGCGCCGACCCGTCGGCCTCGGTAGGCCTCATGAGTTCGTCGCTGTGGTTCTTCTGGGGCATATGCTCTATGGTGACGATGGGTTTCTCCGTACAGGTGGCCCACCGTCTCGGAGCCCGCGAGCAAAGCAAGGCGCGTTCGGTAGTGAGACAGGGTATCACGTCCTGCCTGCTGTTCTCGCTGTGCGCCACCCTCGCAGGCCTCGCCATTGCGCCCAAACTTCCTGTATGGCTCGGCGGCGAGGAGCAGGTCGTGGCCGACGCGTCGCTGTACTTCTCGGTGTTCATTGCGGCACTACCCTTGCTCACCATGAACTATCTGGCCGGAGGATGCCTGCGAAGCAGCGGCAACATGAAAGTGCCGAGTCTCCTGAACGTGCTGATGTGCGTGCTGGATGTGGTCTTCAATTTCTTCCTTATTTTCCCCTCCCGAAAAATAGGGATATTCGATGCGACGATATGGATGCCCGGCGCCGGACTCGGCGTACTGGGTGCGGCCCTGGGCACTGTGTGCGCCGAAATCGTGACGGCGGCACTGATGATGTGGCACCTGCTGGTGCGCCAGCCCGACCTTCGCCTCAAGGGGCGTCCCCGCGGCAGCTTCCGCCCCACCCGCGAGGTACTGGACAGAGCAGTGCGCATTTCGGTGCCGATGACGCTGGAGCATGCGATATTCTGCGGCGCACAGATCACAATCACCGTCATTGTCGCCCCTCTCGGTGTGGTGGCGATTGCGGCTAATGCATTTGCCGTCACGGCAGAAAGTCTCTGCTATATGCCAGGTTTCGGTATCGGCGACGCCGCCACGACACTGACCGGTCAGAGCTACGGCGCGAAGCGTCCCGAGCTGGTAAAAAGTTTCTGCTACATCAGCGTAGGCATGGGCATGGTCGTCATGACACTCATGGGCGCCATAATGTATGTGTGCGCGCCACTGATGATGGGAATAATGACACCTGTGGAGTCCATACGCGAGCTCGGCACCGAGGTGCTGCGCATCGAGGCCTGGGCCGAGCCCATGTATGCCGCGTCGATAGTGGCTTATGGCGCCATGGTGGGCGTAGGCGACACCCTGATTCCGGCCGTCATGAACTTCGGCAGCATCTGGCTGGTGCGCATTCCCGTGGCGGCGCTACTGGCCCCTACCCTCGGCCTGCGCGGCGTGTGGATAGCGATGGCTGTGGAGCTGACGTTCCGCGGCTTCATCTTTCTGTGGCGCATGTGGAGTGGCAAGTGGCACCGCAAATGCCACCCGCGGGAGGCCGTACCGGAGGCCGCGCTGTGACTTTTCTCTCTATGCATTACGCTTGTACCGAAAAAATTGCGTAATTTTGCACAATAATTAAAAAGAAACAACAAAACCGATCATACACAATGGCAATCGAACTCAAAGGACTCACAAAACGGAGTGAGAACTACTCGCAGTGGTATAACGAACTCGTAGTCAAGGCCGACCTGGCCGAACAGTCGGCCGTGCGCGGCTGCATGGTAATCAAGCCCTACGGCTACGCCATATGGGAAAAGATGCAGCAGAGCCTCGACAAAATGTTCAAGGAAACAGGTGTGCAGAACGCGTACTTCCCCCTGCTGATACCGAAATCATTCCTGTGCCGCGAGGCCGAGCACGTGGAAGGCTTCGCCAAAGAGTGCGCCGTTGTGACCCACTACCGCCTCAAGAACTCGCCCGACGGCAACGGCGTCATCGTAGATCCCGATGCGCGCCTGGAGGAGGAACTGATAGTACGTCCCACGTCGGAAACCATCATCTGGGGCACCTACAAGAACTGGATACACAGCTACCGCGACCTGCCCATACTGTGCAACCAGTGGGCCAACGTGATGCGCTGGGAGATGCGCACCCGCATGTTCCTGCGTACGGCTGAATTCCTCTGGCAGGAAGGCCACTGCGCCCACGCCACGGCCGAGGAAAGCCAAGCCCGCACCGTTCAGATGATCAACCTCTACAAGGACTTCTGCGAGAAGTATATGGCCGTGCCGGTGATAGTAGGCGTCAAGAGTGCCAACGAGCGTTTTGCCGGCGCGCTGAACACCTACACCATCGAGGCCATGATGCAGGACGGCAAGGCTCTGCAAAGCGGTACCTCGCACAACCTGGGACAGAACTTCGCAAAAGCTTTTGACGTGACCTTCGTCAACAAGGAAAACAAGCCCGAATACGTATGGGCCAACTCGTGGGGCGTATCCACCCGCCTGATGGGCGCGCTCATAATGACCCACAGCGACGACAACGGCCTCGTGCTGCCGCCGCATCTCGCCCCCATCCAGTGCGTGATCGTGCCCATCTCGAAAGGCCCGGAGCAGCTCGCCGCAATCACGGAGGCCGTGAACCCCATCGTGGAACGCCTGAAGGAACTCGGCGTGAGCGTGAAGTACGACGACGCCGACAACCGTCGCCCGGGCTTCAAGTTCGCAGACTACGAGCTGAAGGGTGTGCCCGTGCGTCTCGCACTCGGTGCGCGCGACCTGGAGAACGGCACCATCGAACTCATGCGCCGCGACACGCTGGAGAAGGAAGTTCTGCCGTTGGCAGGCATCGCCGAGCATGTGGCCGGTCTGCTCGAAGACATTCAGAACAACATCTACGCCAAGGCACTTAAGATGCGTCAGGAGCGCACCTACGTGTGCGACAGCTACGACGAATTCAAGGAGCGCATCGAGGGCGGCGGCTTCTTCCTCTGCCACTGGGACGGCACACCCGAGACCGAGGAGCGCATCAAGGAAGAGACAAAGGCCACAATCCGCTGTATCCCTCTGGATCAGCCCGACGAGCCGGGTGTATGCATGGTTACCGGCAAGCCCAGCGCGCGCCGCGTAATCATAGCCCGCAACTATTGACCCCACCGACATGGCTGCCGCGCCACGCATAGCCATAGTTCTCCCCTGCTACAACGAGCAGGAGGTGCTTCCCGGTACCGTCGGCCGTCTGCTGGAATTGCTCGACAATTTCACAGCCGACGGCCTGACGGCGCCAGACAGCTATATTCTTTGCAGCAACGACGGCAGCAGTGACTCCACGCGCGACATCATCGCGGAGCTGCATGCCAAGGATGCCAGAGTGAAAGGAATCACCCTGGCCCACAACCGCGGTCAGCAGGCGGCGCTGCTCGCCGGCCTCATGACCGTGCGCGAACGCTGCGACGCGGCAATCACCATCGACGCCGACCTCCAGGACAATCCCGAGGTGATGCGCGATATGATACGTCTGTTCCGCGACGGCACCGACATAGTCTACGGTGTGCGCGCGTCACGGGAAACCGACAGCCACTTCAAACGCGCCACGGCCCAGGGATTCTACCACTTCCAGCACGCCATGGGGCTGAAAACGGTGTACAATCACGCCGATTATCGCCTCATGAGCCGCCGTGCGCTCGACATACTCAGCGAGTACGGCGAGGCCAATATATTCCTGCGCGGCATACTCCCCGACATCGGACTGCGTTCGGCGATCGTGGAATATGACCGCACGGAGCGTACCGCCGGAGAGAGCAAATATCCGCTGAGCAAGATGCTCGGGCTTGCGATTGACGGCATTACGTCGTTCACGGCCAAACCCATGCGCATCATATTCCTTGTGGGTATGACGCTGCTGCTGGCGGACATAGTCGTAGCCATCTGGGTGCTGTACGTACACCTGACTCACCACACCGTGTCGGGTTGGTCGTCGCTGATGCTCTCCGTATGGTTCCTCGGCAGCCTCATTCTGATGGCAATCGGCATCGTTGGCGAATACGTCGGCAAGATATTCGTCGAGGTCAAGAACCGGCCAAGATATAATATCGAGGAGGAGATATTCTGAGGATTAGTTGATAGTTGAGAGTTTAGAGGTAAGAGGGGGTGCGTCCTGCGGCCGCAGTTGCGCTTCGCGCAGTTAGGAGTGTGGAGTGATGTAATCCGCTATGCGGCGAGGGGCCGATTTGGAATTTTCACGGACGCAAGTTCTCCGAACTTGCCACTTCGGGGGGTGTTCTTACCTCAGGAACGCGGCTGCGCCGCTTATCCTGAGGTTAACCACGGACACGTCCTCTTCGAGGACTCGAGGGCGGCAAAATGTGCATATGTGTCTTATATACAATACATTATCTCTCGGGCGCACGAACCGTGCGTCCCTACAAACGGGGAGTTCTTGTAGAGGTAGGGGGCATTCTAAAAGGAGATGGACATCTGAAGCCAGTGAAGCGGGTGGACTGAAAACGGCCCGCCGCGCTCCGCGGGCTTCCCAAGCAGGTTTAGGTATAGTTGAGAGGGGATATAGCCCACCACTCCGTGGTTTACAGCCGGGGGAGATTATCTGCCACGCGTTACGCTGCGCTCCACGCGTGGTTAATCATGGATTCGCGCGTCCCGCGCTTTCTTTCATTAGTTGATAGTTGAGAGGGTATAGGTAAGAAGGGGATGCGGGGCTTGTCAGGAGAAGAGGGAACGGGCGGCGGCGAGGCTGTCGGGCTTGCCTATGTCGCACCAGCGGTAGGGGCGTGAGGGTTCGTAGGCGGCGAAGGGATGGTAGGCGCACGAGTCGATGTAGAAATCCATGACGGAGAAGCGGCAGATGCCGCGGGTGTCGGCGGTGGTGCCGGATGCGAGCAGGCGGTCGTTGTATGCCCGAAGGGCTGGCAGGAGGCGGGGCGACATGATGTGTACGCCGCCGAAGGCGCGCATCTTCATCGTGTCGCGCACGGTGAGGCCGTCAGGGCGCACCTGACCCGTGGCTATGTTGGTCCAGCCCTGCATGAGTTCTGACTGACCGTCGAAAAGGAGGTAGCGCTGCGTGCGGCGTTCGGCCACAAGCAGTGTGGCTTCAGCCTCCGATGCCACATGCCGCGACAGCATTTCGTCGAGGGGGAAGTCGGTGAGTATGTCGGAATTATGCAGCAGAAGCGGTTCGTCAAGGTCGCCGAGCAGAGGAAGCGCCGCGAGTATGCCGCCGCCGGTCTCGAGCAGCAGTTCGCTCTCGACGCTGACATGCACGTCCAGACCCGGGACAGGGTTGTCGTTGAGATAGTCGATTATCTGTCCGGCGAAGTGATGGACGTTGACCACCGCCTCACCTACCCCGGCATCCCTCAGCTTATGCAGCACGCGGGCGAGCATAGGCATTCCACCTACCTCCACCAGCGCCTTGGGGTGCTCGCGGGTGAAATCGCCGAGACGCGTGCCGAGGCCGGCAGCAAAGACTATCGCTTTCATCTTTCGGGGAAGACCTGCTCGATCTGCTGCTCGCGGTGGACGAGTTCGACCTTGACGCCGAACTTGCTGTTGAGGTGTTCGGCCATGTGCTGGGCGCTGTAGACAGAGCGATGGCGGCCGCCTGTGCAGCCGAAGCACACCATAAGATTGGTGAAGCCGCGCTCGATGTATCTTGCGACGGAGGCATCCACGAGGTTGTAGCAGTTCTCGAGGAACGATGTTATCTCACCGTCATCCTCAAGGAACTTTATGACATTGTCGTCCAGACCGGTGAAGGGCTTGTAGCGCTCATACTTGCCCGGATTGTTGACGGCGCGACAATCGAAGACGAATCCGCCGCCGTTGCCCGATGCGTCGTCGGGTATTCCCGTCTTATAGGCAAAGCTCATAACCTTGACCGTGAGCGACTGTTTGCCCGCGTCGCCAGAGAACTGCTTCAGCGAGCACAACTGACGGAGCACCTCCGTAAGATACGGATACTCGGCGAAGGGCTTATGGAGGAGTTCGCGGAGATTTGCCACGGCAAAAGGAACACTCTGCATGAAGTGCGGCTTCTTCTCGAAATAGCCGCGGAAGCCGTAGGCGCCGAGCACCTGAAGGGTACGGAACAGTACGAAATGGCGCAGCTGCTCCATGAAGTAAGCTTCGTCGACAGGCACGTAGCGGCGCAGAGAATCCATGTAATCCATCAGGAGCTCATGGCGCAGCGAGTCGGGGAAGTTGGCCTTGGCCTGCCACAGGAAGGAGGCAACGTCGTAGAAATACGGTCCTTTGCGTCCGCCCTGGAAGTCGATGAAGTGCGGCTGACCGTCGACCAGCATCACATTGCGCGACTGGAAGTCGCGGTACATGAACGTGCTGCTCATGGATCGCATCAGCACCTCGGCCATGGCCTGAAAATCGTCCTCAAGACGGTCCTCCTGGAATTCCAGTCCCGTAGCCTTGAGGAAGCAATATTTGAAATAGTTCAGATCCCAGAGGATGCTGCGGTTATCGAACTGCGGCAACGGGTAGCACTTGCTGAAATCGAGGCCGACGGCGCCGCGGAACTGGATGTCCGGAAGCATGCGGATGGTACGCGACAGCAACTCCTTCTCCTCGGTGGAGAAAGAGCGTGTCTTGCGTCCCTTCTCTATCACGTTGAAGAGGATAGTGTCGCCGAGGTCGGTCTGGAGATAGGCCATGCGGTCGTCGGCGACTGCCACGACTTTGGGCACGGGCAAATTGCGGCTGCCGAAGTGTTCGGCCAGCGCAATGAACGCCTCGTTTTCCTCCAGGCTTGTGCCGAGCACTCCCACGAGGCTCTGTACGCCGTGCAGACGGTAGTAGCGGCGGTTGGACCCCGAGGCCGCGAGATTCTCCACCTCGGCCGGCTCACTGCCGGTATACTGCCGGTAAAGTTCCGATAATATATCCGTATCCTTCATAATTCAATGTCCGTATTCCGACAGGAATTTTATGCGAACTAGGCGAATCTCGTCCTCGCTGTAGTCGGGGCAGAGGTCGGCGTAGGCCTCGTTGATGTCGTCGCTCTGACTCTCGCGGAAATAGTTGCAGATTTCCTCCTCGTCGTCGGGGTCGAGAATCTCGTCGATGAAATACTTGATATTGACCTTATTGCCCGCATTGACGATGGCCTCGATGTTGTCCAGCAGCTGGCTGAATTCCAGTCCGTTGAACGAAGCCACCTCGCGCAGGTCGATTTTGCGGTCGATGCTCTTGATGATAGAGATTTTAAGATTGCCCGGCATCGGGACCTTGCGCACGCGCAGGTCCTCGGGGCGCTCTATCTCGTTTTCCTCCACATAAGTCCGGATGACACGCACGAACTCCTCGCCGTAGCGCCGGGCCTTGCCCGTGCCTACGCCGGGAATATTCTGCAACTCTTCGAGATTTATAGGATATGTGGTAGCCATAGCCTCGAGCGACGGCTCCTGGAAAATCACAAAAGGCGGGAGGTTGAGTTTTGCGGCCGTCTTCTTGCGCAGCGAGAGCAGAATGGCATAAAGTTCCGGGTCGGCGGCACATCCGGAGCCGGCCTTTACCTCCTCTTCCTCCTCCTCTTCAAAATCGTTGTCCTCCACGATCTTGAAAGATTTCGGCTTCTTCATGTACTCCTGTCCCGACTTGCTGAGCCGGAGGAGGCCGTAATTCTCAATGTCGCGTTCGATGTATCCGGCAAGGATGCCCTGCCGCAGAACGGCATTAAGATGGCGGGCGTCGACGCCCTGGCATGAGCCGAATATCTCGAGGCGGTCGAAGCCGTAGTCGCGGATATTGGATGTGGCGTGTCCGCGGAGCACGTCGATGACGTCTTCCGCCTTGAGTTTTTCCTTTGATGTTGCAATGGCTTCCAAAACGGCCAAAAGGTCTTCTTTAGCTTCCACTTTGTTTGCAGTAGTCCGACAATTGTCGCAGTTTCCGCAATTCTCAACGTCATAATTTTCTCCGAAATAGTGCAGGATGGTGCGCCTGCGGCATACGGACGATTCGGCATAGGCGGCAGTCTCAAGGAGCAGCTGCTTGCCAATCTCCTGCTCGTTGACCGGCTTTCCCTGCATGAACTTCTCCATCTTCTGGAGGTCCTTGTAGGCATAGAATGTGAGGCAGTATCCCTCGCCGCCGTCGCGTCCGGCACGGCCGGTCTCCTGGTAATAACCCTCGAGGCTTTTAGGCATGTCGTAGTGGATGACAAAGCGTACGTCGGGCTTGTCGATACCCATGCCGAAGGCGATGGTTGCGACTATCACATCCACTTTTTCCAGCAGGAACGCGTCCTGGTTGGCCGAGCGCGTGGCGCTGTCCATGCCCGCATGATACGGGAGAGCCGGGATGTTGTTGACTTTCAGGAATTCGGCCAGTTCCTCCACTTTCTTCCTGCTGAGGCAGTAGATAATGCCACTCTTGCCGCGTCGCTGCGAAATAAAGCGGATTATGTCACGGTCCACATTCTTTGTCTTGGGCCGTACCTCATAGTAAAGATTAGTGCGGTTGAACGACGATTTGAACATGGTGGCGTCGCTCATGCCGAGATTTTTCTGAATGTCGTGCTGTACTTTCGGCGTGGCCGCGGCTGTAAGTGCTATCAGCGGCCGTACGCCTATAGTGTTGATAATCGGCCGTATGCGTCGGTATTCCGGTCGGAAATCATGACCCCACTCCGAAATGCAGTGAGCCTCGTCGATAGCGTAGAACGAAATGCGTGCCTGCTTCAGAAACTCGATATTGTCGTCCTTGGTAAGGGACTCCGGCGCCACGTAAAGGAGCTTGGTGCGTCCGGCAAGCACGTCGGCTTTCACCTGATCCACGGCAGCCCTATTGAGCGACGAGTTCAGAAAATGGGCCACGTTGTCGTTCTCGCTGAAACCGCGCATTGCATCGACCTGGTTCTTCATCAGGGCTATGAGAGGAGAGACAACAATAGCAGTGCCGTCCATAATCATAGCCGGCAACTGGTAGCACAGAGACTTGCCGCCGCCTGTAGGCATGAGCACAAACGTGTCGTGTCCGGCGAGCAGATTCTCTATGATGGCCTTCTGGTTGCCCTTGAAGGTGTCGAATCCGAAGTATCGTTTCAGTGCATCGGTGAGCGAAAGAGAGAGAGTCATGATTGTATTTTCCTGTATTTATGACGTGTAAGGCTTATATGCGGATAATCTGTTGCAGAAGTCGGTGGTTTAAATTGTATCTATTGGTTTTTCTTTAATCAGCCTATGGATGCGGCGTCAAGATGGGCCGCCTCTACCCTTTCGCGCGCATACTCGCGTGTGACGGTATATTCCTTCACATTGCCGGAGGGGACATCGAACATGGCGTCGACCATGATGGTCTCCACAATGCTGCGCAGTCCTCGCGCGCCGAGCTTGAACTCCACGGCCTTGTCGACGATGTATTCGAGACAGTCAGGAGCGAACGTGAGCTTCACGCCGTCCATGGCGAAGAGCTTCTCGTACTGGCGGGTGATGGCGTTGCGCGGTTCGGTGAGCACCTTCAGCAGTGCGTCGCGATCGAGCGCCTCAAGGTGGGTTATCACCGGCAGGCGTCCGATTATTTCAGGAATCAGTCCATAGCTCTTCAGGTCCTGCGGGGCCACATACTTTATGAAATCCTCCGGGCGGATGCGTCGCACCTTGTTGTCCGTGGCGTAGCCTACGACGCGCGAGTTGAGGCGGTGGGCCACTTTCTGCTCTATGCCTTCGAAAGCGCCGCCGCAGATGAAGAGAATATTCTTCGTGTCCACGGCAATCATCTTCTGCTCCGGATGCTTGCGGCCGCCTTGCGGCGGAACGAGAACCACGCTGCCCTCGAGCAGCTTCAGCAGTCCCTGCTGGACGCCCTCGCCGCTTACGTCGCGGGTGATGCTGGGATTGTCGCCCTTGCGTCCGATCTTGTCGATTTCGTCAATGAACACGATGCCGCGCTGGGCACGATCCACGTCGTAGTCGGCAGCCTGAAGCAGACGCGTCAGGAGGCTCTCTATGTCCTCGCCGACATAGCCGGCCTGGGTGAGCACCGTGGCGTCCACTATCGTGAACGGCACATCAAGCAGGCGCGCAATGGTCTTGGCGAGGAGAGTCTTGCCGGTGCCGGTGGGACCAACGAGGATGATATTGCTTTTCTCGATGTCCACATCGTCCTTGGTATCGGGCTGCATCAACCGCTTGTAGTGATTGTAGACCGATACGGCCAGATACCTTTTGGCTTCATCCTGGCCGATGACATAGCGGTCGAGGAATTCCTTGATCTCCTTCGGCTTAGGTATGTCCTTGAGATTGCCCTGCATGGGCTTCCCAGTGGCCTGAGTGCCGTCCATGTCGCGCATCATGTCGTGAATGGCCTCGACGCAATCGGTGCAGACGGCGGCGTCGGAATTGGGCGACGGTACGAGCTGCGCGCCCTGGTCGACGGTGCGGCCGCAGAACATGCAGCAAATCTTCTTTGTCCGAGCCATGGTGTCAGTGCTTGGCTTTGATAAGAACCTGGTCGATCATGCCGTAGTCCTTGGCCTCCTGCGCGGTCATCCAGTAGTCGCGGTCGGAATCACGCTCCACCTTCTCGATGGGCTGCCCGCTATGGTCGGCAATAATGCTGTAGAGCTCATGCTTCAGTTTCAGTATCTCGCGGGCTGTGATCTCGATATCGCTGGCCTGACCCTGCGCGCCACCCATGGGCTGGTGGATCATCACGCGCGAATGTCCGAGGGCGAAACGCTTGCCTTTCTGACCGGCCACAAGCAGTACGGCGGCCATGGAGGCGGCCATGCCGGTGCAGATGGTGGCGACGTCGCTCTGGATGTACTGCATGGTGTCGTATATGCCCAGGCCGGCATACACGCTGCCGCCGGGGGAGTTGAGATAGATGCTCACATCCTTGCCGGGGTCGGCGCTGTCAAGATAGAGCAGCTGGGCCTGGATTACGTTGGCGGTATAGTCGTTGACTTCGGTGCCGAGGAAGATGATGCGGTCCATCATGAGACGTGAGAACACGTCCATCTGGGCCACATTGAGCTGACGTTCCTCAATGATTGTGGGAGAGATATAGCTGGAGCGTATGGCCTGAGAAGTAGCCGAAGTGTACTGGTCGAGAGCCAGTCCGTTCATGCCGAGATGCTTTACGGCATAGTTGCGGAAGTCATTATTGTTATTCATATCTTATTCTGATGTCTTATTTGCGTATTCAAAGTTAATTATTTTTTTGCAAAATACAAAATGACATAATGAAATTACAATAAAGTTTCAATTCTTTAATTCTTAAATCAAAGAACAGCGCCGAAACCCGGAGGCCTCGGCGCTGAAGTATATTTGAGAGGATATTATTCTGCGGTCTCTTCCTTGGAGGCCTTCTCGGCGATAGCCTTGAATTCGTCGAGGCTTACGGTCTTGTCGTCGGACGCGATGGCGTTGTGCATGCTGTAGAACATCTTGCCGGCGCGCACCTCGTCGTAGATGCGCTCGCGGAAATTGTTGTCGGCGAGGAAGCGCTTGGCTGTGGATTGGGCGGTCTCGTCGTCGATGTTGTACATGCCGTACTGGGCGAACTGGCGGCGGGCCATAGCCGTAGCCTGCTGAAGGAGGTCGTCCTCGGTCACCTTCACGTCAAGAGCCTTGCATACAGCGTCGCTGATGAGCTGCCATTTGAGGCCGGGAATCATCTTCTCCATCTGCTCGTCGACGTTCTCGGCGGTGAACTGCTCGGGGTCGTTGGCAAGAAGGATGCGCTTGAGGGTGTCGACAGGCAGCTTCATGTCGCCGTAGGTCTTGAGCAGATAGTCCTGAGCCTCGTTGCTGAAGAGAGCCTCGCTGTTGGGGCGCAGCTGGCCTGCAATCATGTTGCTCAGAGCCTGACGGTACTCGTTCTCGTCGTGAACCTTGTCGGGGCCGAATACATTCTTGTAGAACTCCTCGCCGAGCTCGGCAGGGCGTGCGACGATAATCTCGCTGACGGTGAGCATAAAGTCGCTCTTGACCTCCGCAGCCTTTTCCTTGGTGACATGAAGCATGGAGGCCAGCTCGGCGGCGTTGTCGCCGGCAGCCTTGGCGGGATTGAACACAATCTTGTCGCCGACCTTCTTGCCGAGGAATATGGCGGCCTGCTCCTTGTCGGTGAACACAAAAGGAGCGACGATGGCGTCAAGCACCTCTATGGCATCTTCGGCTACGAGAGGATTGCCCTCGGCATCGAGCTGACGCAGAACGCCCTTGACGAGGGCACGGTCGTCAACCTCGTCGCCCGGCACCTGAGCGCCGAACTGGTCGCGGAGGCTCTTGTCCTGCTCCTCGATCATCTTGTCGTCCACGGCGATGGTGTAGAAAGGCAGAGTCACGCTCTTGTCGAGCTTGATATCCAGCTCCGGAGCGAGCGCGATTTCGTATTCAAAGGTATAGTCCTTGTCGTTGAGATTGATTTCCTTGACATCGAGAGCCAGAGGGCTGCCAAGTGCGGCAATTCTCTCATTCTTGAGATAGTCATAAACGGCATTTGCCGACTCGCGGTTGAGGATGTCGCTCTTGACCTGACGGCCGAAGAGGCGCTGCAGCTGGGCGATGCTCACATGGCCCTTGCGGAAACCGGGGATGGTGTGTGTCTGGCCGATTTTTTTCAGTTCGGCAGCAACTTTGTCCTTGTAGTCTGCCTCCTCGATACTTACGACAATTTTTGCCGAGGTGTCGCTCAAAGGCTCCTTGTTTATATTCATAACTAATTCGTGTTAATGTTTTGCTCAATTGAATTTCGGAATGCAAAGTTAATAAATTTACGCGACATAGTGTGCTTATAGCTTGATTTTTTCGTAACTTCGCAGCCAAAAGCGTCACTATGGGCCGTCGATTGTTCCGTTTTCAGAAGTTTGCCATGACCGATGAGCATTGTGGAATGCGCATCGGCACAGATGCGGTGCTTCTCGGAGCATGGGCCGGGACCGACAATGGCATACGGCGGATCGCCGACATAGGCACCGGCTGCGGCATCATCGCTCTGATGCTGGCCCAACGGGTGCCGGAAGCCTTAGTGGAAGGCGTGGAGACAGAACCCGGAGCCTGCCGGGATGCACGCACCAATTTTGACGCGTCACCGTGGAGAGAACGCATGGTGCTACATGAATGTTCATTTGAAGACCTTGACTGCCAGAACGGGCGTTATGACCTCATGGTGAGCAATCCTCCATTTTTCACCGAGACGCTGCATTCGCCCGACGCAGTGCGCGCCGCGGCACGTCACGCCGGAACGCTGTGCTTCCCTACCCTTGCGGCCAAATGCAAGCAACTGCTGACGGCCGACGGCCGGCTGGCCGTGGTACTTCCGGCCGCCGATGATGAACCTACCCTGCTTGAAGCATCGCTCAACAGGCTCTACCCGCGACGGCATTGCCGTGTGCGGACCCGTTCGGGAGAAGATGCTGTGCGAAGCCTGTGGGAGTTCGCACAGGAGGACGGCGACTGCACGGAAGAAGAGCTCATCATACGCAACGACGACATGACTTACAGCGAACGATATTGCCGTCTTACGGCTGAATTTCATCCATTTTCAAAGACATACAAATGACACGACAGATTCCCGACATACGTCCCGACGCCCTGACACTCACGGCCGGACGCCGCCTGACACTTTTTGCATGCACAGCTGTGTTGGGTTATATACTCACAGGTCTGCTGGCATCGGTACTGATATATAAGTTCGGCTTTACATCGCCAAAAGTGATGCGCATAGCGGCTGTGGCTCAGGATATTTTCGCACTCGTGGCACCGGCCGTGGTGACGGCTGCCATGGTGACACGGCTTCCTGCCGAACTGCTTGAAATCCGCGATGGCGTCCCGTGCCGGATGTGGGCAGCCGCCCTGCTGACTATAATTGCGGCAGCGCCTGCGATGAACTGGGTGATAGAATTCAATCAGAACATCAATGCGACCGGACCGCTGAGCGCGATAGTGGAAAAGCTGCGGGAAATGGAACATAATGCCGAAGCTGCCATCACCATAATGCAGGGGAACGGGACATGGGGCGACCTGCTGATGAATGTGCTGATAATAGGCGTTGCAGCCGGAGTGAGCGAAGAGCTCTTTTTCAGAGGCGCGCTGCAGCGGCTGCTGTCGACCGGAGGTATGTCGGCACATGCCGCAGTATGGACCAGCGCCGTTATCTTCAGCGCATTGCATCTTCAATTCTTCGGATTCATACCGAGGATGCTGCTGGGCGCCTATTTCGGCTATCTGCTGGTATGGAGCCGTTCGATATGGGTGCCGGCTGCGGCACACGCGCTGAACAACACCATATACGTGATAGCCCAGTGGTATTATCAGCGAAACGGAGCGCCGGATGTGACAGTAGACAATGTTGGACTTGGAAGCACGTGGCCGGTCGCCATTGTGTCGCTGGGAGTGACCGTTCTCCTTATAGTCTATCTGCGCAAGAAACGGAGGGGATCGTTCACCCGAGCTTCTTACGACGGAAAATGAAGTTGCGGCCGAGGTATTTCTCGCGCACTACGGGATTGGCGGCAAGCTCCTCCGACGAACCCTGGAAGAAAATGCGTCCGTCGAAGAGCATGTAGGCGCGGTCGGTGATACTGAGCGTCTCGGGGGCGTTATGGTCGGTGATGAGTATGCCTATGTTGCGTTCCTTGAGTTTATACACTATGCTCTGAATATCTTCTACGGCGATGGGGTCAACACCGGCGAAAGGCTCGTCAAGCATGATGAATTTCGGGTCAATTGCCAGGCAACGTGCTATCTCGGTGCGTCGGCGTTCGCCACCACTAAGCTGGTCGCCGAGATTGTGGCGCACCTTCTGAAGGCGGAATTCCGTGAGCAGATTCTCCAGTATGACCTTCTGCTCCTCACGGGTGTGGGGCGTCATCTGCAATACGGCACGGATATTGTCCTCGACGCTGAGTTTACGGAATACCGACGGCTCCTGGGCGAGGTAACCGATACCCTTCTGCGCACGTTTATAAACGGGGAAGCCGGTGATGTTCTCGTCGCCGAGGTAAATATTACCCTCATTGGCCTGAATAAGCCCCACCGTCATGTAGAACGTAGTGGTCTTACCGGCGCCGTTAGGGCCCAAGAGGCCGACAATCTCACCCTGGCGCACCTCGATATTGACGTGGTTCACCACAGTGCGTTTGCCGTACTTTTTGACAAGATTCTCCGTGCGGAGAACAAGGTCGCCGTCATGTGCATTTCTGACAGAGGCATCAGCGTCCCCGGTAGCGGAAAACTCTACGGCAGATTCCTCATCCTTCTGTTCCGGAACCGGGAATTCCGGAGCCGGGAGCGATTCATCGCCGCCGCGGCGGTCGAGTCGGAAAGAAATACCCATCGTCAGTTGTGAAGGCGGCTTTTAATATAATCCGTAAGAAGACCGATGGCCACAGTATTGCTGCCGCCCTGCGGCACAATCAGGTCGGCAAAGCGCTTGCAAGGCTCGATATGCTGCAGGTGCATGGGCTTGAGAACCTCCTGATAGCGGTCAATAACCATCTGAGGCGTACGGCCGCGTTCTATGCAGTCACGGGCTATCACGCGTATGAGGCGTTCGTCGGCGTCGGCGTCAACGAACACCTTCACGTCGAGCATCTTTCGCAGTTCGGGATCCGTCAGTACAAGTATGCCTTCCACCAGAACGACGTCTCGAGGTTCCACCGGGACAGTCTCGGCCTGACGGGTGCAAGAGAGATAGCTGTAGGTGGGCATCTGAATTGTGCTGCCCTGCTTCAGAAGCTCAAGGTGGCTGACAAGGAGAGGCCACTCTATGGCGTCCGGCTCGTCAAAATTGATCTTGCTGCGCAGTTCGGGGGGGACATGGCTGGAATCCTTATAATAGGAATCCTGACGGAGCACAGCCACCTCACCGGGCGACAGCGAGTTGATTATCTTGTTGACTACCGTGGTCTTACCACTGCCGGTGCCACCGGCGATACCAATTATAAGCATTTCGCGGGCCTTAAAGTAGAGTTTGTTTATTGCTGCGAATTTACGACTTTTTTTTCAGTTTGCAGCCATACGGATGTAAAAAGCTGAGAAAAGTTAAGTAACTTTGCGCTGAAATGGCTCGAATTCCAGGCATAACAATAGTGATACCCGTGCATAACCGTGCAAGGATAGTGGGCAGTACGCTCAAATCTGTGCGGGAACAGACATTGCGTCCGCTTCGGGTGATACTGGTTGACAATGGTTCTACGGATGACACACATGATGTTCTGGAACAGTGGCGGTGCGAAACGGAAGGAGACCTGAATGTCAGCATAATCACCGAAACAGCTCCGGGAGCAGCCGCGGCCCGCAATGCAGGTCTTGCCCGGGTGGAGACGGAATGGACTATGTTTTTTGATTCCGACGACACAATGGCTCCGGAACATTGCCAACGGGCTTTATGTGCCGCCAACGACGGCGTTGATGTCGTGGGATGGGACGTCAGATATTATGACGGCAAGCACAAAACGGTACTCCCATTTTACACAACGGACGCGCAATATCACAATCTGTTTCACGGCTCCATGTCCACTCAGCGATACATGGCGCGCACGGAGCTGTTTCGCAACGCCGGCGGATGGAGCGCATCTGTACGGTACTGGGATGATATTGAACTCGGAGCAAGGATTCTGCAACAAAATCCTCGGATAAGGAAAATCAAGGGGAAGCCGACTGTAACCATGTTTCATAATGATGAATCCATTACGGGAACATCATACAGCAGCCGGACGGAACGGGCCGCACACGCACTCCAATGTATAGCCGGAACTCTCGGGCCGGAACGACGACGGTGGGTGGACGTAAAACATACAATCTTCGCAGCTGACTGTGCCCGCGAAAGTTCACAAGAGGGGGGCAAAATATACCAAGAAATTCTGGCAGACAACACATCAGCCGGAATCAGACTGTTGCTGCGCGCCGTATACCTTTACAGGCGAGCAGGAGGCCGCGGTGTGGCGAGACTCATACGCATATTGCTATGAAGATATCTGTAATAGTATTAACATACAACAGCGCCAAGACAATACGACAGGCTCTGGACTCCGTTCTGTCGCAGATATGTACGCACGATTTCGAGATTATTGCCGGCGATGACGCTTCCACCGACGGCACCCAGGAGATACTGAAAGAATATGCGTCACGCCACAAATGTATGCACCTATTGTGCTCGAACGTGAACCGCGGATTGCAAGCGAACTATTACGACTGCTTTGAGGCATGCCGCGGGGAATATATCGCAGACTGTGCGGGCGATGATTACTGGCTCGGCACTTCGCGGCTGCAAGTCATGGCAGACGCTCTTGATGCGCACAGCGATGCCGGATTGGTGTACACCGACTGGATGAAAATCAACGTGCGTGACAACTCGGCTACTCTCTGCCGTCCGGCTCTGCGGCATGATTGCAACAAAGGAGAACTGCTTCCCGCGCTTCTTGCGGCAAACGGCAATCCGGCGGTAAATCTCAGCGCGGCAATGTATCGCAAGAGCGCGCTCATGCCGGCGTACAGATTGCGGCGCGACAGTCTGTTCCGCAACAAGACCTATATATGCGAAGACCTGCAGCTATTGGCGGCAATTGCGGCGGAGACATCTGCATTATATCTGGCCGGTCCATCGCTGGCCTACCGTGTAGGGCATACGGGAGCAATCACTTCTGCGGCCGACAAGCGAAAGGCCGTACACTTCGCTCTCGCATCACTGCGATTGCGAAAACAGCTGGGCACTATCTATAATGTGGAAAATTCCATGTTCAGATATGCTGAATCCAGATTGTATTCGTATGCATTGGGTCTGGCAGTGTGCAGTAAAGACGAGACACTAATACGGGAAGTGATGGATTATTCAAAGGCTATATCACATATCAGACCGACAACCCGTCTGCGCCTGTTATGGATGAGACTCAGAATGGCATAGTAAAAATGAGTGAGAAAAGATATTCGACAGCAAAAATCGTAACAGCAATATTGTTTCTGACAGCATGCACAGGAGCAAGCGTTGCATTTTCAAACCTGACTCTTGTACCGTTCATCCGGCCCGCTGCAGTAGCGCTTGCCGTAGCCATACTAACGGGATTGCCTGCCGCCGGGTGGTGGAGATGGCTCACAGGGTCGCAGCATCGTCTGCCGAACCTTTTATGCCATATGGTATGCACGGGAATCACATTACTCACTATGTTTTATACATTGAACTATTGTTGTGCTGATGATGCCACAGCTCATCATGAAGAGGCCACAGTAGTGAGGAAATACACCCAGACACGCTACAAGTCACGCCGGATAAGGCGTAATGTTTATGGCAGAGGAGAACCATACACAGTATATTGCATAGACTTGCGCTACGCATGCGGCATTGAGAAGCGCAAGGAATTGAACGCAGCGAGCTATCGACGAACACATACTGGCGATACGATAGACGTAAGCGTCAGACGCGGCTTATTCGGCTTCAATGTCGTAAAATAAAAATACAGAGTGACGATTTATTATACTATGACAAGACGAACATACAGAAAATCGAGCCCGAGCAGAACCAGGCACAGAAAACGGACAGCGCGTGCAACCGCTATTCTGATTATTGTGGGAGTGATTCTCGTGTCGGCGATGTACAGCGCCATAAAGCAACAGAATGCAGACGCGACGGGTGACAAACGGCTGCCCTACCCCTATGACGGCCTTTACCGCGTGGAAATGCCGGCCGGTAATCCACAAGAGATTGTGGACTATCCAGGGTTCACGGTGAACTTCAACGCGGAATTGCATATTCCCAATTATGTGGTGTGGGAACTTACAGCCACAGAGTGTGACGGAACGGAAAAACGCCTCGGCAATTTTTTCAAGGACGAAAATGTCGCCGGTTGCGCTGATTTGCAGGACTACAAAAAGTCGGGATATACCCGCGGACACATGGCGCCCGCAGCCGATATGAAATGGAGCGCCGAAGCCATGCGGGCGTCAAATAATCTGACAAACATATGTCCGCAGGCCGCTGCCATGAACAGCGGAGCATGGAGTACTCTTGAAGACAATTGTCGTTCCTGGGCACGGCGCGACAGCGCACTCGTAATTATTACGGGGCCAGTATTGACCGACCGTATGCCTCTGCATATCGGGCGTAATCATGTGGCAGTGCCCGAACGATTCTTTAAGGTTGTATTCGCTCCATTTGCAAACCCTCCACGCGGTATCGGTTTCATTATGCCCAACCACCGCGTGGCAGGCGGCGTGCAGAACCACGCGGTAAGCATCGACCAGGTGGAAGAAGTGACCGGTTATGATTTTTTCAGCATATTGCCTGACGAACTTGAGGCGGAGATCGAAAGCCAATGCTCTTATCCCAAATGGCAGACATTGAAATGAAAATGGTAAATACTGACGATACGATCTGCGCAATATCCACACCTCCGGGCATAGGAGGAATCGCTGTGGCCCGAGTGACAGGGCCGGATGCAATAATCATTGCGCAGAAAATATGGAGAGGCAAGCATAGTCTGGACGCAACGCCCTCGCACATGTGCCGCGTAGGTACGGTGCTTGATTCTCATAAAGAAGAATTAGATCAGGCCGTGGCGACCGTATTCCGAACTCCGCACTCATTCACGGGCCAGGACACAGTGGAATTCAGCGTACACGGGTCCAGATGGGTACAACAGGAACTGATCGCGTCGCTGATTTCGGCCGGAGCACGGTTGGCTGAAGCAGGAGAATTCACCCGCAGGGCATTCGTGTCGGGACACCTCGACCTCGCGCAGGCTGAAGGCATAGCCGATGTAATCGCCTCGACATCGCGTGCAGCACAGCGCGTTGCCTTGAACCAGATGCGCGGAGGTTTTTCAAAACGTTTGCAGGAACTACGGGCCACCCTGCTCGAACTTGCCTCTTTGCTCGAACTGGAACTTGACTTCAGCGAAGAAGACGTAACCTTCGCCTCTCGCAACAAGCTTATGGAACTGACGCGCGAAGTACGCGACACGACAAACCGTCTTGCAAAAGGATTCGCTACCGGCTCGGCCATACGCGAAGGCATGCCGGTAGCCATAGTCGGAGCTACCAATGCCGGAAAATCGTCGTTACTGAATGCGCTGGTTCAAGACGACCGTGCCATTGTAAGCGACATACATGGCACGACACGCGACGTCATCGAGGACCGGATAATACTCGGTGACTATAGCCTGCGCCTTATGGATACCGCAGGTATGCGCAAGACCAGCGATCCGATAGAGACACTCGGCATAGAACGCTCATTACAAGCAATGAATGGTGCGTCACTGATACTGCTGGTAATTGACTCATCTGCTCCAGTGGATCAAGAAACCGTCTGCAGTGTGCATAAGGCCTTGAGTTCCAACTCTGACATTCGTTTGATTATAGTATTAAACAAAATTGATTTGGGCGTACACACGGATTTGCCCTTATCGGAATTTAACGATGTGCCGCAAATCCGGCTAAGTGCCACATCCGGCGAAGGATTAAACGAACTGCGCAAAGCAATGCTCTCGACCATTGACGATATAGTAACGGCGACTGCAAGCGGCGATACAATCGTTACGAATGCACGCCATTATGCATGTCTGATTGAAGCCAATGAAGCCGCCGACCGTGCACTTCAGGCTCTTGAATGTAACATTCCCGCTGACCTAATCGCGGAAGATATCCGTCAATGTATCTCCGCCCTGGGAGCCATAACAGGCACAATTTCCACTCCGGAAATACTATCAACAATTTTTTCGAGGTTTTGCATCGGAAAGTAGTCCAGTATTTTTGTATGTAAACCGTTCCTAACCCGATACGAAACGATTGTAAATAGCCCTTTGGATTATCGGCAGTTAGAGACCTCCTGACCTCGGTGCGGTTTATATGCGTTTATGATTGGTTTATGAAAAATTTGTTGTAACTTTGTTGCTCGAAACAGGACAGCAACAAATCAGCAACAAAATCATGGGTAAATCAAAAGAGCCGATACGGCTGCGCAGGCGTAAAATGCCGTCGGGTCTCACCTCCCTCTACCTCGACATCTATTTGGACGGGAAACGGAAGTATGAGTGGAAAATCCAAGAGCGATTGACCCCCTGCGGCAAGAGCGATTGACCCCTGAGGATAAAATAGAGTTAACCCCTTGC
>URSD01000035.1 GCA_900550395.1 uncultured Porphyromonadaceae bacterium | reverse complement strand
TGCTGCGCATGTGTGTGCCATCTCCATCCCATGGCTCGTCGGCTGCGCCTCCTCACGCATGGGCTAAAAAATGCCACCCGCTTCGCGGGCTCTCGATGCCGGTTTCCATACCGCCCGTGCGCCCACACTTATTTGAAATCACATTGCACGAGCCGCACGTCCTACATTCCGAGATTCCGAAACACCCCCATGGATGCCTATTTCCACGGACAACAACTTCACTATACCATCACCCGCGGAGGCTCCTCCGGAGTGTGGCTGCTCATGATGCGCCATGCCTGCGGATAGAGATTGTTGGCGCGGTTTCCCAGATTTTTGACGAACCCGAGAGGCCTCCCGCCGTAGTGCAGCAGCACGAAGCCGCGCGGCGTACCCTCCGGAAGCACTACGGCCTCGCGCCGCAGATAGGCCAGCGCCGTGCCATAGTCCACCGATGCCGTCGGGAAAGCATCCCCGCGCAGCGATGTCGTCAGAGCCAGCCCCTGCGCAGGGATGATGTCGCGGCCCTTGCACACACCCATCACGCTGCCCGCCGACTCGGGCGCGAGTGCCGCCTGCGTGCGCCCTGTCGCGCTGCCGCTGCCGTCGCGGCCCGTGCGCAGCAGCAGATCGCCGTCCAGCCACTTCGCCACCTCGGCCGATGCCGCGTCGGGGCGCATCCGTCCCGCCTGCCGCAGAGGCGCCGCCGGCGCGTCGCCCGGCTTGCGCAGTACGCAGAGAAACAGCCCCTCGCCGCGAACGCGTCCCGGCAGGAAGTGGTAGCAGGGCAGCGACGTACCTATGCCGTGCGCTATCTCCGGGCGTTCCAGCGCCGCCACTTCCACGCCTTGGGCGCCAAGCTCTCGCGCCATGCGCTCCACCGTCTCCTCGTTCTCCGTGCGGTTGAAGGTGCATGTGCTGTATATCAGCGTGCCGCCGGGGCGCAGCGCCTGCCACAGCGCCTCCACTATGCGCCACTGCCGCCGGGCGCAGTCGGCCACTAAGGCCGGACTCCACTGCGCTGCCGCCTCGGCGTCCTTGCGCATCATTCCCTCGCCGGAGCAGGGCACGTCGGCGCTTATCACGTCGAAGGCGCCCCGCATCGAGGCGTAGCGCGCGGCATCGCCGCGCGTGCAGGCTATGCGCAGGTCGCCCCACTTGGCTATATTTTCAGCTAATATGGCGGCTCGCTTCGGGTCGTACTCGTTGGCTATTATGGCGGCGTCGCCGGGCAGCGCCGACGCTATGGCCGTGGTCTTGCCGCCGGGCGCAGCGCAGGCGTCGAGCCACCGCAGCGGCGCCCCGTCCGCCTCCACGGCAAGCTGTGAGGCCACGGCGGCCACGGCCATCGACGAGGCGTCCTGCACGTAGTACAGCCCCTGGTGCAGCCAGGGGTCGAACGTGAATGCCTCGCGCCGGGGCAGATACATGCCGTCGGCGCACCATGCCACGCGCTCGGCGCCCGCGGGGACGCGGGCGCCCTTGGCCCTGTTGAGGCGTACGCTCACCTCAGGCTCGCCGCGAAGCGCGTCGGCGAGCCCGTCGGCTTCAGAGCCGAGGGCCTCCAGGCTTCTAAGAAATGCTTCGGGCAGTGCGTTCATAGACCCGTCTCTTCCCAGCGGTATAGGCGGTCGGCCGGACGAATCTTGGCCGGCACGGGGATAGAGAACGCATCGCCCTTCACGGCTTTCTCCACCGACTTCAGGTCGACGCGTATGTCCTCGACCTTGAATATCAGCGCTCCGGTCGTGGGACCCGTCACCACCACCTCGTCGCCAACGTGCAGCTCTCCGGCCTCCATCAGGAACTCTCCCACGCCCAGGCGCGAGTACCATTTCACGCCCTTGGCAACATAGCGCTTCACCCGCGTTGCCGACGAACCGTACTTCGACGACCATTCGCCCAGGCGCTGACCCATGTAGTAGCCGTCCCAGAATCCGCGGTTGAAGATGCGGCGCAGGCGCTCGCGCCAGGCGTCGATGCGCTCCGCCGTGTAGGCCGCCGGACCCTCGCACACGGCCGTGAGGGCCTCCGAGTAGGCCTGCACGGCCTCCCGCACATACTCCGGGCCGCGGGCGCGGCCCTCGATTTTGAACACACTCACGCCCGCCTCCGTCATCCGGTCCAGGAAGTGGATGGTGCAGAGGTCCTTGGGCGACATTATGTACTTGTTCTCCACCTCCAGCTCGTCGCCCGTCTCCAGGTCGGTGACGCGGTAGCCGCGGCGGCATATCTGCGTGCAGCTGCCGCGGTTGGCGCTGCTGTTCATCTGGTGCAGGCTCAGGTAGCACTTGCCGCTGACGGCCATGCACAGCGCGCCGTGGCAGAACATCTCCAGCCTTACAAGCGCCCCGTGCGGGCCGCGTATGTCCTCCGCCACGATGGCGTCGTGGATGGCCCGCACCTGCTCCATGTTCAGCTCGCGCGCCAGCACCATCACGTCGGCCCACTGCGCGTAGAAGCGCACCGCCTCTATGTTGCTGATGTTGCACTGCGTGGAGATGTGCACCTCCACCCCCTCCTGCCGGGCAATGCTGATGGCGGCGATGTCCGAGGCTATCACGGCCGATATGCCGGCGCGGCGCGCCGCCCGGCATATCTCGCGGCACGTCGCCAGCTCGTTGTCGTAGATTATGGTGTTGACGGTCAGATACGTCTTCACGCCGGCTTCGTTGCAGGTGGCGGCTATGCGGTGCAGGTCGTCGAGCGTGAAGTTGGCGCTCGACCGCGCGCGCATGTTCAGCCCCTCCACGCCGAAGTAGACGGCGTCGGCGCCGGCGTCGATGGCCGCATGCAGCGACTCGTAGCTCCCCACCGGGGCCATCAGTTCGAGATCCTTACGGTTCATGGTTCCTTGTCGTTTTATGCACAAAAAGACATAAGGCCTGACAGTCCGGCCTTATGTCCTCTATGCTTCATGCCCGGGTTAGCGTGGGCTTCTTATTCTGCTTTGGCGGGTGCGGGAGCAGCCTCGGGCTGAGCTGCGGGAGCCTGCGTGTCAAACTGGTTGGCGGCGGGCACCTGAGTTGCGGCGGGCGCGGGGGCAGCCGTGCGCACTTCCACTCCGTGGCCGGCTTTAGGCATAGTGTAGGCCGATACTACCGACAGCACCACGATGAGGCCTGCGAGAGTCCAGGTGGTCTTCTCCAGGAAGCTGTTGGTCTGACGCACACCCATTACATTGCCTGCGCCGCCGAACTGCGACGAAAGGCCTCCGCCTTTGGATTTCTGGATGAGGACGATGCCGATGAGAAGCACCGACACGATTACAGTGAGAACAATGATTGCTATGTACATATTGCGTTTAGTGTTTTATTTTCAATGGATTAGGCGCACATCAGAGCCTGCTGCTCCCGTGTGCCGCCGATTCAGAGTGCAAAGTAACGAATTTTTCGTGAATTATGCAAGAAAAAGTTAACCGCGCTTCGCTCAAAATACCGGACATGGAGAGATACATAAAGACATAAGGTCATAAGGTCATAAGCGACAAAAGTTTTTATTTTTGAATACAATCGATAATAATTCTTATGTCCCTTTTGACCTTATGTCTTTATGTTTCTCGCCCTCAAAGGCCGCCCTCTTACCTATAAACTCTCAACTATAAACTATAAAAATCACCCTTTTTAAGTCAAAGTTTGAAAAATTATATGTATTTTTGCCGGATATTAGGCGAAATCGAAAAAGTCTATTCTAAAAATATATAAACAAATCATTCACACAATGAAAAAACTAATCACAGCAATGCTGGCCCTCGCCGCCATCGCGCCGCTTTCGGCCCAGCAGCTGCCAAACAACGGCTTCGAGGAGCCGTGGGTGGATTGTCGTCCATGGACGAGCGCAAATAATACGACCGTCCAGGGAACCACGCCGAAGGATTGGACCGCATCCAATGTCTACGCAGGTTCGGGACTTTTAGCAAGCGGAAATCAGACTGTAGCAGAGAACGTTGCCGGCTACAATAACTCCTCAAGTGCAATTAAAGTCGGGAGCAAATCTTTCACCGTACCCATTTATGGGAAAAAAATTGTTCCGGGCTACTTCACCTTAGGTACTACGTGGTCGACCTCTAAAGCTAATCAAAATAATGACGGCGGCACATTTGGAGGAATAACCTTCTCCTCAACGCCGGATGCCATTGAATTTCAGTATATAGCCGAAGGAGGTACTTCTAATGCTAAGCCAACTGTTGTTGCATATCTTTGGAATGGAACATTCATACAAAAAAATGTTCCGGGAAATATCACCATCTCCAATCTCAAAACAGTTGACATGATTGATAGGGATCTCTGCGTACTTGGCAGATCTCTTGATGGCCATCAGGGAGATAAGACTTTATCAGCGGAGGGTACTCTTATAGCTTCAGCTATATCACGGCCGGATATTGTTTCTGAGTGGACCAAAGGCATGGTATCCTTGGAGTATAAAGAAGGCGTATCGGCTAAGGCTGAGAAATTTAATGTGATTTTTTCTGCCGGAGATTATTTCAGCACCACACCTACAGAGGGTTGCACCATGACGGTCGACGACGTGAAGCTGCTGTACTATTCGCGTCTGAAAACACTGGCAGTGAACGGTACCGATATTTTTGAAGATGGTAAATATGACTATGACCTCAGCGAAAGCGTCTACATGCCCAAGAGCGAACAAGAGCTCAGCTATACGCTGCTCGGCGAATCCCCTGCAAAGACTGTCGACGTTGCTCTTGATGCCGAAAACAACACGGCTACCATCACCGTAAAGAACACCAACGAAGGCGCCACCGACGTGGACGGCAAGGCTGAACATGTCTATACAATCAAATTCAAGGCTCCGCGCGTGTTCACCGGCATAGAGTATCCCGGCCAGATCACAAAGCTCACCATGGATATGGGCGAAGGTGCTGCTGACCTCATTGAGGAACCGACAGACGCCAGCATATGGATGACGCAGAAAGGCATGAAGAGAATCGTCGATGTGCTTCTCCCCGATCTTACGATTCCCGGCCTTGGCAACCTCGGCGACATTCTCGTTGAAGATGTTACTCGTACCTATAATAATAACAATGGCAACCCGATATATGACTATACCGGCCATGTGGATGATCTCTCCCTTCTGGAGGGTAATATCCATGCCATAGTAGATCTTGAGGGCACCAGCGACGTCGATGGTAATGTAAGCTTCAAGATTCACGTAAAGTGGGATCCAAATGCTACGCAGTCAATGGTTGCTCGTGAGGCTGCTGAGCCAGCTATCCCTATTGAAGTAGAATTCAACGGCAAGACCGAAACGCCTGAAGTGCCCACCGGCATCAACGACGTTACCGTGGACGGCGCCGACGCTCCCGTGGAATACTTCGACCTCCAGGGCATACGCGTAAGCAACCCGCAGGCCGGCCAGATGGTGATACGCCGTCAGGGCACCAACGTGGAGAAGATACTCGTGAAGTAATCCCGCTTCCGCACCCATAATCATAAGCGACAAAAGATGCACATCTTTTGCCGCTTATGATTTTTTTGTAGTAACTTTGCATTGCAAAAGGGAACCACACAAATTGTAGGGACGCACGGCACAAATAATGAAAAACAGCATCGGAAAAATTGTCCGTAAAATAACGCACATATGGCCGGAGGCCATGGATATTGTTAACCCCGGGCGCTTGTCGCCCGGGGTAACGGACCACCTACGGGTTCAGCCCCGGAGGTGGCTGCACCGGCTCCCTGTCATGACTGCAAAGATACAGATTCATGAGAAGGAAATTCAGCCACCTCCGGGGCTGAATGCGTGGGTCTACTCCTCACCACGGGCACAAGTGCCCGCGGCTAACAAAATGCATGGCCTCCGGCCATACAAAATATATCGCAACGCATTGCAATCCGATAAAATGAAAGCAACCCGCGCTCGTCGCGGGTTGAATGTGGTTAGCCGCGAGTTAAGGAGCGACCGCAGGGAGCGACATACTCGCGGTAGAAGTGACACAAACGTATCAACCTGCCGGATGGCGGGTTGCACCACGCCTACGGCTGCCGACTATAAAGAGTCGTGCAACCCGCCATGCGGCAGGTTGATGCACTTTACTGAACCTACCGCGGATACGGCGCTACGCGCCTTAATCCGCGGCTAACCGGATTTCACCCGCCATCCGGCGGGTAACCGCGTGTAAATATCTGATATATCGTATCTAATAACGTCTTACCGGACAACAATAATATGAAAACAGGACGATTCAACAGGCTGCGGATAGCCCGCGAGGTGGACTTCGGCGTATATCTGGACTGCGGCGACGGCACGGAGATACTGCTGCCGGCCAAGGCGGTGCCGGAGGGCAGCCGCATAGGCGACGAGGTGGACGCCTTCGTCTACCGCGACTCGGAGGACAGGCTCATAGCCACCACCGAGGTGCCCTACGCGCAGGTGGGCGAGTTCGCGTTCCTGCATGTGAGCCAGGTCAACGCCACGGGCGCGTGGCTCGACTGGGGTCTGCCGGGCAAGGACCTGCTGGTGCCCTACTCCGAGCAGAAATCGCGTATGCGCCAGGGCCGCGACTACCTTGTGTACGTCTACCTCGACGACGCTTCCGGCCGCATAGTGGCCTCCGCCAAGACCGAGCGCTTTCTAGGCAACGTGCTGCCCGACTACCGCCCCGGGCAGGAGGTAGAGTGCCTCGTCACGGGCGAGACGCCCATAGGCTACACCGTCATCGTGGAGAACGCCCACGCCGGTATGCTCTACCGCAACGAGACGTTCCGTACGCCCGAGGCGGGCGAGACGCTGACGGCCCACGTGGTGCGCGTGCGGCAGGACGGAAAGATCGACGTGCGCCTCGGCGGACGCGAGCGCGAACGTGTGGGCGGCCTGGCCGAGTCGGTGATGACTACGCTGCGCGCCGCAGGCGGACGCCTCGCGCTGGGCGACAAGTCGGACCCGGAGGAGATACGCGCACTGTTCAGCTGTAGCAAGAAGGATTTCAAGAAGGCTCTGGGCTCGCTCTACAAGGCGCGCCTCATCACGATAGGCCCGGACGAGATAAAATTGGTGTAAAATGTATTTCAGTTTTGAATTGTCGCCCCTGCTGTGGACCCTGACGGGCGCGGCTCTTGCCGCCGCCTGCGTGGCCTGCGGCTATGTGTGGGTGCAGGCGCGGCGCCTGGGGCGCGCCCGGCGTGAGGCTCCGGCCGAGCCTGAACAGCTGATGCCTGCGAGCGTCATCGTGTACTCGCAGGACGAGGCCGAGGCGCTGGAGACGCTGCTGCGCAGCATCATGGCGCAGGACTATCCCGCGCCGATGGAGATAATAGTGGTGAACGAGGGCGAAAGTACCGACGTGCGCGACACGGTGGCGATGCTTCAGGCCGCATTCCCCTCGCTGTACCTGACGCACACGCCCGACGGCGCCCGCAGCCTCAGCCGCAAGAAGTTAGCCATCACATTAGGCGTGAAGGCCGCGCGCCACGACGTGGTGGTGCTCACGGCCATAGGCGCCGAGATACGCTCCCCGCAGTGGCTGCGCGGCATGATGCGGCACTTCACCCCCGACGGCCCCGTGGAGCTGGTGATAGGCTACGCCGCGCAGATGCCCGGCGACGACACGGGCCGCGGCGCCCGCTGCCGTGCCTTCGACGCCGCCGTGCGCGCCGTGCGCTGGCTCGGCGCCGCCATAGCGGGACATCCGTTCCGCGCCACGGAGTTCAACGTGGCCTACACCCGCAAGGCATTCTTCCGCAACAAGGGCTTCTCGCGCTCGCTGAACCTGCATTACGGCGACGACGACATATTCATCAGCGAGATAGCCCGGCGCGACAACACCGCCGTGGAGCTGGCGGACGACAGCATCGTGGGACTGCTGGCCCACGACTACGGCCGCACGCTGCGCCGCGCGGCCGTGCGCCACATCTTCACTGAGGGCCACATACGCCGCCGTCCGCGCCTCTGGTCGGCGCTGAACGCGCTGTGCATGCCCGCCGCCCTTGTGCTCCCGATCGCGGCGGCAGCCTTAGCTCCGGCCAACGGCGCCGTGCTCGCCATCGCCGCAGTGGAGCTGGCCGGCACGGCAGCGGCCCTCACGACGGGCTGGCGCTGCGTGCTGCGCCGCCTCGACATGCGCGAGCTGGGCGCCTCAGTGATGCCTTTGGCCGCCACCTACTGGGTGCGCCGCCTCATGCTCTTGGCGCGCGCCCGCTTCGGCCGACAGAAACGCTACACATGGGACTGACGGTAAAGGGCAGGTTCGCGCCGTCGCCCACGGGCCGCATGCACCTGGGCAATGTGTTCTCGGCGCTGATCTCTTGGCTCTCGGCGCGCAGCCGCGGAGGCCGCTGGCTGCTGCGCATCGAGGACCTCGACCCGCAGCGCTCGCGCACGGAGTACGCCATGCAGATAGAGGACGACCTGCGCTGGTTGGGCCTCGACTGGGACGAGGGCGGCACCGCGGACACAGGCGACGCCGGGCCATACCGCCAGAGCCTGCGCACGGAGCTGTACGCCGCAGCGCTGGAGCGCCTGCGCGCCACAGGGCTGACCTATCCATGCACGTGCCGGCGCGCCGACATCATGGCAACGCAGGCGCCCCACCAGAGCGACGGTCGCGTGATCTACGCCGGCACCTGCCGCCCCGCCTCGATGCCCTGCGTGAGCGCCGAGCCGCCGGTGCCGCACTCCACGCGCATCTATGTTCCTGACAGCGAGATATGCTTCGATGACGGCGTATTCGGCCCGCAGGCCTACAACCTGGCGGGACAGTGCGGCGACTTCGTGCTGCGGCGCGCCGACGGCGCGTGGGCCTATCAGCTGGCCGTGGTGGTGGACGATGCGCTGATGGGCGTGACGGAAGTGGTGCGCGGATGCGACCTGATGCTCTCGGCCGCGCAGCAGATATATCTGTACGGGCTGCTTGGCTACAAGCCGCCGCGCTTCGCCCACGTGCCGCGGCTGTGCGCCCCGGACGGACGCCGCCTGAGCAAGCGCGACGCCTCGCTGAGCATGGAGAGCATGCGCCGCACCCATTCGCCCGAGCAGATAATCGGCCTTCTGGCACATCTGGCGGGGCTACGTGAGGATGCTGAGCCCTGCACGGCGGTCTCGCTCCTCGACGGCTTCGACCTCACCCGCATAGTGCGGCGGGAGAAGATAATATTGGCGGGAATGGAATAAAAGTCGTACCTTTGCAGCGCCGAAAGAACGTTTTGTAATCCTCATCGGAGGGCATCGACGCATGCCGGATAAGATGACCGGGTAAAACCAGTTGCTTGTTCGGCATCTATTATATTGTAAAGTAAGCGGTTATGAATAAGAAAAGACTCGATTTCGGCAACGGGCGCGTGGGCGCGCTCTTCCGTGCGCTGTTCTTCCCTACCCTGGTGGGCATGTTCTTCAACTCGGCGCTGAACATCTGCGACGGCATGTTTGTGGGCCACGGCGTGGGCAGCGACGCTCTCGCGGCCATCAACATAGTGGCCCCTGTGTTCCTGCTGTGTACGGGTGTGGGACTGATGTTCGGCATAGGCGCGTCGGTAGTGGCGAGCATACGCCTCGCCGAGGGCAAGGTGCAGGCAGCCCGTACGGTGATGACACAGGCCTTCCTGACGGGCGCCGTCATCTTCTCATGCGTAATTCTGGTGTCGCTGCTGTTCACCGGTCCGCTGCTGTCGCTGATGGGATGCAGCGAAAGGCTGGAGCCGTATGCACGTGATTATCTGCTGTGGCTGCTGCCGGGGCTGATGTTTCTCTACGTGCAGTGCGTGGGCATGATGCTGGTGCGCCTGGACGGCGCGCCCAAATATGCCATGACGGTGCAGATAGTGGCCGCCGTGCTCAATATCTTCCTGGACTGGCTGATGGTGTTCCCGCTTGGCATGGGGATAGGCGGCGCGGCCATGGCAACGTCGGCGTCGTGCGCGGTAGGCGGCCTCATGGTGCTGGTGTACTTCCTGTTCTTCTCCGACAAGCTTAAATTCAGCCGCGAGGTGCGCACCGGCGCCCTGCGCAACGTCGCCAACATGGCGCGCGTGGGCGCGGCTACCTTCCTGGCCGAACTGGCGATAGGCGTGATGATGGTGACGGGCAACTATACGTATCTGCGCTATCTGGGCGAGGACGGCGTGGCGGCGTTCAGCATAGCGTGCTATCTGTTCCCGCTGGTGTTCAGCATCAGCAACGCGGTGGCGCAGTCAGCACAGCCCATCATCAGCTACAACTACGGCGCGGGGCGCCCCGACCGTGTGCGGGCCGCACTGCACATAGCGCTCGGCACGGCCGCCGTGTGCGGCGTGCTGGTGACGCTGGGCATGTGGCGCGGCGCGTCGGTTCTTGCGGGGGTGTTCCTGCCGTCGGACACCGCGGCTTACGGCATGGCATGCTCAGGGCTGCCCGTGTTCGGCATGTGCGCGATGTTCTTTGCCGTAAATATCACTTTCATAGGCTACTATCAGAGCGTGGAGAACGCGGTGGCGTCGACCCTGTACACCCTGCTGCGGGGCATCGTCTTCCCGGTGGCCGGCTTCGTGCTGCTGCCCGCAGCATTCGGCGCGTCGGGCCTGTGGTACGCCATTCCGCTGGCGGAGGCGCTCACCATGCTTGCGATACTTATACGGCGTTTTCCTCGCCGCGGATGGCATTGAGGACAGTGCGCACCATTATCTTGAGGTCGAGCAGCAGGGTCCAGTGCTCGATGTACCACACGTCGGCCTCGACGCGGCGCTCCATCTTCCACAGCTGGTCGGTGGGTCCGCGCCAGCCGGTGACCTGGGCCCAGCCGGTGATGCCGGGCTTCACGGAGTGGCGCGTCATGTAGCGGGCGATGAGGCGGCTGTAGTCCTCGGTATGTCGCAGCATGTGGGGCCTCGGACCCACCACCGACATATCTCCGCGCCACACGTTGATGAACTGGGGCAGCTCGTCAATGCTGGTGCGTCGCAGGAAGGCGCCAATGCGCGTCACGCGGGGGTCGCCGGCGGTGGCCTGCCTGGTGTCGGCGTCGTCGCTGCTGCGCATGGTGCGGAATTTGAGGCAGCGGAACGTGCGGCCATGGTAGCCGGTGCGCTCCTGAGAGAAATACACCGGCCCTGGCGAAGAACGCTTGATGGCGATGGCGACGGGGATGTATATCAGCGGGTAGAAACACAGGAAAAGACCGCTTACGGCAATGTCGAACGCCCGCTTTATGCCCCGGTTCAGCCTGGAATTAAGCGGATTGACGCGGACGCCCATAACGGCCATCGTCCCCACCGTGTCCAGCTCCATGCCGCGCTGCACATAGCGCGAGAGCTGCGGCACGAAGAAGAACTCGGCGCCGCAGGCGTCGGCGACACGGAGCACCTCGGCGGCCACGCTGCCGTTGCCGTTGGGGCTCGGCTTGCAGCAGTACACCTGATGCACGCAATTTTTGCGCATGAATTCCTCCAGACCCGCAAGAGGGCCGAGATAGCTGCCTGAGAAGCCCGGAGGACACGCCTCGTCGAAGTGGCCGAGCACACGGAAGCCGAAACCGGCATCGCGCGCCATTTCGGCAGCCAGGCGCTCGCCCATGGGGTTGGCGCCCACAATTACGACACGGGCATAGCCGCGGCCGTGGCGACGATAGCTCTTGAGGAGTCCGCGCGAGGCCAAACGTGCCACGAAGAAAGCGGCGAAGAGCATCGCGTAGAACAGCGCCAGAACCCCCAGGGGCATACGCTGCATGCCCGTCAGCGACATGAGCGCAAGCAGGAACAGGGCGTGGAGGGCCACGTCGCTGAGGGCCTGCCGGGGCACTACGTCGAGCTGCAAGGCCCGCTGCGGCTTATGGCGCAGTCCCCACCACAGTTCTGGTAACAAGGCCAGCTCGACAATGAGCCACATCCGCGCCGTCCCTTCCTGCGGATACATGATGCACAGGACAAGGAAGATGAGATTGACCGTCGCCACATCGGCGGCGGCAAAAAGCCATGGTATGTATTTTCCGTAACTTGTCAGATGTCGGGCCATTGCAATACGGTTATAGGTACAAACGGTAAAAGGTGCAGAAGCGCCGCGGCCACGACAGCCGCAGCGCTAATGACCGACTGCGCGGCAGGCTTGTTATGCCTGCGTGCGCAGCATCTTGATTTTTTCTACCATCTCGTCAATATCGGCGCGCAGACGCTCGATCTTGCGCTCGAAATCCTGAATGAGTGAGTTGCCGGACTTGCTCTTGGAGGAGAGAAATCCGAGATTGTTCTCGAGAGTGCGCAGCTCGGCACGCTTGGCCTCAAGAGCACGGGCCATGCGGTCGCGCTCGCGGTCGGCGGTGTCGCCCTCCATGCGGGCTACGGCTCCGGCAAACTGCTCGCGGCGCTCGCGTCGGCGTCCGCTGTTGATGGCGTCGCGCAGCTCGTCGAGGCGGGCACGGTACTGGTCGTACACCTTGTCTTTCTCGCGGAAAGGCACGTGGCCGATGGTCTGCCAGCTGTCCTGAATCTCCTTGATGGCGGCAAGCAGCTCGGCGCGGGGCGTCTCGGGGTCGAGGGCGTTGAGCCTGTCGACAAGCGCCCGCTTGGCTGCGAGATTGGCGTTCTCCTCGTCGCGCCGTCCGCCGGCCA
This sequence comes from uncultured Porphyromonadaceae bacterium, assembly GCA_900550395.1. Lineage (GTDB taxonomy): Bacteria > Bacteroidota > Bacteroidia > Bacteroidales > Muribaculaceae > CAG-873. The sequence goes on along the minus strand of URSD01000035.1, from coordinate 14,343 downwards.
CTTTCTTCTTACGCTCGAAGAAGTGGTTGCAGGCGTCCATGAAACGCGTCCAGAGGGCGTCGCTGTAACGCTTTGCCACCGGGCCGATGGTGCGCCATTCCTTCTGCATCTCGACGAAGCGGTTGCCGGCCTTGGTCCACTCCTCGCTGTCCTTGAGGGCCTCGGCCTCATCGGCGAGGGCTGTCTTGGCGGCGAGGTTGGCGGCGAGGCGCTCGCGGGTGGCCTTGAAATATTCGGCCTTGGCAGCGAAGAAGCTGTCGCAGCACGAACGGAAGCGGGCGAAGAGCTCGCGGTCGGTGCGTCGTGCGGCATGGGCCATATCGCGCCAACGGGTCTGGAGTTCCTGGATGGCGGCCGTAGCCTTCTCCCAGGCGTTGAAACCGTTGAGGGACTCTATGTCGATGGCCTCGGCCTGCTCGCAGAGGGCAAGCTTTGCCGCCTCGGCCTCGGCCTCGGCAGCCTTGCGTTCCTCGAAATGAGCTTGATAGCGCTTGTTGACGGTGACGCTGGCGGCCTTGAACTTGTCCCAGATCTCCTCGCGTATGTCTTTGGCAACGGGGCCGATGCGGCGCCACTTGTTGTGAAGTTCCTGAAGGCGGCGGTAGGCCGTGATGATGTCTTCCTCGGCTGCCAGACGCTCGGCTTCCTCAAGGAGAAGAATCTTGCTGTCGAGATTCTTCTTGAAGTCGTAGTCGCGCAGTTCTTTGTTGATTTTCAGGTTGTCGCTGTACTTCTCACGGGCGTCCTGGAAGCGCTTCCACACGGCGGTCTCCTCCGTGGGGTCCACCTCTCCCAGAGCGTTGAACTCGTCCTGAAGCTCGCGGTAGCGCGGGAAGGTACGGTTCACATTGTCGGTATCCTCGGCGAGTGCGTTGATTTCTCCGATGATGGCGTTCTTGCGCTCGAGATTGGCGGCGCGCTGCGCATCCTGCTGTGCGGTCCAGGCGGCTTTCTTGTCGCGTATCTGGGTGAGTATTGCGGCGAACATCTCCTCCTGCTTCATTGCGGCGGCCACGGCTTCGGCATCGGGCTCGGGGGCGGCCTCGCCGTCGGCTTCCGGAGCATCAGCGGGTTTCAGAAGATTCCATGCGGCACGGAGGCGGCGGACATCGTCGCCGCTGATTTCCGAGGCCTCGCGTGCGAGGACTTCGCAGGCGGCGGCTATCACTTCTTCGGGCGTGGAGGGACGCTCGCGGTGAGGCTGGAGCCCGTCGTGCTCTTCGATGGCTTCGGTCATTTCTTCTTCGGCCTCGGCTTCCGGGTCGGCATCCGCAGCGGGCTGACCGGTTTCCGACTCATGCTGTGGATTTTCTGCGGCATCCGTCCGGGGTGCCGGGGTGAGGATTTCCTCAGCGCCGGGGGCGCTCAGGGAGGGTTCGTTCATTTCCATATTATGTGGTACTGTTTGGTTGGCGCACACGGCGCGCCGTCAAAATTAACTATAAATTTCGATTGCGTGGCTAAAAAACGAAAAAAAATGCCTCCGGAGAGGCATTTTTCTGTATTTCACTGTCTAATCAGCTCTTATTTCACCACCACTTTGCTCACGCGGCTGCCCTGGCGGCGGATGACGGGCTGCCCGGCGGCGGGACGCTGCACACGGATGCCCTGAAGATTGTAATACTCCACGGGGGCGTCGGCGTCGGCATCAGCCACGGCGTCGTTTATGCCGCTGAGGTCGGCCTGACCCTCGAAGGTCATCTTCATGCGGTAGATCGCCTCGCCGTAGGTGGGACTGTCCTCGTCGAGGTCACGGTCGGTGACAGTGTACTGCTCGGGATAGCCGGTCACGTCGTCGTAGCGCACAGCACCCTCAGTGTATTCATAGAACTCGGTCCAGGTGAAGTCGGTCCACTGAACTTTACGCAGCGTGAGGAGTCCGAAGGCATCGCGCTCCTCGGTTTCGGTCTCCGACTCGCTGACCGCGTCATTGTAGGTGAGGGTGTAGTTCTTGTAACCGCCGTTGGGCAGCTCAGTGTAGGTGACGATGAGGTTGTAGAAATCATCGTCGGGGTCGTCCATGGTGCCGCGGCCATCCACGTTGTTGCCGTCGTAGGTGAAGGTCATCACGGATATGACTCCGTCGTTGTTGAACGTACCCTTGCTGATGCGGTTGGCGCCGGAGGTGAGATATTCCTCGTTCCATATCTGACCGTCGGTGCGCTCCCACTCGATGTCGGTCAGCTCCATATCCGTCTCCCAATAATACTCGTCGGCGTCGTAATCGTAGTTAAGTGCCGAATGCGTTATCTTGCATGCCTTGCCGTCGGGGCCATACTCAGTCACGAGCTTGATGGTGGGATCATAGATGCCCTGAAAGAGCACGGCGACGGCACATTCGGTGATGTTGCCGTCGGCATTGCGGGTGATGATGCGCTTGTAACAGTTGCCGTTGTACCACTGGCCGCCGTAGTTGTTCTGCTCTACGTTGGAGATGATGACATTCTTAAGGATGGGGTCATATTCGCGGGTCAGTCTCTCGGTTTCCTCGAAAGTCTCGCCCTCGTCCTCCGACTTGCTCACGACACGGGATATGAGCATATTGTCGGCATTGTAGGTATTCACCTCAAGCAGAATTTCTCCGTCGGGCGTGGTGGTGCGCTTGGTTGCTTCCTTACCGGCGGGAGTGTAGGTGAGCTCATAGCTGTCCTCCTCTACCCATTCTCCGTCGTGCGGTGCGGATTCGTCGTCGTACATCCAGGTGTAGTCGGTCTGTTTCAAGGGACACCAGGGTGCCTTCTCGGCGTCCGCCTTGTGCGGGAGCAGGCGTGCAGGGCCGCTGTGCAGCCTTGATTTTGCGGCCTTCTCGGCCTTGGAAGGTTGTGCGGCAACGGCCGTTCCGCATACGGCAAGCATGCAGAGAGCTACAAGAGTAAATTTTTTCATACGCAAGATTTGCTTTGATTAAGTAATGTGGAATTGCTTGCAAAGGTAGGATTTTTTGCCGAAATTTGCAAACGCGCAGAGTCGGGGTGCAATATCGCTCGCTCGCGCACGTTACATATTTAATATATGAAATACGGACTGTGTAAGGTATGCCTGTTGGCAATGTCGCTGTGCGCCCTCGTGGCCATGGCGTCCTGCTCCACGCGCAAAAACACAGCCGCCAGCCGCAACTACAACGCCTTCATAACGCGCTACAACATCTACTACAACGGCGACACGCACTTCAAGGAGACACTTCAGAAGATGGAGCAGGACTACGAGGACGACTACTCGCGGCTGCTGTTCATGCACCCTGCCGAGGCGAAAGCCGACAAGGAAGCGCCGCAGCCCTCGGGCAACTTCGACCGCAGCATAGAGAAAGGACAGAAGGCCATACAGCTGCGCAGCATCAAGAAGCGTCCGCGCAAGAAGCCGGGGAAAAGCGGCGACCCCGCCTACCAGGCATGGCTGAAACGCGACGAGTACAACCCCTTCCTGCACAACGCATGGATGATGATGGGCCGCAGCCAGTACTTCAACGGCGACTTCCTGGGCGCCGCGTCCACCTTCTTCTACGTAAGCCGCCACTTCTCCTGGCTGCCGACCACCGTGACGGAGGCCAAGATATGGCAGGCGCGGTGCTACGTGGCTCTGGACTGGCTATACGACGCCGAACTGATACTCGACCGAATACGCCCCGACCAGCTGACGAACAAGAAGCTGCGTGGGCTGTACGCGTTCACCCGGGCCGACCGCCTGCTGCGCGGAGGCATGATGGAAGAAGCCGTGGAGCCGCTGCGGCAGGCCATCGACAATGCCGACAGCGCGGCTCAGCGCACGCGTCTGCGCTTCCTGCTCGGGCAGGTGCTCCAGCGCCTCGGACGCCGCAAGGAGGCCTACGAGGCATTCGCCAAAGCCGGCGCATCACCTTCGGCCACATACCGGACGAAGTTCAACGCGCGCATCAAGCAGAGCGAGGTCTACGACGGACAGGACATCATGCCCGAGGTGAAGGCCCTCAGGCGCATGACACACTACGACCGAAACAAGCCCTATCTCGACCAGATATACTACGCCATAGGCAACCTCTACCTGAGCCGCCGCGACACGGCGCAGGCCATAGCAAGCTACGAGACGGCGGTGGAGAAAAGCACCCGCGGAGGCATCGACAAAGCCATGCCGCAGCTGCGCCTCGGCGGCCTCTACTTCGACCGGCGACAGTACAACAAGGCGCAGCCCCACTACTCGGAGGCCGTGCCTCAGCTGCCGCGCAACTATCCCGGCTACGACTCGCTTAAGCGTCGCAGCGACGTTCTCGACGAGCTGGCCGTCTACGCCCAGAACGTAGAACTCCAGGACTCGCTGCTGCGGCTCTCGGCCATGACGCCCGAGGAGCGCATGGAGGTGGTGCAGGGCATCATAAAGCGCCTTATAGAACAGGAAAAGAAAGAAGCGGAGGAGGCCCGACTGGCCGAATACGAGGCCGACGTGGCATCGCGCGGAGAAACGAATACCGGCGGCGCGGCCAACGCACCGAACTCATTCAACATAAACACCGACAACTCCTGGTACTTCTACAACCAGAGCGCGCGGCAGGCGGGACGCACCGACTTCCAGCGCCGATGGGGTTCGCGCAAGCTCGAGGACGACTGGCGCCGACGCAACAAAAACACGTTCAGCAACGCCGACTTCGAGGATGCGGGAAGTGACGACACAGACGAAGAGGTCACCGAAAACGGCGACTCCACGGCCACGGGCAACGACGAAAGAGCCACTGCCGACAGCCTCGCCTCCGACCCGCACAATCCGGAATACTATCTCAGACAGATTCCCGACACCACCGAGGAGGCCCGCGCCGTGTGCCACGAAATCATTCAGGACGGCCTGTACAACATGGGCGCCATCCTCAAGGACCGCCTGGAGGACTATCCCGCCGCGCGCACACAGTGGGAGCGCCTGCTGCGCGACTATCCCGACAACGTGCACCGGCTCGACGTCTACTACAATACCTACCTGATGCACGCACGGCGCGAAGAGAACGCCGACGCGGAGGCATGGCGGCAGCGCATACTTGCCGACTTCCCCGAATCGACCTACGGCGTAGCCATGCAGGATCCCGCCTATCTCGATAATCTGCGCAACATGGAAAGCCGACAGCAGCAGCTCTACGAAGCCACGCTCGAAGCCTACTTCGACAACCACAACAGCGACGTTCACGACGCCTACCGCGAGATGAACAGCAAATACCCGCTGAGCGCCATCATGCCGAAGTTCATGTTCCTGCACGCCCTGGCCTACGTACCCGAGAAGAAGGCCGACGAATTCAACGCCACGCTGCGCGACATGCTCAACCGCTACCCCGACACGGACATCACGCCCATAGCGTCGGCGTGGCTCAAAGGCATGGCCCAGGGACGACAGCTGCAGACCGACGCCGGCAATCTGCGCGGCATGGTATGGGACATGCGTCTGACCAACGACAGCACGGCCGTGGCGCAGGAAGGCCCGGCACAGTTCACGCTAAGCCCCGACAGCGCGCAGCTGCTGGTGATGCTGTTCCCCACCGACTCCGTGTCGTCAAACCTGCTGCTGTACGAGGTGGCGCGCCACAACTTCAGGTCGTTCGTCGTGAAGGACTTCGAGCTGGAGCCCATGAACTTCGGACGCCTCGGGCTGCTCGTGATACGCGGCTTCGCCGACATGAACGAACTGAACCATTACCGCCGCGTGATGGCGGCGTCGCCCGACTTCCGTCTGCCGGCAGGCGTAAGGCCGGTAGTAATCTCGGCCGCCAACTTCGACCTGCTGCTGAAGGAGGGACGCAGCTTCGAGGAGTATTTCCGCTACCTCGACGAGCAGAACTACGTGGACGCGCAGGCCGGGCTGCTACAACCCGAGGCAGTCGAGACTCTCGATGAAGCCGACGCCGCGGCCGAGGAGGCGGAACCGATGCGGGAGCCGGGAGAAGAGTCGGACGAGTCGGACCCGTCGGACATGTCAGACCTGTCAGACAAATCAGACCAGTCGGACGAGCCGGGCCTGACGGAGCCTTCAGCCCCCGCGGTTCCTGCTCTTCCCACGCCGAAACCGATGCCACAACCCGCCCTACCCGCACCTGAGCCAGACGAAGGCAGCGAAGGCGACGACCCTTTACTTGAATAAGCCATGCCAAACAATCCTAAAATACTCTGGGCCGACGACGAGATAGACCTCCTGAAGCCCCACATAATCTTTCTCCGCAGCCGCGGCTACGAAGTGGACACCGCATGCAGCGGCGCCGACGCGCTCGACATGGCCGACGCCACGCCCTACGACCTCATAATCCTGGACGAGAACATGCCGGGCATCTCGGGCCTGGAAGCTCTGGCGGCCATCAAGCAGCGCATGCCTCTGCTGCCGGTGATAATGATTACCAAAAGCGAGGAGGAGAACATCATGGACCAGGCGCTCGGCAGCAAGATTGCCGACTACCTGATAAAGCCCGTCAACCCCAACCAGATTCTGCTGGCAATAAAGAAGCAACTCGACGCGGGACGCCTCGTAAACGAGCAGACCTCGGTGGACTACCGCCGCGAGTTCGCCGCGCTGAGCGACGACATAGGCCGCGCCGACACCATAGACGACTGGTACGCTCTATACCGTCGCCTGATGTTCTGGGACATGCAGCTGGCCTCGGCCAACACCGGCATGGACGAGATGCTTGCCCTGCAGCGGCGCGACGCCGACACGGAGTTCGGCAAATGGATGCGCCGCCGCTACGAGGACTGGGCGGCCGACCCCGACGCTTCCGGACGGCCGCTGATGAGCCCCGAGCTGATACCGCGCCGCGTGATGCCCCTGCTCGACGACGGGCGCAAGGTGTTCATGATTCTTATCGACAACTTCCGCCTGGACCAGTGGCTCAGCGTCAAGCCGCTGCTGGCCGACATTTTCAGTTTCGACGAGCAGCTGTACACATCCATACTGCCAACGGCCACGCAATATGCCCGCAACGCCATATTCTCAGGCCTTATGCCGCTGAAGATTGCCGAAATGTTTCCCGACCTGTGGGTCGACGAAGAGTCGGAGGAAGGCAAGAACCTCAACGAATCGCCTCTGCTTCAGACTCTCTTCGAGCGATTCCGCCGCCCGACGCGCATATCCTATAACAAGGTGAACGACTCGGCCGGCGCCGAACGCCTGCTGCGCGACTTCCCGCGCCTTGAGGACAACGACCTGAACGTGATTGTTGTCAACTTCATCGACATGCTCTCGCACGCGCGCACGGAATCAAAAATGATACGCGAGCTGGCAAAGACCGACGCCGCCTACCGCAGCATCACCGAGTCGTGGTTCCGCCACTCGCCTGTGCTGGAGCTTTTCCGCCGTATCGCCGAGCGCGGCCACACAGTGGTACTCACCACCGACCACGGCACCGTGCGCGTGGAGCAGCCAGTCAAGGTGGTGGGCGACCGCAACACCAACACCAACCTGCGCTACAAGCTGGGACGCAACCTGGCCTACGACCAGAAGCGGGTGTACGAGATACGCAACCCAAAGCGCGCAGGACTGCCCGCGCCCAACATCTCCACGGCCTACATTTTCGCCTTAGGCCATGACTTCCTCGCCTACCCCAACAATTATAACTATTACGTACAATACTACACGGGCACCTTCCAGCACGGAGGCATCTCCATGGAGGAAATGCTGGTGCCCCTCATAACCATGACTCCGAAATGACCGAACAGACATATATAATATCAGGATTGCAAGATGTTCCGGCTGTAGCCGAGGCCCTGGCTGCGACAATAGCAGAAAAAGAGCTGCGCATCGTCACCTTCGACGGCGAGATGGGCGCAGGAAAGACCACGCTCATACGCAGCATAGTGGCCGCACTCGGCGCCGACGGAAGCGACGGGGCCAATTCGCCCAGCTTCGCCATAGCCAACGACTACGGGTGTACGCCGCAGGGATTCAGCGTGTTCCACTTCGACCTCTACCGTCTCGAAAGCGCCGCCGAGGCTATGGACATAGGTTTCGAGGATTATCTTGACGATCCCTCGAACATCTGCCTTATAGAATGGCCCGACCGCGCCGAGGAGCTGCTCCCGGCCGACGGCGTCCTGCGCGTACGCATCGAGCTGATGCCAGACCGCACCCGCCGCCTCACCGTCGGCGACTGACAGCCCATCAAAAATATTTTTTGATCAACGCAATTATTACCAAGACAATCGCCACCATTATAGCGATATGCCTTAAATGCTTTCTATAATTGCGACGCGTTTTCTCTTCATCAAAAATATCTTCAGCATCTGCAAAGTGTTTTACAGATTCCTTTAGGTTTCGCCTACACACCCAATATTCACCGAGATTGATTTTGACGTCTTTATGAGCAAAAGCCATAGTAAATATCAAGTCATCTATGGCAAAATTCCCGCGTCCTCTTGAGGTGAATTCCCAATCATAGTACACTTTTTTTATTTTAGACCATCTATAATGTTCGGAAAAATGTCTCTGGGGATATGGAGAACGATGAAAGATATGAACACCGAACTTATCAATAATCAATTTCTCAGGTCTCTTTATCACTTCATATATGTAGAATGGAATACCTACCAAAAATGCAAGACATACATATAACTCCCATCCCCTGAGCGTATCGGACGGAAGTAAAATACAAGCCAAACCCAGAAACATCATTACCATAAGTATAATAATGACCGGCGATTCATATACAATGTACCTGTTGTTCCTGTATTTCATATTGCGACAAAATTAGCTATAATTCCTGACAACTGAAAATCCCACAATTTGCCGAACGAAATCGCCACAATTTGCCGAACGGAATTGCCACAATCTGCCGAATGAAATCGCCACAATTTGCCGAATTCAAAAATAATCGCTACCTTTGTGCCTGAAAAAGAGCACCAATTATGAGTCCCGAATCATCGAATTACCGACCGAGAATAGCCGACGCCTTGCTTCGCAAGAAGCTTGAAGCCAAGGGTGCCGTGCTCATACGCGGGCCGAAATGGTGCGGCAAAACCACAACTGCCGAGCGACACTGCCGCAGCGTACTATACATGAGCAATCCGGCCTCAAGGAGCAGCAATATCGAGATGGCAAAGCTCGATCCCGCGATGTTGCTGCAAGGGGAGACCCCCAGACTCATAGACGAGTGGCAGCTCGCGCCAGAGCTGTGGGATGCCGTGCGTTTTGAGGTGGACCATCGTCATAAGCGCGGACAGTTCGTTCTCACGGGGTCAGCCCTTCCAGCGCAAAGGTCGGACGCAGCCGGCAACAATATAATCTTCCACAGCGGCACCGGGCGCTTCTCTATCCTCGACATGATGCCCATGACGCTATTTGAGTCCGGCGACTCTACGGGCGACGTCAGCCTCGGCGATCTTTTTGCCGGGCCAAAGACCGTCCGCGGTATTAACCACCAGAAGCTGCCGGATATAGCCTATCTGTGCTGCCGCGGCGGCTGGCCCTACGCTATAGCTGACGATATGAGCCGCGAAGCCGCGCTCTCCCAGGCCACGGATTATCTCGACCTCGTGGCGGAGGAAGACATCTCCCGTGTGGACGGTGTGGAACGAAACGTCGAACGCGCACGGGCGATATTGCGTTCTTACGCACGGCTGCAAGGCTCGCAGTCGCCTATAAGCATGATACGCAAGGATGTCATGGCAAACGACGTTGACTCTATTTCCGACGACACTGTCAACTCCTACCTTAACGCCCTGCGACGTATTTTTGTTATCCGCGATATGGCGGCATGGAACCCGAACATACGGTCCAAATCGGCAATACGCACCTCCCCCACCCGATATTTTTCAGACCCGTCGATAGCCACAGCGGCTCTCGGTCTCGGTCCGGAAGATCTGACCGGCGATTTGCACACTTTCGGATTGATATTCGAGACCATGTGCTGCCGCGACCTCAGAGTATATGCCGAATCGCTCGACGGCAACGTGTATCACTACAGGGACAGCAACGGGCTCGAATGCGACGCGGTGGTTCATCTGCGAAACGGGCACTACGGACTGGTGGAAATCAAGCTCGGCGGCGACAAACTAATCGAAGAGGGAGCTGCCACACTGAAAAAACTGGCCGAAACCATAGATTCCACAAGAATGCACGAACCATCATTTCTCATGATACTGACAGCCATCGGCGACTATGCCTACAGACGCGAAGACGGCATTTACATCGTACCTATAGGAACTCTCAAAAACTGACACTATAATGACACCTGCAAGCATAGAATGGATTGACTCGTGCGAGTCGACAAACACTGTGATGAAACAGCGAGGCGCGGCCGTGCCGCACGCACACGTCATCGCCGCACGCACACAGACAGCCGGCCGCGGACAGCGCGGCAACAGCTGGGAAGCGGAATCGCAGAAGAACCTCACCTACAGCCAGATGCTGCGCCCCACAGCCATGAGCGCCACACGGCAGTTTGAGCTCTCGATGCTCACATCGCTGGCTCTGCTCGACGTGCTGTCGCACCATCTGCCCGAGCCGGAACGGCTGAGCCTGAAATGGCCCAACGACATATATTACGGCGACCGCAAGCTGGGCGGCATACTCATAGAGGGCTGCGTCAGCGGCTCCGAGCTGGAGAGCTTTATCCTCGGCGTGGGCATAAACGTCAATCAGGAGGTGTTCACGAGCGATGCGCCGAATCCGGTGTCGATGAAGCAGATCAGCGGCCGCGAATACGAGCTGGAATCGCTCATGCAGGAACTGGCCGACGCCGTAGCCGTGCAAACGGACATCTACGAGGAAGACCCGGAGATAGACGAGCTGCACGCGCTGTACATGCAGAGCCTGTGGCACCGCGAAGGCATGCACCCCTACCGCGACACGGCCACGGGCGAACGCTTCCTCGCCGAAATAGCCGGAGTGGCCCACAGCGGGCTCCTGAGCCTGCGCACGGCCGAGGGCAATGTGCGCGAGTACGAATTCAAAGGCGTTGCCGCCGAGCTATGAGAAAGAAGACTATCCTGGACATGGCGCGGCCCGACATCGCCGCCTTCCGTTCCGCGAGCAAGATGCCCGTGGCGGTGGTAGTGGACAATGTGCGGTCGCTCAACAATATAGGTTCCATCCTACGCACCTGCGACGGCTTCGCCGTGGCCGAGGTGTGGCTCTGCGGCATATCGGCCGTGGAGCCGGGAGCCGAGGTGCACAAGACGGCCCTCGGCGCCGAGGACTCCGTGGAGTGGCATCACTGCCCGTCCACGGCCGAGGCCATCGACGGGCTGCGCCGGCGCGGCTTCTGCGTGTGCTGCCTGGAGCAGGTGGTGGGCAGCATCGAGCTCCAGGACTTCCGCGTGGACCCGACGCGCAGCTATGCCATCGTGGCAGGCAACGAAGTGGACGGCGTGGACCCGACGGTGGTCGACGCATGCGACGTCTGCCTGGAAATTCCGCAGCTGGGTACAAAGCACAGCCTGAACGTGGCCGTAAGCACGGCAATAGCCCTGTGGCACTTCTACGAAACATTCCTCCCCACCATCCGAAAATGAAAAAATTATCAGCTGTCGCAGCCATCGTCGCCGCGACCATCAGCAGTCTCTGCGCCATGAACCTCAATACAAAAGCCACCATTCCGGCTCCGCTGCGCGACGGCGACCGGATAGCCATCGTGTCGCCCTCCGGACCCGTCGACTCCGCACTCGTCTACGCCGCCGCCGACACCCTGCGCGGCCAGGGCTACCGCGTCGACATCTTCCCGTCGGCCCTGGGCAAGTGCGGCCAGTATGCCGCCTCCGACTCGGCACGCCTCGCCGACCTCAGCGCCGCGCTCACCGACAGCACCGTGCGCGCCATCCTGTGCTCGCGCGGAGGCTACGGCGCCGTGCATCTGCTCGACAGCCTCTCGGCCCTGCCGCTGGAGCGCGACCCCAAGTGGCTCATAGGCTTCTCCGACATCTCGGCTCTCCATGCCCTGCTGGCATCGCGGGGCATAGCGAGCATCCACGGCAACATGTGCAAACACATAGCCCTGGGTCCGGACGACGAGGACAACGCCACATTCCTGGCCATGCTGCGCGGCTACCGTCCCGCCTATGAATTCGCGCCCGACTCGCTCAACCGCTGCGGGCAGGCCTCGGGACGGCTCCTGGGCGGCAACCTCGCCGTCATAGCCGAGCTCATCAATACGCCCTACGACGTGATTCAGCCCGGTACCATCCTCTTCATCGAGGACGTGGAGGAGCCTATCTACAAAATCGAGCGCATCATGTATCAGCTGCGCCTCAGCGGTGTACTTCCCCGCCTCGGCGGCCTGATAGTGGGCCAGTTCACGGGCTACCGTCCCAACGACAGCTACGAGACGATGGAGCGCATGATCGCCGACATGACAGCACCCTACACCTACCCCGTGGCTTTCAACGTACCCATAGGCCATGTGGACCACAACGTGCCGGTGATACAGTCGGCAGAAGTGACCCTCACGGTCACACCCGAGGGCACAAGCCTCTCGTTTCAGAAATAATTCCCGGACTACCCCAAACGCTCAAAATGCTTATCCGCAAGTTTTTTCTCAAACTCTTTGAGTCAATAAAACGGCCATGGAACTATCTTTAGGGTACATAAAGCGACTCACCTCAAGCAACGAAGGCGTTGATGTTGAGTTTAAAGAAACTACCGGTCAGCTATCCCGCGGAATGGAAACATTATGCGGAATGCTCAACGGCAACGGCGGGATTGTAGTATTTGGCATTTCCAATAACGGGAAAATTATCGGTCAGGATATTGCAGACAAAACGACCCGAGAAATAGGGGAAGCGCTCAACAAATTTGACCCGGCGATTGACATTCAACCTGTTTATTTCCGTATTGGCGATTCAGATAAATCTATAATAGTCTTCCATACCGACGGCTCAGATACAGACAAGCCGTACATGTGGAACGGCAAGCCATACCAACGTCACGACAGTGTGACAAGCGTAATGCCCAGAGAGAAGTTTATCAGACTGCATGAACTCCAGCGCGGGTTGAAATATAAATGGGAAAATGAAATAAACCAACGCCTGTCCATTAATGACCTTGACGAGCAACTGATTCTGAATATAATCCAAAGTGCCGTCAGACGTGGCCGATTGTCAAGCGTCGCTCTTAACGACAATGTCCTCACCACCTTAGACCGTCTCAAATTGGTCAAAGGCTCATATATTTGCAACTCAGCGGCTGTGCTGTTTGGAAAGGACTTCACGGATTATCCGCAATGCAAGTTGCGTCTTGCGCGATTCAAAGGCTTCACCAATCAGTATTTTATTGACAACCAGCAATATGAAGGCAACATATTCCAGTTGGCCGACACAGCCATGGCATTCTTCTTTAAGCATCTTAATTTAGGGGGAACCACCCACAACCGTATACACCGGGAAGATGAACTCGAAATTCCGTATGATGCTTTACGCGAAGCTGTTGTGAACGCATTCTGTCACATGAACTGGGGTTATGAAATTGCCACTGTAGGGATTGCGATTTACGACGACAGGATTGAAATTGAAAACGCCGGACATTTTCCAGCCAAAATTTCCCCTAACGCCCTGATGCTGGAAGAAGAAAAGGACAGAATGAATACTTCACTGCCGCCGAATCCCGTAATTGCCAATGTCATGTATCTTGGCGGCCTCATCGAACATTGGGGCCGCGGCCTTTCCCTGATGGCAAGAGAATGCGAACGTGTTGGCCTCCCCACTCCCAGATTCAGCTGTGGCAACAACGTTGTAAGAACCATTTTTACTCGTCCGAACGACACGAACAAGTCACAAGCAGGACACAGTAGGGACACAGCAGGACATAGCAAGGCAACAGCAGACAAGGCGACACTTAAACTTATTGAACACATTGGAGAAGATTGGCTTACGGCAAATGCCCTATGCAGGATACTCGGTTTAAAGTCGAAGAGTTCTTTCATACGAAATCATATTCAGCCCGCTATTAAAGCCGGTTTAGTCACGTCAGAGAATCCCGGCAAACCGAATGTGCCGGACCAAAGATATGGTTTGACAATAAAGGGCAAGGCCATTTATTACGATTGTAAAAAATCAGATAAAGAAAGTGTTTATGACCTGCAAAATGACCCTCAAACTAATTTTGAAGGTCAAAATGACCCGCAAATATCAGAGCATGACCCGCAAAAGACAACACTTATCAGAGCAATCATGAAAAACAATTCTATCAGCCGCGCTGAACTCGCCAAGATTGCCTCCTGTTCGGAAAGCACAATCAAACGACGGCTGAAAGAATGGAAAATAGCATGGCTCGGTCATCCCAAAACAGGGCATTGGGTATATATACGAGACATTGAATAAAACAAGCCTCCCTCAGCATTTATCTGAAGATTCCAAATCGAAGTGCAAAACTTTGAGGTGAGAATTTCTCATTCTCCTCTCTCCTTCTGGCGAGGGGATG
>URSD01000034.1 GCA_900550395.1 uncultured Porphyromonadaceae bacterium | reverse complement strand
AGGAGCGACCGCAGGGAGCGACATACTCGCGGTAGGAGCGACACAAACGCATCAACCCGCCGGATGGCGGGTTGCACGACGTCCAGATTTATTTGGCAGATTTTCAGGAGTTTTCGCGGCCACCAGAGGTCGTGCAACCCGCCATCCGGCGGGTTGATGTCTTTAACTGAACCTACCGCGGATACGGCGCTGTGCGCCTTAATCCGCGGCTAACCAGATTTTACCCGCCATCCGGCGGGTAATCAACGATAAATGGGGGTTGTACACCTGCTAATACTTAATAACCAATTATTTACGTTGCTTTATCGGACAGCAATAATTAGAAAAAGAGAATGTATCTGCTGTAAGCCTTGCACTTCCTATACCGCCCGTGCGCCCGTGCAATCCGAGGTTTTGCACCTCTGTATGGATGTAAAAAAACATCTGCCGCGCGGGATGCGCGGCAGATGCCTGTTGAAGTGGTGGATGTGTTATCAGAAGCGTACCTTAACGGCTTTGTCGCCCTGACGCTTGATGTAGAGGCGGCCGGCCTCGGGCTGAGCTACGCGCAGGCCCTGGAGGTTGAAGTACTCGATGGGAGCCTCGCTGTCTATGGTCACGTCCTCGATGCCTGTGGTGGTGTCGGGAGCTTTGGTGATGGCAAAGAGCTGCTTCTCGCCGGCTGTGGCGGTGAGGCTTACGTTAGGATTGCTGATGGTCTTCAGTACGTCGTGCTGAGCCTTGAGGTTGCCGCTGAACGTTTTGTTTTCGTCGGCGGCACGTGCGGGTGCGTTTTCAGGTTCGGCTGCGGCTTCCTCAAAGATTACTTCGTCATGTCCGTCAACGGTGGCTACCACTTTGATTTCCTCGCCGTTGTGGTTCTTGATCTCAAAGCTGTAGGATACGGTCATGGTACCGGCCGCAGTGCCGTGCTTGATGGTGATTACGGGTGTGCCGACTACTTCAAGTTCAGGCTCACGCTCGCGCAGGCGGATATTGTCGACTGCATAGTTAGGATTGTCGCTCTTGATGCCGAAGTAGAGAGTGAAAGCGTTGCCTGCGGTGGCGGATGCACTGATGGTATATGCCTTCTCTGTCCAGTCGCTTAAAGTACCCTGTGTGATGTATTCGCCTTCGGTATATTTGATTACATCATCGCCGGCCCTGACGTACATTTCCTTGCCGTCAGAGTCGCCTTCAAAGCGGTAGAGGTCGAATGCAATCTGGTCGTAGTCCTTCAATGCCTTGCCTTCGGGCAGATTTACGTTGAGGGCGAATACCGAGTTGTAGTCGTCGTCGGTTTTGGCGTATACAGCTACAAGGTTCTTCTCGTTACCGCTTTTGGGATCTACGGCAACAGTTGCTGTGTTATCTCTTTCCGATCCCCACTGTGCGGCAATCTTTACATTATCGCCGGGAACTTTCTTTTGGAAGTCTTCAATCATGAGCCAGCCGTCGGTGACTGTGCCGTTCTTGCTCTCGTTGTATACACCGGATGTTGGTTTCTCCTTAAGACGGATGTTATCGTAGGCAATGACGGCACCGGTGTTGGTGGCGTTATAGAAACCGATGGAGACTTTATTGCTTGTTCCGGTTGCGGAGATCTCGAGATTGGACGTTTTCCACGTCGTTGCATTGGTGATAGCGCTGCTTACCTCACCCTGTTTGCTACCGTCCACGTATACTTCCAGCTTTTTCCAGGTCACGTCGCCGCTGACGCCGTATACGTCGACTGAAATCTCTGTATAGTCGTCGATGGTCTTGCCTTCGGGAAGCATGAAGTCGAACTGGATGCCGTGAGAATATTCGCCTCCGACTGTGAATTGTCCTACTTTGTTGGCGTTATTGCCGTCTTTGGCTATGGTGGTAGTTTCACATGTGCCTTTGCCTTCTCCGTTGTATATGTTGAATGCCGACATTGTGGGAGCTGTACCTTCAAAGTCTTCAACCATGAGCCAGCCGTTGGTGACGGTGCCGTTCAGCGATTCTCCAGGCTCGACGGGATCAACGGGATCAACGGGGTCGACGGGATCGGGGTCTTCGCCGGAACCGCCTTCCTTTTCTTTCAGCTGAATGTTGTCGATGTAATAATAACCTCTGCTGCTGGTATCAAAAACGATGCCTATGACAACTTCGCGACCTTCGCCTGTGAGTGCGATTTCTTTATTGTAATTTGACCATACGTTGGACGAACCAATGGCGTTGTGTTTGACGTCTACGGTATTGGTGTTATCGTTAATGTAAAGATAGAGCTCTTTATATGTATTGTTGCCAGAGTGGATGTCAAACTGTATGGCCGTGTAGTCTGCGATGGTTTTGCCTTCGGGTAGTGTTGCTGCTATTTTGATGCCATTCACCTTGCTTGCGCCACCGGTGAATTTAGCTGCTTTGTTGTTTGCATTATCAGTTGTCGCAATGGTTTCGATTGAGACGGTACCGGCTTCATTTTTGCCTGATACGGTGAATACAGACGCGGAGTGATTTGCTCCCTCGAAGTCTTCGAGCATGAGCCAGCCGTCGGCGGTGACGTCGCCGTTGGCGGCTGTGGCCGTTGCTGCGCACAGGGCGGCTGCAGCGAGCAAGTAAAGTTTTTTCATGATAGTTATTTGATGAATTTAGAAGTGTATGTTTCGTTGAGTATTATAGCGTATGCGCCGTGAGGCAGGTCTGTGGCCGGAATGATGCCGCCGTCGAAGGTGCCGCGGCGCAGGTCGATGCCTGAGCTGAGGGCGATGATGCGGTAGCGTCCGGCGGTGAGTCCGCTTACTTGCAGGCCGTCGGCGGTGAGGCGTACTTCGGGGCGGCTGTCGGCGTCGATGTCGGCGATGCCGCTGGATGCGCCTTTGCCGTAGATGCGGTATCGTCCGGCGCAGTTGAGCCAGTTGAGGAAGTAGAGGCATCCGTCGTAGTAGCGGTAGCGTCCGGTGGGGATGGCTGTGTCGAAGAAGTTTTCGACGAACTTCCAGGCGTCGCGTGTGCCGCAGGCGAGGGCGCCGGCGGCGTTGCATGCCACGAGGCCGGGCGAGTGGTCGGTGTTACCGTTCTTGTCCTTGCCGTCGAGGGTGTAGACGCTGTGGTAGGAGGTGATGCCTTTGCTGAGGAAGAAGTCGTACTGCCGCTGCACGAGGCCGGTGTAGTCGACTCCTGCGGGCCTGAACCAGGCGAAGTCCATTGCCATGTTCATGATGCAGCGCCATGCGTCGTAGAGGAATCCCGAGTGGTCGCCGTCGCCGGTGTGGGGCGCCCCGCTGAACTCGGCATAGTCGGGCATGAGGCCTGTGACGGGGTGGGCGAATTTGGCCCACATCTCGCGGCTCTTGGATGCGAGGCGGGCGTAGAAGTCCTTGTTGTTGTCGGCCCAGCGGCTCCAGAGGTCGTAGAAGGCGGGGAGATGGTAGGAGGGGTCGGTGAACTTGGCGGCGGAGGCGTAGGGCACGAACACCACCTGCATCTCCGTCGGGTCGAAGAGCTGCGTGTAGGAGGAGTAGGGGTTGATGTCCTGGGCGGGCTTTTCGTGGCACATTTCGAGGATGTAGTTGGCCTCGTGGCTGTAGTTGTAGATGCCTTCGCCGTCACCCCATCGTCCGGAGGCGAACATCAGGGTCATGATGAAGTATTCCTCGCCGTCGCTGGCGGGGGTGTGGCCTTTCTTGGAGCCGTCGGTGTTGCACTGCCAGGAGAAGTAGCCGCGGCGCTCGTCGGAGGCGGGGTACTGCATGTAGGTCTTGGCCCATTTCCAGAGCTTGTCGAACTCGGCCTTGCGGTCGAGCTGTACGCAGAGCATCATGCCGTAGCTCATGCCCTCGGTGCGGACGTCGTTGTTGTTGACGTCGAGGATGTAGGCCATGTCGTTGCCGCTTTCGTAGTATAGGCGCTCGGTGTCCTTATTACCCTCGAAGTAGGTGCTCCAGAGGTCGTCTATGCGCTGCTGAATCTGCTGTTCGGTGTAGCCTGCCTCGGCGAAGAGGTTGCGGTAGACGCCGGTGTAGAAGGCTCCGCGCTCGGGGAGCACGGGCGGGTCGAGGCTGAGGTCGTAGCTGAAGGATATTTCAGCTATATGGTAGGTCATCTTGCTGTCGTTGAGTCCGGCCCCGAGGCTGAAGCTGTGCAGCTCTTTCTGTGCGTCGGTGAGTGTGAGCCGGTCGGCGGCGGTGTAGATGCCTATCCATGAGTCCTTGCTGCCCTGGTTGGGGTATTCGTCGCTGCCGTCGCTCTTTGTGTTTTTGAATATGAGGGCGCCGTTGGCGTAGAGCTGGAACTGCTTGTAGTTGGCATATTGTTCGTTGCCCGACGCGGGGATGTAGGTTTTGACGCTGATGCCCGTGCAGGCTCCGAGAGTGATGCCTTCGGGGAGGGTGACGGGTATTACGGGGACACTGTTGTAGGCGGCGCACTTTATAGTGAGGACTTTGCCGCTTCCGGCCGGATTGGCCTTTACGGTGGCGCTGCCTCCGCCGGTCATTTCAAATGTGCTTCCTGCAGGATAGCTGTTGAAGTCCACTGTGAATTTTGCCGCATGTACCGCAAATGTCATGGCCAGCATGATGGCGAGGCCGACGAGTTTTTTCATTTAAGGGAATCTGATTTTAGGTATTAATCGATGCGTTTTTATGATTTTCGCACTGCAAAAAAAGATAAACCGTCATGAATTACCTCTCCCGAAGTGTTAAAATATGTCAATAAATCGAGCTGTGTTACATGGGAGGATGATTATGTTACATATGGAAATTCTGAGTGATATTGGATAGGTAAGAGGGGCGCCGGAGGGTGCTGATGTCAGCTTCACGACCGCTGGTCACCCCCTGCTTATGAAACGAAAATGAAAAGGGAGTCCGTGGAGCGCGGCGAGCTGAAAAATCCCACCCGCTTTGCGGATTCCCTATGCCGGTCAATGTGCAGGAAGATAGTGTCTATGCTGTAAGCCTTACTCCTTCGCTGCGCTGCGAAAGCGCTGCGCGATAACGAACCCTCGGGTACTCATCCCTGTTTTCATGCAAAAAAAAGCAACCCTGGCGGGCTGCTTTTTTGCGGAAAGACAGGAACCCTTTTTAGGTCGTCTAATTCTGTAAATATCTTTGAGTTACACTTTTGGTAGCTTCCAAGTGCAACAGTTTTGCAACAGTTATTGGACACACGTCCTCACACCCTCCTCCGAGGGTGATTTGCTGTAATTGCAATGTTAATAATTATCTTTGGAATCAAGGTTATGAACTTAGTTAAAAAATGTAAATGCAACGATTTTTGCAACAGTATTTCCGGGGCACTGCAACGGCAAATCGTTGCAAAATCATATATCTTCATCTATGCCGCAGGCTTGCATTGTCGATGCGCCATGAGCACAGCACCTATTCAGATTCACTGCTGTCCGTCCTTTCAAGCAGCCGACACATTTCACTGAATGCGCCGTCCGGATTATCTATATGGTGAACCATAGATAATCTGGAATTCCTCACAGCGGTTTCAATTGAGCCGCCTTTCGATGTCAGATACTGGTGCAGTCCACCGCACTTCTTGAAAAACTCTATTCGTTTTTCGTATTCCGGAAGGAATTTCCGCAATTCCGGTTTCAACGGATTGACGCGTTCATACGAGGAATACAATCCTGTTGTAAGACGGAAATAATAGTAGAACCAGATTTCAAGACAGGGATGGTTTTCAATAACGATTACTTCGGTAAAACCTCCCGTCTGTCGGTTTTTGAATTGCTTGCCTGAATATTGGCGCAGAAAATACGCATAGGCGGCTTTCTCTTTCTGGCCGGACTTATTATCCATGTCTATCAGACAATATATTTTGTCATACCCGTCGGCAATACATTCTTCCACTCTTGCAATGAGATAGTCCATCCCGTCCTTTACAACTTTGGGATATACGTTCGCCGCCAGCAATCCCTGCATTGACAAGAGATAATACTGTTCCGTCGGACCTTCTCCAATCACAGCTATGCCGGCTCCCTGCCTGAAAGAGCGCTTTTTACGATCTGAGCGTTTCATCTTTTACTTGTGTTGATGGCGAGGAAAGGCGAGCCGACTTGTGGACGGGCGCCTAATTTGCCGAGTTTGTAGGCATTGAATATGGATGCGTTTTTGTGCAGGTTGAAATCATCGGCCGAGAATAATTCCGTTGATGCGGTTTCTTTCTCTTTTTCAGTGAACCATGCCATATCGCGACGCATGAAATCCTCCGTCAGAATAAGCTGGTCATGTATGGTGAACAGCAATTGTGCCTCGCTTTCGTTCGACAGAAATGTCTGAAGGAAATATACCAGCAGATCGTGATGAAGGGAATCATCAAGTTCATCAATCATGAGGAATCGGTCAGACTTTATGGCGCCGAACAGAATATCCATTTTTTCTACAAACGACAGTGTGCCGTCCGACTCAGACTCGATTGGCATGGTGAAACGACCTTTGTCATAGTCATGCTCAAACTCGATTTTGCTTTCCCCTCTTTCGGCAGGACGATTGACAATATTGGTTATATTGAAATCAGCCTCCTTCACCGCACGCAAGATAAAGTCTTTCCTCTCTTGTTGCAGGATGGTGACTTTCAGAAGCTCTGTGATGTTGGTATGCACCTGGGACGCCAGTATGGAATTACGGATATAGCTTACAACCGTCTCAAAGGCAGGAGCCTCGACCGAAATCTTATTATAGGTTGACAGCACGCTGTGATTAGCCAGTGTGTTGGTCGTGATAACCGTTGATGTCTTGCTGTCAAGGCCGACATTCTTGCCGAATGTTATTTCCGGCAGATTTATCTCGTAATTGTGCTTGCGTTCATAAAACAGCGATGACACGCCGTTAGGATTAAACTCCAGCAATTCATAGGCTATTGTATCGCCGTTGTACTCAATGCGGTAGTCATACTTTACGCCATTGATAAAGAAGGATACCGTCATTTTTGTATTCTCGTCACGTCGCATGGCAAACGGTCGGAAGAGGATTTTTTCATCTTTCGATGCACACGGCTGATACAACTTAGCCCATACATCGGCAATCGCATAAAGCAGATTGGTCTTGCCTGATGCGTTGGCACCGTAAACCGACGACATACGCAGGACACGGGTAACGCTCCCGCTCCTGGGGTGCTTTACCTTTATTATAAGGCTATCCTCAGACGTATTGTCGTTGGATGCCTCAAATGAGATTTCCTGATGGGCAGAAAAGGAGAGGAAATTCTCCACGGAAAAGTCAAGTATCATACTTTTTATGGCTGTTTTCGTAATTCAATTACAAATTTACGTCAAAAAAGGTTCACATACAAGTTTTCCCCTGATTTTCTCAATTAAAAGCGGTAAGAGGCTGGGCGGTCTGCATTGTTGGCGGCGGTTATGCCGTCAAAAGGTGACGGTGCAGTCACTGAGACCTTTTGACCGCATCGCGCCTATGGACAACTGCGGAACACCGAGAACCGGCAACGCCTCTGAGGATTGGCAACGGCTTCGCTGATGCCACCTCTGAGACTTATTGCCGTTCCTCTGTGTTCTTTTTCGCAGCGCTGCGAAAGCGCTACGCGATAACGAACCCTCGGGTTCTCATCCCTGCTTTCACGCAAAAAAAGCAACCCTGGCGGGCTGCTTTTTTGCGGAAAGACAGGGATTCTTTCTTCGCTGCGCTGCGAAAGCGCTACGCGATAACGAACCCTCGGGTTCTCATCCCTGCTTTCACGCAAAAAAGCAACCCTGGCGGGCTGCTTTTTTGCGGAAAGACAGGGATTCGAACCCTGGGTACCCGTAAGAGTACAACGGTTTTCGAGACCGTCCCGATCGACCGCTCCGGCATCTTTCCTTGCGGTTGCGACTGCAAAAGTAGCATTTTTTTTTCATTCGGCAAAAAAATTCGCGGCGTTTTCGTATATTTGCACATCATGAGAAATACGATTCTATTCTTTGCCCTGCTGGCAGCGGGCTGCGCGCGAGGCATGCAGGCAATGCCTGCGGGGGCAACGCCGGAGACTACACTCTGGTACACGGCGCCGGCCGAGCAGTGGGAGGAGACTCTGCCCGTGGGCAACGGGCGCATGGGCATGACGCCCTATGGCAATCCGCTGCACGAGCATGTGGTGCTCAATGAGATAAGTATGTGGAGTGGCTCCCGCGCCAATTACGACAACCCGGAGGCATCGCACAGCCTTCCGGAGATTCAGCGGCTGCTGCGCGAGGGCCGCAACCGTGAGGCCCAGGAGCTGATGTACCGTACCTTTGTGCCCACTCAGAGCACCGACGGAGGCACCTACGGCAGCTACCAGATGCTTGCCGACCTGCACATAGATTTCAGTTATGCCGATACGACATGGACAGCCTACACCCGACGTCTGGAGCTGCCGGAAGCATGCGCCTACACGGCCTACACGGCGGGTGGCGCCGAGTATGTGCAGGAATGCTTCGTGCCTCGCGGCTCGGACGTAATGATATGGCGGGTGCGCGCCTCGCGGCCCGGAGCCGTCAGCTTCACGGCCCGGCTGACGCGCCCCGAGCGCTACACCGTGAGCAAGACCGGCACGGCCACGCTGCTGATGACCGGCACTCTCGACAGCGGTCAGCCCGGCGTGGACGGAATGAAGTACGCCCTCGCCGCCGGCATCCTCGCCACGGGCGGGACATGCCACGCCACGGACAGCACTCTGCAGGTCAGCGGCGCCACGGAAGCCTGTATAATAATGAGTGCGGCCACCGACTACCTCTACGGCGCCCGCTACTCCACGCAGGCGCTCCACGCTGTGGACGACGCCATGCGCGAGAGCGACACCGACGCCATCAAGGCTCGCGGCATAGAGGCTCACCGCAGCCTCTACGACCGCGCCGCAGTGTCGCTGCCGCGCACCGAGGCGTCGCAGCTACCCACTGACCGCCGCATCGAGTCGTTCATTACGGCTGAAGACCCCTCGCTGGCGGCCTTATACTATAATTACGGCCGCTATCTGCTCATATGCAGCACGCTACCGGGCTGCCTGCCGCCCAACCTGCAGGGGCTGTGGGCCGACGGCATCGCCACGCCCTGGAACGGCGACTATCACACCAACATCAACGTGCAGATGAACCATTGGCCGGCCGAGCCGGGCAATCTGGGAGAGCTGCACGGACCACTCATCGACCTGGTGCGGCGGGCCGTCAGCTCCGGCGAGCATACGGCGCGCGTGTTCTACGGTCCGGACGCGCGGGGGTGGGTGATGCACATGATGACGAATCCCTGGCGCTACACCGACCCCGGGCAACATCCCTCCTGGGGCGCCACCAATACCGGCGGCGCATGGCTCTGCGCCCACCTCTGGGAGCATTACCTCTACAACCCCGACGCCGCTTACCTGTCGGAAATATATCCCATAATGAAGGGCGCCGCCGAGTTCTTCCGGTCGACCATGATACGTGAGCCGAAGCATGGCTGGCTCGTGACGGCGCCGTCGTCGTCGCCCGAGAATACGTTCCGCATCGGTTCCGACCCGACCGAGGTGAGCGTATGCATGGGTCCGACGATGGACTCGCAGATAGTGCGCGAGCTTTACGGCAACGTGGCCGCTGCGGCCGACATCCTCGGCATCGACAAAGCGTATGCCGACTCGCTGCGGGCCGACATGGCGCAGCTGCCGCCCGACCGCATCGGTCCCGACGGGCGCCTCATGGAGTGGCTTGAGCCATACGAGGAAGTAGACCCGCACCACCGCCACGTCAGCCACCTTTACGGTCTGCACCCCGGCAATCAGATTTCGGCCATCCGCACGCCCGAACTGGCTGAGGCATGCCGCCGCACGCTCGACCGCCGCGGCGACGCCGGCACCGGCTGGAGCCGTGCATGGAAGGTGAACTTCTGGGCTCGTCTGGGCGACGGCAACCGTGCCTACCGCCTGCTGCACGCGCTGCTTGCTCCGGCCTACACCCGCGAGAACCCGCGGCAGCACGGCCCCGGAACATTCCCCAACTTGTTCTGCTCCCATCCGCCGTTCCAGATGGACGGCAACTGGGGAGGCGCCGCCGGCATAGGCGAGATGCTGCTTCAGAGCCAGGACGGATTTATCAATCCGCTGCCCGCGCTGCCCGACGCGTGGCCCGAAGGCAGCATACGCGGTTTCAGAGTGCGCGGAGGCGACACCGTGGACATGAACTGGAGCCGCGGCGGCCGCGACATTGACATTACTCTCACCGCCGGCACACAGCCGGAGCGCACGCTGCGCATTCCGTCCGGTGCGAAGATGTTGAGTATCAACGGAGAAGCATTTCGCCCCGAGGAGTATCGAGTGCTGCGCCTCGCCCCCGGACAGAAATGCAGCATACACATCGGCCGCTGACAATTTGCCGATTACGGAAAATTTTCTTAAATTCGCGGACTCACTATTGAACCTGATGATATGAACACACATCGTTATTGCGTGATTATGTGCGGCGGCATAGGCAGCCGCTTCTGGCCCTACAGCCGCAGCGCCCGGCCCAAACAGTTCATCGACTTCATGGGCACAGGCCGCAGTCTGCTCCAGATGAGCTACGACCGCCTTCTCCCCATAATCCCTAAAGAGAACGTGCTGGTGCTCACCAATGAAGCCTACACCGGCCTCGTGCGCGAACAGCTGCCCGACCTCGACCCGGCGCAGATCCTGGCCGAGCCCGCACGCCGCAACACCGCACCCTGCATAGCATGGGCCGCCTGGCGCATCTACGCCCGCGACCCGCAGGCCAGTATCATCGTAACCCCCAGCGACCACCTCATCACCGGCGAGACTCTCTTTGTCGACAGTCTGCGCCGCGGATTTGAATTCGTGGAGAGCCACGACGCCCTCCTCACCCTCGGTATCACGCCCGTGCGCCCCGAGACCGGCTACGGATACATTCAGGTGGGTGAATCCGTCGGCCAGGACCTCAACAAGGTCAAGACCTTCACCGAGAAGCCCGACCTCGAGCTCGCCAAAGTGTTCCTCGCAAGCGGTGAATTTTTCTGGAACTCAGGCATATTCCTCTGGTCGGCCGCCAGCATCAAGGAAGCTTTCCGCCTACACGCTCCCGAGATTGCGGAGAAGTTCGACGCCGGCAACAGCGTCTACGGCACCCCTGCCGAAACCGAATTCATTGACCGCGAATTCCCCGCCTGCCCCAGCATCAGCATCGACTACGCCGTCATGGAAAAAGCCTCCAACGTCTACGTCGAGACCGTACACTTCGGCTGGAACGACCTCGGCACATGGAGCGCCCTCTACGACAACTCGCCCCGCAACAGCGACGCCAACGTGGCGCAGAACTGCAATGTCCTCGCCTACAACAGCCACGGCAACATCTTCGCCGTCAGCGGCGACAAGCTCATGGTGGTCGATGGCCTTGAGGATTACATTGTGGCCGATGCCGGCGACGTGCTCCTCATCTGCCCCAAGAGCCGCGAGCAGAGCATCAAGCAGATGGTGAACGACGCCAAAAACCGCTTCGGCGACAAATATCTGTAAAGCATTTTTTGCATATTTTTTCGGCCGTTATAACCAAATATCGAAAAATTTCCGTAATTTTGCTGCGCCTTAAGGCGCCGACCGGCTCCGAGAGGCGCAGAAACTCTTCGAGAACATTCATAACCCAATAGTTTATCAAATATTTACTATGACTAAAATCGGTATTAACGGCTTCGGCCGTATCGGTCGCTTCGTATTCCGCGCCAGCACAAAGCGCGACGACATCGAAGTAGTTGCTATCAACGACCTTCTTCCCGTAGACTACATGGCCTACATGCTCAAGTATGACACAATGCACGGCCACTTCGACGGCACCGTTGACTACGACATGGAGAAGAGCGAGCTCATCGTAAACGGCAAGCACATCCGCGTTACCGCATGCCGCGACCCGAAAGAAATCAACTGGGGCGCAGTAGAGGCAGAGTACGTCGTTGAGTCCACCGGTCTCTTCCTCACTCAGGAAAAGGCTCAGGCACACATCGAAGCCGGTGCCAAGTACGTTGTTATGTCGGCTCCCTCGAAGGACGCTACTCCCATGTTCGTATGCGGCGTAAACGACAAGACATACGCAGGTCAGCAGTTCGTTTCCAACGCCAGCTGCACCACCAACTGCCTCGCTCCCATCGCCAAGGTCCTGAACGACAAGTTCGGCATCACCGACGGCCTCATGACCACCGTACACTCCACCACCGCTACCCAGAAGACCGTTGACGGTCCCTCCATGAAGGACTGGCGCGGCGGCCGTGCTGCCAGCGGCAACATCATCCCCTCCAGCACCGGCGCTGCCAAGGCTGTAGGCAAAGTTATCCCCGAACTCAACGGCAAGCTCACCGGCATGTCGATGCGTGTCCCCACTCTTGACGTCAGCGTTGTTGACCTCACCGTCAACCTCGCCAAGCCCGCTACCTACGCTGAAATCTGCGCTGCCATGAAGGAAGCCAGCGAAGGCGAACTCAAGGGTATCCTCGGCTACACCGAAGACGCAGTGGTAAGCAGCGACTTTCTCGGTGACACCCGCACCTCCATCTTCGACGCAAAGGCAGGTATCGCTCTGACCGACACCTTCGTTAAGGTTGTCAGCTGGTACGACAACGAGATCGGCTACTCCAACAAGGTGCTCGACCTCATCGCTGTCATGAAGAAGTACAACGGCTAATCCACAGCTGTTCATCCATAAAAAGCGCACTGCGGAAGCGGCGCGCTTTTTTGTTGCGTAACTAAGCTTTCTTGCGGCGCGGGAGCATGATATAGAGCACGGCGCAGAGGATGATGAGGATGGCCGCGGAGACTACGGCGCGGAATCCGGTGGCCTCGGAGCCGAACTGTGTGCCGAAGGGGTAGAGGGCGTTGACCATGCTCGAGAAGTCCCAGAGGGTGGAGGCCACGGTGAGAACGGTGAGCAGCGTGAGCAGGGCGTTGACGCGGCGGTCGGAGGTCTTGGCGCGCTGTTCGTTGCACGTGGCGATGTAGCTGCGGAGCAGGCTGCGCTCCGGGGCGAGGTCGAGCGAACGGTCGATGGCCCGGTCCACCTCGCCGGGCATGAAGTTGTAGCTGATGTGGTGGAAGCAGCATGTGCGTTCAAATTCATTCAGTTCTTTCTCTATGTCCTCGCCGGCGTCGGGGTCGGCGCGGAAGCGGGCGTTCTGGCGGTAGAGGTAGAACTTGCTGAAGAGGCTGTGCATGTAGATTTTGCCGAAGTAGTCCTCGCACCAGTTTTTCACCATCCAGTCCGGCACGTCGTGCGCAAGGATGGTAAAGGTGTCGAACAAAGCGAGCGCCGTCCAGTTGTTGTAGAAACTCAGTTTGCTGTCGCGTATGGTCGCGGCGAGGTAGGAGGGCGAGACCTCGCCAGGGTCAGCGGGATCGTAGGGCGCTACCCGTACAAGCGAGCCGAGCTGGAAGAGGGTGGCGTCGCCGGCGGCGGCCGCAACGGCTTCAGGGGTGAGACAGCGTACTATGTGGAAAAGTTTCAGCTTGTTGCCGCTTTCAATCATTGGCGCGTCGGCGGGAACGCCGAGAGCGTCCATGGCGCGGCGCAACGGCCGGGCTATCGCCGGTACGGATGCAAAGCTGCCGCGCAGCCGCGAGAGGGTGAGGGTGAAGGCGTTGAGGTCGTCGCCTTCCAGCGTGAGCTCGATGGCGTATAGCACCATGCCGAAGGGCATCAGGCACAGGCGTATGCTCCGCAGCTGTCCGCCGCAGCCGGCTGCAAACTCGGGGCCTGCGCCGCCGCAGCACGCGGTGGTGAAGGTCACGACGGGCCGGTCGTTGTCACCGTCGCCGGAGCCGAGCCAGAAGTCGACGAACTCGGGATAGTAGAAGCGGCGATATTCATCGGCGGCCGCTTTGTCGTAGGGCTGCATGGTCCAGCCGGCGTCGGCGAGCGCCCGGATGCCGTCCGGGTGCGGGATGCGGCTGCTGAAATAGCCACATAGGAAGCAAGTGTCGGAGTATTGTGCCATATGGCTGCAAATCTAACCATTAAATTTCGTTTTTGCAAAAAATTGGGTATCTTTGCAAAAAACCTGCGAAAACACATGGCATCTCCTCCCTCCACCCCCGCACAACGCATGGCCGAGGCCCTGGCCGAAGGGCGCAGGCTGCCCGAATATGAGGCGCTGCTGAGCAGCAGCATAGAGCGCCTGCCGTTCACTATGTCCAATCCGCTGGCCCGCGCCGAACAGTCGCGCGCCGAGTCGGACTACAAGGAGGCGCTGACCCATCTGCTCGACTTCTTCGAGATGTCGGTGCAGTGGCTCAACTGCTATCTGCTGGCGCGGATGGCGCCCCTTGCAGCCGGGGCCGACGCGCAGGCGCGCAAGGCCCTGGAGCGCGTGGTGCGCACCATCGACATGAAGCGCCCGCTGTCGTTCGGCGACCATGTGAACGAGCTTTTGCACCCGCTGATGCAGGCCGCCCTGCGTCTGCTGCCTGACGACGCCCTGGTGCGCTCGCTGAGCGCCAACGTGGTGTCGGCGCGCTTCAACATCCTCGCCGGGTCGGCACGGCAGACGGGCGTGGTGAAGGTGCGCAACGACTTCAAGGGCCACAGCACATCGCTGGCGCAGTCGTTCTATCAGCGCGCGTTCGACAGTCTCAGCAGCCATTTGCTCGCCATGCTCAAGGGATTGGAGCCGTTGCATACATATTCTTTCTACGCCGCTGATGCCGCGGGGTGCCTCCTTGACGCCCGCAGCCGCGACGAGCAGCTGCCGCCGGCCGCTGGTGCCGCGTTTGCCGCTGAGCCGGGTCACTATTATGTAGCGGACGCCTCGGGCAACGTGTGCGACGTATGGCCTCTGGCGATGCTGAGCGCCGACGGCTACATCTTCTTGTTCCAGACGCTCAAGGACGAGAGTATCTGCTACGAGTCGTCGAGTCAGCTGGTGCACCGCTTCGAGACCGAGGACATGAACGCGGCGCTCGACGCCTGCCTGGCGCGTGTGGTGTCCTCCTTCGACGTGGCCCGCGAAATGAACTGGCAGGAGATACTGGACGCCGCGGCGGTGCATTCGCGCGCCTACATGATGCAGGTGCAGAAGGAGAAGAAATTCAGCAGCGAGCTGTTCGTGGACCGGCGCGAGCTCGGACGCATGTTTGCCGACTTCAGGGCCGACGCCGCCCGGACGCTCATGGCGCTGCCGGGCGAGGCGGGGCAGGGCAAGACCAACCAGCTGTGCCACTGGACGTCGGAACTGCTGCGCGAGGGCCGCGCGGTGCTCATATTCAACAGCGCCGAACTCGGCGCCTGCGGGCTGCCGGCGACACTGCGCGACATCTTCGGCGTGAGCCGGCGGCGCAACATAGAGCGCGTGCTGGAGACCCTCCACGCCAAGGCCGCGGAAAGCGGCGAGAACGTGTACTTCCTCTTCGATGCCCTGAACGAGTGCCTGAGCTACACCGCGCCCGACGGGCAGCCCGACGCGGCTCCCGGCCCCGTGGCGCTGTTCCGCGACATCACGGAGCTATTAGTGCGGCCCGACAGGCCGCGATTCAAGGTGGTAGCCACGTGCCGCAGTTTCACGTGGAAGAACAGCATACTGCCCGCCGTCACGCCCGACCCGGCGCTTTGCTTCATCCCCGCCGACGGTGGCGGCGACGGGTGCAGCGTGGGCGGCTTCAGCGCCGAGGAGACACGCGAGGCCTACCGCATTTACGGCAAGCTGTACCAGATGCAGTCGGACTTCGAGAGCATTGACCGCCGCGTGCTGCTGCGTCTGCGCGATCCCCTCACGTTAAAGTACGCTTGCGGCAACAATATAGGCAAGGTGTTCGTGAGCGACCCGGCGTGCTTCACATCGGTGAGCTTGTTCGCCACCATGCTCGACGACATCCGTGAGCGCGCCTTTGCCGGACGCCTCCAGTGCGAGCTGATAGACGAGCTGGCCGACCGTATCCTCGACACCTATCTGAACGGCCGTCCCTCCTCCAGCATCTCCTCGGCTGCTCTGCTTCAGGCGCTTGACGACGCTTCGTCGCCGCTGCACCGTCTGGCCTCGAGGGTCTATAAGCCCGACGGCGGCGTGAGCGTGGCCTACGCCGAGCTGCTGCGCAGCCCCGAGCGACCCATCCTGAAGGAGTGCGTGCGCACGCTGCCCGGCGGCGAGCGCAGCAATGTGGTGGAATTTATCTACGAGCGTTTCCTGGAGTACGCGCTGTGCCTCTCGTTCAGGCGGCGCCACGGCGGCGCGCCCGCCACGGCCGACTATCTGCGCGTGCTGGACGGCACGGAGGCCAATGCCGTGCTCATAGGCGCACTGCGCAATTCGCTGCTGACGGACCTGTCCGACGGCAGCTACGACACGCTGCTGGAGCTGACGGCGCTGCACAGCACACGTCCCGACGTGATGCAGCTTACCAACGATGTGGCCGACGTGCTCGTGGGCGAAAACTATGAGCCGCAGCTCACGGAGCTGCAACGGCGCATGCTTGACACGATGCCTGCTGACCCGGTGCTGATTGCCGGATACAATGAGACGCAGCGCAGCATCGCCGCCGCAGAGGCCACGCCGGAGCTGATAGCCCGCAACCGCGAGCTGGGTGCGCGTCTGGCTCCCATACGGCGCCTGCGCACGGCGGCCTCGGTGTCGCTGACGAACATGCTCCTCAGCGACTACTACAACGAGGACCTGTATGCTTCGGACCCGATGCTGATGATGTGGCGCCTGATGGAGGACAGCATCACCGACGTGAGCGATGACGCCTGCAAGCAGGCCTATTATCTCTCGCGGCGTCGCCACACGCGCGGCGGAGTGCCTCTGCGCGAGAATCTTACGGCGCGGATCGTGCGCGAGATGCTCGACGACGTGCAGCGCCGCAGCCTGGCCTCGAATCTGCTGGCCGGACGCCGCCGCAGGCGCATGATGCGCTTCGTGGAGACCGGCGTGCGCCTGGCCGTGCTGCTCATCATCGACGCCTGCATGGCTCCGAAGCCCGACGACGCCATGGTGGACGACATGCTGGAACGCATACGCGGCCTCGCCTCGTACGCCACGCTGCGCTTCTCGCTGGTGCGCATGGCGATGCCGTTCCTCCAGACGGTGATGCGCCGACAGATAACCTTCCAAAGCGACTACGTGAACAACGCAGTGGAGTACGCCGGCTTCTGGGACGACGCCGTGATGCCTGCCGCAGCGGCGGCCGACCGCTGGAGCCGCCGCCTGACTGGCGACATAATGGACTTCGTAGGCCACTACGGGCGCGCGCGCCGCGGCGAGGGTGACACCGCCGCCGAGGCTGCCGGGTTCGCCGCGCTGCATCCTGCCATCGCCGACGCCTACGGCACGGGATGCAGCTTCTCCTACTTCGTGCTGGAACGCATTCTCGTTGTTATGGGTACGGCCGCGTGGAGCAATATCAGTCCGCTGATACGCAGACTGCTGGCGCCCGGTCGCGAGCGCGACGCATGGAGCGACTATTCGCAGATGTCGCTGCTCTACGTGCTTTACCAGGTGCAGTACAACTCGGCCGCCGACAATCCCGAGATTCTGGAGATTTACACGCGCGAGGCGGCCGACTGGACGCGCCGCTGCCGCGGACGCTTCCGTGCGCGCAACAGCGCGCGGGCCAACGCCACGGGTTACTATAAGCGCAACGTAATGAACTGGTACGGCGTGGTCTACTGCCGCCACTGCGGCGACGGCACGGCGCGTCCGGGCGACGGCCGCTGCGCACCGCTGTTCTATGAGCTTATCGACAAGGCGATAGTGGACGCCGACCGCGGGATGCTGTTGCATCTGCTCGACAATATCTCGGAGATGATAGGCGACTGCGGCCTGATAGAGCTGCCTCTACAGCTCATGCGCCATATTCTGGCGGCTTATCCCACGGCTGAGGACGTGCGCAGGCTTGACGCCGCGCCGTCGGACAATCCCGACCACGACGGCCGCACGCTCGTGGCCGAGGCGGGGCGTGTGCTCAGCACCGCCCACCGCTACTTCCCGGAGCGCACGCGCAGCTTCCTGCAGGGCGAGCTCGCGGGGCTCTCCTTCCCCGGCGTGGCGGCCTACCGCGAGGAAATACTCGGCAATATAGGCGACACGGAGAAGCTGAGCGACCTCTTCACGCACCGCTTCGGCAACTTCCTGATGTGGTCGCTGCTCAACAACGAGGCCGTGGACCGCTTTGCCACGGAGGCCATACGCACGGCTCCGCAGTCGCGCGACTGTTTCCAATGGTACAACAGCGTGGTGCGTATACTCTGCCGCCACCTATTCAAGATAAAGATATGAAGACGAAAGTGATTATAGGAGTGGGCGCTGCCTGCGCTGCCGTGCTTGGTTATGCCGCCTGGTGCGCCGTGCCCGGCATATTCGCCCGCAGGGGCATGAGCACCGAGGCTCCGCGCCGCTACATAGTGGTGGCTCACCGCGGAGGCGCCGGTATCGCGCCGGAGAATACGCTTTTAGCCATGGAGCGCGGCATCGCCGCCGGAGCCGACATGCTGGAGATTGACATCCACCAGACGGCCGACAATGCCCTCGTGGTGTGCCACGACGCGAGCGTGGACCGCACGACCGACGGCCACGGCACCATCGCCGACATGACCCTTGAGGAAATCAAGGCGCTGCACATCAAGGACGCCGACGGCAACGTGACCGACCAGCGGATTCCGACGCTCGACGAGGTGCTGGAGCTGGTGGGCGACCGTGCGCGCCTGCTCGTGGAGGTGAAGCACAAGCCCGGGCAGTATCCGGGCATCGAGCAGCGCATGGTCGAGACGTTCCGCCGCCACGGAGCCTGCGGGCGCGTGGTGGTGCAGAGTTTCAGCGACGAGGTGCTGGCCGTGACTCACGCCCTGGCTCCGGAACTGCGCCTGGAGAAGCTGCTGATATGCCGGATGCGGGGCCTGCCACTGATATTCGACGGCGGCTTCTCTGCGTTCGACTACGACCGCTACCGCCATGTATCGTCGTTCAATTTCTACGCCAACTCCGTGACCCGCAGCATTGTCGACGACATGCACGCGCACGGCAAGGAGGTGAAGATCTGGACCCTCGACTCACCCCAGTCGGCCCCCGACCTCCCCGTGGACGGCATCATCACCGACCGCCCCGACCTGTGGAGATGAGGAATCGCTGAATTATGAGGGCGCTTCATAAGAAACGTTACTTTGGATATGGAAACTGATAATTCTCAACTCGTAATATATCAGACGCCTCAAGGAGACACCCGGATAGATGTAAGGGTCAAAGGAGATACAATCTGGCTTACTCAGCGTCAGATTGCGGAACTGTTTGGAACAAAAGTACCTGCTATATCCAAACATCTTAAGAATATCTTCGCATCCGGAGAACTTCAGGAAGATATGGTTATTTCCAAAATGGAAACAACCACTCGGCATGGCGCAATATCCGGAAAGACTCAGACGAAAGATACAAATTTCTATAATCTTGATGCTATCCTTTCGGTGGGCTATCGTGTCAACTCCAAGAACGCCACGGCATTCCGTATTTGGGCGAATCAGGTTTTGAAACAATACCTTTTGCAGGGCTACGCAATCAACGAACGGGTTGCTGCGCAGAAGTACGACGAGTTGAGCCAGTTGGTCAAGGTATTGGGTCGCACAATACAGAATCAGGAGAAGCTGACAGAGGACAGCCGTTCGTTGCTTGATGTCGTTGTCGATTACACATACGCACTCGACACTCTCGACCGCTACGATTATCAGGAGTTGAAGATTGAGGACACCACAGGCAAAGAGGCTTTTCATGCCACATACGAAAATGCGATGGAAGTCATCCGCGAGCTGCATGAGAAATTCGGCGGCAGCACATTGTTTGGCAACGAGAAAGATGATTCCTTCAAAAGCTCCATCGGACAGATTTACCAGACTTTCGGCGGCATCGACCTTTACCCGTCAGTGGAAGAGAAAGCAGCCATGCTCCTGTATCTTGTCACCAAGAACCACTCGTTCAGCGACGGTAACAAACGCATTGCCGCCACATTGTTCCTGTGGTTTCTCAACGGCAATGGCATCCTTTATAATGAGGACGGCTCCAAGCGTATCGCCGATAACACCCTTGTCGCGCTCACTCTCATGATTGCCGAAAGCCGCACCGAAGAAAAGGACACGATGGTTAAAGTCATCGTCAACCTTATCAATAAAAACAATTGAAACATTGTTAATCGGTATTATTTATAAATACATAAGCCCAAGTGGGAAAATTTATATCGGGCAGACCACCGATGAGGAAGAACGTCGAAAAACGTTTATGAATTTAAAAGAAAGTTATGGGAGCCTAAAAATCAATAGAGCTCGAGTTAAATATGGTCCTGAGAATTTCAGCGACGAGGTGCTGGCCGTGACGCACGCCTTGGCTCCGGAACTGCGCCTGGAGAAGCTGCTGATATGCCGGATGCGGGGCCTGCCGCTGATATTCGACGGCGGCTTCTCTGCGTTCGACTACGACCGCTACAGCCACGTATCGTCGTTCAATTTCTACGCCAACTCCGTGACCCGCAGCATTATCGACGATATGCACGCGCACGGCAAGGAGGTGAAGATATGGACCCTCGACTCACCCGAGTCGGCCCCCGACCTGCCCGTAGACGGCATCATCACCGACCGCCCCGACCTGTGGAGATGAGCAGTTCTAAATTATTTGCTAAGCTTGTATAAGGTTATGATTAATAGGATAACTAAAAATGTAGTCTTGATTTTTAGCATCTTTTTTTGTGTGTTTCATCTACAGGCCCAGTCTCACTTCAAATTATATAAAAGTGAAGGACACTTCTATTTTAATGGTCAAATGAATGAAACACGCGTTGACAGTATTCTTTTGGAGACGGGATGCAGCTACATCATGTGCAATGAGTCATTCTTTAACAAAATCAGTAAAATTACTGCTTTCGCGCCCGATTCAGTTGAATTTACTCATGCTAAATCGTATCGGAAAGAGTATGCTGTTCAAAGTGTTCATCGTGGAAGAATCAAAATCGGCGATTTTTATTACGAAGACAAAATAATTGTTCTCAAAGATTTTAATCATCTACTTTTGCCGATTCACTTGCTACACTATAAGGATGAGACACAGGACATGTTGGTGCGTCTTAATTTTGGGAAACTAACAATGGACTTTGTGCCAGGCAGTGAGGTCGATTTAAGCGATAAAAATTCGTTCAGAATCGTTGAGCTGCAGCCAAGACCTATCATTGAAGCTTCAATAGAGATTGAGGATGAAAAGCGGACAATCGGGAAAATGACCGCAAGATTAAATTTTGATTTGGGATGCGCAAATTACGTATCTTTATTCGGACGTCGTCAGGAAGTCGCTAATTGGATTAATGATACCAATTTCCGGAAAATCACCACATATCAGCTGAATGGCAAAAAAGCGGGGAAAGGAATTCTCGCAAAGAGATGCTCTGTCGGCGAGTTACGTGCCAAAAATATTCTTGTTAATATTTTGAATTGGTCTGTCAATGATATGGATGGTCTGATTGGTCCCTCTTTTTTTGGAAATAGAGATGTGTATTTAACTCATCTAAAAGGCTGATTTACTATTGAGTATGAGGTCTTGGGGCAAAATTTGATGTGAAGATTCTTAGTATAACCATAACCGCCGGCTGCGGATGGAGGCGGCCGGCGGTCTGATGGGTTGTGTCTGCCAGATTATCAGAACATCTTGTCGGGGTACTCGCCGGCGGCGTGGAGGGCGGCAAGACGGTCGACTACGCCCTGACGGTCGGCGGCATATGTGACGCCGAACCAGCGGGAGTCGGTGTCGAGCACGCGCACGGTGGCCTCACCGCTGTTGATGAGCGTGTCGATGCAGGTGGGAATGTAGAATTCGCTCTTCAGCTCGGTGCCGTGGGCGTCGAGGAAGCGGCGGAACTCGCGGTCGCTGTAGTCGAAGTATTCGGGAGTGAAGCCCCAGAGGTTCATGCTCACGGGTGTTGCGGGGTCGAGGTGGCATGTGGTGCCGTTTTCGTCGGTGAAGGCAATTTTGTGGTCGGCGTCGTAGCCGATGTCGGTGCGCTCGGTCACTTTGGTGAGCATCTTGTCGGCGTTGGTCTCGCAAACGCCGCGTGCCACGGTGCCGTTTTCGGTCATGGTGTTGCCTACGCGGAAGCCCACCATGCAGTAGTCGCCCTTGCGGTCGTGGGGACGGGAGAGCTCGCGGGCGATCACCTCGAAGGCGTCACGGCCGTAGAAGTCGTCGGCGTTGATGACAGCGAAGGGCTCGTTGATGACGTCGCGGCCCATGAGCACGGCGTGGTTGGTGCCCCAGGGCTTCACGCGGTCGGCGGGTGCGGTGTATCCTTCGGGGAGCTTGTCGATGGACTGGAACACTACCTCAACGGGTACGTGGCCTTCATATTTGCTGAGGATTTTGGCGCGGAAATCGGGTTCGAAATCTTTGCGGATCACGAATACTACTTTGCCGAATCCGGCACGGATAGCATCGAATATGGAGTAATCCATGATGGTCTGGCCCTGAGGGCCTACGCCGTCAAGCTGCTTGAGG
This sequence comes from uncultured Porphyromonadaceae bacterium, assembly GCA_900550395.1. Lineage (GTDB taxonomy): Bacteria > Bacteroidota > Bacteroidia > Bacteroidales > Muribaculaceae > CAG-873. The sequence continues at coordinate 5,032 of URSD01000034.1, read as the reverse complement.
CCTCCGTAGCGGCTGCCCATGCCGGCGGCAAGGACGAAAAGTGTGGGTTTCATAGGGTATATTGCGTAACGATTGGTTGATTTGCTGTCAGATGGAGTTCAGACCCCAGAAAATCACAATCAGAAAAGCGGCGAGCACGACGAGAATGACTCCGGCGGCAATCAGGGCCGTAGTGGCAAGGTTGCGCCATGCGCGCGTGTGGGCATGCAGGCCGAGGACGCCGGCGACGAAAGCGGCGATGCCGACGCCGAGGGCCACATAGCCGTTGAAGCAGAGGGCGACCCATGCGGCGATGGCGAGAACGGCTGCCAGTGCTGCCATCCATGTGTGCCACCCGGCTGCCGGCGCTGTGGCGACCACGGCTTTAGGAGCCTCAGCGGCGTGAGGGACAGGAGTCTCTGCTTGCGGTATGTTTTTTTCGTCGTTCACTTTTCTACTTGGATTCCGGTATGCAAATTTACGCTTTTTTTACGAGTCCGTATATTTATAAGACAATAATTGTGAAAAAAAGTTTAATTGCGGTGTTCTAAAAAATACTTTGTTTATGCTCTAAAGATTTCCATGGTTTTGTATCAAGGGTTAACATATGTTTTAAACAACCACCACAAATAATAACTATGTCGGTGTAAGTGGAGCAGTCCGCGTAAAGATTAGGAAATAATAGCTATATTTGCAAAAAATACCATCAGCCATGCGAAAAACACTTGTATCATTTGTGCTTGCGGGCGCTGTCGCAGCCGCGGCCGCAGGCGAATACCGCAATCCGGTCATTCCCGGTTTTTATCCTGACCCGAGCATCTGCCGTGTTGATTCTGATTTCTATCTTGTGAACTCGTCGTTCCAGTTCTTCCCGGGCGTGCCCGTGTGGCACAGCCGCGACCTCGTCAACTGGGAGCAGATAGGCAATGTGCTGGACCGTCCGTCGCAGCTGCCCCTGGGTACGTCCAACGCCTGGCTGGGCATCTATGCGCCGACCATCCGCTACAACGACGGCACGTTCTATATGATTACCACCAACGTTGGACCGCAGGCCGCGCCCCATAACGGGAACTTCCTGGTGACGGCCACCGACCCGGCCGGCCCGTGGAGCGAACCGGTGTGGCTTGAGCAGGGCGGCATCGACCCCTCGCTGTACTTCGAGGACGGCAAGGTGTACATGACGAGCAACCCCGACGTGGGCATCTGGCTCTGCGAGATAGACCCCGCCACGGGGCGGCAGCTGACGCCGTCGCGCCGCATCTGGAACGGAACGGGCGGACGCCATCCCGAAGCGCCGCATATCTACAAGAAGGACGGCTGGTACTACCTGCTCATAGCCGAAGGCGGCACCGAGCTGGGCCACCACGTGACGATAGCGCGCAGCCGCGACATCTACGGTCCCTACGAGCCTAATCCGTCCAATCCCATAATTACAAATTTCTGCCGCGCCGGGCAGAACAGCCGCATCCAGGGCGTGGGCCATGCCGACCTTGTGGACGCACCGGATGGCTCTTGGTGGGCCGTGGCGCTCGGCTACCGCACGGTGGGCAACGGCGTACACACCCTCGGCCGCGAGACCATGCTGGCGCCCGTGCGCTGGGACGAGGGAGCATGGCCTGTAGTCAACGCCAACGGCACCGTCGATACTCTCATGCATGCCGCCACGCTGCCCGCGGTGCCGGTGCGCGCCGAGGCCACGGCGACCGACTTCCGTAAAGCCGACGCCCTCGGCTTCGAGTGGGTCTTTCTGTGCAATCCGCATACTGAAAACTACGTGCTCACGCGCCGCGGACTTACGCTCAAGGCCACGCCCACAGGTCTCGACGACGAGGGTAGCCCCACATGGACGGGACGCCGCCAGCGCTCGCACGACGCCGTATGCACCACCACAATGCAACTGCTGCCCGGCGCCGCGGCGGGAACGCGTGCCGGCCTCACCGTGTACATGGAGCGCGGCAGCCACTACGACCTCTTCGTGGAGGCGCTGCCCGACGGCAATGCGCAGGCCGTGTGCGAGTTGCGCCTCAATGCCATAACTCACCGCTTCGACGCCGTGCCCGTCAAGGCCGGCCGGTGGCTGGACCTGCGCGTGGAGTGCGATGACGACATGTACACATTCTCGCTGAGCAGCGACGGAGGTCGGACCTGGACGCCTATGGGGCGCGCCAATGCCCGCTACCTGGCTACGGAGACCGCCGGAGGCTTCACCGGCATGACGATAGGCCTGTTTGCCGTAGGAGAGGATGGCGAGGCGATATTCCGCGATTTTAAAATGAAATAGTATAAAGATATGGTAAAGAATGCAATAGCAGCCGTAGCGATGGCTGCGCTTTTATGGCCTGCCGCAGCGCAGGCGCGCGAATACAGCGTGGCGTCGCCCGACGGCGCCGTGAAGGTGACGGTGGATGCCGGCAAAGGTCCGACCACATGGAGCGTGAGCCTCGACGGCCGGACGGTGTTGCTGCCGTCGCCCGTGGGTGTGACCCTGGCCGACGGACGCACTCTCGGAACCGACGCGAAAGTGCGTGGCACATCAAGGCGTAAGGTGGACGAGACATTCGCCACGCCGCACTACCGGCAGACGTCAGTGCGCGACGCGTACAACGAACTGACGCTGCGCATGCGCGGCTACAGCGTGCAGCTGCGCGCCTACGACGATGCAGCTGCCTGCCGCATAGTGCTGGCGCTGCCCGACAGCGTGGACGTGCTGCGCGACGAGTCGGCCTTCAACTTCGGCGCCGGCCGCCGTGCGTGGCTGCCCTACGTCAACGACCTGCGCGACAAGGCGTACCCCTACAGCTTCTCCTTCGAGAGCTACTACGACGAGGTGCCTTTGGGCGACATGCCGGCCGACACGCTCGCCTGCACGCCCCTGCTTGTGGAGCTTGACGGCGGCGCCAAGGCGCTCGTGATGGAGGGTATGCTCGACAATTATCCCGGCATGTTTCTGCGCCGCACGCCCGACGGCGCAGGCCTGCGCGCCGTGCACGCCCCGCTGCCCGTGGCCGACCGCATAGGCGGCTACAACCGGCTCAACCTTGTGCCTACGGCCAATGCCGGCTACATTGCCCGCGTGGCCGGCGACGCGGCGTTGCCCTGGCGTGCTGTTGCGGTGAGCCGCACCGACGTCGGCCTCGCTTCCACCGACCTTGCCATGCGCCTGGCGGCTCCTCTCGCCATTGACGACACGTCGTGGATAAAGCCCGGCAAGGTGGCCTGGGACTGGTGGAACGACTGGGGCCTCACGGGCGTGGACTTCGAGGCCGGCATCAACACCGCGACATATAAGCATTACATAGACTTCGCTGCACGCCGCGGACTGCCTTACGTCATCATCGACGAAGGCTGGAGCGACGAGAATCTCATGGACGTGAATCCGGCTCTCGACCTGTCCGAGGTCCTGCGCTATGCCGCCGACAGGAACGTTGGTATCATCCTCTGGGCCCGCTGGCGCGACCTCAAGGACGACATGAACACAGCCATGCCCCACTATGCCGCGATGGGTGTGAAGGGCTTCAAGGTCGACTTCTTCGACCGCGACGACCAGCAGGCCGTGGCCTCCGTGCAGCAGCTCGCAGCCCTTGCCGCCGAGTTGCATCTGCTGCTCGACCTGCACGGCATGCATCCGGCAGGCTGGCACCGCCCGTACCCCAACATAGTCAACTACGAGGGCGTGAAGGGCCTCGAGAACTACAAGTGGGGCGCCTTCGGCCGTCCCGGCAACCCCGACCAGCTGCGCTACGACGTGACCATCCCCTTCATCCGCCAGGTGGCCGGTCCGCTTGACTACACGCCCGGCGCCATGCTCAACAGCACGGCCGCGAGCTACCGCCCCAGCAACGATGCGCCCATGAGCCTCGGCACACGCACCCATCAGGCCGCCATGTATGTGGTCTACGACGGCGCCCTGCAGATGATGGCCGACTCGCCGTCGGCCTACGACCGCGAGCCTGACTGCACCGACTTCATGGCCGCTGTGCCCACCACCTTCGACGAGTCGCGCGTGCTCGACGGCCGCGTGGGCGAGTACATCGTCACGGCGCGCCGCAAGGGCGGCGTGTGGTACGTCGGGGCCATGACTAACGGCGAGCCCCGCGAGCTCACCATCGACACCTCTTTCCTGACGCCCGGCCGCAGCTACGACGCCACCGTCATGGTCGACGGCGTCAACGCAGCCAAGCACCCCGCTGACTACCGCATCACCCGCCTGCCATCTGTCGAGTCCGGACAGCCCCTGCACGTAAGCCTGGCGCCCGGAGGCGGCTGGGTAGCGGTATTCCGCTGACCGGCGGCGCAAGGGATATAGAAAAATATCATTCTATAATAATACGGAAGGATGCGCATCGTGAGTGCATCTTTCCGTATTATGTTATTTTATTGCGATTATTTGTGTAAATTTGTATCACTGTTTCAGGGTGGGATTTCAATTGTTTCTCCGACCATAAATAAAAGCACACATGCATAGACTGATATTCATATTGTTATTGCTTGGGGTTCTGCATCTTGCCTCATGCTCACGCGACGGCGACGTCATTGCCGAGATGGAGCGCGCCGAAGCGCTTATGGATTCGCTGCCCGACTCGGCCCTCGCCATTATGCGCGGCATCGACCGCCGCAGCCTGCACGGCTCGGAGGCACGCGCCCTGTACGCCCTGACAATGAGCCGCGCGCTGGACCGTAACGACATCTTCGTGGCCTCCGACAGCATCATCGCTCCCGCCGTAGGCCACTTCCGCCCCGACCGCGACCCGCTGCGCCACACCATGACGCAGTATTACCTCGGACGCACACTATTCCATGCCGGAGACTATGGCAACAGCATCATCGCCTACCTTGAAGGTCTCGAAACGGCAAAGAACGACTCCCTTTTCTTCTGGGCCGGGATGAATGCCCGCGGCGTGATGCAGAATTTCAACCGCACATACAACGGAGGTCATGAACTTGAGTATGCCGGGATTTCATACGATTATTTTTCTAAAATACTACTGGTGCGATAAAATCGCGTTAGTTTAAAAATCATCAAATAAAGAGAGTTCTTTGACATTTTGATTTG
>URSD01000033.1 GCA_900550395.1 uncultured Porphyromonadaceae bacterium | reverse complement strand
ATTTCGAAAAATTCCGATTTTATCTGAAATATTCAATTCTCAGAAGCTTTGACAATGGAGGTTTTGCAACACCCTCTGACCCATTATGACCCTCGCTGTGTCGGATCATGTGTAATAGTGTCCTCGGTAATCCACAATCTTGTGTGGCATGGTATTCGATTGTCCCACAATGATATAAAAGACATTTCCGACAGATATGATAGCCGTATAGCCGAATGGGTGGATGCTGCATTCAATAATTCCGACATCACCTTACTTCATCTGGATGACCATAAATCATTGGGCTACACATTGCGGACACTTTCTGCTGCATTATGGTGCTACTGGCATTCACCGTCATTTGAAGACGGGCTCATTTCCGTAGTCAACGAAGGTGGCGATGCCGACACAAATGCCGCTGTTGCCTGTGCTGTCCTCGGCGCTAAATACGGATATGCTTCAATTCCCCGATACTATGTCGACAATCTGCGTGACAATGAGGCGTATCATGACAAGCTGCTGTCCTTTGTAAGTCAAAATATCAGTAATGGGGTAACCAAGGATAAAAATGCGCTTTTATGATGGTATTGGCTGCATCGACATAGAGAACGACACAGGGGGTATCGTCATCAGTGTCTATACAATGATATAGCCGCTGCCGGAATGGTTCTGGATTGATGCTCCGAAGGTGCCGAGCTTGCGTCGCAGACGGCTGATGTTGGTGTCGACCACGCGGTCGTTGCTGCCGGCCGTGGGGTCTTTCCATATGCTGCGGAAGATTTCCTGACGCGAGAGATGGCGGTCGCGGTTCTTGAGCAGCATGACGAGAATGGCGTATTCGGTGGGCGTAAGCGAGATTGGCGTGCCGTCGAGCATGGCCGTGCGTGTGGTGAAGTCTATGCGCAGGGGACCGAAAATGCCGTCGGTGTGGGCCGGAGGGGGCATAGGCGGACGACGTTGGCGCATGACAGCACGGACTCGCGCTATGATTTCCCGCAGGGAGAATGGTTTCACGATATAGTCGTCGGCGCCGGCGTCAAGTGCCGTTATTGCCTCGCCGGGAGTCTCGCCTGCGGAACATACTATCACGCCTATATGCGCTGTGCGGTGACTTGAGGCCAGCTCGTTGAGGGCTTCGATGCCTTCGTTCTGTCCGAATGCGTCTAAGATGACTACCCGCACGTCGCTGAGGTCGTTTCTCATGGCCTCGGCGGCATCGGGCTGCACGTCGACATCGTAGCCTTCGTCGCGGAGGTTGCAGCGGAGCAACGTCGTGATGTGAAGGTCACGGTCGATGATAAGTATTTTGCCCAAGCCTGAGGTTGCCATTGTGTGACTTGATAATGATGATACAAATGTATTGAATCGTTGCAAAAAAAGCAATGATTGTAACAACCTTGTATCCGATTTTACGCCACATTGCATTTAAAAGGGGGCAAAAATGGCGTAGTAAGCGGCTTTTGGCGGGATATCAGGCTATGTGACGGCGGAACTGCTCGCGCAGTGTGTCGACTACGTTGATGATGTAGTCGCCGGTGCGTTCCAGATCGGAAATGATGTCCATGTAGTAGATGCCGGCCTGATAGGAGTAACGCTTGGAGTTGATGTTTTCGGGGTTTGCGGTACGCAGCGAGTTGCGCATATTGTTTATTTCGCGCTCCTTGTTGTAGCTGCGTATCAGCTCCTTTTCGTTGATGGACTCCGGCTTGCCGATTTCGTCGAGCATCAGGCTCATAGCTTCGTTGACGTATGTGTACATCGAGTCGATGTTGGCATATATCTCCGGTGTGAACTCTGCGCCTGTCTGCATCTTGCGCAGCAGTATCTTGCCTATGCCGAGGCAGCTGTCGGCTATGCTCTCTATTTCGCTTATTATACCCAGCATTGCGGCTACTCGCAGCTTGCCTTCGTTGGAGAGTCGTCCTTCCGAGCATTTGTGCAAGTAGTTGGCTATCTCAAGCTCCATGCGGTCGCTGATGTCCTCGTATTTCTCCAGACGTGAGAGCAGGCGGTTGAATTCCTCGCTTCCTTCGTCGATGTGGATAAGTTGCTGGCCCATGTCGATCATGCGTCCCACGCGCTGCGCGAATACGAGTATTTCTTTCTCGGCTTGCGCGAGGTTGAGTTCGGAGGCTGCAACAAGGCCGCCGCCGATGAACTTGAGGTTGAATTCCTCGTCCTCCTTGTTGCGGTTGGGCACCAGTCTTTCTACTATCTTGACGTAGACTTTGGTGAGCCATATCATTATCGAGACGTTCACGAGGTTGAAGCTCGTGTGGAAGATTGAGAGGCCGAACGAGACGCTCAGCTGCATGGCTGCTATCTGCGCGAGCACATGATGGCCTGCCGGGAGCGAGTTGTCAAACAGGTGGTTGTACAGCTCCGGATCGGTATGTTCCAGACCGTTGACGAATGTGTAGAGCCCGTTAGGGTCGCCCATGCCCAGTTCTTCTGTGAGCCAGGAATTGAAGTTGGCGAAAGGTATGAAGCAGCAAATGCACCACAAGGTGCCCAGAAGGTTGAAAAGCAGGTGGCCCATGGCAGCGCGTTTGGCTGCGACGTTGCCGCTGAGCGATGCGAGCAGCGGGGTGATGGTTGTGCCGATATTGCTGCCCAGCACGAGTGCGCAGGCCAGGTCGAAGGTGATCCATCCTTTGCTGCACATGATAAGGGTGATGGCAAATGTGGCGGCCGACGACTGTATGACCATTGTGACGAGAACACCCACGAGTGTAAACAGCAGTATGCTGGCTATACCCATTGAGGAGTATTCGCGCAGAACGGCGAACATCTCGGGATTGCTCTGCAGGTCGGGCACGTAGGTGCTGATCATGTCCAGACCCATGAAGAGGAAGGCGAAGCCTATCAGGAATTCGCCAATGCTGCGTGTGCGGCTTTTCTTCATGAACAGAAGTACCACGGCCAAGGCTATGATGGGAAGCACCATGGCGCCCATGTTCACCTTGAAGCCGAAGATGGCGATGATCCATGCGGTGAACGTGGTGCCGACATTGGCGCCCATGATTACGGCCATAGACTGTGCGAGGGTCATGAGGCCGGCATTGACGAAACTTACCACCATCACAGTGGAGGCGGAGGAGCTCTGTATGAGTGCGGTGATTACTATACCGGTGAGCAGGCCAGAGAAGCGGTTGCGCGTCATTGCGCCAAGGATGTTGCGCAGGCGGTCGCCGGCGGCTTTCTGCAGGCCCTCGCTCATCACTTTCATGCCGTATAGGAAAAGGCCTACGGCGCCGAGCAGGCCAAGGAAGTCTAAGATGCTGTAATCCATCGAGTGTCGAATGTGGGTGCTATTGCGAATGCAAATTTAAATAAAAACACCGAAATACGACATGCCGCTGTTAAAAAAATGTGAAAAACATGCTGAAGACGGTATCAGATTGGCATTGGCCGCCCACGTTTACCAGGCTTTCCCTGAGATAGAGCATACTTTCAGAGGTATATCGCCGATGATTGCAGCCGTGTTGGAATAGGAACTTTGGAAACTGCCGAGAATCCGGCTGCACATGGAAAGAGCCCATAGGTCGGCAGTTCCATGCATCATACCTCGCAACGATGTGCGTGATGGGTTCAGGTCGCCGCAGACAATCCTTGAGCCGAATCGGAGTTGGAGTTCGGTTGTTACCTTTACGTCATCTGAGGCTATGAAAAAGTTGGCCGAATGGTCTTCGTCGATAATTTTTTCGATTTCGGCAGTAAAAAGATGTAGGGGGCTTTCCTTAATGGACCCTATATTGTCGGTGCGTCTTATGTGTACGCCGGTCGTATGGCTGCTGAATTTTTCAGTTTTTGCTTTTATCAGCTCTTGGACGGATGCTGAAGGCCGGAAAACGGATCGTAATGTCTCGGCGTCGAATCCTCCTATTGAATATCCGGAAATGATGAGAATTCTGCCTTCGGCCGACTTTATCTCATTGATAAATTCCTCATGGCGTCCCTGAAAGGGGATTAGTCGGTCGGCATCTGAATATACTTCAGAAAATGCGAGCCGTTGAGCCACAGCCGACAGATAAAGATTTCGTTTGCGGGGCATTTCCCAAATGAGGTTGTATTCGATGTTGCGTGGCTGCCGGAGGTTAATCTCAGCAGGTAAAGGCTCGAATAGCTGGCAAAAGTCTGCAGCAAGGTCTTTGTTGTTTGCCCACACTATGCAGAGGTGTCTGTGTGAAGCTTTTGCAAGCCTGATGCCTGTGGCTATGGTGAGCAACCTGTTGCATAGACCGCCTATTACATTCACAATAAGTGTATTCTCGTGCTTTTGAAACAGTTTGGCCATCATGAAAGGCAATAATTATATGATTTGTTTTTTCTTGCCGAAGAACCGGTTGATGATAACGGCCAGCGCGCCGTCGCCGGTGACGTTGCAGGCGGTGCCGAAACTGTCCATGGCAATGTAGAGGGCTATCATCATTGCCTGCATCTGAGCGTCAAATCCCAGGATGGACTCCAGCAGTCCGAGGGATGCCATGATGGCGCCTCCGGGGATGCCGGGCGCAGCAATGATCGTGAAGCCGAGCATGGCCGTGAAGTGGACGAATTGTCCGGCGGGAATAGCCTGTCCGTGCATCAGCATCAGCGCCATGGCGCATGCTACTATCTTCAGGGTGCTGCCACTCATGTGGATGGTGGCGCACAGCGGCACGGTGAATCCGGCCACATCGGGGTCGACACCAAGGCGCTCGGTTTGCCGCAGTGTGACGGGAATGGTGGCGGCCGACGACTGAGTGCCGAGTGCTGTAAGATATGCCGGGAGCATGGTGCGTAGCATGCGCAGGGGATTGCCGCCGCCTATTATTGCAGCGATGGCGTATTGTATCAGCAGAATCAGTATGTGCATTGCGAAGATTATGCCTATGATGCCTGCGAAAGTGCCGAGTATCGAGGCCACGCGCCCCTCGGCCGTCATCACCAGAAAGATGCACAGGATGTAAGGCGGCAGCAGAGGAATGATTATGCGGTCGATGGTTTTTGCCACGATAGTGCGTAGTTCGGTGAGGCCGTGCAGCAGAGTGGGGGCTTTGCATACGGCGCAGCCCACGCCAAGCATGAAAGCCAGAGCGAGGGAGGTCGTGACGGCTAAGGGGGCCGGCAGCGACACTTCGAACCAGGGCAGCACCGGCGAAACTGCGGCACTATCGGCGGCTGCGGCTGTGCTGTCGATGATCGTGGGGAACGTGAAGCGGCCTATCCCGTAGCTCATCATACCGGCCAGAAACGTCGCCACATAGGCCATAAGCGCCGTAGCTACGAGCATACGCCCTGCGCTCCGCCCCACATCGGCGATGGCCGGCGCCACGAAGCCTATAATAATAAGAGGTATCATGAACGACAGCAGCTGGCCTATCAGTCCGTTGAACGTCGCGGCTGCGTCAGCCCATGACGCCGGCAGGGTGATGCCGGCGAGTATTCCGAGTATGATGGCTATGGCTATGCGTCCCGGCAGGCTTGCCGTCAGGCGGCTTATGGCGGATTTGCTCATTCGTTGAGGATTTTGTCTATGTATGGCGTGGGGTGGATGCACTGCGCGCGTGTCAGCAGCGCGCGAGCCTCATCGCCGAGTCCTTGTCGTGCGAGGCTGCAACCCAGTGCCCGCAATGCCTCCAGGTTGTCGGGGTCTATGTCAAGGATGCGACGGCGTGTGCTGTTGGCCGCCTCGGTGTCGCCCTGCATGTCGTAGCCACGTGCCAGCAGAGTGAGATAGCGGGTGCTGTCGGGCAGTCCGCGCAGCATCGCGGTAGCCAGCTCGACGGTGCGGTCGCCGTCGCCTCGCATGGCGTAGTAATCGAGCAGCCGTGCGTCAATGGCTCGGCTAAGCCAGGGCATACGCCGGCGGGTGCGCGTCAGGAATCGGTCGTAGATACGGGCCTGTCCGATGGCGAATGCGTCGCGGCGTACGGCGTCAACCACTGAGTCGAGCGCCACGCCGTGGGCCATAGCGCTTTCCAGCAGGGCATCGCAGCGCGTGGTGTCGCCCAGCATGTCGTCGGCCACGATGGCGCGCGCGTACAGCGCTGCGCTGTCAGGCCTCGCATCCAGGGCAAGTCCGGTGAGGGCGGCCGCCTGCGCCCACTCGCCGTAGTGCATGGCGCGCTCGGACCTGCGGCATGTCAGGTCAGTGTCGTCGGCATATGCCGCGAGGATGCAGGTGCATGCGGCGGCGATTGCCATGAGTCTTTTGCTGATACTTTTCATAGTCAGCTACAAATTTAGCGTAAAAAATTTGTAATTTTGCAATATAATTTTGACAAAGGATATGGCAGGAATAAAATCGCTCGCGCGCGATACGGCGGTCTACGGCCTCAGTAGCATCGTGGGGCGCTTTCTCAACTGGTGCCTCGTGCCGCTTTATACCATAATGTTCACTCAGGCGGAGTACGGCGTGGTAACGCTGATGTACTCCGTGGTGGCTGTAGTGCTTCTGGTGCTCATCTACGGTATGGAGACGGGGTTCTTCCGCTTTGCTAATCACGAAAGGTGGACCGACCCTATGGAGGTGTACTCCACCGGGCTTGTGTCGTTGACTGTCAGCTCGACGGTTTTCGTTGTCGGCATGATGTTTCTGCTGGGGCCTGCGAGCCGGTGGCTGGAATGTCCCGACCATCCCGAGTATGTCGCCATGATGGTGGTGTGTGTGGCGCTCGATGCCTTCACCGCGCTTCCGTTCAGCTATCTGCGCTTCCGGTCGCGTGCCATGCGCTTTGCCGTCATCCGTCTGGTGGGCATCGCTGTAAATATCGGCCTCAACCTCTTCTTTATCCTGCTGTGCCCGTGGCTTGAAAAAGTATCTCCGGGTCTTGACCTGCCGTTCTATTCGCCCGATTTCGGCATAGGCTACATATTCCTGAGCAATCTCGTGTCATCGGCCGTGACCCTGCTGCTCCTGCTTCCGGAACTTTGCGGCTTCCGCTGGCGCTTCAACCCGCAACTGTGGCGGGAAATGATCGTGTACTCGGCTCCGCTGCTGGTGCTCGGCGTAGCAGGCATAATGAACCAGACTATCGACAAGATTATCTTCCCCGACCTCGTTGCCGACAAGGCCGACGCGATGGCCCAGCTCGGCATTTACGGCGCCAACTATAAGATTGCCATCATCATGGTGATGTTCATCCAGGCGTTCCGCTTTGCCTACGAGCCCTTTATCTTCTCGCGCAGCCGCGAGCGAGGCAAGGACCGCACGGCTGCTTTCAGCGACGCCATGAAGTATTTCGTGCTGTTCGCCATCCTCATCTTCCTCGGAGTCATGTATTACCTCGACATCATCCGCTATTTCATCTCGCCGCGCTATTTCAGCGGCCTGCGCGTGGTGCCGATCGTGATGCTTGCCGAGTTCTTCTTCGGCGTATTCTTCAACCTCTCGCTGTGGTATAAGCTGACCGACCGCACCATGTGGGGCGCCTGGTTCTCACTGCTCGGTCTGGCCGTGACCGTGACGCTTAATGTGCTTCTCGTTCCCCGCATAGGCTACATGGGTTGTGCCTATGCCGCCCTGTGCAGCTACGGAGTGATGATGGTGACGAGCTATTTTGTCGGCCGCCATTACTATCCCATACCTTACCATCTGCGCCGCATAGCCCTCTACTGCTGCGCCGCCGCAGTGCTTTACTTCGTTGGCGTGAACGGTCTCTCGGCTCTGCCGCACTGGGCCACCTACTCGCTGCGCGCCGTGCTGTTGTTAGGATATGTAGCGGCCGTGGTGCGCGTCGAACACATACCTCTTCCCGGATTGAGACGATGAAAGTTGTAATCATAAACCACAGCGATGTGCGCGGTGGCGCCTCCGTCGTCAGCCGGCGCCTCATGGAGGCGCTGCGCGCCCGCGGCATTGACGCCCGTATGCTTGTGGCGCGGCGCGAGGGACCGGAGTCTCCTTACATAGCGGCGGCTGCCCCGGAGTGGCGCCGCAAGGCATCGTTTCTGCTTGAGGAGGGTCTCACGTGGCTTGACAACGGGCTGCATCGCCGCAATCTGTTCCGCCTCGACGCGGCGCGCGTGGGGTTGCCTCTGTGGCGCCATCCGTGGGTGCGCGAGGCCGATGTGGTGTGTCTCAACTGGGTGAATCAGGGCATGCTGTCGCTACGGGGCGTCGAGCGAATAGCCGCCCTTGGCAAGCCCGTGGTGTGGACTATGCACGATATGTGGTGCGCCACCGGCCTGTGCCATCATGCCGGCGAGTGTACGCGCTACCGCGGCTCGTGCGGCTCGTGTCCCCTGTTACAGGGAGTGTCGCGCAGCCATGACCTTTCGTGGCGGCGATACGGGCGCAAGGCATGTTGCTACGACCGTTCGCACGTGGTGTTTGTGGCCGTGAGCACATGGCTGGCCGCCCTGTGCCGTCAGAGCCCGCTGTTGCGTGATCGCCGTGTGGAAGTCATCCCGAACGCGTTTCCCGTTGACGATTTCGGTCTTGAACCTGAGATGGATCTTGCCGCACTCGGGCTGCCGGACGACGGTCGCCGAATTCTGCTGATGGGCGCCGCGCGGCTTGACGACCCCGTAAAGGGGCTGCCGGTGGCCGTGGAGGCGCTAAACAAGCTTGAGACGCAGGGCTATGGCGAGCGTGCGCGCGCCGTGTTCTTTGGCGAGCTGCGTGATGCCCATGCCCTTGACGGCCTTCGGTTGCCCTACGTGCATCTGGGACGCATCGACGACCCTGCGCGGCTGCGCTCGCTCTATGCCCATGCGCGCGCCGTGATGTCGCCGTCGCTCTACGAGACATTGCCCGGCACACTTATTGAGGGGCAGGCCTCGGGGGCTTACCCCGTGTGCTTCGGTCGCGGCGGTCAGGCCGATATAGTGGATTCGCCGCGCACAGGCTATATAGCGCGCTGGCTCGATGCCGACGATTTCGCCGCCGGTCTGCGCCATGCCCTTGACTCGGAGCCTGACCGCGAAGCCATGCGCGCGTCGGTGCGGGAGCGTTTCGCTTCGGATGCCGTGGCCGCCCGCTACCTCGCGCTATTCGAGAGCCTTGTCTGACTCTTCGGCCGGTGCGGCCGTATCGCCCATGTGCGAGAAACGCCTCAGTTGCCATGCCACCATGAGCGCCGTGACAAGAGTGGCGGCGAGGTCGCTCACCGGGAAGCATATCCACACGCCGCGCAGCCCCAGCAGAGGCGGTAGCGTGAGCAGCAGCGGAATGACGAAGAGTACCTGGCGCGTGAGGCTCAGGAAGATACTCTTGGCCGCCGCGCCTATGCTTTGGAACAGCGTGGTGGCGATGATCTGGAATCCTACGACGAAGAACATGCTCATGGCCGTGCGCAGTCCCGACGCCGTGTTGGCTATCAGTTCGGCATCGGTGGTGAACGCACGCGCTATCGCACGCGGCATGAGCTGCGCGGCTGCGAAGCCCACCGCCGTCACCACCGAGGCCGCCGTCACCGCAAGCCAGAAAGTGCGTTGCAGCCGAGAGATACGCCCGGCGCCGAAGTTGTAGCCGATGATGGGTTGCATGCCCTGGCAGATGCCGATGACGACTGTGGTCAGCAGTGCTGCGAAAGTGGTGAATATGCCGGCCGCGCCTATGGCCATGTCGCCGCCGTAGTGGAGCAGCGTCTTGTTGATGATGATGTTGATGAAGCCGGCGGCGAAATTGATGAGCGACGGCGCGGCGCCTATGGCTACAATGGGTAGCGTCGTTGATGCGTGGAGGCGGAAAGTGCCGCGGCGGAAGCGCAGCGTGGTGCCGCGGCGCAGGAAGTGGGCGAATACAAAGATGGCGCAGACGGTCATGGCGATGTCTGTGGCTATCGCCGCCCCCTTGATGCCCCAGCCCAGTACGAAGATGAATATCGGAGCGATTGCGGCGTTGACTACGGCGCCGATAATCATCGTAGCCATGGCAAGAGCCGGATAGCCCGATGCTCGCATTATGTTGTTGAGGCTGAAGGCGAGATTTGTCATGAACAGACCCGGCAGCAGATAGCTCACGAAGTCGCGCGCATAAGGTAATGTGGCGTCGCTTGCTCCGAAAAGGCGCAGCACGGGGTCCAGAAACGCGTAAAATGCCGCCATGTAGCATGTGGCGAATATTACGAGCAACGTGAGCGAGTTGCCCAGCGTGCGTTCCGCCTCGTCATGCCTGCGCTGTCCGAGCAGAATCGACACGCGGGCCGAGGCGCCGGCGCCCACCAGCACGCCCAGGGCCGTTGTCACGTTCATTACCGGGAAAGTGACGGCCAGGCCGGCTATGGCCTCGGGGCCTACGCCCTGGCCGATGAAGATACGGTCGACTACGTTGTATAGTGACATCACGAGCATGCCCGTGACGGCGGGCAGCGAGTAGCGCCACAGCAGGCGCCCCACGGGCGCCTGGGCCAGTTCGTTGAGATTCGGTGCCATAGCGATTGACAAAAAGCGGGCATGCGCTTCAAGCGCATGCCCGGTGTTGCGGTTAAAGTCTTATAGTTCAGAGACCGGCAGCGATGCGGGCACGCTCCATGTATTTGCGGATGTCGGTCTGCTGGCCCTGCGCGAACTGGTAGGAGGGATACTTGTCGAGGATGGTCTTGTAAGCCTCGTACTCAGCCTTGTAGTTCTTCTGCGCGCGATAGATGTTGGCGAGCTTGATAAGCGCGAAAGGCACGATGTCGGGGTTCTCGTCGGCGTCATCGATGGCTTCTTTGTAAGCCTTGATGGCGTCGTCGTAGCGCTCGAGGTTCACGAGGCAGTCACCCTTGAGGCAGTCGGCGCCGGCGGCGATGATTTTGTCGCTGATGC
Source organism: uncultured Porphyromonadaceae bacterium (assembly GCA_900550395.1). Taxonomy (GTDB): domain Bacteria; phylum Bacteroidota; class Bacteroidia; order Bacteroidales; family Muribaculaceae; genus CAG-873. The sequence continues at coordinate 17,304 of URSD01000033.1, read as the reverse complement.
TTGCGTCCTCAAGATATTTCAGAGCCTGCTCGTAGTCACCGTCGCTGTAGAGGCGGATTGCCACTTCCAGCTTGGCGCGGTTGCCGCTTTTGTAGCCGGCCTCGGCGGCTTCCTTGTAGAGATTCAGGGCTATGCTGTCGTTAGCCTCGATGTCGGCCTTGCCGGCCAGCTTGTCGGCCTTGGCGTTTCCGCTTTGGTTGATGAAGAACCAGGCGAACGCTGCCACAACAACGACGATTGCGAAGACGAGGGCGCCCACGAGCTTGCCCTTGTTGGCCTTAGCCTTTGCCATGAGGAGGTCTTCCTCGGCGGGGTTGAATTTGGGATCTTTGGGATTGGTTTCCATTATCTGTGAGTTCTTGTTATTCATTGCCGAATGCGGCTGCATCGGTGCAGTCGCTCCTATCGAAGTGCAAAAATAGCGTAAATTTGCCGATTGTGAAAATTTTGGGCCATGTTTTTTTGTTATAACGGTGCAATCCGCTATATTTGCAGATACAAACCGGCTATAAACTGATATGAACCTGATAAGTGAAAACCTTTCCGTACTCAGAAACCTTTGCCGCAGGTACAAGGTAAACCGGCTGTATGCTTTCGGGTCTGTTCTGACGTCGAAGTTCAATGACGACAGTGATGTGGATATTCTGGTTGATTTCAACGAGGACATCGATCATAACAATTATGCCGACAATTATTTCGATTTTCATTCGGCGCTCAGGAGTCTGTTCGGACGGGAAGTCGACCTTGTGGACGAATCAGCGATACGCAATCCTTATTTCAAGGAAGAACTTGAAGAAACAAAAAAACTGATTTATGCGAATGATTCGCTTAAGCCTGATATATTGTGGGGAATAGTGGTGAATCACTTGCCAAAACTCAAAGAGGAAGTTACTATGCTGCTTGAGCAGCCTCTGTCAAAATAAAAACATAACCATGAAGGAATTCAACATAACCATACCAGTCACCGAACTGAGCTACGACGAGCTGTCGGCCGACGAACTCGAACTTGTAAACGCAGCCCGCGAGGCATCCCACCGTGCCTACGCCCCATACAGCCACTTCTACGTCGGCGCGGCCATCCGTCTCGACAACGGCGTGATAGTGCCCGGTTCCAACCAGGAGAACGCCGCCTTTCCCTCCGGCACCTGCGCCGAGCGCTCGGCCTGCTTCTATGCCGGCGCCCGTTATCCCGAGGCACGCTTCGAGGCCATAGCCGTTGCCGCCCGTGGCGCCGACGGCAACGAACTCGCCGAGCCCGCCAGCCCCTGCGGCGCATGCCGTCAGGCCCTCGAAGAGTACGAACACCTCGCCGGTCACGATGTCCCCGTCTACATGGCCGGCAAGGACAAGGTCTACCGTCTCCCCTCCGTAGCTTCGCTACTTCCCTTCACCTTCTACGAATTTTAATGTTCGGCGCCGGTTTCGCCGTGCATTATGAATTTCAGATTGTGCCCCGGTGTCTCGTCGTCGCGGGTCACGGTCTTGTAGCCTTGTTTTTCCAGTATTATGCCCGTTTCGGCTCGTTGCGCTTCCAAAGGTATGGATAATGCGAAATGCCCGAGGCTGTCGGTAATGGCTGTCCGGGCGCCCGCAGTCACCTTGACTCCCACCAGTGGGCGCATATCGGTATTGTAGACGGTGCCCTCGAAGGCGGCGAATGTGTCGTCGCGTTTCAGTTTTATATTGACATTACGGCGTACGCCGTAGCCCGTACTGATGACGGTGTCGACTGTCGTGAAATAGGGCGATGACACGTTGATGCCGACCTGCGAAAACCGTTTGTAGCCGGGGAGCTTGATGGCGTCAAAACTTGGCGCGTCGGTCGGGGAAATGTATTCTCCGCCGTCGACGCGTAGCACCACTTCGTCGCCGACGGGGAGCGCCGACGGCTGCAACCCGACGCTTACGGTAAGCTCCACGGGCACTGCGAAAAGATATGCGCCCGCGGCCATTGCCGCCGTTAGCGCTGATGCTATCGCTGCATGTATGCGCCGGCGCCGTTGATGACGTTTCCACAGCGAGTCGAACGACACACCAAGCATACGCGACACCACCCGCACGAGGGCTTTCTGCCGTCCCGACTTGCCTATGCTCACTCCAAGCAATTCTGTGCCGGGATGCTCCTTGAAGTATTCGCGCAGAACGGTAGGGAAAAGCTCGGCCTCATTACCGGCGGCATCAGCCGTAAAAACGGGAATTATGCGGTCGAGCCGCCCCATTTCCACGAATGCCCGCGCCTCGTCGCTCACCCATTTCGATTGCGCCGAGTTGGGCGAACAGATGATAATCAGAAATTTACTCTCCTCTAAGTTCTTTCGCAGCTCGTCGTTGAGTATTCCGGCATTCAGGTCCGAATCGTCGCGGAACACCGGACGCAGATAGCGGCTCTGCGCCTCGATGTCGTTGTGTATATCGGTTGGCAGCCGGTATCCCTCAAGCCGTCTTTGCAGCCACTTCGCCACCGCCATATCCTGATGGTTGTAGCTGATGAATGAAATATAGCGATAGTTCATGGTGAGATCAGCTCTTTTTTTCTAAACGTTGTTGTATTTCAATCATTTTTTCAGCGTATTTCTTTGCTTGGGATTCATCTCCGAGAGAATAGTATGCAAATCCGAGTCCGCTATATATAGCATACAGGACAGGAAGATTGTCGTTATACCTGTCCTCGCCGATTTTTAATGCTTCATGATAATGGTTCAAAGCGCTTTTGAAATCTTTCATGTGGAGGTAAGCGGTTGCAATATCAGCGTTTAGCAATGAGATGCTTAATGCGTCGATATTTTCGGTATTCCGCAAAATCTGCAATGCTTTTTTGTAGCTGTTCAATGATTCCTTGTAGTTCTCAGTCCTGAGGTAGCATAACCCCATACCGGTATGAATATTGGCCTCATTAACATTGGGACTCGATAGACCTGAGTATGCTGCCAATGCTTTTTTGAATGCATCGATGGATTTCGCATACTCCGTGTTCTTTAGATAGTATACGCCTAAATTATTGTATGTTCTGGATGTCTCCGGGTGTTTGATTCCCAGAATAGGTTCTTGAATAGCAATGGCCTTTTGATAATATTCAAACGAGTCGTTATCTTGATTGAGCGCATAATAAGCATATCCTAAGTTATTGAAAGTACGTGCTGTGTCAGGATGCTTTTCTCCAAATGCCTTTTCATAAATAGCCAAAGCCTTCTTGTAGTAACTTATAGCCTCAGTTTGTCGGTTTGTTAAAGAATATGCCAGTCCGAGATTATTGTATGTTAAAGCTAAAGCCGGGTGGCCTGCCATAAGGCTTTTTTCTTGAATGGATAACGCTGATATGTAGCAATCTATAGCCTCTGACTGTTCTCCCATTGTGGAATAAGCTGCGCCTAAATTATTGTAAACCAGCGCTATCTCGGGACTATCTGAGGGCGGTAGGTCTTGCCTTATAGAAAGAGCCAGTTTATAATAATCAAGCGATTTAGAGGGATCGCCTAAAGTAGAATATGCGAAGCCGATATTATTGTATGTGGTAGCTAAAGATAAATCTTTATTGTCTTGACTTGGTTGATGGAGATTTAATGATTTCAGAAAATAATCTAATGCCGTGTTGTATTCTCCTTTATATGAGTATAAATTGCCTATATAATTATAAGCTGTGGCTAATTCGGAAGTGTCCTTACTCTTTTTTAATAGATGTAATGCAGTATTGTAATATTTCAGCGCAAGTGCGTAATCGGATAAGTAGCAAGACACGGCATCACCCGCTTTCAACGCCCATGTGGCGTTTGTGGTGTCCGCGTCTGCTATTTGACGGATAATCTCAACTGCTTTTAGATAATTTTTACGTCCTCCGGCAAGCTGGAGCGTCTCAATCTGACGGCTGACTGCGGCCAGGATGCTATCTCTGTGTTGCTCTCGTGCCTGTTTTACGGCTGACAGCTTATTGATGGCCGCATCGACCTTATGAATCTGAGAAGTTTCTTGGAGATATTTCCCGACATAGTCCTGCTGCTCGTACTTGGCGATAGCTTCGTCTATGCGTCCTTGCTGCACAAGGTCGATTATTTCCTGCTCAGTCGACGACAGCTCCGACAGGTCGATGCGCGAGAATCTGTCCACGTAGTTTTCGAGATTGTCAAACTGCCTATCATAATTCTCTTGCAGTTCAGAAAGTTGCCTGCGATATTCTTCATCGCGCAGTTTCCCCTCGGTCTTGAGTTTCTCGATTGCAGCCACGTCTTTTTTGTGCTGACGGACGTAACTTTCGGTCGATACTTTCCTGTTGTTGTCGCGTATGCGCTTGAATTTGTCCGACCGGCACATTTTTATGTTGAATGGCTTGGCTGGGTTGATATTCCACTGCTCAATGGCTTCCTTGTTGAATATCTCATAACCGGCCTTCTCAATTCGGCGTACACTGACGCGCTCGCCCGGCTTTAGGGTGAGGAAATCGAGGGTGAAGCGTCCTGAACTATCGCTGACGGTGCTTTGCGCCGAGCGCACATTCAGCTCCACGCCTGCCAGGGGAGTCTTGCGGGCTTTCTCGTTATACTCCTGCACGAAGCCTTTTTGCACTGTCTTCGCGCCTGCGGCGAGGCTGAGGGCGATGAATACGAACAGACACAGATTTTTCATAGATTCAGGATGATTTGACGGTTTTTATGAAACGGGAGGCAGACCGTGCGGGGTGTGCGGTCTGCCTCCCGAGTATGTATGGGGCGGGCTGATTATTCAGCCTTCTTGGTGGCTTTCTTCTTGGCTGCTGGCTTCTTGGCGCATGCCTTGCGGGCGGGCTTCTTTGCGGGTTCAGCCTCGGCCTTGGGTGCCTCATGCTCGCGCAGTGCGTGCTCCACGTTGAACTGCTCCAGGTTCTTGCGCGTGGAGGCCAGCTCCTTGTTCAGGGTCTCGATTTCCGTGGCCTGGTTGCGTATGGTCGTGAGCAGCGAGTTCAGCTCCTCGTTCTCGATGCTGAGGGGGTACTGCTCCTCTACGCGCACGATGAAGTCGGCCAGCACGTTCATGTAGTTGGTGAAGGCCTGGTAGGGCGTCTCGTAGGGGCTGAACATCGAGTGTGCGGCACCGTCGGCGAAGTGCTTGGTGCTCATGTAGTAGAAGTGGTCGCTGCCCTGGAGGTAGTACCAGTCCTGCTTCAGACGGCGGTCGTCGCAGAGGCGTACACGCTCGGCCACGCCGTAGAGCTTGCGGAAAGCTTCGTCCTGGAGGGCGTTGCCCAGCCATGCGCTCACGTCGCGTGCCTCGTCGGCACCGCTGATGGGGTGCATCACGCTCAGCTCGCCCACGGGTTTAACCACGCTGAGCACCTGCGACGGCGTGCGGAACTCTATGCCCTTCTCGGCGGCGAAGCGCGGCAGAGCCTCGAGGAACTGGAAGATGCCGGTGTTGGCGGGATGGAAGCCGCCGAACGTCTCCAGGTTGAGGCACAGGTTCACCACCTGCTCCTCGGCCGGCGTGGAGGCTATCCAGTTGATGTACTTGTCGGCCGTCAGGGGATATTCGTCCCACGACGTGTTGCTGAAACGTGCGGCGATGTCGTCGCCCAGCTTGTCGTTCTTGAGCAGGAGGCGCACCTTGGGCGCGCTGGCTGCCGAGTACACGTAGTTGGGGCTCTTCCAGCCCAGGATGTGCTTGGCGCCCTCGGTCAGGATGCCTTTGAATCCCATGGCGAGCACCTGCGGCGCTATCTCGTCGTCGTAGATAAGCTCGGTGTTGTGCAGCACCTTGGGCTTGACGCCGAGCAGGTTGTTGAGCTTGTCGGCCTCCACCTTCACCTGGTTGGCGAATTCCTCGGGGTCGGCCAGCGAGGCCAGCGAGTGGGCGTACGGCACGGCCAGGAATTCCACGGCGCCCGTGTCGGCCAGGCGGCGCAGCAGGTCGATGAACTCCGGCACGTACTGCTCCAGCTGCTCCAGGGCTATGCCGCTGATGCTGAACGAGCAGCGGAATGCGCCCTTGCTGTCGTTGATCATGCGCAGCAGCGTCTCGGCTGCGGGTATGTAGCTGTTGTGGGCCACACGGCTAACGATTTCGTCGTTCAGGAAGTCATCGTAGTAGTAGTGGTCGTTGCCTATGTCGAAGAAGCGGTAGCGCTTCAGGCGCATGGGCTGATGGATTTCAAAGTTGAAGCAAATGGCTTTCATTGTGGTATGGTGTGTGGCTTGTTATCGGTTAAGAACTTTTTTGTAGATGTCGATGACTTTCTGCCCGGCTTTGTCCCAGGTGATCTGAGCCACCTCTTTGAGGCCTTCCTCGCGCAGCTGGTTGTACATGGCGGGGTAGGTGATGATGGAGTGTATGGCGTCGGCCATGGCGTCGATGTCCCAGTAGTCGGTCTTGATGACGTTGCTGAGAATCTCGGCGCATCCGCTTTGCTTGGAGATGATGCTGGGCACGCCCATCTGCATGGCTTCCAGAGGCGAGATGCCGAAAGGCTCGCTCACGCTGGGCATGATGTAGACGTCGCTCGCCTTGAGCATCTCGTACACCTGCTTGCCCTTCTGGAAGCCCGGGAAGTGGAAGCGGTCGGCGATGCCGCGCTCGGCGGCAAGGCGTATCATCTTGTCCATCATGTCGCCGCTGCCGGCCATCACGAAGCGCACGTTGTGGCAGAGGCGGAGCACCTTCACGGCGGCCTCCACGAAGTATTCCGGACCCTTCTGCATGGTGATGCGGCCCAGGAAGGTCACAACCTTCTCCTTGGGCTTCTTCACCTCAACGTCCAGCAGCTCCTGGCTCAGGGGCACCACGGCGTTGTGCACGGTGGTGACTTTGGCCGGGTCGATGCCGTACTTGTCGATTACGGTCTGGCGCGTCAGGTTGCTGACGGTGATGATGTGGTCGGCGTGCAGCATGCCGTCGCGCTCGATGTTGAACACCGTCGGGTTCACGTTGCCGCGCGAACGGTCGTAGTCCGTAGCATGCACGTGTATCACCAGCGGCTTGCCGGTCACCTGCTTGGCGTGGATGCCGGCGGGGTAGGTGAGCCAGTCGTGGCTGTGGATGATGTCGCAGGGCACCGTGCGGGCCACGACGCCTGCCATTATGCTGTAGTTGTTGATTTCCTCGAGCAGATTGTCGGGGTAGCGGCCGGAGAACTCTATGCAGCCCAGGTCGTTGGTGCGCATGTAGTTGAAGTCGGCGTAGATGTGGTCGCGCAGCGCGTAGTAGAGGTCGGGGCTCATCACGTTGCCGATGCGTTCCCCCACGTAGTCGCGGTTGACGTCGCGCCATGCCACGGGCACCTGCGATGCGCCTATGATGCGTGCGAAACTGCGGTCCTCGTCGCCCCAGGGCTTGGGTATTACGAAGTCTATTTCCATGTCGCCGCATTCCCACATGCCTCGCGTGAGGCCGTAGCTTGCGGTTCCGAGTCCGCCGAGGATGTGAGGCGGGAATTCCCAGCCGAACATTAATGCTTTCATATCTTTATACGGATGGCGGATGTGTTAGACATTGAGTTTCTTGAGCGTGCGGAGAGTACGGAGCACTTCGGCCACGTTCGTGGCGTGGCTGACGGCGCCGCGCCCCTGGAATGGCGGATTGCCGTCGTAGAGCTGCGACAGCGAGCCGATGCATCCCTGGCTCATCTCGTCCTCGAAGCCTATGAGCATGCGGTCGATGTAGGCTACGCCGCTCATGCCGAACACGCGCAGGTAGGCGTCGGCGTAGAAGCCTATCAGCCACGGACGCGCCGGGCCCTGGTGCATCGCCAGCTCGCGCTCCTCGGGCGAGCCGAGGTAGAAGGGGCGGTAGCCGTAGCTGCGCGGCGAGAGCGTGCGCAGTCCCTTGGGCGTCAGCAGCTCGCGGGTCACCACGTCCAGTACGCCCTTGCGCTGGCGGCGGTCAAGCGGCGAGTAGTCCAGGCCTATCGCCACGGCCATGTTGGGGCGCACGGCCGGGTCGGCGAAGCTGCCGTCCACGTAATCGTAGAGGTAGCCTGCCTCGTTGAGGAATGTGTCGATGAAGGGCTTCGCCATCTTCTCGGCGGCCTCGGTCCAGCGCTGCACGCGTGCGGCGTCCAGCCCGGCGGCCTCGCCCAGCTTGCCGGCGAAGACGAGCAGGTTGTACCACAGCGCGTTGAACTCCACCAGCATGCCAGAGCGCGGGATGACGGGGCGCCCGTACAGCATCGAGTTCATCCACGACACCGGCGAGTTGGCGCCCGCCGTGTGCAGCAGCCCGGTGGTTTCGTCCACATGCAGGTTGGGATGGCGGTTGTCGAGTATGTAGTCGGCGATGTCGGCCACGTCGGCGGCGTAGAGGCCGGCGGCCTCGGCGCGCCCGATGGTCTTGTCGTACTGCTGCATGGCCCATGCGGCCCACAGCGGTATGTCCGGCAGGTCTATGCCCTGAAGGCGTCCGTCCGTGGCGCCGCTTTCCATGAATGCGCGCAGCTCGCGCATGGCTGTCGCCATGATGCTGCGGTAGTCGTCTATGTGGTCTATGGCGAGCGTCAGTCCGGGCATCGCCATGAACGTGTTGCGGGCCAGGATTACGCCCCAGGGGAAGCCCGAGATTACGTACATGTCCTTGCCCTGGCGCACGTAGAACTGCTTGGCGGCGTTCTTCAGGCAGTTGTAGAAGCTGGTGCGGGGCGTGCGCGATGCTATCTCGCCCTCATACATCTTCTTGAGCGACGCGGGCTTCACGGCTTCCGTGCCGGCCGAGAATATCACGCTCTCGCCCTTGCGCAGCGGCACTTCGAAGTAGCCGGGCACCCACAGGTCCTCGCAATAGGGCACTCCGCGCTCCATGTCCTTGACGTACTCGATGCCGTTGTACCAGTTGGGCTGCGGCACCCACCGCGCCTTGCGGCTGAACTGCATGTACAGCGTGGGGAAGCCGTCGTAGAGGCACGTGCCTATGCCGTTGTCCACCTCCTGATAGTCGCGGTTCACGCGATCGTTGGCGACGCACAGCGCGTTCACCTCGCGGAAAGCCAGGAAAGGCCGGAAGCGCAGCGTGGTGGCGCTGTGGGCGTCCACCAGTGTGTAGCGTATCAGCAGGCGGTTTTCGTTGGAAATGAATATTTTCTCTTTCGTCAGAATCACGCCGCCCACGCGGTAGGTCATGCGCGGCACGCTCTCGCAGTCGAACTCGCGGATGTACTTGTGGCCGGCCGGCGAAATCACGCCGCCGCGGTAGCGGTGCAGGCCCAGGTTGAATTCAGCGCCGTGCTGAATCACCGTCTCGTCGAGGCTCGACAGGAGGACGTAGTTCTTGTTGTCCTTCTCGGGGATGGGAATGACGAACAGGCCGTGCTGCTTGCGCGTGTTGCATCCGGGCAGTGTCGAGCAGTGGTACGCTCCCGCCTGGTTGGTGCGGAGCATCTCTCTGGTCAGCGACTGGTCGAGATTGATGAGCAGGTTTTTGTCAAACTTCAGGTAGCTCATTATATATGTATAAGGATTTTTAGGTTCCGGTGTTTTGGATGCACGAAATTAGTACAAAAAACGCAAGATGCAAACTTTTTACATATGTTTTTTAACAGAACGGACTATATGGACGCCCGTAATGCCGGTCGGCTTGTTTTTTTGACATATATTTCAAATTAATTTTGACAAAAAGAGCATTTTTTACGAAAAATTGTTGCATGGTAATGTTTTTAAACATATCTTTGCGGCTGAAATAAGTTTTATAGAGTGCTTAAATAATGAACAGATATATCAAACTATTCATCGCATCCATGCTTGCCGCGGCACCCGCGGCGATGGCTGTACCCGCCAAGCCGGGGCTGCTGACGGTCACTCAGGCCGACGGCACGACGCTCAACGTGCGCCTTATGGGCGACGAGCGCCATCACTTCTATCTCACCGAGGACGGCTATCTCCTCGCTGACCGTGACAATACGTTTTACTACGCCGATGTCGACGTTGCCGGCGACATGCAGGTGAGCGCCATACGCGCCACCAATGTGGGCCTGCGTGACGGCGTGGCCCGCAGCTTCCTTGCAGGTGTCGACATGCAGCGCGTCTACAAGAGCATGAACGCGAGCGCCGAGCGCGCATCCTCGCGCCTGAAATCCGGCCCCATGCGCGGTCCGGGTCTGTTCAACGAGACCAACTTCCCCGGCAAGGGCAAGCAGAAGGCCATAGTCATCTTGGTGGAGTACACCGACGTGAAGATGCAGACTCCCGACGCCCACAACTATTTCGCCAACATGCTCAACCAGCCCGGTTTCAGCGACCACGGAGGCACGGGAAGCGCCCGCGACTTCTTCCTGGAGAGCTCGATGGGGCAGTTCGACCCGCAGTTCGACGTCTATGGTCCCGTCACCCTCGCACATCCCATGAGCTACTACGGCGGCAATGACTGGGCCGGTAACGACCAGCGTCCCGAGGAGATGATTATCGAGGCATGCCAGCTGCTCGACAGCGAGATCGACTTCACGCAGTACGACCGCGACGGCGACGGCATGATCGACAACGTCTACGTGTTCTATGCCGGCCAGGGCGAGGCCAGCGGCGGAGCCAGCAACACAGTGTGGCCCCACAGCTGGAACATCTACTCCGGCGCCGGACGCACCCTCTTCTTCGACGGCGTGCAGCTCGACCGCTACGGCTGTTCCAACGAGTGGGAAGGCAGCCGTCCCGACGGCGTGGGCACCTTTGTGCATGAGTTCTCCCACGTGCTCGGCCTCCCCGACCTCTACGCCACGAGCTATACCAGCGCATTCACTCCCGGAGCATGGAGCGCCCTCGACTACGGACCCTACAACAACGACGGCTGCACCCCGCCGCTGTACTCGGCCTTCGAGCGTTACGCCATGGACTGGATAGAGCCCGACGTAATCAGCGGACCCATGAACGCCACGCTCCCGCCCATAGGCACCAATATCTGCGGCATCATCAAGACCGACTCCAGCAACGAGTTCTTCCTCCTGGAGAACCGCCAGCAGACGGGTTGGGACACCTATATCCCCGGCCACGGCATGCTCGTGTGGCACGTCGACTTCAACACTTCGGTATGGTCGAGCAATAGCGTGAACAACAGCTCCTCCCATCAGTACGTCGACATAGAGGAGGCCGACGGCACCCAGAGCGAATACTCGCGTGCGGGCGACGCCTTCCCCGGTACCTCCGGCAAGACCTCCTTCACCGACGACACCACGCCCAACATGCTCACCTGGGGTCGCAAGAAACTCAATCTTCCCATCACCGACATCGCCGAGAGCGCCGACGGCATCATCACCTTCAAGGTCGCCGGCGGCACCGACGAGGTCCCCGCACCCGTAGTCGCCAACGACGCCGACGAAGTGTCCACCGAGGCCTTCACGGCTACCTGGGAGGCCGCCGATGGCGCCGGCGACGATGCCAGCTATGTGCTCAACGTCTACTCCCGCAGCAGCGTGGCCCGCGAGCCTGCGGCCGGCAGCGATGGCGGCGTGACCTACCTTCCCGGCTTCCGCAACAGGCTGGTGCGCGGCGCCACATCCTGCGAGGTCACCGGCCTTGAGCCCGAGACCGACTACTATTACACCGTCAGCCACGGCACTCCCCTCCAGATGTCCGCCGCTAGCAACGAGGTGCCCGTGTTCACCGGACGCCTGCCCCTGACGCGCCGCGCCGTAGTGGCTGTGGCTGCCTCCGAGGTTACCGAGACCGGCTTCACCGCCGCCTGGGAGGAACTGCCCGACGCCGAAAGCTATCTGCTTACGGTCTATACCAAGCAGGCAGGAGGCGTGGAGTACGACGAATGCGGCTTCGACGACGGCGTTACGGCGTTGCCCGAAGGCTGGACTGCCAGCAGCCGGTCGTCCTACAGCTCCGGCTCGTACTGCGGCACTTCGGCTCCGTCGCTGCGCTTGGGCAACACCGGCGAGTACGTCCAGACACCCGGATATTCGCAGGGTATTAGCTCCCTCTCGTTCTGGCACCGCGGTAACGGATGCTCCGACGACGACCGCATCAGCATCAGCGCCCTCGTCGAGGGCAAGTGGACCGTAGCCGCACGCCTTGAGATTACCACCACCTCCGGAGGCCATGTGTATGAGCTGGCCGACGAGATTCCCGCCGGCGCCACCGCCCTGCGCATAGAGTATGTGCGCACCGGCACCCGCGGCTCCCTTGCCGTCGACGACATAAAGGTCGGTCTCCCGTGCTATGCGCTTGTCCCCGTCGAAGGTTATTCCGAGTATCCCGCCGGCTCCGGCACCAGCTGCGCCGTCAGCGGCCTTGACGCCGATACCGAATACTTCTACACCGTAGTGGCCGTCAGCGGCGACATGCGGTCGCTCGTCAGCAACGAGATTGCCGTGCGCACCTCCAAGAGCAGCGGCATCGACAACGTGGCCGCCGACATCACCGACGCCGACGCTCCCGCCGAATACTACAACCTCCAGGGCGCCCGCGTGAGCCATCCCGAGCGCGGACAGCTCTACATCCTGCGCCGCGGCTCCACCGCCGTAAAGGTGCGCTACTGACCCTCTCTACGCTTTCTCATCCTCCTCTCTCCTCTTATTTCCCCATTTGCAGACATAGACAATCATTTTATATCCCAATCCCGGACAGGTGTTCAATCGGTTTCAGCACCTCCCCCGGGTATAACAAACAGAAACCGACCGTATTACTCATGAAGAAAGCTTTATCTCTCGTTTCTTCAGCAGCGCTTGCGGTGGCCATGACATTCTCGGCCGCGGCCGCGCCGCAGACAGCACGGAAACTGACGGCTGCCAATGCCGCCGGCAGCGAGCTCACCCGCACCGTGTCGATGAAGCCGAATGCGGCTCCCTCCCGCATCCATCCTCTGAAGGCCCGTACCGCTGCCAACGCAGCCACGCCTTCGCTCAAGAAAGCCATGAAGGCCGCACATCTGGTGCAGAAGACCTCGGCCGCCAAGGCGCCCGCCGCAGAAGCCGCATCGCTGCCCGACCTGCGCGGCTCCGTTGTCTTCAACGACAGCTGGACACAGGAAAATCAGCCCACCGGTCTTTACAAAATCAATGCCGACGGCACCACTACGATGCAGATCGAGGAAGTGGATGCCAGCGGAGGCGCCTTCCTGCACGACGGCATCTATACTGCTACAGAGTATATGGAATTCTGGGGTATGCTCTTCATTACCGCTACCGCCTACGACCTCGAAAGCGGCGAGAGCGTGGCGGTATACGGTGGTGAGAGTCCCGACCACATCTGCATAGGCGGTGAGACTGTCGATCCCACAGACGGTACAGTCTACGGTATTACTTACAATGCCAACATGGATGGCCTCCAGCTCTCGAAGATGTCCTATGGCGAGACCATCTCCTCCACTGCAGTGGCTCCTCTCGACGGCAACTGGAACAGCATCGTCTGCGATGCTTCCGGCCAGCTCTACGGCATCAGCTACGAAGGCGTGACGCAGGGCGAGGATTTTGTTGTCACCTCCTCTTCTCTCAACAAAATTGACAAAGCTACCGGCGCAGTAACATTGATCGGCGAAACCGGCCATGCGCCCCAGTACTTAAGCTCGGCCACAATCGACACCAAGACCGGCCGCATGTTCTGGACTGTCAATCCTCCCGATGAGACGGGCTACCTCTGCGAGGTGAACCTGGCCACCGGCGCTGCCACAAAGATTGTGGATTTCGCTCTTGACGACGAAATCATGGGCCTCTGTGTGGTTGCTCCTGCTGCCGAGGAAGGCGCTCCCGCAGCCGTTACCGATCTGGCCGCCGACTTCCCCGAGGGCGCGCTCAGCGGCAACGTAAGCTTCAAGCTTCCCACAACTCTCTTCGACGGCTCTGCCGCTACCGGTACGCTCGGCTACAAGGTGCTTGCCAACGGTGAGCAGGTTGCTGACGGCACAGGTGCCGCAGGCGCTGACGTGACCGCCCCCGTCACTGTGGAAGAAGCCGGTGAGTACACCATCGTTGTCACCGCATCCAATGCCGTGGGCGAGGGTGCCAAGGCCAAGCTGACCCTCTTCATTGGCAAAGGCACACCCAAGAGCCCGGAAGCTGCCCTCGTCTACGAAGGCGGCAAGATGAAGCTGTCGTGGCCTGCTGTCACTGAGAGCGCCGACGGCGGATTCATTGACCCCGCAGCCGTGACTTACAGCGTGACCCGCATCATCAATAATGAGTCGAGCAGCGCCCTCACCGTTGCCAGTGGCCTCACCGCAACTTCCTTCGAGGAAGAAGTAGCCATGCCCGCCGAAATCACCACGTACCATTACCTCGTGGTTGCCGAAAGCGCCGGCGTGGAATCTGCTCCCGCCAAGTCCAACAGCGTGACACTGGGCAGCATCGTTCCTCCCTATGTCAACCACTTCGACTCTGCCGACGCTCTCTCGGGCTACACCATCATTGACGGCAATAACGACGGCAAGGTATGGGCATATTATCAGGGTGCAAACGGTGCCGACGGCAATCCGGGTGCTGCAAGAATGACCTACAACTCCAATCTTGCTATGGACGACTGGATGATTACTCCACCCCTGAAGCTTGAGGGCGGCAAGGCGTATAAGGTATCCTTCCAGGCACGTGCCAATAGCGATGCATATCCCGAGCGTGTAGAGGCCAAGTGGGGTAAAGCCGCCACTGCCGCCGGTATGACCGGTGTTATTGTAGAACCGACTGATTTAGGTAAAAATTGGGTTGAACTCGGTGCCTATATAATGCCCGAGGCCGACGGCATTTACTACGTGGGCATCCACGGTATTTCCGATGAGGATACCTACTATCTCTATGTGGATGACCTCACCGTCAGCGCTCCCTCCGTCACCACAGTGCCCGGCCTCGCTACGGATCTCGCTGTTGCCAACGATCCTGCCGGCACCGGAAAGGCCACCATTACGTTCAAGGCTCCTGCCAAGACTATGGGTGGAGAAACTCTCGCTGCCATCACCAAGATCGAGCTTTCGCGCGACGGCAATGTCATCAATACTTTCGACGCTCCCGCACCCGGAGCTGACCTCAGCTACGTGGACACCGCAGAAAACGGCACTCACACCTACAGCGTCCAGGCATTCAATGCCGACGGCGCAGGCGAGGTGGCTTCCGTGACCGCATTCGTGGGCATCGACAAACCCGGAGCTCCCGAGAATGTGACAATGGTTGAGACCTCCACGCCCGGTGAAGTAACGATCACCTGGGACGCTGTGACAGTCGATCAGAACGGCAATTCCATCAACCCGTCTCTCGTTACATATCTCGTAGCCGAGCCCACTACTACCGGCTGGGCGTCGATCGTTGACGAACCCATCAGCGCCACAACCTATACTCTTCAGGCTGTACCGGCCGGAGAGCAGGATATGGTACAGTATGCAATATTTGCTGTCACCTCCGCCGGTAACGGTTCGGGTACCATCACCGACATGATTGCCGTAGGCACACCCTATGAGGGCATGGAGGAGAGCTTCCCCGCCGGTAACATCTCCTACGTACTTGGTACGGGATTTGCCAACAGCTCCAACGTGTCCTGGAGCATCTTCACGGATACAAGTCTCAATGGTATTGCATCGCAGGACGGCGACAACGGCTTTGCCGGCATGAAAGCTTCTGCGCTTGACGAGAGTGCGGCACTCTTCACGGGCAAGATAAGCCTTGAAGGCGCTGTCAATCCCGGCGTAAGCTACTACGCTTACAATATAGTCGGCGAAAATGGAAATGTAGACGCCAACGAGATTCAGATCTGGGTTAAGGAACCGAACGATGCAGAGTGGACCGCCGTCGGGCAGCCTGCAGTGATGAACCAGCTCGGAGAGACTGACGGCTGGTATCTTGTGACGAGGTCTCTCGCCGCTTATGCAGGCAAGGTAGTGCAGGTGCGTTTCCAGGCTACTGTCAAGGCTATGGCTTACACCTTCATCGACAACATCAAGATCGGCGACATGCTGGAGAACGACCTCCACGCACGTGCCATCTCTGCTCCCGCAAAGGTCAAGGCCGGTGCCGACTATGAGGTTGCCGTTACCGTGAACAATAACGGCACCAAGGATGCCACAGCCTTCACCATCAAGCTCTTCGCCGACGGTGAGCAAGTAGCTGCCAAGACCGTTGACGCTCTCGCAGCAGGCACCGCCACCACCGAGACATTTACCCTCAACATGCATGCTCTGGCCGAAGAGCCCGTAGTGCTGCACGCAGAGGTTGAGTTCGCAGCCGACGAGAAACAGGACAACAACAAGACCGCCGAAGTGACCGTAACTCCTCAGATCAGCAAGCTCCCCGCTGTCACCGACCTCAAGGGCGAGGCTGACGAGAACGGCAAAGCTCACCTCACATGGAGCGAGCCCGACCTCAACGCAGCTCCCGCCGAAAGCGGAACCGTTGACTTCGAGGACGCAGAGTCCTTCGCCCACGAGTACGAGGGCTGGACGTTCATCGACGCCGACGGCAAGCCCGTAGGTGGTGTGCAGAACGTTGATATCCCCGGCATCAATCCCGGCGAGACCCTCACTTCTTTCTTCGTGTTTGATTACGATGAAAACAGCTTCAATAGTACTTTCGAGGCGCACAGCGGCACGAAGTATCTTGCAAGCTTCTTCAACTATAATCCCGAAAACGGTATGGTCGACGACTGGGCCATCTCGCCCATGCTGGACGGCAGCGCGCAGACCATCACGTTCTTCGCAAAGAGCTTCCATGCAACTTATACCGAGAGCTTTGATTTCCTCTACAGCACTACCGGCACTGAAACTTCCGACTTCATCCTCGTAGGCTCGAAGAAGAATATCTCCACCACGTGGACCGAGTACAGCTTCGAGGTTCCTGCCGGCGCTCTCTACTTCGCCGTACGCAACCACGACACTGACGCCTTCATGCTCATGCTTGACGACTTCACCTTCGCTCCTGCCGGCGCAAGCGCCGAGCTCAGCATCGCAGGCTATGACGTTTACCGCGACGGCGTGAAGATCACCACCGAGCCCACCGGTGAGACCGAGTTCACCGATGCCGACGCCACCGACGGCGACCACACCTATGTTGTTGTGGCTGTCTACGACAAGGGCATTTCCAAGGGCTCCAACGCTGTCACCGTCAGCACCACAGGCATTGCCGACATCACCGTCGACAGCGCCGATGCCGAGTACTTCAACATGCAAGGCATCCGCGTCACCAACCCCGAGGCCGGCCAGCTCTACATCCGTCGTCAGGGCGGACGCGCCGCCAAGGTGATGGTGAAATAACACCTTGATTACTGCGAAGTAATAACGATAAGCACTCTTCAATTCCGACTCCCGGGGGCTTTGCCTCCGGGAGTTTTTTCATAATTTTAGTGTCCGCTAAAACGGGAACAACCCGCGCTCGTCGCGGGTTGAATGTGGTTAGCTTTTACCTTTGCAGTCGAGATCTCCGTTAACATTTCAGCCGGAGATTGTTAATAA
>URSD01000032.1 GCA_900550395.1 uncultured Porphyromonadaceae bacterium | reverse complement strand
CCCGTTGTGTTAGGTGATAGTCCCCGACGTCAGGGTTGCCTTGTGACCCGCATCGAGCCAAGCTCGGCCAGCACACCCCAGCGCACAAAAACACATACAGCCGCATGTCCAGGTACCAGCATGCGGCTGTTTTTGTATATATGTCATCACCAGACCTCTTCTATACTTAATACTTAATATTTTAAACCACTGGCTCCGCCCGCCCCTCTTACCTATCAACACTCAACTATGGAAAATTGCTTTTCGACTTTGACTTTAGGTTTCAAAACCAATGCTATGTGAACGAATTTTACTAAAATGCCATTTTTAAATAAAGGCACATTGATATTAACAATATTTAACTATCGGGGGGGGTATGTTGCGTCGGTTTTTGTAATTTTGTTGGAAATATCAACCATTTAAATTTTCAAAATGAAAAAAATCCTTCTCTCTGTGATTGCTGTCGCATCGATGGTGCTGACATCGTGCGGTCTTGCGGAAAAAGCAGCCGAATTCGGTTCTCCCAGTATGGACTCCGAATCCACGTACGAGGCCCTTGCTAAACAAGTGAGCGAGTTCGACAAGGGCTGGAAGCCGTTCCGACTCTTAGTCACCAACAAGGGCGTCAACGACGAATGCAGCAACGAGCTCAGCCTGGCCCAGGTATACATGGTAAATGCTGAAAATGAAAAAATCTCCCAGACGGTGCTTCCGAAACTCGGCGACCCCAAACCACTCGATGGCTACAAAGACATCAACTACGACGAGCTGACACCATTGGACCTTTCAGCCGCCACCCTGCTCAAGAATATCAATGACTGCAAGGCCATGATTCCCGAAGGGTTCAAGTTTCTCAATCTTGAAGACTATCTCATCACATACGAACCGCGCGATAAAGGCTATGAGGCTGTGCTGGAAATAAACGTGCAGGAAATAGGAAAAGAAAAGGTGGAGGCCAACGGCAAAAGCTCGGAGGTGTACTACCAGCTAAAGTTCAGAATCGCACCGGACGGTACCATCAGCATAGACGAGAACTGACGAGAAAACAGACACAGCAAAAGCTGCGCGGGTCAAAGTGGCTCGCGCAGCTTTTTTCCATGCGTTACGATTCACATTCTGTCATCTCAACCGGGCTGTTTCTGCCGGGATTTTATTAAATTTGCGATTTCGACTATCACATTTCCTAAAGACAATGGCATTTAAGCGGACATACAAATTCAGCTGGCTCGACCACCTGTATTATACGGGCAAAGGTGGTCCGACGGTATGGAATATGTGGTTTTACATAGAGTGTTTTTTCGCTTTGCCGCCACTCATATTGCTGTTGCTTTGCATGGTTGTGACAGTCAGAGAGCAAACGGTCAACGCCGTTCTTGTCGGAATATCCATTTGTGCCGCCTGTGCACTTGCTGTTGTCTTGTTCTCAAAGAGGTTATTGGAAAAACACCGGTTTACGCCGCAACGTGAGCGTGCATATTTTCGCCGCTACCCCGGGAGAAAAAATTACTCCTATCCTTTTTTCATTATGATAATAGCATTCCTTACAAACTCGATATTTGCAGGATTCTTAGTCTTTTACATACTCAAATGGTTAGTCAGCTCCGACATATAGCGATACCCCTGGCAGAATTCGATGCAACAAGCAGAAGTTACGATTTTCATTCATTACATAAATATTCGACGAAAATATCACATTGTATACAAGCGCATCCCCACATTGATTATAAATGTTTTTATGGCTTATGCCCTATAAAAGCTTCTGTCCCTTATGACCTTAGGTCCTTATGTATCTCGCCTCCCCAGGGCCCCTCTTGCCTATAAACTCTCAACTATCAACTAAAAGCCGTTTTTTATTCAAATATTTTCTCAGGACGATAAAATTGCGTAATTTTGCACCCTGAAAACAAGTTTCTGAAAAAGCATATATTTAGAACTTTAATACTGAAATGAAGATTCTACGAACAGTCGGGCAACTGCGGGAGGCCGTGGCCGCCGCACACAGCGACGGCAAGACTATTGGCCTCGTACCCACCATGGGAGCGTTGCACGACGGACACATATCGCTGGTGCGACGCGCCCGTTCTGAAAATGACGTCGTGGTCGTCAGCATTTTCGTCAACCCCACACAGTTCAACAACCCCGACGACCTCCGCACATATCCGCGCACCGAGGAAGCGGACTGTGCGTTGCTTGAGGCACAGGGCACCGACTACGCCTTTATTCCCACCGTCGAGGAGATCTACCCCGAACCGGACACCCGCGTTTTCGACCTTGGCCCAGTGGCCGAAGTGATGGAGGGCGCGATGCGTCCGGGCCACTTCAACGGCGTGGCTCAGATAGTAAGCAAGCTATTCGACTGGGCACAGCCCGACCATGCCTACTTCGGCCACAAGGACATCCAGCAGATAGCCGTAATACGCCGCATGGCCGAAATCATCGGCTTCAAAGGCGAGATAGTGCCCTGCCCCATCCACCGCGAGGCCGACGGACTGGCAATGAGCTCGCGCAATACGCGCCTTTCGGCCGAACAGCGCGCCACAGCTCCTGCCATCTACAAGGCTCTCTGCGCCGCCACCGAGCTTGCAACACAGGGCAAGAGCGTGGATGAAGTGCGCAAGGCCACGGTCGACACTCTCAACGCCGTGCCGGGTCTGGAAGTGGAATACTTCGAGATTGTCAATCCGGCCACCATGCAGCCCGTGGCGGAGTGGCGGCAGGCTCCGGAGGGCGCGCTCGGATGCATCACCGTCTACTGCGGCGACGTCCGCCTCATCGACAACATTTCCTTCCCCGCACTGTCATGACAATCGAAATACTGAAATCCAAGATTCACCGCGTGACGGTGACGGAAGCGCGCCTCGACTACATCGGCAGCATCACCATCGACAGCGCACTGATGGAAGCCGCAGGCATCCTGCCCGGCGAACACGTCCATATTGTCAACAACAACAACGGCGCACGCCTCGACACCTACGCCATACCCGGCGAGGCCGGCAGCGGCGTGATATGCCTCAACGGCGCAGCTGCCCGCCTCGTGCAGCCGGGCGACATAGTCATAATCATGGCCTATGCGTCCATGACGCCCGACGAGGCCCGCGGCTTCACACCGCGCGTCATCTTCCCCGACACGGCCACAAACCGCCTTGTCTGACCCCCTTCTTTTAACCCCCATCTCCAAACCGTCAATTCTCCTGTCATCATATGTTTGAAAGACTAAGCGACCGCCTCGAACGCAGTTTCAAGCTGCTCAAAGGCCAGGGCAAAATCACAGAAATAAATGTAGCCGACACCCTTAAGGACGTCCGACGCGCTCTTATCGACGCCGACGTGAACTTTGCCACGGCCAAGGCGTTCACCGACGCCGTCAAACAGAAAGCTATGGGCCAGAACGTGATCAACGCCGTGAAGCCCGAGCAACTGATGGTAAAAATCGTCAACGACGAACTCACGGCGCTGATGGGCGGCGAGGTTGCGCCTCTCAACCTGAAAGGCAAACCTGCCATCATCCTGATGTCGGGTCTTCAGGGCTCCGGTAAGACCACATTCACCGGCAAACTCGCCAAGAAGCTCATGGCCGAGCAGCACATGAAGCCGCTGCTCGTGGCCGCTGACGTCTACCGTCCCGCCGCCATCGACCAGCTCAAGGTGCTTGCCGACAACATCGGCGCAGAGGTTTACACGGAGCCTGACGTAAAGGACCCCGTTGGCATAGCCCGCCGCGCCGTAGACTACGCGAAGGCGCATGGCAACGACCTGGTGATTGTCGACACCGCAGGCCGTCTCGCCGTCGACGAACAGATGATGGATGAGATTGAAGCCATCAAGAATGCCGTCAACCCGGGCGAAATCCTCTTCGTGGTGGACGCCATGACAGGTCAGGACGCGGTGAACACAGCCAAGGCGTTCAACGCCCGACTTGATTTCGGTGGCGTTGTGCTCACGAAGCTCGACGGCGACACACGCGGCGGTGCTGCGCTCTCTATCCGCAGCGTCGTCAACAAGCCTATCAAGTTCATTGGCACAGGCGAGACCCTCGACGGCATCGACACCTTCCACCCCGACCGCATGGCTAACCGAATCCTGGGCATGGGCGACATCGTTTCGCTCGTCGAGAAAGCCCAGCAGCAGTTCGACGAACGCGAGGCCGAGGAGATTGCAAAGAAATTCCGCCGCAACCAGTTCACCTTCAATGATTTCTACAAACAGATTCAGCAGGTGAAGAAGATGGGCAACATCAAGGACCTCGCCGCCATGATTCCCGGCGTAGGCAAGGCCATCAAAGATATTGACATCGACAACAACGCCTTCAAGAGCGTGGAGGCCATCATCAACTCCATGACACCTGAGGAGCGCGAGCACCCCGAAGTGCTCAACCAGGGCACACGCCGCCAGCGCATCGCACGCGGTTCGGGCACCACCCCGGCCGAGGTCAACCGCCTGCTCAAGCAGTTCGACCAGATGCGCAAGATGATGCAGCAGGTGACATCTATGAAGAACCCCATGGGCATGATGCGCCAGATGCGCGGCATGCGCCGATAAGCCGATGAAGATACTCGACGGAAAAGCAGCCGCAGCCGAATGGCGGCGCGACACCGCCCGGCGCGTCGCCGAGATTGCGTCACGGCGCAGCCGCAGCCCGCAGCTCGCCGCACTGCTTGTGGGCGACGACCCCGCCAGCGTCACGTACGTCACCAACAAGGCCCGTGCGTGCGAGGAGTGTGGCATACGCTCCCGCATCGTGCGTCTGCCGGCCACGGCCACACAAAGCGAGGTTCAGGCAGAGGTGCGTCTGCTCAATCAGGACCGCGACATCGACGGCTTCATCGTGCAGCTGCCCCTGCCGGGTCATCTCGATTACAAAAAACTCATATCCTCGATAAGCGTCCATAAGGATGTCGACGGCTTCACGCCGAGCAACATCGGTCGCATGGCCCTCGGCCAACCGTGTCTGCCGCCGGCCACTCCCGCCGGCATCATAGAGCTGCTGCGCCGCAACGACATCACAACTGCCGGCCGCAACGTTGCAATCATAGGCCGAAGCAATATCGTGGGTCGCCCCATGGCCTCGCTGCTGCTCCAGAAAGGGATGCTCGGCAATGCCACCGTGACGGTATGCCACAGCCACACCCGCAATCTCGGCGACGTGCTGCGCGCAAGCGACATCATCATCAGCGCCGTGGGTCATCCAGGACTTGTCACGGCCGACATGGTGACGGAAGGCGCCGTAATCATCGACGTAGGCATAACCCGCGTGGAGGACGCGACTCGTCCGCGCGGCTACCGGCTTGCCGGAGACGTCGATTTCGAGAATGTCGCTCCCAAGTGCAGCTACATAACTCCCGTGCCCGGTGGCGTCGGACCAATGACTATCGCCTCGCTGCTGCACAACACCGTCACAGCCTACAGCCGCAACAAGCGCTGACCCCCTCCGCCATGGCTCTCCTCCCGCTGCTTACCCTTCTCGGCATGCTGCTTGCGCCGCACGATGCCGAACTCGTGTTCGCAGGCGACGCCATGCAGCATCAGATACAGCTGGACAATGCGCGCTGCGGCCGGGATGCATGGGACTATTCGGAATGCTTCGCCGAAGTTGCGCCATGGTTTCACACCGCCGACCTGGCTGTAGTCAATCTGGAGACGCCCGTCGGTCCCGCGCCACACACCGGCTATCCCTGCTTCAACGCCCCTGAGGCATTTGTCGACGCGCTGCACGCTGCCGGCTTCGGATTGTTTCTGACAGCCAATAACCACTGTCTCGACCGGCATGACCGCGGCGTGCGCCATACCCTGGACGCGCTCGACAGCCGCCGTCTGCCCCACACGGGCACCTACCGCGACCACGCCGAGCGCGATTCACTCATGCCTCTGGTACGTCGCGTCAACGGCATACGTATCGGATTCATAAACTATACCTACGGCACGAACGGAATAGAGCCGAGGGGCGCGGCCGTCAACTATATCGACACCACAAGAATCGCCGCCGACATACGCGGCGCGCGGGCAGCCGGAGCTGAAATCGTATGTGCATGCGTCCATTGGGGCGATGAATACCACATGCTTCCGAACCGTTCGCAACGGCAGCTGGCCGACTGGCTTCAGAGGCACGGAGTGGAACTCATAATCGGCTCACATCCTCACGTCATACAGCCGATGGAACTGCGCGACAATCCCGACGGCACACGCTGTCTGGTGGTCTATTCCCTCGGCAATTTCATCAGCGGAATGCGTACCCGCGACACCCGAGGCGGTGCCGTGGTAAACGTTCGACTGCATCGGCAGCCCGACGGCAGCGTCAGCGTGGCCGAAGCGTCCTACAGGCTGCACTTCACCGAACCGGCCGACGGACGCCGCAATTTCCGCGTAGTCGACGCATATGCCAGCCGCGACCCGCGTGCAGCCGCCTTCCGCAAGCAAGCTGAAGAAATATTGAGCAGACATAACGTCAATGTAGCACTTCACATAGAATAATCAATGAAAAGAATTTTAGCCGCCCTATTCTGCCTTACAATTATGATTGGAGCCAACGCACAGACCGGCTTCTCCTCTTTCAGGGGAGTATGGGCGGCCGACAATGCCGAGGCGGTGATTACCGATTCCGTATGCATCATCTATTATAGCGCCGACAGCACACTGCAGGCCATACTTGAAATCCCGGCGGCCGGTATTCTGCATAAAACGGTCTTCGCACCCGGCGGCTCAGTCTCATTTCCCTCCGACGTAAAACCGCTTGAAATTGCAAAAAACGACGGTAAAATCAAGGTCAACGGCATAACACTCAAAAAAGTGGAAGACATCGAGACTGTCGCACCTTACGAGATGTCAAAGTGTGAGTCGAAGCTCGATGTCGGGAAATGCCTCCAGGAATGGCGTCTCGGTGTGGGCTACGCCGACTTCGACGGCAAACCCTACTGTGAGATCAACACCAACCGCCACATGTTCGTATATATGGTGAACGCATCTATGGTATATATACGTGCCGCCGCCACAAGAAACAACAATAACGGCACTCTGTTTTTCCAGAATATACGCATGATGAAAAACGGAAACACGGGCGAATACACCATGGAAATGATGCCCGATAATTACAAAATAGCCAAAAACAATCTTGAAATCGACAACTCCAAGTTTCAGAAGGACCGCTGCACATTCAGTCCCGACGGAGGCATATACTGGTCTCTCATATCTTTCACGCCCGGCCAAATACTTATAAACGGCTGCGGCGAGACATACAATGTAGACCGCCCCACTCCGCAAGACGATTTCAACGAATGGATAAAATTCGCGCCATATTCTTCTGAAAGAGAGAACATCCTGCCATTCTGAGATTTTTTTCAAAAAAAGAAAGCGCAGCAGTTTGGCTGGCTCAACAATTATCACTACTTTTGCAATAGAAACATACACCGACCATACATGGAAGTAATAGGAAAAATCATCGTCGACCTGCCTATGCAGTCCGGCACAAGCAAAACCGGCAACGCCTGGAAAAAGAAAGAGTATGTGCTCGAAACCGAAGACACATATCCTAAAAAAATACATTTCGACTTCTTCGGCGACCGTGCCGACCAGTATCAGCTCACCGTGGGCCAGCGCATACGTCTGAGCTTCGACATCGAAAGCCGCGAATACAACGGCCGCTGGTACACCAGCATACGCGGTTGGCGCGCAGAAGACGCCAACGACGCTCCTGCCGCAACTCAGCCCGCACCCGCCGCAGCACAGCCCATGCCTGCCGCAGCCCCCGTGCCTCCCATCGTGGACAGCTCTGAGGACCTGCCTTTCTGATCAGGCATACATCCCTCAATTACCTTATAAAAATATCAGGCCTCCACAAAGAGGCCTGATATTTTTTTGTGGATGGCCGAATTACTTTACCATCACTTTGGTGGCAACATTTCCCTGTCGGCAGATATAGAGACCGGGGGCAGTGGGTCCGGCTATGCGATGGCCGGAAAGGTCGTACCACAGAACCGGCTTCGAATCGTTGTCAACCACTATGTCCTCAGTTCCAGAATGGTCACCGTCAGGATTATAGCGTCCGATACCGTAGGCTTCGAGTTCTATAAGACTGGTTCCATATGCCGTAAGGGCTCGGCGTGTGCTCGTCAGACGCAGGTAGCGTGCCGGCGTGGGGGTGGCAAGCAAGATGCGTTCCGTACCGCCTTCGGAATCGGTGACGCTGTAAATCTCTTTCCAATCATTACCGTCAAGAGAAGCCTCAATATGATAGTCGCGGGCATAGGCGTTTTCCCACACTAATACGAGGCGGTCAACGATATATGCGCTCTCAAGGTCAACGATGAACCATTGACCGTCCTCCCAAGAGCTTTCCCAGCGGGTGTTGAGGTTGCCGTCTGTGATGTTGGCGGGGACATTTCCACCTTCGTAGCTTGATGCGCGGACAGGCCGGCCAAGTGCGAGATTGGTTTCTGCAAAGGTTTTCACATTCACTATGGTACGAGCCAGTACTCCGTTATAATCAAAATTCAGAGTGTATGTACCAGCCCTGTGTCCGGAAACCGAAGCTTTCCGGACATCGTAGGATATGCCGTCTGAGGGCACTCCCTTTTCATCCAGTACGGAAACCGACAGCACGTCCGGCTCAATGTCAAAGATACAGTCGAAGCGGTCGTGCCCTTCGACGGAAAGAGTTTCCGAATCACCTTCGGTCAGGAGCAACTCGCCGGAAGAAGGATGCAGCGATACCAGTTTAAGACTTTCGTAAACAAATACTTGCGCCGCACTCGACCTGCCGTCTTGAGTACTTGCGGTGACAGTATATGTTCCATACGAACGAGGCGTGAATGTTACGTTAGAGAAGTCTGCGGCCTTATCGGCGCTCCAGGTTATTTCGGGAGTTGATATGATGGCTCCGGAACGGCTGTAAGCCGTAGGATGAAGCTCTACCGCGGTGTCTTCGTCCATAGCTTCCGGCAGAGAAAAATCAATGCCGAGCAAATCGTCCGGACCGACAGCATCGCTGATACCATAAACATTGAACTCATAGATCGAGAAGCCGTAAGGAAGCGCGCGTCTGAGACCATGCATACGCACATATCTGCCCCTTGCCCCTACTACTGTAGTGACTTCATCCGCTGTCCGTTCGGTTTGGCTTACCCTTCCGACAGTAATCCATTCGGCCGGTACATCCACTGTACGTTCAGTACCTGCATACACGCCTTTATGCTGTGTCATGGCACAACCGTCCGTCGCAATCTGAATTTCATATTCCGATGCAAATGAATTCTCCCAGACGATGCCTGCACGGGAGATGTACATATCCTCTCCGAGATCAATGTAAATCCATTCGTCGTCACTGAAATTGCTGCTCCAACGCGAATCATTGCCTCCGGCAAGAACATTTCCGGACGCAGTTCCGACATTTTCCTCGCTCGAAGAAACCACACCTGCCGAGCCGCTGATTTTCGACAATCGGGGCATTACGAAAATGTCCGTTGTCGCCATTACATTGTCCCCCACGGCGCTTACTGTATACATGCCGGGGTGCGCTGGCGCAAACCGTGCATCAGTCACGCCTGCGCTTCCCGCTGTGGTGGTATAGCTCCAATCAGCGTTCTCGACCGCCGTTTCGGTGCCATACTGGTCCGTGTACCGCAACGAGAGATCAAGGGCGTCGCCCACTTCAATCGCATCGATTGCACCTTCGATACGGACATCGCCCGGCACCGGTCGAGGATTTACCGTAAACTCCTCCTCCGCAATAAGACTGCCGCTTACGGCTTTCACGCTGAACTTCGTGCCGTTCACAGCGTCCTTGTTCACTTTAAGCATGTGTCCGTTAAGAGACGCCGGCGATCCTGACGAAAGAGCAAGGGCGATGTCGGCCTGTATATGCGCGCCATACTGGTCGAATGCCTCGACTTTGAGTTCTGTTTCGCTGCCACCGGGCAAGATGTTGCCTTCGGTCGGCGTGATTTCAAGACGGTCTGCCAGCGGTTCTCCACGGTTAAATACTGTTGTCGTGCGTCCGGGAGCATTCACGGTTTTTACGTTATTCCCGTTCGAGTCGTAGAATTTCACTATCAAATCCGTATCGTCGGGATTATATACCATATAGGTCAGGGTGCCTGCGCGATTGAACACAACCGCCGTAGGACAGTCGGCATGGTATCCTGTATCTGGCAAACCGTAGCTCAATGTATTATGCAGAGTATAGTAAGATATATGTGAGGTCCCCACCGATGTGGCGAGATGGTAGCCTTCGGCCCACGCCCTGTCGAAGATGTGCGAAGCCTCGGCGGCATCCGTACGCTGCAGGTAGGATAACGTCACGTTGCCCCAGTCGTTTTTGGCAAGAGCATCGATTTTTGTGCCGTCGGCTTTGTTGGCCGTATCCTCGAACCACGCATGGCTGAAATCGGAGTTCGCACCCGACATCATGTCATCATACGCCCAAGCCACAAAATCAGGGTTCCAGGACAGATAGTCGAGTGCCGGCGATATGGGCATCCATTGTATGCCATGCATAAACAGCGGGTCGCCGCCGAACCAGGTCCACCAGCCAATACCCTTACAGGTGATATTGGAATTGTAGGCGTATGGATATAGGTCATAGTTGTAGTTGCCTTCGCGTGTACCCTTTCCGTTCCATGCTTTGCGTCCACCGACATTCGCACTGCGTGGAGCGTCAACATCAAACCAGTATTCGCATGTGCCCCGGGCTTCGGTGGTCCAGCCGAAAATACCGGCGTCACGCATATCATCATCACCGAGAGCCACACCAAGGAGATATAGGCCGCCCCACCCCTGCATGGCTTCGGATGTGGATTCCTGGCCGTTGCCGTTGTCGTTCCCGCCGTCGCCGAGACCGCCGGCCCAGGAGTGCCCTGCCCATAAGTCGAATGTGCGCATGAACGGGAACCGGACGTCTTCGCGGTCCCAGTTCGCATAATCCTTGGCTATGAGTTTCAGCACGTCGCCGTAATCAGAGGCGAAGCCGGAGTCTTCCATGCAAAGGAGAGCCGCTGCATAGGTAAAGTAACCGAAATGGAAATGATGGTCGTTAAACTCATCGGAACCATAGCTCACCGCCGAACCCAGTATGCCACCCCAGCGGCGGAAATAACTCATATAGTAGCTGTTTTCTCCCGGGGTATATGTCAGCCAGTTGATAAAAGTATCACGGAGTTTCTTTTTTGACAGCTCGTATGCCTCTTTGTTTCCGGTCTGTTTGGCGAAAGTCATGTTAAGGGCCATTTGCGTTAGCCCCTTGCCTCCCCAGTAAGTATCGGTTCCGAGAGTGCCTTGTGCGGCATATCTGTTTGTCAACTCGTTCATTACCTCTGGGTTGAACTCCTTGTCGACGGGTGTTGCATAAGCAGGAAGCATACCTGCGAAAGGATAGGAATATGAAAAATCGCCCGTTGAGGAGGTCGCCATTTTCATTTTTCCGCGAGGCGTGAGGTATGTGTCGCCCGTGAAATTAAGAGTATGCCCTGCGAGAGCGTGTTTCCATACATGCGGAAGGAAGCCCTGAAGTACAGCCGTAGATGCATCGCCGCGCAAATTCTCGGTTCTCACCGACCAATGCGTGTTCATGCGTCCGGCCTGCGGGTTGTAATTCCACTCTACGCGCGTGTCGCGTGGGACAGATACCGCATACTGCTCGTAGCGGTCAAGTTGCGAGGCATCGGTAAGAAGTGCCACTACAATCCATCCGGTATCCTCCGGGAAACGGATTGTAAAGTCATCGGACATCTCAAAGCCGCATGTCGATGGATAATAAATGCCGTATATATCATCGCCGTACTTGATGGCAACACGACCTTTGCCGCGTGCAACTTCCTCGGGCTTTGTACCGGAAGGATATGGCATGGTTACTGAAGTATCAACATTGCGACTGCCGAACGTGAGCCGGGGCGTGGAGGCTTCAAACTCAAACCAGGTAAACGGCATCCCCTCAGCGGATGTGACATGTATAACACCCTTCCCGTTTTTTGACGGCATACGGAAATGCACGTCCCAGTCGTGCCAGTCTTCGGCGATTGTGGCGCTTGCTCTAAAATCTGTTGCTCCGACCGTGACACTGCTCTTAGATTTCACCTCCTTGCCGGCATCGGCCCAGTATGTAGGAAAACATACCTCCACGCCTTCCGCCGAGGTGTTCAGCATCTGGGGATAACTCCACAAGGCACCCGAAAATTGGCTATTTATAATATCCGTCCACCAATCGTTTGTAGGCAGAGGCCGTCCGGGCACTTCAAGGCCGTCAATCTGAACAGGTGCGACTTCGTCGACATACAGCATTTTAGATTGCATCAGTACAGCCTTTGAGTTCCAGTTGCCCCACTCATCTTTTACAAGTTCGTAGGTGGGAGGCTGAGAAGCTATAGAACCTTTTCCAAAAGAAACGACAGACTGAGCGTTGGCATCAATAAATACAGAGGCGACACACAAAGCGAGCACCTCTGCAATCATTTTTCGGTTTAATACCATATCGATTTACAAGAGATTGTCAGAAAAGCAAAAGAAAGGAATAACTCATTGATATGTACTGCAAAATTACGCAATAATCGCCAATTTGCCAAACGGGCCGTCCGGGAAGCGAAGTCAGAAGGTCATATGGAAAGAGACACGCAGGCCGTGACGGTCTATTTCGTAAGGGACGTCAAGATAGTTGAGACGCCACACATAGTCGAGTCTCAGGCATTTGAAAATGTTGTCTATGCCTGCCGATACCTCCATGTACGGGCCACGGTCCATCGACGTTGCAGCCGCCGACACCGGAAACCGCAGCAACTCCGGCCTGAGCTGAGGGTCGTTTCTACGGCTAAGATGCCCCCACACGCCGCGGAAGGAGAATACCTCACGCAGTTTGAGACGCTTCACAAGCGGCACCCAGTTGAGGATCGCACCGTTAGCCCAATAGCTTAGTTCCCAGTTCACCTGACTGTCGTTGATAAACTCCATGGGGTTGATAAGCGCAAAACTCTCGGGCTGTATGGTATATGACAGATTGGCATTTGGCATAAGGAGACTAATGAACGGTGCCGAACTCCACACATAACCGGCTCCGAGCATTGTGTCGAGATAGCCGAATGCCGACATCCAGAAACGCTTCTGAAAATTGAATTCGGTTTTGTTGATGGCGAACTTCGAGCCGCCGACGCCTTTCAGCGCAAGCGTGTGCCGCAGACTGAACACCGGTGCGTCAAGGTTTACGGGTATACGCATCGAGGTGGTCTGATAAAACTTTTCGCCGGGCGCGTAGCGCAATTCCACTTTCAAGCTCGTCTCGTCATAATGTCCGAATGAATGGCCCATCGCGTCGACAAAAGGCACCATGGCGGTGGCATACTGCCGTTCGTGCGTCAGCGCGGCGTTTACGGAGAAATTATTGTTGAGCTCAAGAATGTACGACAGTCGGTTTTGCAGTCGGTATGTAGCCATATGGTCGCTCATACGCTTCAGCGAAAGGAACATATTGTCGACGTTGGTGAAATAGTAATGCTGCCCTATGAAATCAATATCATAGCTTGAATTGAAACGCAACGCATGCACGGGGAACTCCCGGGAATGGAACGTCTTGTCGTGAAACGAGTATTCCAGTTCGGCGGCGTATTTCCAGCGATGGTCGCGGAAGCCATAGGCGCCCATGCCGCGTGCGAACACCCTCTTGTTCAGCGCTGCAGTGGTGACGCCGCCAAGGCGCAGGCGCAGACCCTCTACGCTGTTGTAGCTTGCGAATGTGTTCAATGGCCCTATGTCAATGCGGCTCGGATTGCCGGTAGGCACATATCCCACCACCATGGTGCGCACGGCTTTCTCTCCCCAATAAAACAGAGGCACCCGGCGCAAGCGTTCCAACAGAAGCCCTACCCGCCCCTCTCCCCGTTCGTCCATAGGGTTCAGTCGTGCATTGTTCCACCAACCGGCATCTCGTACATCCGCACTGTCGGCCCGCAGCGTTCGGCCGAGTGCAGAGAAAACCGTACTGTCCACAGGTGCGCCGAACGAATGGCTGTCGTATACGTCGAGACGGCGCACATACATCTGCGGCATTCCCGGCACTACGCCCACTTCCATCACCAGGTCGTCGCGTGTCTTGAGCCGCGTACCATCCGGCGCTTTTGCGAACGATTGCGAAATGAGCAGATTGTCGACAAAATTCAGGTTGATCTCCCGTGGCACTCTCATGTCCACCCTCTTTATGAACATCGTGGAGTCACCCTCGGGCACATAGACATGTCCCGAGAAGCCGAATGCCGCTTTGTTGTGAGGATAGAACGACAGCACCACGCAGCGTTCACCGTCTATTTCGACCGTATCCGTGAGATAAAATTTATAGAAGTCGACACCAATACGGCTCAACGGACTCACAAAACGGTTTTGCAGAAGATTGATGTCATTGCCGTATAAATCCACCTCACGCAGCACATCCTCCATGAAGGTCTGCATGGACTGTCGGTCGACCATCTCGTCAATGCCCTCATGCCGTTGGCCCAGGACAGTGGTTTTCTCACTGCGCGGTGACTTCCGGTAATCATAGCGGTTCAGCGTCTCCCGCACCGAAATGGGAAGCACGGGACGGCCCGACACTTCGGACGTGTCGACATGTTCGGTCAGGAAGGGAAACTTACGTATTATCGCATCGCTGTCGCTATGCTCGAAGTTGTTGATGGCAAGCGTAATGCGTTCATAGCGGCGGTAATTATAATATGGGTGTCGCTCAGGGTCAGTTTCGGGCGCACGTTCCTTAATGTTGCGGACGAAGTCGACCGCCGGATTGTTTTTCTTGGAATATTTCTTACGGCGCACCACAAGTTCGTCAAGCTCGGTAGACGCAGGGAGCAGCCGTATGACATAAATGTTGTGGCTCGTCTGTTTTATCGGTATGGTCTTGCTGGTATAGCCTACCATCGCGGCATGGAGGGCCTTGGCCTTGGCGGGTACCTTGAATTCAAATACTCCTTTGGCGTCGGCCACAGCGCCACCTGAAGCTCCGGCAAGAGTCACTGACGCGTACGGCAGCGGTTCGCCGGTAATACTGTCTGTCACCATACCGCGCACAAGATAGTAGCCCGTGGTCTTTTCCCATACCGACTGTGCCGAAACGACATACCGATTGCCTGCCGTCGCAAAAAAAACGACGGCTATAACGCATCGGAATGTCATTTTCAGTATTTTTGCAGAAAATATCATTGATATGGGTAAAGAGATTGAGAGAAAATTTCTTGTCAGCGACAAAAGTTTTGAGTCAATGGCGATAAGCTCGACGGAGATTAGGCAGGCATACCTCAGTGTGTCGCCTGATGCCACGGTACGCATACGCATCGCCGGCGATAACGCGTGGCTTACGGTCAAGAGCCGCAACCACGGTGCTGTGCGTGGCGAATGGGAATACGCCGTGCCCGCGAGCGACGCGCGGGAGATGATGGACGCATGCTGCGGCTGCACAGTCAGCAAGTGGCGATACATCGTACCCTATTGCGGCCGGGACTGGGAGGTGGATGTGTTCAGCGGACATCTTGCCGGTCTGATAGTAGCTGAAATTGAATTGCAGCACGAGAATGAAGCTATCGCTCTGCCTCCATTCGCAGGCCGCGAAGTCACCGGCGACACCCGTTACTACAACTCCTGCCTTTCCGACCCGTCGTCGCCGCTTCCGCCGCTTGTCTGAGGACGCAGCTCAAGGCGCACAACATTTTCCACATGCGCCGTATGCGGGAACATGTCGACGGGCTGCACCGCCGTGACGTCATATTTCTCGTGCAACATCGCCAGGTCGCGGGCCTGTGTGGCCGGATTACAGCTGACGTACACTATGCGGCGCGGCTCCGCGCGCAGGATTGTGCCGACGACATCGGCATGCATGCCGGCACGCGGCGGGTCCACTATCATTACATCAGGCCGGCCGTGCTTTTCGAGGAATGAATCAGTCAGCACGTCTTTCATGTCGCCGGCGAAGAACTCAGTGTTGTCGATGCCGTTCGCAGCACTGTTGACGCGGGCATCGTCTATAGCCTCCGGCACATATTCTATGCCTATGACTTTGCGGGCGCGACGGCTCACGAAGTTTGCGATGGTGCCGGTACCGGTGTAAAGGTCATAAACATATTCCGAACCGGTCAGGCCCGCAAAATCCCGGGCAACCTTGTACAACTCATAAGCCTGGAGCGAGTTGGTCTGGTAGAACGACTTCGGACCAATGCGGAAGCGAAGTCCCTCCATTTCCTCCTCAATATATTCACGACCGGAATGAAGCTGTATGTCGAGGTCGGCAATCGTGTCGTTGCATTTGGTGTTTACGACATACATAAGCGACGTGAGCTGCGGGAACGCCTCGCGTACCGCGTCCAGAAGCGCCTTGATTGTATCGGGTTCATCGCTGCCGAAGCTCATCACAGCCATACTCTCGCCAGTGGATGTAAGACGAATCATCAGCGTGCGGGGCAGGCCGGTCTGTGCGCGCAGATCGAAGAACGGCACACTGTGTTCCTTGCACCACGCCTTGACGAAGAGTCTCAGTCTGTCGCCGAGTTCTTCCTGAAGATGGCACTCCTTGATGTCGAGCACCTTATCGAACGCTCCGGGAATATGGAACCCGGCAGCATCGCGGTCTGGGAATTCCTCTCCGCTGGCAAGTTGCTCGCGAGTCAGCCAGCACTTGTTGCTGAAGGTGTACTCCATCTTGTTGCGGTAACGCCAGATCTTCTTCGCACCCAAAATCGGCGAAATCGGCGGCAATGGGATTTTGGCTATGCGGGTGAGCGCATCTTCCACCTGCTTTTGCTTGCATTGCAGCTGGTACTCGTAAGGCAGATGCTGCCACCGGCAGCCGCCGCACACCGTGAAATGCTCACACCTGGCGGGCACACGTACCTTTCCGGGACTTACAAGCTGCGCTATACGTCCTATCGCATAGCTGCTTCTTTTTTTCTCCAGCTGCACGTCCACAATATCCCCGGGGGCAGCAAACGGCACGAAGACCACCATATCGCTGTCGGTCCTTCCAAGCGCATTGCCTTCGGCAGCCACATCGGTTATTTCAAGCCCCTGAATGACGGGCAGTTCCTTTCTTTTTCTTGACATAGGCTATTTCAAAGCATTTTCAATCTGAGGCAACAGCGGCGTAACTTCATCGTTGACAATGACAAGGCGTTCAACGCCGAGCAGTGCTTCGTATTCTGCGCTCTGCGCGGTTATGCGCCTAAGCACCTGTTCTGGAGCGAGACTGTTACGGCGGCTTACGCGCTCAACCCTCAAAGCCTCAGGCGCGGTCACCTCCCATATCTCATCGACATGCCGGATCATTCCACTCTCGCAAAGAATGGCACACTCCACAAAAACCATTGGGTGTGCTTGAGCAGCGCACCACTCTGCAAAGTCATTCCGCACCGCTGAGTGGGTCACCTCGTTAAGTCTTAGACGCTTGGCTTCATCAGAGAATACGACGTCGGCCAACAAACTTCGGTCAATACGTCCGTCGGCTGTAACCGCACCGGAATGAATCTCCCGGCGTATGACATCCTTTATTCCCGAGTCTGCATCCATAAGACGTCTGGCTTCCGTATCGCTGTCGTAGACGGGATAGCCCATCGCACGCAGTATGCGGCTCACCACACTTTTGCCTGTCCCGATGCCGCCTGCGATGGCTATACGTTTCATCTGCGTTCAATAATATATTCCGCGCTGTCGGCCGACAGGTACGCATTCTGGAGACGTTCGTCCACATCCACAAGATTCAGACGCATGTTGCGCGTCGGATTAGAAAAATCAATCTTGCGATAGTCGGCAACCACGCGAAACTGCGGCAGAGCCTTCTTATAGACACTTGCAGGCAGCATATACGTGACGTCGACCTGCGCAGGGAATGTGATGAGCTTTACCCCGGCAGGCACATTCACAGGTTCTATCACTACGCGCCTCGTCTTCATGATCAGAGGCTCGACCACGAAAGTCACGTCAACGCTGTCCGGCACATTGCGGGTGCGCGGTCCGGCTGCGAGCCGCACACGCATGGTGGTGGTCTTGCTTATTCCGGAAATACGAATCGGCTCGGTGCAGACACCGGCAAGCGTGCCGGCTGCATTGCCGATTGAGTATACTGTGACTGAGTCCGGCTTGAATGTCGGCTTTCCGAGCAACGCCGCCTGCGGTCCCGGTGTAACCTTGTAGTCGAGAACCACCGGCAACCGCCGCCCGGCTTCCGACGTGTAAAGGAGGTTCAGCGAATCGGGCGTCACGGCAAGAACCGTAGCGCCGCCCACGGCATTACGGGCAAGCGTCTTGAGCTCGGCTGAACTCAGTTCTATGCTTCGGCGGCCGTGATACGTGCGCCAGTCCACCCTTATCTCGGGATTTTTGCCGAGACGGCTCTTGAGGAGGTCGGTGCGTCTGGCGCGCAGACTCACATTGACAAACTCGGGGGGTGTCGAAACAATAGTCACCGAATCGGGCAGATGTTCGATGCGAAGCGGCATGCGCAAATCCACCTGATCGTCCTCATTCAGCGAAAGCACAATCCACAGCACTGCGGATATGACAAGGAACACCCCGAATGTCAGGATGTCCTTGCCACGCCTGGTGCGCGATGCCCGCGCAATCAGGACAAAGCAGCGCCGGATTTTGCCGCTAACGCGCATGACGGCAGAACCTGTTGTTGCCGGCAGGTATTATTTGCCTGCGGCCTGTGCTACTTCAGCAGCCGAGGGATAAACGGAACCCTTGTCGACACGGATGCGCACGCCGCTGGCGATCTCAATCAGCAGGTAAGTCACATTGGGGTCAGCCTCGACGATTTTTCCGTGAATACCGCCTGCGGTAACGACGCTGTCGCCCTTTGCAAGACCTTCGCGGAACTTCTTGATTTCCTTCTGACGCTTCTGCTGCGGACGAATCATGAAGAAGTAGAACACTACGAAGAGGATGATGATGAGGCCCCAGCTGGAGAGGAAGCTGCCCTGGCCGGCTGCGGCCTGGAGGAGAATGTAATTGGAAAGCATTATTAGTAAGAGTTTAATGATTTATCGGTTGGTTATTTATTGAGGCGACCTTCACTGCGCAGATAGTCGCTCACGGAATACAACACTCCGTTGACGAACTGACCGCTGCGGGCGGTGCTGTAGCTGTTGGCTATCTCCACATACTCGTTCATAGTCACAGGCACGGGGATGGCGGGGTAATTGAGGAGCTCTGCGATGGCACATGTCATCACTACAATGTCCATAAAGGCTATGCGCTCCGTGTCCCAGTGCTCACGGTCAATGAAGCGGTCAATCAGCGCACGGTATTCATCGCGGTGCTGCACGGCCAGGGTGAAGAGCTCGGGTCCGAAGGCCTCGTCCTCGGCATCCTTATACTGCGGAAGGAATGGCAAAGGCTCCCCCTCGGGGGCTGATGCCATCTGACGCAGGCTCTTGAGAACGAAAGTACCCATCACCTGCATGTCGTCGTTCCAGAACACCGACCGGTTTTCCATTGCCTCGGCAAGAGCCTCGCCCGGCAGAATGATGTTCTTGCACAGGTCGCGCCACAGCTCGCAGTCGGCGGCATAGTCGGCGGACGGTGCCTCCATGTATTTCTTATATATATCCGACGCAAGGATTTCGTCAAGCAGACGCGGCACAAGCACCGGGTCGTCGCTCCAGTGCATGGGCTGTTTCTCCACGCGCTTGCAGAAAGCCTCGTCGGCGAGCAGACGTGCCACGAACTTGTTTTCGACAAAACGCATGTCGGGATTGAGGTCGGCAGCTGTGGGCACATATTTCTCTTTGGCTGCCTCGATTCGGTTGAGCTGTTCGCGCGTGATATCGGCAATCAGCTCAAACAGACCGAAATACAGGTCGTAGGCTTTGTCGAGAGAACGTTGCAGGTCGGCCTTGGCCGAAAGGTAGCCCATACGCGATGCTCCGAAAGCCGCCAGCGAATCCTGAGCCTCGTGCAAACCCATCTCCAGGCCCTTGCCGGTGAATCCTGGCAATGAACGGAAGAAAGCATTTACTTCGGCATTCTTCATGAGCACGGTTTCCAGGATGATGTTCCAGAACCGTGCCTCGTCGGCCGGCGTGCGTGTCTTGATCTTTTTGTAATCGCGGAATGCCTCGGAAGATGCTATGGCATCAGCCACGGCCTGAAGCATGGGACGGAGGCCGTCGATGTCGCTCGTGCCGCGGGTCAGCACTGTCTTCAGTTCCTCCGACGAAGCAAGGGCCGGAGCAAGCTTGCCGTCGCGCAGCTGTACGGGCACCGCAACAGTCTGTACGCCTCGTCCGCGGGCTGTCGATACTCCTGAAAGCTCGCTTATAGCCAGCAGCAGATCGAGATATACCGAGTAGGCGAAACGACGGTCGGCCGTCGGCGCCTCTGGCGCGGAATCGATATGGAATTCACTCTGTGTGAGCAGATATGAATACAACATCTGCACCACTTTTACCCGGATTAATATTCGATTTATCATCTCTATGATTATTCAATATGGTTTTGCGACAACAAAGTTACAACTTTTTCTTGGAAAAGGCTGAACCGCGGAGGCAAAATCACTCGTTCGACGCCAACGGATTCCAGCCCTGCGCGCGGAGTTCGATTTCCGACTGACCGTCGCGTCCCACGAGGGCGCAACCTTTGGAGGCGTCCGTGATATATCCTATCTCATGTATGCCCGGCACTTCTGCAAGTTTGTCGTGCATTCCGAGGGGCACCGTGAACAGCAGCTCGTAGTCCTCGCCGCCGTTGAGTGCGGCCGTCACCAGGTTCATGTTCAGTTCCTCGGCCATGAGGGCTGTCTGGTAGTCTATAGGTATGCGGTCCTCGTAAACTCTGCACCCCACCCCGCTTTGCTTGCAGATGTGGAGCAGCTCGGACGACAGCCCGTCGCTCACGTCCATCATGGCGGTAGGTTTGATTCCGGCCTTGGCAAGATTCTCAATCACGTCACGACGCGCCTCGGGCTTCAGCTGACGTTCGATAATGTATTCCTTTCCGGCAAAATCGGGCTGGAAATCTTTCTGTCCGGCCGAAGCCACTTTCTCTCGCTCAAGCACCTGCAATCCCATATAGGCCGCGCCGAGATCGCCGCTTACGCATATGATGTCGTTGGGCTTGGCTCCGCTGCGGCGTATCGCGGTGCCGCGGGGGGCGTCGCCTATACAAGTGACGGATATTACAAGGCCCTGGTGAGAAGAACAGGTATCGCCGCCCACTATATCTACGCCATAAATCTCGCACGCCAGCCTGATGCCGGAATACAGCTCTTCAATATGCTCTACCGTGAAGCGTTTCGATATTCCGAGACTCACGGTGATCTGCCGCGGCGTGCCACCCATGGCATATATGTCGGAGAAATTCACCACGGCCGATTTGTAACCGAGATGTTTAAGCGGCACATACGTGAGGTCGAAATGCACGTTCTCCAGCAGCATGTCGGTGGTTACGAGCACCTCCGTGTCGGGATAGTCGAGTACTGCCGCATCGTCGCCTACAGCCACATGAGTGGAACTCTGCTTCGGCGGCATATCCTTTGTCAGGCGGTCGATAAGTCCGAACTCGCCAAGACTTGAAATTTCCATAATGATCTTTTCAATAAGTTATGAAAAGGCACGAAAGGATGAAGGTCCTTTCGTGCCCTTCGCAATAAGATTTATTGTCGGAACGGCTCTTACGAACGGGCTACCATGGCCTGCATCAGGGCCTCCACTGTGGGCTGGGCCTTCTGTGCTGCGAGCTGGACTTCCTCGTGGGTCGGTACCTCGCGTACATCCTTGCCGCCGAGGTCGGTGATGACACTGATGCCGAAGACACGCATGCCGCCATGACGGGCCACGATGACCTCAGGCACGGTGCTCATGCCCACGGCGTCGCCACCGATTACGCGGAAGTACTCGTACTCTGCGGGAGTCTCGAACGTCGGGCCGGGCGTACCCACATATACACCGTGCATCAGGCGCATGCTCTTTTCGGCGGCGATGGTGTCGGCCAGCTCAACCAGCTTGTGGTCATAAGCCTCCGTCATTGCCGGGAAGCGCGGGCCGAGCTCCTCGTAGTTCTTGCCGCGCAGGGGATTTTCGGGGAAAAGGTTGATATGGTCGGTGATTACCATCACGTCGCCCACGCGGAATTCCTTGTTCATGCCGCCGGCGGCGTTGCTGACAAAAAGAGTCTCCACACCCAGAGCGCGCATCACGCGTACGGGGAAGGTAACGGTCTTCATGTCGTAGCCTTCGTAGTAGTGGAAGCGGCCCTGCATAGCCATCACGCGCTTGCCGCCGAGATTGCCGAAGATGAAGTTGCCGCTGTGTCCCTGCACGGTGCTGACGGGGAAGTTGGGAATCTCGCTGTAAGGAATCACGATTTTGTCGGTGATATAATCGGCGAGAGAGCCGAGACCGGTGCCGAGGATGATGGCTGTGCGGGGCATGTCGCTTACCTTGCCTGCGATGAAGGCAGCTGTCTCTTTGATTTTGTCGAGCATAGAATTAAGAGTTATGAGGGTTCGTGTATGATTGTCTTATAACGTCCGCGACGGCGCCGTGGTTTGGCTCCGTCAGTCGGAATTGTTCTTCTTTAACTTTAGCGTCTGGCGCAGCACGTCGCCGAAGTCGCCGCTGCCGGTAGGTCCGGCTGCCGTGAACTCCACCTTGACGGGCAGATAGAACGTGACGGCCTTGAGCTCGTGCGGGAAATACGGGTTGCAGCTGAGGCGCACCGCGTCTTTCTCAGTCGTCACTATGATGCGGTTCTCGCCTTTCATCTCGCCGTAGCGGCGTTTCAGCAGTTCTATATCCTTCCGGGTGTAGTCGTGATGGTCGGGGAACACGTTCACTTTCACTCTGAAACAGTAGCCCTTCAGATAGCGCACGAACGGACGCGGGTTGCCTATGCCGGCCACGGCAAGAACGCTGTCGTTCTGTCCGAGCCAGTCGAGATAAGGAATGCGGCGCACGGCATCAGGAAACACAGGGCGCAGAGGCTGGTAGGAATAGCGTGAGTAGAACAGGCTCTGATACGGGAAAAGGTTCAGGTTCTTGCTGAAGATACGATAATCCATCGGCGTGAGCTTTTCCGGGCATTTGCTGACGATTACCAGGTCGGCTCGGTTCAGTCCCCGGGCGCTCTCGCGCAGCCGTCCGTAAGGCAGAAGACTGTCGGCAAAAAGCGGCCTGTTGTACTCGGTCACCACCACGGCCACCGTAGGTTTCACATAGCGGTGCTGGAACGCGTCGTCGAGCACGAGCATGTTGATGCCCGGGTCGATGCTGAGCAACTCCTGGATACCCTGCACGCGGTTCTCGCACACAGCCACCGTGACATCGCCACCGAACTTATGATACACCTGATAAGCCTCGTCGCCGATATCGCGCGGAGCCGATTTGGAAGTGGCAAGCACGAAGCCTTTGGTGCGCCGTTTGTAGCCTCGGCTTAGGAATGCCACATGATAGGTATTCCGCAGCGATTCGATTATGTATTCTGCGTGAGGCGTTTTGCCCGTACCGCCCGCGGCGATATTTCCAACCACTATCACCGGCACATCGAACTTGTGCTGACGCAGTATCTTCCAGTCGAACATCTTGTTGCGCACGTATGTCCCCATGCCATACAGTTTGGAGCATGGCAGAAGCACAGCGTGGCGGATGAACGATTTGAAAGTCAAAATGCCGGATATAATGAATCTTCTGATATATTATTTTATCACAGTCAGGGGCATGCGCGCCTGCATGGGGTTCTGCCCCATCAGCCGTTCGGCCACACGCATTGCGCGGCGTTCCATGGGGCTGAGTCCGGCGGCCGCACGGGCTGCGTCCACGGCCTTGCTCTGGCGCAGGATGGTGGCCCACATGTCCTCGTCGCTCTTCGGATACATCACCACGCAGTCCTCGTCAAGGTCGGACGCCGCCGTAATCTGCTTCACAGCCTCGTCAAGGTCGGCAATCTCGTCCACAAGACCCAGACGCAGGGCGCTTGTGCCTACCCATACGCGGCCCTCGGCTATGCGCAGCACGCTGTCCACGGGGAGGTCGCGGCCCTCGGCCACACGCCCGGTGAAGAGTTTGTACGTATCGTTGACACCCTGCTGCATGGCTGCATGCTGTTCGGGAGTGAGGGGACGCATGATGGTGGGGAACGCGGCGTTGGGATTGCTCTCAACGAAACTGAAGTGTACGCCGAGCTTGTCGCCGAAGAGGGTCGACGCCTCGGGTATCATGCCGAACACGCCGATAGAACCTGTGAGCGTGGTGGCGTCGGCAAATATGCGCTGTGCGCCGCAGGAGATATAGTAGCCTCCGCTGGCGGCATAGTCGCCCATCGACACATAGAAAGGCTTATCCTTGCTCTTGAAGTATTCCAGAGCCTCCCATATCTGCTCGGAAGCGAAAGCGCTGCCGCCGCCGCTGTTCACGCGCAGCAGAAGTCCTTTCACCTTGTCGTCGTCGGCCAGCTCCACAATGTCTTTTACGACAGTCTCGCCCACGATGCCCTCGCTGCCGCTGTCCACTATGTCGCCCACGGCATAATACACGGCCACATGGTCTTTCTCTGCATCCATTGCCTTGAGCACTCCGCCCTTTTCCTCGATGTAGGCCGAGGGCGACACCAGGCGCAGATCCTCGTCGTCGTCGAGCTCGGTAAGCTCACGCAGACGCTGCTCCATGACGCGGCGGTAAACGGCAGCGTCGGCCAGGCCCTCACTGATAGTGCGGGCGGCGGGCCATATGGCGCACATGCTGTCGGCCCACGCCTGCACTGTGTCGCGCTTTACGGCGCGACCCTCGGCCACGGTGCCTGATATGTAGTGCCAGATGCTGTCGACATATTCCTGCGACTGCCGGCGAGCAGGCTCGCTCATTTCATTCAGGATGAAAGGCTCCACGGCGCTCTTGTAGGTGCCGACCTTGATTATCTGCATGCTCACGCCCACCTTGTCGAGGAGTTCCTTGAAGAACGGTGTTACACTGGCGGTACCGTGAACATCTACGCTACCAATAGGATTGACGAAAACGCTGTCGGCCTGCGAAGCTATCACATAGGCGCCCTGCGTGTAGCTGTCGGCATAGGCGTACACCCACTTGTCGCAGTCGCTGCGGAAGCGGCGCAGGGCGTTCACTATTTCCTCACAGCCGGCCACACCGCCGGAGAACGCTCCGCAGTCAATGAACACGCCGTCGATGTTCTTGTCGTCGGCTGCCAGACGCAGGGCCTCGCAGACCTCGTCCAGGGCCACCGATTCCTCGTCGTCCCCCTGGATTATATCCATGAGCGAGGGCATCTGCATGCGCTCGGTCAGCGCGCCGTCAAGCTTCAGATGCAGAATCGAGTGTTTCTTTATCCCCGCATCCGTCGCCAGCGACTTGCCGGCGACAGCACCAACTATGGCAATAAGCACACCTACGGCCAACATGCCGCTGATAAACACGCCGGCCACAGTGCCGAGCATTGATATGAAAAATCGTTTTAACATCTAAAAATGTATTTGGCTACAAATATAAACGTTTTCAACCGTCTTAACAAATTTAAGTCAAATATTTTTACGGTCAAAATTCGCTCGTGAAATGAAAACGTATGGCCGGAAAATCATTCTGCGCCATCTGGAGCACATAATTGGAGTCGGCCATGAACACATCGCGGCCCTCACGGTCTGTAGCCATGAACTGGTGCTTGCGTTTCTTGAAAGCTTCCAGCGCGGCCTGGTCGTCGCTTTCTATCCAGCATGCCTTGTAGAGCGACAGCGGCTCCCAGCGGCACTGAGCACCATACTCGTGCAACAGACGGTACTGGATTACTTCGAATTGCAGCTGACCCACGGTACCGATTATCTTGCGGCCGTTGAACTGGTTCACGAACAGCTGGGCCACGCCCTCGTCCATGAGCTGCTGAATGCCTTTTTCCAGCTGCTTGCTCTTCATGGGGTCGGTGTTCTCGATGTATTTGAACATCTCGGGCGAGAAACTGGGCAGACCCTTGAAGTGCAGGTCCTCGCCCTCGGTGAGCGTGTCGCCAATCTTGAAGTTGCCTGTATCGGGAAGACCCACTATGTCGCCGGGGAATGCTTCGTCCACGATGCTCTTTTTCTGGGCCATAAACGCGGTGGGAGCCGAGAATTTCATCACCTTGCCGCTGCGTATCTGCTTGTACGGTGCATTGCGCTCGAAGCGGCCGGAGCATACCTTCACGAAAGCGATGCAGCTGCGGTGGTTGGGGTCCATATTGGCGTGAATCTTGAACACGAAGCCGCTGAATTTCTCCTCCTCGGGATTGATGGTTCGCTCCTCGGCCGTCACGGGGCGGGGCGACGGCGCAATCTTTACGAAGCAGTCGAGCAACTCCTTGACGCCGAATGTGTTCAGAGCCGAGCCGAAGAACACGGGAGCGAGGCGTCCCTGCAGATACTGCTCCACCTCAAACTCGGGATATACACCACCGATAAGCTCGAGGTCGTCGCGCAGATGCGTGGCCTCGGCCTCGCCGATGGCTGCGTCCACCCTGGGGTCGTTCACATCGTCAATCTCCACGCGTTCGCTCACCTTCTGCTTGTCGGGCGTGAAGAGGTCGAGCGTATTCTCGTAGATGTTGTAGACGCCCTTGAACTTGGCGCCTATGCCTATGGGCCACGACAGCGGACGCACGGCTATCTTCAGTTCGCTCTCGAGCTCGTCCAGAATCTCGAACGGGTCACGGCCCTCACGGTCGAGCTTGTTGACGAATATTATGACGGGGGTATTGCGCATGCGGCACACCTCCATCAGCTTGCGGGTCTGCTGCTCTACGCCTTTCGCCACGTCCACAACGATTATTACGCTGTCCACGGCCGTGAGTGTGCGGTAAGTGTCCTCTGCAAAGTCCTGGTGGCCGGGCGTGTCGAGGATGTTTATCTTGTAGTCGCCGTAATTGAATCCCATCACGGACGTGGCTACC
Organism: uncultured Porphyromonadaceae bacterium; assembly: GCA_900550395.1. GTDB lineage: Bacteria > Bacteroidota > Bacteroidia > Bacteroidales > Muribaculaceae > CAG-873. Next base: position 1,322 of record URSD01000032.1, on the reverse strand, counting down.
GATATGCCGCGCTGCTTCTCGATTTCCATCCAGTCGCTGGTGGCGGTTTTCTTTATCTTGTTGCTTTTTACGGCACCCGCTATATGTATGGCGCCGCCGAAGAGCAGCAGTTTTTCAGTAAGAGTTGTCTTGCCGGCGTCCGGGTGCGAGATAATGGCGAAAGTGCGCCGGCGTTCGATTTCCTGGCTGAGGGTTGACATAATTATTGATTGCTATTCATACGTTCCAGGCAGCGCAGAAGAGCGTCGTGCCAGTGCGGTATGCTGATGCCGAATGTGGCTTTTATTTTTGATTTGTCGAGTACGGAGTAGAATGGCCGCGCGGCCTGGGTGGGATAGTCGGAGCTTGCGATTGGCTCCACGCGGCAGTCGCTACCCGACGCGTGCATTATCGCATCGGCGAAGTCATACCAGGAGCACACGCCCTCGTTACTGAAGTTGTAGATGCCGCCTATCCACTGCGGCGAGAGCACGATGGTGGCTATCGCTTCGGCAAGGTCGGCCGCATAGGTAGGCGTGCCTATCTGGTCGCTTACCACCCTCACCTCTTTCTGCGAGGCACCGAGGCGCAGCATCGTCAGGAGAAAATTGCGACCGTAAGGCGAATACAGCCAGCCGGTACGCACCACTATGCTCTCAGGCGCGAGTCCCAGCAGGGCGGTCTCGCCCTTGCGCTTGGTAGTACCGTAATGCGACATGGGATTGACCTTGTCGCTCTCGCGGTACGGACGACAGGAGGTGCCGTCAAACACATAGTCAGTGCTCACATGCAGGATGCGCAGGCCGAGTTCGTCGGCGTAGCGGGCTATGTTGGCTACGGCGTCGATATTGGCCGACGCGCATTCCATCTTGTCTTCCTCAGCACGCTCCACATCCGTATATGCCGCACAGTTTATCAGGCGCGAGAAGTCGCCCTCGCGCAGGTAGCGTTCCACAGCCGCCGCGTCGCAGAGGTCAAGATCCTCATGGCCCACATAGGTCGTGCAGCCGGGACAACGGCGTTCAAGCACATTGTGAAGCTCACATCCGAGCTGACCGTTGGCGCCGCAAACAAGTATCTTCATATATCTTATTTAATTGGACTACAAAATTACGAAAAATTGCCGCACCCTGCAACATCCCGTACCCACAACTCAAAAAAGTAATGACGCGCTCACAACCGCCACAAGGCCAACCGCCGCCGTCAAATCCGGCTTTCCGACAACACTAACGCATTGAATACAAACAAATTGTAGGGATACACCCTGGTGCAATGCGGTTCAAATAAGACAATTGGGTGGCAGTGCAAGCCTCCGATCGGCTGGTGGTTTTCATTTTATCGGG